>SVKL01000008.1 GCA_015068495.1 Oscillospiraceae bacterium | reverse complement strand
ATGCGTGGCGCCAAGCGTCACGCATAAGCCGTTAATCCACGATTTCCACCGTGACTTTTTCGCCGGTGCGCTGGGCAACGGTTTTCACAATGGTACGGATTTCTTTAGCAATCCGACCCTGGCGTCCAATCACCTTACCCATGTCGCTGGGAGCAACACGGAGTTCCAGCACCTTACCTTCCTCGTCAGAAACCTCGGTCACAGTAACTGCCTCAGGCTCGTCCACCAGATTCTTTGCCATATACAGCAAAAGCTCTTTCATTGGAACACTCCTTACGGGTAATTACAGTACGCCGGCGTTCTTCAGCAGGCCACGTACGGTATCGGTGGGTTGTGCGCCATTCTTAATCCAAGCCTGTACCTTCTCTGCGTCTACATTAACAGTAGCGGGGTTGGTCAGAGGATTGTAGGTACCGATTTCTTCGATGCAACGGCCGTCACGGGGAGAACGTGCATCAGCAACAACGATACGATAGAAAGGAGCCTTCTTTGCACCCATTCTTCTCAGTCTGATTTTAACCATGAGTTTTCACCTCCAAAAGTATTTCTAAATCTATATCGCAAAGCAACTTGCTTTCAGCGAACAAACATTAAAAGCCGGGAAATCCGCCAAAGCCGCCGAATCTACCCATACGCTTCATCTTTTTCCCCATACCGGGGCCGGAAAATTGCTTAATCATCGCCTTCATTTGGTCAAAGGACTTCAGCAATCGGTTGACATCTTCTACCTTTACACCTGCGCCGGCAGCAATTCTCCTCTTTCTGCTTGCGCCGATGATATTGGGGTTTTCCCGTTCCTTAGGGGTCATAGAGAGGATAATCGCCTCTGTGCGGCCCATTGCCTTTTCGTCCAACTGGACATTTTTCAAGCCGGCACCGCCGGGAAGCTGGGCCAAAATATCCTGCATAGAGCCCATAGACTTCATCTGCACCATTTGGTCATAGAAGTCCTGAAGGGTAAACTTATTGGACTTTAACCGCTCTTCCAGTTCAGCGGTTTTCTTTGCGTCATAAGCCTGTTCCGCCTTTTCAATGAGAGAGAGCATATCGCCCATACCCAAGATACGGGACGCCATACGGTCCGGATGGAAGGTTTCAATATCCTCCAGTTTTTCGCCAACGCCGGCAAATTTAATGGGTTTGCCGGTAATCGCCTTTACAGACAGCGCCGCGCCGCCACGGGCATCGCCGTCCAGCTTGGAAAGCATAACCGAGTCAATATCCAGCCACTCGTGAAAGCTCTGCGCGGCATTGACAGCATCCTGACCGGTCATTGCATCAATCACCAGCATAATTTCATCCGGCTTGACGGTGGACTTAATGTTCTTCAGTTCTTCCATCAAGGCTTCATCCACGTGCAGTCGGCCGGCGGTATCCAAAAATACCATATCGTGGCCGTGCTGACGGGCATACAGAACAGCGTCTTTTGCAATTTTTACAGGGTCAACCTGACCCTCTTCAAACACAGGAATGCCCAGCTTCTCACCGCAAACCTTCAGCTGCTGAATTGCGGCAGGACGGTAAATATCGCAGGCAACCAGCAAAGGGTTTTTCCCCTGCTTTTTCATAAGACCGGCAAGCTTGGAACCGTTGGTTGTCTTACCGGCGCCCTGCAGGCCAACCATCATCACCACGGTGGGACCGTTGGGATTGATCGTAATATGCTTGGCTTCACTGCCCATAAGGTTTGTCAATTCTTCATTGACGATCTTTACAATCATCTGCGCCGGGCTCAGCGCTTCCAGCACATCGGCGCCTACGCACCGTTCTGTTACTGACTTTATAAAATCCTTAACTACCTTGTAGCTAACGTCCGCCTCCAGCAGCGCCATACGAATCTCTCGCATCGCCTCTTTGACATCGGACTCCTTCAGACGGCCTTTGCCTCTGAGTTTTTTGAAGGTAGCGGAAATTTTTTCGGTTAATCCTTCAAATGCCATCGCTTACTCCTCAATGGATTTTGCCGCATTGGCAATCGCTGTCGCAGTTTCCCGTACCTGCGGGTCTGCGTGGTTTTGCAATTTTTCCACCGACGTCAATATGGTTTGCATTGCCTGTCGGCTCTGCAAGTATCGGCGGACACATCCGGTCTTGGCTTCCATCTTCTGCAGGTGGGCCTCAGCGCGGATAATGTTATCGTGAACACCCTGACGGCTGACGCCCAATTCTTCGGCAATCTCCGCCAAGGAAAGGTCTTGGTTGTACCGCAGGTCTAAGCACATACGCTGACGGTCTGTGAGCATATCGCCATAGTAGTCAAACAGCAGAAGCATTTCAACCGTGTCCATATATGCCCTCCTGTCAACTATTTTTCCTTTACACCCGACACATCATACACTATTTTTTATAGCTTGTCAAGTATTTTTTCTTGTCAGCACATCATACCACCGGGAAATCTCGGAAATTTCCAGAAAGCCCAGCTTTTGATACAGCTTCCTTGCAGGCAAATTGGCTGATGCAACCTCCAAAACGACCTGATTTGATGGCAACAGGTCGCACAAGGTCAGCATTACATCTGCACCTGCCCCCTGCTTTACCGCAGCAATTGCTTCGATTGTGTCATCGTGGGCAATACCAATTCCCAGCAGGGAATCGTTTCGGTAGATAAAATACCCTACTCCCCTTTTTACAAGCTTTTCACCGTCAACACGGGTCATAGTAGATGCGTTGGGGATAGGCTGCATTTTTTCATTATAGATTGTGCGCCATTTTTCGATCGTTTCATCTGTAACAGGTTCTGCTATGCAATCCGTCTTCGGCAAATTTGCCTTAGGGCATCGCATTTGTACAATGGCAGTATGCAAATTGTACTCCTTCAAAAATTCGTGACCCTTGGCGTATATCTTCTCTGCACCAACAGCTTTACAGAACTCGATGCAATCTTTTAGCAATTCCTGCGGCTGCTGTGTATCTTGAATCGTAATGTAGGCCGTTGCCTTATATGGAATCTCTCTTAACACAAGGCTGGCAACGCCGTGTTCAGTTGTAAACATCGGTAAATCCTGCATCGTATCACCTCATTTTTATGATACCATATTGCAAAACAGCCGTCCAGTAATTTCAATTGTTGGCTTTTGACTTTTTTCCCTTGTTTTTGCCGATTTGCCGTGTACAATGAGCTTAAAGGTAAAAAAGGAGGTTCACAAATGAAAAAAATCATTGGGCGCAAAGAATACGACACAGAAAATGCTACTTTAATAAAGAAATACACATACGGCTGCTACGGCGACCCAGAAGGGTATGAGGAGCTGCTTTTTCAAACCCCGGACGAATTCTACTTTGTTTTTGTTCGGGGCGGAGAGAACTCACCCTATCCCAGTGAGGATATCCAGCGCCTGTCCAAAGACAAAGTAAAACAGTGGCTTGAAAATCATCAATAACCTTGCCTATGGAGATTGCGTTTGCAATCTCCATTTTTCTTGACAGATGTGGTATGATAAATAGTAGATTTATAAACAAAAGCCGGGTATTCAATATGAAAAAATTAAACCTCCTTTTCTTGATAATTATCGCCCTTCTTGTAGGTTGCAAGCAACAGGATGTTCCCCAAATTGTTGCTACCACACTGCCGGTATATGAATTTACCGCCGCCTTATGCGAGGGAACGGATATCGCTGTTTCCCGATTGGTGAGTGAAAATGTATCCTGCCTGCACGATTATTCCCTACAGGTTTCCCAATTGCGCGCAATTGAAGATGCGCAAGTGGTGGTGCTAAGCGGCGCAGGACTGGAAGATTTTCTTACAGATGTCATCAGCAAGGCAGACTGTGTAATTGATGCATCTGAAAAGGTTACGCTTTCTGACGGCCATAACCACGAGGGGCACAGCCACGAGGCCGATCCCCACATTTGGCTGTCTCCCGAAAACGCAAAACAGATGTGCACAACAATTTGCGCAGAGCTTTCTGCAATATACCCGGCTCACAGCACACAATTCAAAACAAATCTTGCCAACCTGCTGTCGCAGTTAGACGATTTGCAAGCCTATGGAGATAATGCCCTAAAGGATTTGAAGTGCAAAGAGCTTATCACCTTTCACGACGGATTTGCATACTTTGCAGAAAGCTACGGCCTGCACATTCTGAAGGCTGTGGAGGAGGAATCCGGAAGTGAAGCGTCAGCAAAGGAACTGACGGAACTAATTGATATTGTAAACAGCAGGAAGCTTCCTGCAATCTTCACAGAGGTAAACGGAAGCACCTCTGCTGCGCAAATCGTTTCCACGGAAACCAGTGTGAAAATCTACACCTTGGATATGGCAATGTCCGGCGACAGTTATTTTTCGGCAATGTATCACAATATTGACACTATTAAGGAGGCATTGGGATGAATATGATGACACACGGGGGTTCCTGTGGGCATTCCTGTTGCCTGCGAATGCAAAATCTGTCCGTTAAAATCGGAAACGATGTGATTGTGGAGGATGTAAATCTCCACGTGCACTGCGGAGAAATGGTCGCCCTCATCGGACCTAACGGCGCGGGAAAAAGCACGCTTGTCAAAGCAATTCTCGGTCAGCTGCCCTACGAGGGTGTAATTTCCTTTTCCGTGCCGGGACAGCGGAATCGCAAATTAAAAATTGGATACGTTCCCCAAAGCCCCGCCTTTGATGCCGGTGACTGCGTCAGTGTTGCAGACCTTTTTGCCTGCTGTATGAGTAAGCGGCCTGCCTTTTTAGGACACACCAAGGCGATGCGGGAAAAGATTACGATGTGCCTTGAACGGGTACGAAGCGAAGGCTTGATTGACAAGCGAATCGGCACCTTATCCGGCGGTGAATTACAGCGGGTGCTGCTGGCGCTGGCTTTAGAGCCCCTGCCCAATCTTCTTATTTTAGACGAGCCACTGTCCGGTGTTGACGTGGAGGGTATGGAAACCCTGATGGAAATGCTGGATGAAATTCGTCAAACCTATGACCTTTCGATTTTGATGATCACCCACGATTTTACTATGCTCAGCCGCTATGCAGATCAGGTGCTTCTGTTGGACGGTCGTCCCGTTTGCCAAGGAACGCCCTTTGAGGTGCTGAACTCTGAGGCTTTCCGCCGTGTCTTTCACCGGAAAGGAGGCTCCCTGTAATGGAATTATGGTATAAAATCTGCCACATTCTCCCGACTGAAATGCTTCAGTGGGACTTTATGTGTAACGCATTACTGGCAGTTCTTTTGATGGCGCCTCTGTTTGGGCTTGCCTCCACGATGGTCGTCACAGGACGTATGAGTTTCTTCTCTGACGCACTGGGTCACTCGGCTTTCACCGGCATTGCCATCGGCTGCATCTGCGGAATCGGCAACCCTACTTGGGTAGCTGTGTTATTTGCGGTGGCATTTGCACTGCTTTTTTCCTATGTGCGCAGTCGCAGTCACCAAACTGCCGACACACTGATCGGCGTATTTTCCAGCACCGCTGTTGCATTGGGTATATTTATTGCCACACTGGGCGGCGGCAGCTTCACCAAATACAACCGGTATTTGATCGGCGACATTTTGTCCGTGACACCGACTGAGATTGGTTCATTAGCTTTGGTTTTGCTGGCTGTGCTTGTATTTTGGGTGTTTTTCAGCAACCGTCTAACACTATCCGCAGTCCATCCGGCACTTGCCTCCTCCAGAGGCTTCTCCCCCAACGTATCGCAAACATTGTTCACCACCGCAATCGCGGTTATTGTGACACTGGCAATTTCTTGGGTAGGACTGCTGATTCTCAATTCTCTGCTGGTGTTGCCTGCAGCAGCTGCCCGGAATGTGGCGAAAAATCTGCGGCAGTATCACGGTTTTTCCGTCTTGTTTGCGCTAATTTCCGGTATCGCCGGTCTTGTGATTTCCTATTACCTCGGCACTTCTGCCGGTGCGGCAATTTCCTTGGTCTTGGCCGGTATTTTTGTTATATCCTTCTGTTTGAGAAAGGTGCGTTGCTGATATGGAAGCAATCATTCGCCCCATTGCGGTTATGCGCAGCGATTTCCCCACAAAGTTTGGAATCCCCCGTCAGAGTGGGCTTGTGAATAGTCTGCGTTCCACCATTGTGTTTGAGCCGGAATATCGTAACCCCGACGCCCTGCGGGGCTTGGAGGATTTCTCCCACATTTGGCTGATTTGGCAATTTTCCGAGGCTGTGCGTAAGGAGTGGACACCCACAGTCCGTCCGCCCCGTTTGGGAGGGAATACCCGTATGGGTGTGTTTGCCACCCGCTCCCCTTTCCGTCCAAACGCTTTGGGACTTTCCTGTGTGAAGGTTATCGGAATCGAGCAGACCGCCGAAAACGGAACTGTGATTCACGTTGCCGGCGCAGATTTAATGGACGGAACACCTATATTTGATATAAAACCCTATATCCCGTATGGAGATTGTCATCCGGATGCTTTGGGCGGCTTCACATCCACTGCAAAGGAATATCTGCTGCAGGTAGACTTCCCGCAGGAGCTTCTTGAAATTCTTCCTAAGGAGAAGCAGGAAGCGGCATTGGAGCTTTTGTCCCACGATCCAAGACCCTCCTATCAAGAACAGTCTGACAGAATATACGGTCTTTCCTTTGCGGGATTTGATATCCGGTTTTCAGTAGACAATGACACACTATATGTAAAGGAAGTTTGTAAGCTATGAATATTTTAATCTGCAATGTAGGCAGCACATCACTAAAATATCAGCTTTTTGATATGGATGCGGGCGAAAAGGTGCTGTGCGCCGGCGGCGCTGAGCGAGTAGGCGCAGAAAAATCCTTATTCTATCATAAAAACAACTTGACAGGCGACGCGGTGAATCAAGAGGCGGTCTTTCCCACCCACCGGGAAGCAATCTGCGCTATGCTGGAACAGCTGCTGTGCGGCTGCATTGAATCTCTTTCCGAGATTTCTTGCGTAGGCTTTAAGGTTGTCCACGCAAAGGGTGTAACCGGCGTGCAATATCTGACGGAAGAAGTGCTCCGGGCAATGGCAGATTTCAACTCCGTTGCGCCGGCTCACAATCCCCCGTATATTGCCGCTATTCGGCAGTTTAAGAATCTGATGCCGGACACCCCTATGATCGGCTCCTTTGAAACCGCCTTCCACGCCAATATGCCCCCGGAAGCCTACCTCTATCCCATTCCGCTGGAGCTGAGCAAGAAGCACGCAATCCGCCGCTACGGCTTCCACGGCGCTTCACTGGAATATCTGTCTACTTGGACTGCTGAAAAAATGGGTCGGGATGATTTGAAGCTGGTTTGCTGTCACTTAGGTGGCAGCGGCAGCCTGTGCGCTGTAAAGAATGGCGTCAGCATTGACACCACAATGGGTATGGGCTTACAATGCGGCGTTCTGCAGAACAACCGTATTGGAGATATGGACCCCTATATTATCTTCCATTTGGCAGAAGAATGCGGTATGGAACTAAGGGAAATTAAGTCAATGCTGCAAACCAAGAGTGGTTTGCTTGGTATGTCCGGCGGTGTCTCCAATGACCTGCGGGATATTCAGGAAGCTGCCAAAAACGGCAACGTGGACTGTCAGAACGCCATCAAAGCATACGCCTATGGCATCAAAAAGTATATTGGCGCTTATGCCGCGGCTATGGGCGGCTTAGATGCCATTGTGTTTGGCGGCGGCATCGGCAGAAAGAGCGACACTGTTCGTGCAATGAGCCTTGAAGGCTTGGAATTCCTTGGTGTTTCGCTGGATGACGCAAAAAATGCCACCCCCGACGGTGGGGATGACATTTCTGCCGCAGGCAGCAAGGTGCGGATCTTTGTTGTGGACACCAACGAAGAAATCATTGTAGCCAGAAAAGCAATGGCGCTGCTTAAACAGTAAAAAGCTTACCACGTTTCTTGCTTTGTGGCGTTATGTGCCTTTCGGTACTGTGTGGGCGTTGTACCCACCTGCTGCTTAAAAATCTTATTAAAGTATGTAACATTATTAAAGCCAACGCTTTGAGCAATCTCAATCACGCTTTCTCCGGTCAGAAGGCGTGATTTTGCTTTTTTGATCCTCTCCCTATTGACATATTCCCTGATTGCATAGCCGGTTTCTGTCTTAAAAAGTCTTCCTAAGTACGCTTCGTTGTAGCCGAAGCGTTGGGAGAGTTCAACGACAGAAATATCATTTTCCATATTCTCCGCGATATAGGACTTGATATGGTCAATTACAGGATTTTTCAGATTGCTGCCGTATTTTTCAAGCAGTATCTGTATATACCCTTCAATCAGATTGGAAATCTCAACGCATTTTTGCAAATCGCAATTTATCTCCATCGTATCCAGCGGCAGAGCCTCACTGATGTTCATCAAGCGCTCACGGCCTCGGTCTGTGAGAATATTCCCCACAAAAATGATCGCAATCACCTCGTCACGAAAAAGAACCGGCTGCATATATTCATACACACCGTGGATACAAAGACCGTAACTACTGCTTTTGGTTGCCAGCACTTTTTCAATTGCTGCATTACGGCAGGCATAGCAGGTTTGGTAGCCGCCGTTCATTTCTTTAATTTCTGAGCAAATGGCTGAGGCGTGTATTTTCATCTCCAGTGGCAACAGCATTTTTTCATTCATTTGATTGCTCAGCATAATCACACCAATATGCAGTTTATTGCCATACTCGATACATTTTATTAGATCACAAAGAGAAGCGCAGTCCATAACCCCTCCGGAAATAGAATAGTTTTTTCATTATTATAGCACTAATGTATAATCTGTTCAATATCCGGTGAAAAAAATACAAGATTTTTATGGTGGGTGTGCCTATAATGAAGAATAGAAAGCAAAGGAGGTTTTCCTATGAAGAAATATGATTTGATTGTGGTTGGCGGCGGTTTTTCCGGCGTTGCTGCTGCAACCTGTGCTGCAAGGCTGGGTGTTTCGGTTTTGCTGATTGAGCAGTCCGGCGCGCTGGGTGGCGCTATGACGAATTGCCTTGTATATCCCTTTATGCCCAATCGCACCAAGGACCCGGAGACCGGCGAAACAAAACAGCTGTCTGAGGGCATTTATCGGGAGCTTCTCAATAGGCAAAAGGAATACTGCGGCACTGATGTAGGCATCCGCTTCAGCGGCCCGGAGTATTATAAGTTCATTTTAGACGATATGCTGTGCGAGGCAGGCGTGGATGTCCTGTTCCATACAAAGGTCTTTTCCGTTACCAAAACGGGCAAGAAAATTACCGAAATCACTGCTACAACCATTGGCGAAACCGTCACGCTGCAGGCGGATTTCTTCATTGATGCCACAGGTGACGGCAACCTGTTCTCTCTTGCCGGCTGTGATTACCAGTTGGGCAGAGACAGTGACGGATACTGTCAGCCCATGACAACTTGCTTCCGTATGTGCGGCGTTGATGTGGAACAGTTCAAGAAAGAACTTCCCGAGCTTCAAGCCAAATACAAGCAGCTGCAGTCCAAAGGCGAGATCAAAAACCCCCGTGAGGACATTCTTCTGTTTTACGGTGTAGGTGAAGATGTGCTTCACTTCAACACCACACGTGTTATCAAGCATAATCCCACCGATGCGTTGGAGATCAGCCGCGCCGAAATGCTGGCAAGACGGCAGGTATATGAAATGGAGCAATTCCTGAAAACCAATTCAACCGCCTTTGCACACAGCACAATTGTCACCCTTTCAAATCAAATTGGCGTTAGAGAAAGCCGGAAATTAAAGGGCGAGTACATTCTTACTGCTGAGGATTTGTGTTCCTGCTGCCGCTTTGAGGATTCCATTGCCCTCGGAAACTACGATTTGGATATCCACAGCCCCACAGGCTCCGGAACCTCTCACTACTACTTCCCTGCCGGCGCTTATTATAACATTCCTTACCGCAGTCTTCTGCCGAAGGAATATGACAATATGCTTGTTGCAGGCAGATGTATCTCCGTAACCCACGAAGCGCAGGCATCCATAAGAATTATGCCCATTTGCGCCTGCATCGGTCAGGCTGCAGGCACTGCCGCCGCCATTGCAAAGAAGACAAACACCGACACCAAGCACGTTGATATTCAAAAGCTGAAAGCTACCCTCGTTGAAAACGGTGCAAAGTTATAAAGAAACCCCCTGTGTATACACACAGGGGGTTTTTTCAATTTATTGTACTGTAATTTCTATTGGTTGCTCTGCCGTCCAAATATGGGAATGCTGCGGTGTGAGCCAAACTTCATCATAGGGATAGTTTTTCAGTGAAAGAAACGTATAGTAGTATTGTATAGTGTCATTTTTGTTCAGCTTACCGACTGAAACACGCAAATTCCCAGTGCTGTATCTGTTTCCTGCCGAGTCTAGATATACATCACTAAATGGTATGGGTATTTCACCGTTTTCATCGGGAGTACTGCGAACTGTAACCGACCAGTTATCTCCCTGCTTCTGAACGGAATCAAAGGATACTCCATCCGGAAGCTCACCGTGTTCTTTCGTAACCAAATTCAAATATGTTGATTCCATATCCTTTTCCAGCCATTTTGCTCCGGTTATAACAAGCTTCAGATGCTCAGCCTCATAGAAATAGGTGCTGTCTGCCCGGTAGGAAACCATAGAAGGAGAATCCGCAGAACCGGTAGCGGTAACACCACTGGAAACAGGTACAAACTTCGTACCTTGTTCGGTTTCAATATAGAAGTCCAAGCTTTTCAGCCAAGCAGTGTTATCCTCCGATTCCGTAATTTCAACTCTCAGATGGGTGGGATATACCTCAATATTTTTTACAGAAATCTCTTGCCCGTCCAGAATCACCGTCTCATTCACTGGAAACACCTTTCCGGCGGCTGTAAACTGCGGGTCAAACTCCAAATCAAATTCTATTTCTGCCAAATATTCAGGACCGCTTTCTATTGAAGCATTGAATAAATGCCAATTCTGGAAAAACACTTTCAGCGTGCATTGTAATTTATCAGGTACATTTCCTTGGGTAAAGTCAACCGTCGCAGACAGTAATTCCCCATTTTCTTCACCAAAACTGTGATTATATACGTAAAAAGACGTATTTTCATCATCACAGGTGATAACAGGATTAGCCGCAAGATTTTCATATTCCCCGGTATATTTTTCAGATGTTAAGCGGTAGAAAATATTTACCTGCTTTTGATCTACTATCAGATATTCGATCTGGGCTGTTATATCATTTTGCGTTTTCTTTTGATTTATCTTCTGCACATAATTGTTTTCCACCGCACTGGATAGCGAGCGGGAGAAGGTTACCGCTTTGGCTAACTGACGCAGGACAGGAAATTGCGCACAGGCATTGGCCACCGTCACAGACATATTAACCAGCAAAACAAAAGTGACAAAACAGGCAGCCAGTCCTCCCAGTGGGCAGAGAATATTTTTTGCGGTTCTCTTTCTTTTTCTCCTGTAAGCGCGCTGCAAAACATCCTCCAGTTCGGGAAATGGCTGATTAAACGCCGCCTTCATAGCGTCAAACTCGTTTTTTCGATTCATAAAAGCACCTCCTCTTCCAGTTCAAGGCGAAGCAGCTGTAGCGCCTTTCTCTGACGTGTGGCAACTGTTCCCGGGGGTATGCGTAACGCTTGGGCAGTTTCGGCCACGGTGTATCCACCAAAGAATCGCAAAATAATCACATCTTTCAGGTCTTGGGGAAGCTTCTGAAGTGCCTCCCTCAATGGCAATGAATCAAATTCCTCCACTGCCGTATCGGGCAGTGCTTCCAGAGGTTGATACCGCTTTTGCCGGCGTAGTTCATTGTAGCATTCGTTAATCAGAATACGGGTAATCCAAGTGTCAAAGTACTCCGGCTGACGGAGTCTCCATTTGCCGCACAGCGCTTTATATACAGCCTCATCCACAGCATCTATTGCCAAAGCTTCACTTTCCAAATAGGTCAGTGCAGTCTTATAAAGCTTCGTACGCACAGTGCCAATCCGCAGTGCAAATTCATCGTTATTCACAGCCACTTCACCTCCTTGTACCCATTAGACATTTGAGAAGGACGTTTTTATTTCTATTTCACAAAATTTTTATCGTAAAAACCCGGAAGGCATTTGCCTTCCGGGTTTTATTAAGCCGATTAGCCCTTAAAATATTTAACTGCGGCTTCAAACATACGGATATCGTAGTTACCAGGTACGTTCTTGTAAAGGCCTGCGCCGATACGCTCGCTGTGACCCATCTTACCGATGACTCTGCCGTCGGGAGAGGTAATACCCTCGATAGCAAACAGAGAGCCGTTGGGGTTGAAAGCGGTATCCATAGTGGGATTGCCGTCCAAGTCCACATACTGGGTGGCAATCTGACCGTTTTCAGCCAATTTCATTGCCAATTCCTCAGATGCATAGAAGCGACCCTCGCCGTGGGAAATGGGAACATTCACAACGTCACCCACATTCATCAGCCTCAGCCAAGGCGACTTGTTGGATGCGATACGGGTACGGACAATTTTGGACTGGTGACGGGAAATGGTATTGAAGGTCAAGGTGGGGCAATTCTCGTCGGTATCAATAATCTTGCCGTAAGGCACCAAGCCCAGCTTAATCAGCGCTTGGAAGCCGTTACAGATGCCGCACATCAAGCCGTCCCGCTCTTCCAGCAGCTTTGTCACCTGCTCCTTGATGGCAGGGTTGCGGAAGAAGGCGGTAATGAACTTGGCAGAGCCGTCCGGCTCGTCACCGCCGGAGAAACCGCCGGGAATGAAAATCATCTGGCTGTCTGCAATCTTCGCAGCTACGCTTTCCACGCTCTTGGCAACATCATCAGCGGTCAGGTTGCGAATTACGGCGATTTCTGCGTCAGCGCCTGCTGCAATAACCGCACGGGCGGAGTCAAACTCACAGTTGGTACCGGGGAATACAGGGATCAGCACCTTGGGCTTTGCACACTTTACAGCAGGTGCCTTCGCAACCGTGCCGGTGTAGTTAAAGGCAGGAATCTGACCCTTATCCTCAGGAACAACAGTGGTATATACATCCTCCAAAATGCCTTCATTGATGGCAAGCAGCTCGTCGATAGATGCGCTGTCACCGTCCAAAACAATTGCTGCTTCGGCAGTGGTTTCGCCAATCTTCAGCACGCCGGGCAGGTCAACATCTTCGGTCAGCTCAGCCACAATAAAGCCGTAGAGGTTCTTGTGCCATTCCTCGCCCACAGCGCCGCAGGAGGCAAAACCGATGCGGTTACCGAAGGACATCTTCATCACCGCTTCGCCCAAGCCATTCTCCACCGCCCAGCCGGCGTTGACTTTACCGGCAAGGTGCAGCTGGTGGAAGTATTCCCAAGCCTGCTTTTGGCTCTCAGCGGTCTCATCGGTAGGTCCGAAGAGGTAAACCGGATTGCCGGCGGTCTTAAATTCGGGAGTGAGCACCTGCTCCTTATCAATGGGAGCGATTGCAAAAGAAATCAGCGTGGGCGGCACGTCCATATCCATAAAGGAACCGGACATAGAATCCTTACCGCCGATGGCAGCAGCACCCAGCTCCAGCTGGGCATCCAGTGCGCCAAGGAGCGCTGCAAAGGGCTTGCCCCAGCGGGCAGGCTCAGCTTTCAGCTTTTCAAAGAACTCCTGTAGGGTCAGGTAAGCTTTCTTATAGTCAGCGCCGGCTGCAACCAGCTTTGCCATAGAAGTATAGATGGCGGCGCGGGAGCCGGTGTAAGGATCCACGCTCATCATATCGGGATCTAGACCCCAAGCCATTACACTGCCCTGACTGGTTTCCTGACCGGGCAGGACGGGCAGCACAGCTGCCATTGCTTGGGCGGGAGTGGTCTGTGTTTTGCCGCCAAAGGGCATCAGCACAGAGCCTGCGCCGATACTACCGTCAAAACGCTCCACAAGGCCTCTGCGGCTGGCAGTCTTCAAATCCCCTGCCATCTCACGCAGGCTGCCGTACAGGGCGTTGCTCAGCACGGACAGGTCCTTTTCGGTAACGTCAACCTTGGTATGCTTGCTGGCGCCGTTGGTGTCCAAAAATGCGCGGGACAGATTTGCAACTGTCTGACCCTTCCAGACCATCACCATTCTTTCTTCTTCGGTGACCACAGCCACACGATAAGCTTCCAGATTTTCTTTCTGGGCTGCTGCGATAAAGGTATCCGCATCCTCAGCTGCAACCACAACTGCCATACGCTCCTGAGATTCGGAGATAGCGATTTCGGTACCGTCCAAGCCATCATACTTCTTGCGAACAGCATCCAAGTCAATCTGCAGACCGGCAGCCAACTCACCGATAGCAACAGACACACCGCCTGCGCCAAAGTCGTTGCAGCGCTTAATCAAACGGGTAACAGCGCTATCCCGGAACAAGCGCTGAATCTTCCGTTCCTCGGGAGCATTACCCTTTTGGACTTCGGAAGCCATTGTGGTCAGGGATTTCATATTGTGACTCTTGGAAGAACCGGTAGCGCCGCCGATACCGTCACGGCCGGTACGGCCACCCAGCAGCACAACCACATCGCCGGCTGCGGGACGCTCACGGCGTACGTTGTAGGCAGGCGCTGCGCCAACAACTGCGCCACACTCCAAGCGCTTTGCGGCGTAGCCATCGTGATAGATTTCTGCAACGTGACCGGTAGCAAGACCGATTTGGTTGCCGTATGAGGAATAGCCGGCTGCGGCAGTCTGACACAGCTTACGCTGGGGCAGCTTGCCGGGAATGGTCTCATTCAGAGGCTTGCGGGGATCAGCTGCGCCGGTAACACGCATTGCTTGATGGACGTATGCACGGCCGGACAAAGGGTCACGGATACAGCCGCCGATACAGGTGGCTGCGCCGCCAAAAGGCTCAATCTCGGTGGGATGGTTGTGGGTCTCGTTCTTGAACATCAGCAGCCAGTCCTGATCTTCGCCATTTACCTTTGCAGTAACGTGGATAGAGCAGGCGTTGATTTCCTCGCTCTCGTCCAGCTCGGGCAGCAATCCACGCTTCTTCAAAGTCTTTGCGCCGATAGTGGCAATATCCATCAGTGTCTGAGGACGCTTTGCAGCCTTCTCTTCTCCATAGACTTCCACACGGGCATCCAAATAACGCTTGTAGGCAGCAGCCACTGCGGGATCGGAAATTTTTACATCGTCAATGATGGTGGAGAAGGTAGTGTGACGGCAGTGGTCAGACCAGTAGGTATCCACAACACGGATTTCGGTAATCGTAGGGTCGCGCTTTTCTTCGTCACGGAAGTAGTTCTGCAGGAACTTCAAATCGTCCAGATCCATCGCAAGACCCAGCTTGTCCAGCAAATCAGAAAGGCCCTTTTCGTCTAATCCGATGAAGCCGTCAACGGTAGCAACGGACTGCGGGATAGCGTAATCTGCTTTCAACGTTTCGGGCAGGGTCAGCTCTGCTTCACGGCATTCCACAGGGTTAATCACGTGTTTTTTAATCGCGGTGATTTCTTCCTCTGTCAGCTTGCCGTACAGACCGTACACCTTAGCGGAGCGAATCAGCGGACGCTCACCTTGAGAAATAATCTGAATACACTGAGCAGCGGAGTCGGCTCGCTGGTCAAACTGACCGGGCAGCGGCTCAACGGCAAACACCGTAGCGCCTGCTAACTCATATTCAGCTGTGGCAATGTCCAGCTGGGGCTCAGAAAACACGGTATCGATTGCATAATCGAACAGCTCTTTTGTAATATTTTCTGCATCATAGCGGTTCAGCAGGCGAACATTCTCCAGCGCCTTAATCCCCAGCAGGTTGCGGGCATCGTTCAAAAGAGCCTTTGCTTCGTTTGCAAGCGCTTCTTTTTTCTCTACATATACTCTATAAACCAATGTTAATTCCTCCCGGCTTTCATAGCCTTCGCGCCAATATCGTGACGATAATAAGCATTGTCAAAATGAATGGTTTCTACCATTTTATAAGCCTCGTTAATGGCGTTCTCTAAGGTGTCAGCAACAGCAGTTGCGCCAAGGACACGGCCGCCGTTTGTCAGAAGCTTTCCGTCCTTTAATGCAGCGCCTGCCACATAGACATTATTCCAAATTGCCTCCGGAACGGTCATCTCAAAGCCCTTTTCGTAGGCGGTGGGATAACCCTTGGACGCCATAATCACGCAGCAGGCGTTCTTGTCGGCAAATTTAACCTCGGTTTCTGCCAAGGTGCCGTTGGTGGTTGCCTGCATAACGGTGAGCAGATCACTTTCCAGCAGCGGCAGCACCACCTGCGTCTCCGGGTCGCCGAAACGGCAGTTGTACTCAATAACCTTAGGGCCGTTGGGGGTGAGCATCAAGCCAAAGTACAAGCAGCCCTTAAAGGTACGGCCCTCGGCATTCATTGCGGCGATGGTAGGCAGGAAAATGGTTTCCATACACACCTTAGCAATATCGGCAGTGTAGTAGGGGTTGGGAGCAACCGTGCCCATGCCGCCGGTGTTGAGGCCTGTATCGTTATCCCCTGCCCGCTTATGGTCCATAGAGGAAATCATAGGCTTCACTGTCTTGCCGTCGGTAAAGGCAAGCACAGACACCTCAGGACCGGTGAGGAATTCCTCAATGACAATCTGGTCACCGCTTTTGCCGAAGACCTTATCGGACATCATAGATTTCACAGCAGCCTTGGCATCCTCACGGGTTTCCGCAATAATAACGCCCTTGCCCAATGCAAGTCCGTCAGCCTTGATGACCGTAGGAATTGGAGCAGTTTCCAAATAGGAAATTGCCGCATCCATATCGGTGAACACTTCATACGCTGCAGTGGGAATATTATATTTTTTCATCAGGTTTTTGGAAAAAACCTTACTGCCTTCAATAATGGCAGCATTGGCGCGAGGTCCAAAGCAAGGAATCCCCTTCTCCTCCAATGCGTCTACGCAACCCAGCACCAGAGGGTCATCGGGAGCAACCACCGCATAGTCAATGGCATTCTCAACTGCAAAGGCAACAATTTTATCAATCTCCTTTGCGCCGATGTCTACACAGGTAGCATCCTTGGCAATACCGCCATTGCCGGGGGTTGCAAAAATTTCTGTAACTGTCTTATTCTCTTTCAGTTTTTTAATGATGGCATGTTCTCTTCCGCCACCGCCAACAACCAATATTTTCATAGATACTCTCCAAAATGTCAGATTCGTAAAACAGACCGATTGCCACACCGCAAAAGACGGTGTGGCAAAGGTATTTTAGTGGTGGAACAGACGCATTCCGGTGAATGCCATAACCATATTATTCTTATTGCACTCAGCAATCACAAGGTCATCACGGATAGAGCCGCCGGGCTCAGCGACGTAGGAAACACCGGAGGCTTTAGCACGCTTAATACTGTCCGGGAACGGGAAGAAAGCGTCAGAACCCAGCGCAACACCGGTCTGCGCATCCAAGAATGCACGCTTTTCAGCCTCGGTCAGAGGCTCGGGACGGGTGGTAAAGTAGTTCTGCCAGATACCCTCAGCGCAGACATCCTCCTCGTTGCCGTTGATATAGCCGTCGATGGCATTGTCACGGCCGGGACGGCCCAAGTCCTCGCGGAAAGGAAGATTCAAGGTCTTGGGGTGCTGGCGGAGGAACCAAGTGTCAGCCTTACCGCCTGCAAGTCTTACGCAGTGCACACGGGACTGCTGACCGGCACCAACACCGATAGCCTGTCCGTCATAAGCAAAGCAGACGGAATTAGACTGTGTGTACTTCAGGGTAATCAGGGAGATGATCAAGTCAGTCTTTGCGTCCTCGGTAAAGTTCTTATTATCAGTAACAATGTTCTCCAAAAGTGCATTGTCAATTTTGAAGTTGTTGCGGCCCTGCTGGAAAGTAATACCGAACACCTGCTTGGTTTCCTGTTCAGCAGGAACGAAGTTGGGGTCAATAGCAACTACGTTATAGTTGCCGCCACGTTTGGTCTTCAGAATCTCCAGCGCCTCATCGGTGTAGCCGGGAGCAATCACGCCGTCGGATACCTCGCGGGCAATGAGCTTGGCTGTCAGCGCGTCGCAGGTGTCACTCAGTGCCACCCAGTCGCCAAAGGAGCACAGACGGTCTGCACCACGGGCACGGGCATATGCGCAAGCCAAAGGATTCTCATCCAAGCCTTCGATATCTTCCACAAAGCAAGCCTTTTTCAGCTCTATAGGCAGCTTCTTGCCAACAGCGGCAGAAGTAGGAGAAACGTGCTTAAAAGAGGTAACAGCGCACATACCGGTAGCTTCCTTCAGCTCCTTCACCAGCTGCCAAGAGTTGAAGGCATCCAGGAAATTAATAAAGCCGGGGCGGCCGTTGAGAATCTGGATGGGCAGGTCGGTGCCGTCGTGCATATAAATCTTTGCAGGCTTTTGATTGGGGTTACAGCCGTATTTCAGTTCAAACTCTTTCATCTTCCCTACTCCTTAGTTATGTTTGTTGTAAATCTTCTGCTCGTAGCTGCCGGTCTTCAAATCAGTGTAACGGACGAACAGGGAGATTTTATTGTCTTCATTCAAGTTGTTCCACAGCATTTCCGCAAAGGCATCCATATCGTTATCCATAGCCACACGCTCCGGCTCCCCTTGGAATGTGGGGATTACGGGGTTACCATCGCACACATAGGTGTGGATAAAGTGACCCAGTCCGGCGATTGCAGGATACTCATAGAAAAATCTTGCGCAGGCTGTGCCCTCTGCATCAGCAGACTTCAAAATGGACATCTTGTAGCTTCCGTCACCTGCCAGCAAGCCGGAAATACGAGGTGTCCAGTTAGGGCCGTCATCTTCGAAACAACGGGTACGCAGAGCAGCTTCCCAGCTTTCGCCCTTGGCAAGGTATTCCCAAATGGTATCGGTCTGGTCACCGTTGGTAACAATCAAACCACAGCCTGCTTCACGGACAGGATGGTAAATAATCAGATGAGGGTCTTTCATCAGGCTGGGATCATGAGCTTCGGTGCGGATACCGTCCGGCTCCTGTACAAACACACGGTTGCGACTATTGACGCTGCGGCCCATAATGAAATAAGCAGCAACAGACTTAGTGCCGTCGGGAGTTACACCTAACACAATGCCACGGCCGGGATACACATTGGTAGACAGCTTCTCAGCAAGAGAGCCAACTTCATAAACATTCATATTGCAAATTCCTTTCTCACAGCATACTGCAAACCTGCTCAACTGCGGCAGGTAAAATCTTCCATTCTGCTTGTTCCATCACCCGTTTTTGCAGGGTTTCAGGTGTGTCCTCCGGCTGAATTTCCACAGCCTTTTGGAGAATGATCTCACCGCCGTCGGGAATCTCGTTAACAAAGTGAACGGTTGCGCCGGTGACCTTCACGCCATAATTAAGCGCTGCCTCGTGAACCCGGAGACCATAAAAGCCCTCACCGCAAAAAGACGGAATCAGCGACGGGTGGACATTGAGAATCCGCTTGGGATAGCAGGAGGTGAACGCCTCACTTAAAATGGACATAAAGCCCGCAAGAACAATGATGTCAATCCTATTTTCGGTGAGCAATTCTTTGATTTTCTCTTCAAATGCGGCTTGGCTGCCCAGTTCCTTTTTCAGGACAACCTCGGTGGCTATTCCCGCATTTGCCGCGCGCTGCAAAGCATAGGCATCCCGATTATTGGAAATCACAAGGCAGATTTCTCCGCTGTGAATAATTCCGCTGCCTTGCGCGTCAATCAGCGCCTGCAGGTTCGTGCCGCCGCCGGACACCAGCACAGCAATTCTCGCTTTCACCATTTCCTACCTCACACAATGGTAATCTTCTCGTCAGAGGCTACAATCTTACCGATCACATAGGCATTTTCCCCGTGGGCGGTAAGGATTTCCAATGCCTTCTCTACTTCCTCAGGCTTTACCACGACGCTCATACCCACACCCATATTGTAGGTGTTGAACATATCACGCTCAGGGATATTGCCGGTCTTGGCAATCATATCGAAAATAGGCAGCACCTTAACAGCATTCTTTTCGATTACTGCACCCAAGCCATCGGGGATGGAACGGGGAATATTCTCATAAAAGCCGCCGCCGGTGATGTGGGAGATACCCTTTACATCCACCTGCTCCAACAGAGCAAGGATGGACTTTACGTAGATACGTGTAGGTACGAGCAACGCTTCTGCAACACTCTTACCGTCCAACTCCTCACGGGCAACATACAGCTCTGCCGGGTTGTTATCAATATCAAACACCTTACGGCACAGAGAGAAACCGTTAGAATGGATACCGGTAGATGCCAGCGCAATCACCACATCCCCTGCTGCCATACGGGTGTTGTCGATAATTTTCTTCTTGTCCACAACACCAACTGCAAAGCCTGCAAGGTCATAGTCTTCAAGCGGCATCAAGCCGGGATGCTCGGCAGTTTCACCGCCGATGAGCGCTGCGCCGGACTGAACGCAGCCCTCTGCTACGCCGCCCACAATGGCCGCGATTTTCTCGGGATAATTCTTACCGCAAGCAATGTAATCAAGGAAAAACAAAGGCTTTGCGCCGCAGCAGATAATATCGTTAACGCACATTGCCACCGCGTCAATACCGATGGTATCGTGCTTGTCCATTAAAATAGCAAGCTTGACTTTTGTGCCGCAGCCGTCTGTACCGGAGACCAGCACAGGCTCTTCCATACCGGCAATGTTCAGACCAAAGCAGCCGCCAAAGCCGCCAACATCGTCCAAGCAGCCCTCATTTTTTGTGCGCTTGATATGCTTCTTCATCAGTTCAACAGCCTTATAGCCGGCGGTAATGTCCACACCGGCAGCAGCATAGCTGGCAGACTGGGAATTCTTATGTTCCATACGCTTCTCCTTATTTATTCTTTACCGTTCCAGCAGTAGGTGCAAAGCTTGCAAGGCTCAATGCCGATTGCCTTGACAACGCCGTCCACCGTCTGGAAGCCTAAGGATGCAAACTTAAACTTCTCACAGATAGTCTGGCGCATTTTTTTGCCACGCTCTGTGTTGCCGTCGGCATACTCCTCTATGTGCTTGAACCCTTCCTCACCTTCCAGCTCCATAATCACACGGCGGGAAATGAGATCCATATCCGAGGTAGAACGGGAAAAGTTCAGATATTTACAGCCATACATAATCGGCGGGCAGGCAGACCGCATATGGACTTCCTTCGCACCGTTTTCGTAAAGGAATTCCACCGTTTCCTGCAGCTGGGTGCCACGGACAATGGAATCGTCCACAAACAAAAGCTTTTTGCCTTTAATCAAATCGTGGACAGGAATCTGCTTCATCTTCGCCACCTTTTTCCGGTCGGCCTGCTTGGCAGGGGTGAAGGAACGGGACCAGGTAGGTGTGTATTTAATAAATGCCCGGGCAAAGGGCTTACCCGTCCGATTGGCATAGCCAATGGCGTGGGGTGTGCCGGAGTCGGGAACACCGCCTACATAGTCAATGTCCATACTGCGGCCTTTTTCCATATCCCGCTCGGCAATGGTCGCGCCGTTACGGTAGCGCATAGATTCCACGTTAATCCCCTCGTAGGTAGAGGTAGGATAGCCATAGTAGCTCCACAGGAAGGCGCAGACCTTCATCTTGTCTCCGGGGGCAGCCAACTGGGTCATAGAATCCGGCGTCAGCTCCACAATTTCGCTGGGGCCAAGCTCACATACTTTTTCATAGCCCAGCTTGGTAAATGCAAATTCCTCAAAAGAGGCGCAGTATCCGTTTTCGTCCCTGCCGATCTGCACGGGGATTCTGCCCAGACGGTCACGGGCGGCAATCAAACTGCCCTTATCGGTAAGAATCAAAATATTCGCTGTTCCGTCAATCACGGATTGGGCATACTGAATACCGGCAACGAAGTTCTCTTTCCGGTTAATCAGCGCCGCAACCAGCTCAGTGGAATTGACTCTGCCACCGGTCATTGCGTCAAAGTAACCGCCGTGGTTGTCCATCACCTGCTGAATCAGCTCGTCAGCATTGTTGATAACGCCGACAGTGGAAATGGCGTAGGTTCCCAAATGGGAACGAATCAGCATAGGTTGGGGGTCTGTATCGCTGATGCAGCCGATAACAGAGGTGCCTTGCATCTCATCAAAAATATGCTCAAATTTGGTGCGAAACGGGGAATTTTCAATACTGTGAATCTTCCGCTGCAAACCAATCTCCGGGTCCCACGCAGCCATACCGCCGCGGCGAGTACCCAAATGAGAATGGTAATCCACACCGAAAAATACATCCATCATACAATCGACCTTGGATGTAACTCCAAAAAATCCTCCCATGGGGCAAGCTCCTTAATCAGAATTTAGGCAAAGAACAGCTTGTTCAGGGTCATGGGGTCAATGTACTGACCGTCCTTATAGACACGCATATTGCCGGATGCAACCTCATCAATGAGCATTACGTTGCCATCAGGGTCGTAACCGAATTCAAACTTGATATCATACAGATCCAAACCCTTGGCTGCCAAATCATCGGCAACGATCTTGGTAATTGCCTGTGTCTGAGCCTTCAGAGAATCATACTGCTCTGCAGTCATAACGCCCAAATCAACAAGACCGTCCTTGGTAACCAGAGGATCACCCAGTGCATCGTTCTTGAAGGTGGTCTCAACATAGAAAGGCAGGTCCTGACCCTCGGTACAATATTCATTGTAGCGGCGGAAGAAGGAGCCTACTGCTTTACAACGGCAGATAACCTCCAGACCCTTACCAAACACCTTGGCGGGCAAAACTTCCATAGTGGTGCTAGCCAAATCAGCAGACACATAGTGGGTCTTAATACCGGCAGCATTGATTTTTTCGAAGAAGTAAATGGACATACGCAGGTTTACATCACCTACACCCTCGATGGTCAAGCCAACGGCGTTCTCACCGGGATCAAACACACCGTCCTTACCGGTGCAGTCGTCCTTAAACAGCAACAGGCAGTTACCGTTGGGCAGTTCATAAACATTTTTGGTCTTACCGGTGTAAATAAGCTTCTTTTCCATAATCAATTTCTCCTTTATCATAGTGAGTGTATAACTCAGAAATTACAGATTTGCAGCAATATCCGCATCCTTTTGCAGGACCTTAGCGGCATCGCTCTTGCGTTTGGCATCCAATTTTTCAGCCAACCCCTTGTCTTCAACAGCCAAAATTTGTGCACACAGAAGCGCCGCATTGGCCGCACCATTAATCGCGACGGTAGCCACAGGGATACCTGTGGGCATCTGCACTGTAGACAGCAACGCGTCCATTCCGTCCATCATTCCACCCTTGCAGGGAATTCCCACCACAGGAAGGGTTGTGTTGGCGGCAATCGCGCCTGCCAAATGCGCCGCCATACCGGCAGCACAGATAATCGCTCCAAAACCGTTTACTCTTGCATTGAGCGCAAAATCCCGCGCTTCAACAGGCGTTCTGTGGGCAGAATAGATGTGCACCTCATAAGGAATTTCAAGGCTCTTTAGCATATCAATTGCCTTTTGGACGATGGGCAAATCACTGTCACTGCCCATTACAATGCCAACTTTTTTCATACATTACCTCCTAAAACCTAAAAAGGGCGCACTTGACTAAGGTTACTGTCAAATGCGCCCAGACGGTCGGCTTTTACATTCTTTGGTCCCTTGTGGTGCTCCACATTTCCGTCAGTCGCAAAGAACGATATTCATCACTGTAAACAGTTTATCACGGCTGGGTTTTGGTGTCAAGCAAAGCCGTGCGTTTCTCTGTTTTTTACACGAAATTTGGCGTTTGAAACCTTTGTTTTGTGAAAGATATCAACCCAAGGTTTTTTTACCCTCGCAATAGATGCACCGGTAAATGCCACGTTCTGCATCCACCAGCTTAAATCTGTGGGGAAGCTCCTGCTCGGTAGAGGAAATACAGCGGGGGTTATCACAGATAAGAGCACTGTTCTCCACAGCATTCACCGGCTCCATCTGCTTGCCTTCCTCAGCCTCTTTGAGCAGCTTGAGAATCAGCGCCATACGCATATACTTGCCGTTCAGCGCCTGGCGGAAATAGGCTGCCCGGGGATCTTCATCCACCTTTACGCTGATTTCATTCACTCTGGGAAGGGGGTGCAGCACGCGCATAGTGGGCTTAGCCGCTGCCATCTTCTCAGGTGTCAGAATATAGCTGTCCTTCAAACGCTCATACTCGTCAAAGCTGTCAAAGCGCTCCCGTTGGATACGGGTCATATACAAAACATCCAGCTGCGGCATTGCCTCCTCCAAAGAGGTTGTTTCCACATACTGCATACCGTTTTTATCCAGCACCTCATACTTTACGTACTTGGGTAGCTTCAGCTCTTCGGGAGAAATCAGGACAAACTTGATATTGTCGTACCGTGAAAAAGCAGATATCAAGGAGTGCACCGTTCTGCCATATTTCAAATCACCACAGCAGCCGATGGTCAAATCGTGGAGTCTTCCGTTTTCCCGATAAACGGTCAGCAGGTCAGCCAAGGTCTGTGTGGGGTGGCAATGGCCGCCATCACCGGCATTGATAACGGGAATGGTGGCATTGGTTGCAGCTACGAAAGGCGCACCCTCCTTGGGATGACGGATTGCCATAATATCCGCATAGCAGGAGAGCATTTTTGCAGTGTCTGCCATGCTCTCTCCCTTTGCGGCAGAAGAAGATGCCGCCTCGCTAAAGCCCAGCACGTTACCGCCCAACTCATACATAGCCGCTTCAAAGCTAAGGCGGGTACGGGTGGAAGGCTCATAGAACAGCGTTGCCAGCTTCTTGCCACGGCAGCGTTCTGCATACTTTGCAGGATTTTCGCTGATGTCGCAGGCAGTCTCCAGCAGCTGCTGAATTTCCTCAACGGAAAAATCTACAATGTCAATCAAGCTTCTCATTATTTCGCTCCATTCACAGCCAGATAGTTCTTAATACGGGTAACGTTTTCTTCGTTGGCAGGGTCTTCCTCCAAATACTCGATAATGTCATAAACGTCCACAACAGAGTACACAGGGAAGCCGAACTGCTCTTCAATCTCCTGCATAGCACCCTTCTCGGTCTGACCCTTCTCTTTCCGGTCAACCATAATGAAGGTGGCAATAACTTTCGTGCCATCCAAGTGGCTGAGGATTTCCATAGACTCACGGATAGCAGTGCCGGCTGTAATTACGTCTTCAATTATGACGATTTCTTCGCCGGCCTGAGGAACGTAGCCTACGAATGTACCGCCTTCACCGTGGTCTTTCACTTCCTTACGGTTAAAGAAGAAAGGAACATTCAGACCGTTACGGGACAGCGCCACAGCGGCAGAAATGGACAGAGAAATACCCTTATAGGCAGGTCCGTACAGGACAGCCTGCTTTTTACCCAGCTTGTCAAAATAAGCCTTGGCGTAGAACTCGCCCATTTTGGTAATTTGGTCACCGGTCTTAATCATACCGGCATTGACAAAATAAGGAATTTTACGGCCGGATTTGGCTGTAAAATCGCCAAATTTCAACACACCTGCATCCTGCAGGAATTCAATGAATTCTCTTTTATAGGCTTCCATAATGGTTCTCCTTTGAAGATAAATGTGTAGGGACTGGCCTCCCGGACAGTCCGTCAGCAAAGCGGACTTCTGCAATAGGACCGTCGAGGACGCCGGTCCCTACAATTTTAGTCGCAGAATTCATCAATGCAGCGCTCGTAGGCGGCCACGGGGTCGGCGGCAGCAGTAATCGGACGGCCCACAACAATATAGTCGGAGCCGATTTCCTTAGCCTGCGCAGGGGTCATAACCCGCTTCTGGTCACCCACATCGCCGTCAGCAAAGCGGACACCGGGGGTAACAGTCAAAAAGCTCTTGCCGCAGGTATCGTGGACCTTGCCTGCCTCCAGCGGTGAGCATACGATGCCGTCGAGACCTGCCTCTTCGGCGCATTTGGCGTAGTGCATAACCACCTGATCAATAGGCTTTTCAATGAGCAGGTCCTTTTCCATACTCTCCTGATCGGTGGAGGTCAGCTGGGTCACAGCAATCAGCAGCGGACGGGTGCCGTCCTCACGGGTCAAGCCCTCCAAGGCGGCGCGCATCATATTCTTGGTGCCGGCGGCGTGCAGGTTTGTGATATCCACATCCAGATTCCGCAAAACTGCCATTGCCTTTTTGACAGTGTTGGGAATGTCGTGGAGCTTCAAATCCAAGAAAATCTTATGACCTCTTGCCTTGATTTCCTTGACGATGGCAGGGCCTTCTGCGTAGTACAGCTCCATGCCGATTTTCACGAAAGGCTTCCGGCCGGTGAACTTGTCCAAAAACGCAAAGGTCTGCTCTGCGCTGGCAAAATCACAGGCTACAATCACGTCCTTACCCATTATTTCGCACCTCCGATAATTTCACTTAATGTATTGATTCTGTATTTATCCATAACTGCGGGAAGTTCTTCGATAATATCCCGACAAATGCAGGGGTTCACAAGGTTTGCTGCGCCCACCTCAACGGCAGTTGCGCCAGCCAGCATCATCTCAATCACGTCCTCAGCACTGCTTACGCCGCCCATACCCACCACGGGAATCTTGACGGCATTGGCGACCTGATAGACCATACGCACCGCCACAGGGAAAATTGCTGCGCCGGAGAAGCCGCCCATCTTGTTGGCAATTACCGGCTTGCGGGTTTTCAGGTCAATGCGCATACCCAGCATTGTGTTAATCAGGCTGATACCGTCAGCGCCGGCATCTTCACAGGCTTTTGCAATAGAAACGATGTCCGTCACGTTGGGGGACAGCTTTACAATCACCGGCTTGGTGGTGACCTTCTTTACTGCCTTCGTCACCTCAGCGGCTGCTTTCGGGTCAGTACCGAAGCTCATACCGCCGCCGTGGACATTGGGACAGCTGACGTTCACTTCCAGCCAGCCGACTTGCGCCTCCTTATCCAGCTTTTCGCAGGTGTAGGCATACTCCTCTACCCCAAAACCGCTGATATTTGCCATAACAGGCTTGTGGAAGCATTTTTTCAGCTTCGGTAGTTCCTCGGCAATAACCTTTTCCACACCGGGATTCTGCAAGCCAACGGCATTGATCATACCGGCGGTACATTCAGCGATCCGGGGCGTAGGGTTGCCGAAACGGGGCTCCTTGGTTGTGCCCTTAAAAGAGAACGTGCCAAGGCAGTTGATATCATAAATTTCAGCATACTCATAGCCGTAGCCGAAGGTGCCGGAGGCAGGAATTACAGGATTATCAAGGGTAATTCCACACAGGTCAACACTTAATCTTCCCATAGAATTTCCTCCTTTTTCATCACAGGGCCTTCCTTGCAGATACGCTTGTAGCCGGTGAGGGTCTTGCAGGAGCAGCCCATACATGCGCCAAAGCCACACCCCATCCTCTTTTCAAAGCTCATCTGCCCAGAAGTATTGGATGCCTTATATACAGCCTTCAGCATTGGCTCAGGACCGCAGGTATAGAAGTAGGAATAGTCCACCCCTTCCAATGCAGTGGTGACAAAGCCTTTTGTGCCAAAGCTACCGTCCACGGTTGTAACGGTTACATTGCAGCCAAGCTTTTCAAATTCTTCTTCGTAGAAAATCTCGGATTTTGTGTTGAATCCCAAGATAACAGAAACTTTTTTGCCCTGTTTCAGCAATTCTTTGGCAAGCAGATACATAGGAGGCACGCCTACGCCGCCACCCAGCAGCACAGGCTTCTCGCCGGACAGGCTCAGGTCATAGCCGTTGCCCAAGCCGGTGAGAATATCCAGCTTCTCCCCTGCTGTCATACGGGACATCTGCTCTGTTCCCTTACCTACCGCCTTATAAACAATGGTCAGCTTGTCCCCATCCAAATCACACACGGAGATGGGACGGCGCAGATACAGGCCCTCCAGCTTGAGGTTGACAAACTGGCCCGGCGCAGTAATAGCCGATACGTCGCCCTGCAGAACCATTTTATAAACATTGTCAGTCAGAGAGGTATTGCTGACAACAGTAAAACTCGATTGTTTCATTGTTTCCTCCGTTTGACATAGTATTGTTCGGCGGGGGCAAGCCCCCGCGCTACAACATTAAATCAAGCATCAATGGTAGAAATGGTCAGCGTAGTTTCTTCCAAAACGTCCAGCAGCACCTTTACGGTATCCAACGCAGTGAACAGAGAAACATTATGCTCGGTGGCAATCTGACGGATCTGCACACCGTCACTGCCGTTGCTGCCGGGGTCTTTGGTGTTAATCACGTAGGCAATGTGGCCCTGACGCAGCGCATTGGGAATCTCTTCGCTGCCGTCGCCGATCTTGCCCAGCTTGTGGGTACGGATTCCGTTTGCTTTCAAGAAGTCCGCAGTGCCCTCAGTTGCTTCAATGTTGAAGCCCAGCTGATAGAAGCGGCGAATCAAAGGCAGGGCCTCTTCCTTATCCTTGTCTGCAATGGTAACCAGCACAGTACCATAATTCTGCAGGTGCATACCGGAGGCCTGCAGCGCCTTATACAAAGCGCGGTTCATCGTGCTGTCGTAGCCGATGGCTTCGCCGGTGGACTTCATTTCAGGTGACAGATAAGCGTCCAGTCCGCGGATTTTATTGAAGGAGAACACAGGTGCTTTGGCATACCAGCGATCCTTCTCATCGGGGTAGATGTCAAACAGGCCCTGCTCCTTCAGGCTCTTGCCCAAAATAACCTCGGTGGCAATATCTGCCAAGGAATAGCCGGTTGCCTTACTCAGGAACGGCACGGTACGGGAGGAACGGGGATTTACCTCGATAATAAACACATTATCGTCCTTATCCACGATGAACTGGATATTGAACAGACCCACAATGCCGATGCCCAAGCCCAGCTTTTTGGCATACTGCAGGATGATACCCTTAACCTTGTTGGAAATAGAGAAGGTGGGATAGACAGAAATGGAGTCGCCGGAGTGGACGCCGGTACGCTCTACCAGCTCCATAATGCCGGGAACAAACACATCCCGGCCGTCGCAAATGGCGTCAATCTCCACTTCACGGCCTTCAATATACTTATCCACCAAGACGGGCTTGTCCTCGTCAATTTCAACCGCGGTACGCAAGTAGTGACGCAGCTGCTGCTCGTTGGCAACAATCTGCATTGCCCGGCCGCCCAGCACAAAGGAAGGACGCACCAGCACAGGATAGCCGATCTCCGCTGCGGCGGCAATACCGTCTTCCAGCTTGGTAACAGCCTGACCCTTAGCCCGGGGAATGTTCAGGTCGTTGAGCAGGTTTTCAAAGGCATTTCTGTCCTCTGCTCTGTCGATGGCAGCGCAATCTGTGCCGATAATCTTTACACCCCGGTCATCCAAAGGCTGAGCAAGATTGATAGCCGTTTGACCGCCAAGGGATGCAACCACACCCACAGGATTCTCAAACTCAATGATGTTCATAACATCCTCAGGTGTCAGTGGCTCAAAGTACAGCTTGTCAGCGGTGGTGTAGTCGGTGGAAACGGTTTCGGGGTTGTTGTTAATGATGATGGCCTCGTAGCCTGCATCCCGAATGGTCATTACAGAGTGAACGGTGGAATAGTCAAATTCCACACCCTGACCGATACGGATAGGACCGGCGCCCAGCACCACAATTTTCTTTTTATCGGTAAGAACAGAGGTGTTCTCTCCGGTGTAGGAGGAGTAGAAATAAGGAATGTATGCACCGGTATGGCAGGTATCCACCATCTTGAATACCGGGAACATATTGTTGGCCTTACGCAGCTTGTAAACATCCATTTCTGCGCACTTCCACAGCCGTGCAACATATCTGTCGCTGAAGCCCATAACCTTTGCCTGCTTCAGGGCATCCACGTCGTTTACCTTAACCCGAAGGACTTCCTCCATATCGATAATCTTGCGAATGGATTCCAGGAAGTAGGGTGTAATTTGTGTAATTTCGTGAATCTTCTCCACAGAAACACCGTGGTACAGCAGTTCCGCAATAGCAAAGATGTTATCGGAACGGAACTGCTTGATGTAGTCCAGCAGCTCCTCCACGCTCATATTGTCAAACTTGGACAGGTACAGGTGGTTTGCGCCGATTTCCAGAGAACGGATACCCTTTAACAGCGCTTCTTCCAGATTGGAGCCGATACCCATAACCTCACCGGTGGCTTTCATCTGGGTGCCCAGCAGGTTGGTTGCAGAGGTGAACTTATCGAAGGGGAAACGGGGCAGCTTGGCAATGACATAGTCCAGCTTCGGCTCGAAAGCAGCGTTGGTGTTGGCAATCTTAATGTCCTCCAGCGCCATACCCACGGCAATTTTAGCCGTTACGCGGGCAATGGGATAGCCGGAAGCCTTGGATGCCAAAGCGGAAGAACGGGAAACTCTGGGATTTACCTCAATGAGGTAGTATTCAGAGCTATTGGGATTCAGGGCAAACTGCACGTTACAGCCACCTGCAATCTTCAATTCCTTGATGATCTTGATAGCAGAATCGTTCAGCATCTTCAAATCGTGGTCGCTCAGAGTCATAATCGGCGCAACCACCAAGCTATCGCCGGTATGGACGCCTACAGGGTCAATGTTTTCCATACCGCAGATGGTGATGGCGTGATCGTTGCCGTCACGCATAACCTCAAATTCGATTTCCTTATAACCCTTGACGGATTTCTCAATGAGCACCTGATGCACAGGAGACAGCTTAAATGCGTTTAAGCCGATTTCCACCAGCTCTTCTTCACTATATGCAAAGCCGCCACCGGTGCCGCCCAAGGTAAAGGCAGGACGAAGCACCACAGGATAGCCAATCCGCTTAGCCGCCGCTTTCGCTTCCTCGATAGAATAGGTAATCTCGGAGGGAATGACAGGCTCGCCGATGGACTGGCACAGCTCCTTGAACAGTTCTCTGTCCTCAGCCCGCTCGATGGATTCACTGGAAGTACCCAGCAGCTCCACGCGGCATTCCTTCAAAACGCCCTTCTTCTCCAGCTGCATAACAAGATTCAGACCGGTCTGTCCGCCGATGCCGGGCAGAATGGCATCGGGACGCTCGTAGCGGATAATCTTTGCCACATATTCCAGTGTCAGAGGCTCCATATACACCTTGTCGGCAATGGTAGTATCCGTCATAATGGTTGCAGGGTTGGAGTTGCACAGGACAACCTCGTAGCCCTCTTCCTTCAGCGCCAAGCAAGCCTGTGTACCTGCATAGTCAAATTCAGCGGCCTGACCGATTACGATAGGACCGGAGCCGATAATCAGAATTTTCTTTAAGTCCGTTCTCTTTGCCATTTTTCATTCCTCCAATTTATACACTGCCTTGCCGTCGCAGACGGTCAGCAAACATTCACCATTTAACTTCCAGCCAGCAAAGGGCGTCGCCTTACCCATAGACAGGAATTGCGCCGGGTCTACTGTAAATTCTTTACTCAGATTCCACACTGTAAAATCATTTCCTGCCGGCAGACCAAACCGTTTACGGGGGTTATTGCTCAGTAGGTCAATAAGCTTTTCAAGAGTAATCACGCCGGACTTTACCAAGTGGGTATACATCACCGGGAAGGCTGTTTCAATACCAACCACACCGAAGGCGCTGCCGGCTAAGCCCTTGCTCTTTTCTTCTGCGCTGTGGGGCGCGTGGTCAGTGGCAATCATATCGATTGTGCCGTCCACAATACCGGCAACCAGCGCTTCCCTGTCAGCTTTATCCCGCAAAGGAGGATTCATTTTGAATCTGCCGTCCTCCTGCAGGAAGCTGTCGTCCATCGTCAGATAGTGAGGGCCGGTTTCACAGGTCACATCCAAGCCTTCCGCCTTCGCCTGCCGGATCAGCTCCACACTCTCTTTCGTGGAGATGTGGCACACGTGGTAGGCGCAGCCGATTTCCCTCACTAGGCGCAAATCTCTTGCGATTTGTTCGTACTCGCTGGCGCTGCAGATGCCCTTGTGGTTATGAGCCGCTGCGTACTGACCATCGTGGATATAGCCGCCTTTCAGCAGCTCGTTTACCTCACAGTGGGCAACAATCATTTTGCCCAGTGCCTTGGCACGGCGCATAGCCTGCCGCATCATATCATCGCTCTGCACACCTCGTCCGTCATCGGAAAAAGCAATACAGTTGGGCGCCATACCCTCTAAATCTGCAAGCAGCTCACCTTTCTCACCCACTGTAATCGCGCCGTAGGGGTAGACGTGAATCACCGCCTGCTCCTCAATCAGTTTCAGCTGCTCGTCCAAATGTGCCACGCTGTCCGGCACGGGGTTTAAGTTGGGCATTGTACAAACCGCTGTGTAACCGCCCCGCGCAGATGCCTTTGAACCGCTTTCAATGGTCTCTTTATAAGAAAATCCCGGCTCTCGGAAATGCACGTGCACATCACAAAAGCCGGGAAAAACAGCATATTCAGATACGTCATCAACGGACAAATCATTCATCAACGGGGCAATAGCGGAAACAGAGACACCATCACAAAAGCCAACAGCCTTGACCTTCATTTCAGAGCCCATCATTCCGTATCCCTCCTATGTTACATTATCCAGTAAATTGTAGCACAGAAGTATTTTTTTGTCAAACGGAGATTGCATAAAATTTATACAAATTATTGCCCCTGTAACAGCATCTGTGTGTCCAAATCCACAAAGGGATATTTCCGCTGCCACACACCCTCAGTTTTCTCCACACTGCTGCGGTGTTGGCTCAGTAGCTTGACGATGGGATACACATCAATCCAAATCTCGGAATTGCACTCCTTTTGGCTCTCGTCGAAAACAAGCTGCATCCCAAAATGCAGGTGGACAGTTTCGATATTGTTGACATTTTCCTTATCGGAATAGCCGGTGCGGCCCATAAAACCGATCACATCTCCCGGCTGGACAATTTTTCCCTCGTACATATCCTTGGCAAAGGGTGTGTCCTTTTGCAGATGGGCATAATAATAGTATCGCTTGGAATCAAAGGAGCGAATCCCTACTCGCCAGCCGCCGTACCGGTTCCAGCCCAATGCCTCAACAACACCGCCTTCCACCGCCACAATGGGTGTTCCTAAGCTGCCCATCAGGTCATTGCCCAAGTGCTTCCGGGCAAAGCCGAAGCTGCGGCTGTTGCCAAAATCAGAGCAGTGGCTATAGCCATAGCCTGCAGCAACAGGACTAAAAGCCTTAAGACCATAGGCGGATTTCCACTCCCCGTCGATTTCCACGGAATAGTTTCCTAAAAGTCCGCCCAGCACCGCTGAGTAGGCTTCGTGATAATAGGAATAATATTTATATAGGTTGCCAAGCAATTCTTCCGGGGACTTGTCCCCTTTCAGGTCTGCTATTGCTTTCTTTACGGAGGCTAAGCCACATTTGCCTCCTGTCCGGCAGGCAGAAAGCGCCAGTGTATCAATCCAACTGATGTGCTTTTCCTGCTCTGCGGTGGCAATGTCCGTGTCCATCGCCAGTTTCAAAGATTCGTAGGGTACATCAAAATTCACCCATTTGATAGGTTCTGCCTTTGCAGGCAGAATTGGCAGCAAGGCAAGTATCAGCATAAAGCAAATCCATCGTTTCACAAAACCACCTCTAAAGTAGTTTGCGAAACGATGGATAAATCATTCCTTACAATTATTGCAAATCTTATTTGACAACAAACATCTAAACTTGACACAAATTATGATGAGCGGTAAAATATAGGAAGAGAATATACTTGCCCAATATCGAAGACTATATTAAGGAGAAATGAAATGAAAAAAGAATTACTAATTGCAACGACTGATATCAACGGCAAACCGATTGGTTTGAGTTGGTATAATTACCTTGTACGTTTTGGAATTGGTGCAGGGGCGGTAATCAATATTCTCTATAGCTTTGCATACCTAACAGGTACAATTTATGCGAGTGAAACAAATGGACAAGTAACAGCGGAAGACGTATACGCCTACTATGGCAGCGCACTGCAAGTAATGAACATTATATACGGACTTTTTCTGATAGGTTTTGGCGCATTCGCACTTATAGTTCGAGAAAAATTGTCTAACTATGAGCACGATGCCCTCAAATTTATTTACACTTACTTTTTTCTCCCAGTTGGAGTTCTGTTTATTTATTATGTTTTAGAAGCAATAGTCATTTCACAATTTATTACCTTGAATGCAGCGTTGTCGTTAATTCTTGGGTTGACAATGGCATTCATAAACATCAAATACTTCAAAAAGCGTGCACATTTATTTTTTGATAAAACAACTATACAACGTAAGTCTCAAACCATTGCTCCGATTACATCTATACATCAATCTTTGAAAAAAACAACCCCATTTTCCCCAAAAAACAACATAGACAACGTTGGAAATTACGAAATTATCGAAACCGAATTAACAGAAGGTTTTATTGAAAATGCTCGCAAAATTATAAAACAGCAAATTGCAAAGGTAACTAACGAAAATGACTTAGTAAGAAAAACAGATTTGATGAAACTCATACTTGGATATGTGAATCGAGAATTCACAGATGCCAAAGGTCCAAAAACGGATTTAATCGTATGTGCGTACTACCAAATCGCCTTTGATGAAATTGTTAAATTATGTGGGGATATGAACGACTTAATCTTTAATTATGCCGTTTCAAAAATGTCTGATACTACAAATAAAGATATTCATAAATATTCACAAATGCTTGTAAAAATTCAATCAATTATTGACGACGCTATAATAACCTGCAAGAGCCACAATTCGTTCCACGGACATCTCAAACAACTCAAAACACAAGTGTTTAATGAATTAAATTCCTATATTGATGACGCTACGGATTGGAACAAGTTATCACCAAAGAAAGAAAGCAGAATTGAGTCATAATTTCAAAAGCCACCTGGAGGGATGCTTCCAGGTGGCTTTTACAATTATTGCAAATCCTTGCGGATGCCTTCGGCAATGCGGTAGATGTCGTCCATTTTTTGAATAGAAGAAATCTGCTCCTTATAATAGGATGCGTAGGCAACGCCCCGGAGATACCAGGCAAAATGCTTTCTTGCCTCCAAACAGGTGATATGCTCGCCTTTGTCTTCCAAGGCGAGTTCAAACTGCCGCACTGCGGTGTCAATCCGCTTTGCTAAAGGCGGACGCTGATAGTCTATATTACCGGAAAGCGCCGCCACTGTATCGGCAAAAACCCAAGGATTGCCGAAGGTGGCTCTGCCTATCATCACGCCGTCGGCTTTGGTACGGTTTAAGCATTTCACCGCTGTCTGTCCGTCCACAATGTCGCCGTTGGCAATCACAGGAACAGAAAGCTGCTGCTTGACCTTGGTGATGGTGTCCCAATCGGCAACGCCGGAATAAAGCATGCTCCGCGTTCTGCCGTGGACGGTGAGCATCGCTGCGCCGTTATCCTCCATCCGCTTGGTAAAGTCCAGCACATTGATATTGCCCTTATCCCAGCCCAAACGGCATTTTACTGTCACGGGAACATCCACGGCGTTTACAACTGCCTTTACAATCTCCCCCGCCAGCTCCGGTGTGCGCATAAGGCCGCAGCCGTCACCGCTATTTGCAATTTTCGGCATAGGGCAGCCCATATTGATATCGATAAAGTCACATCCGGAGATTTCAAGAGCAAGCCGTGCGCCCTCTGCCATAATCTCCGGATTATTGCCGAAAATTTGCGCGCCGCAAAGGCTGCCCTCGTTTTTACGGAGCAGCGCTGCGCTTTTCTTATCCTTATATACCAACGCCCGGGAGGAGACCATCTCCGTCACGGTGATATTGGCGCCCAATTCCGCGCAGATAGTGCGAAATGCCCAGTCGGTCACCCCTGCCATAGGGCCAAGGGCTATGGGATTATTCACTTGCAACGAGCCAATATTCACTCTGCTCACCTCCCAAATACCGGGAGATTATAGCACAAAAGCGCTCTTTTTGCAAGTTATATTAGTGATGTCAGCAGCCACACAAGTCCGGTAAGCAACGCCCCCGCGCAAGCCCACACAGAGCCGTACATAAAAATACCGGGTTTTTTCGTTTTTTGTGAGCCACGGAGCAGCTTATCGGCAGACTTTAGCAGCATTTCGTCTGTCACGCCCTTGGCCACCGCCTCATCATTGAGAATAAAAATTGCCTGCTCAAACAGCTTTTGGTCCGGTGAACGAACCACAATTACCTGTCGGGAGATTCCCTTTACCATTGGCTACCGCCTCCTTACTTATAGGCAGTATTCCCAATGGCAAATTTTTCATTCCTGTTCTTTGGGTCTTTTGTAGCGACCCTGCGGCTCCCATTCCGGCAGGGGCAGGCGCTGCATAGCGCCGAAAATTCGCTCCTTCAAATCAGGATAGGTGGCAGACAGGTCGTACACCAGCTGCTTGATTTCCTCCCGCTTGGTGTTTTTATCCACAGGACAGCGGTTTTTCAGCACCGGCAGGTTTTGTCGGGTAGCAAAGCTGTCCACCGTTTTTTCGTGGATATAAAGCATAGGACGAATCTGAATGATACCCGTTCTGTCCAAGTCCGTCACCGGCTGGAAACAGCTGATACGTCCTTCGTAAATCAGGCTCATCACAAAGGTCTCCACCGCATCATCGTAATGATGCCCCAATGCCAGCTTATTCAGCCCCAAATCCAGCAGCGCCTGATTCAGTGCGCCACGGCGCATTTTGGAACACATAGAGCAGGGATTCTTCTCTTTCCGGTGGTCAAAAATAATCGGTGCAATCTCTGTCTTTATTAAATGGAACGGTACATCCAAGTCCTTACACAGCTTTTCAATATCGGAAAAATCCATACCCAGCCCCATATCAATAGTAATAGCTTCTATGGTAAAGGGGTTGGCGTTATATTTCCGGAGCTCTGCCAAAAGCACCAGCAGCACAAGGGAATCCTTGCCGCCGGACACACCGACGCCAATGCGGTCACCGGCTTTTATCATATTATAGTCATCCACACAACGGCGGAGCAAGCCTACCAATCTCTGCATTTTTATCCCTCCAAATTTCAAAATAGGAAGTTAGCATTTAAGAGCATTTAGGAGAATTTACGCGTTTTTAAGAGTTTATAATGTATTTCAGAAATTTTTTCAAAAAATCGGTTGACAATCGACTTCCAATGTGGTTAAATAATCAAGCGTTTTGCAGTCATTGTACTGCTTATATATGAATTTGTCAAAATAAATTAACCTATATGGAGGAAAGCATAATGTCCACTACTTTGGCGAAACTTGAAACTGTTGAGCGCAAGTGGTATGTCATCGATGCAGCCGGCAAGCCTCTGGGCCGTACCGCTGTTATCGCTGCTAACCTGCTGCGCGGTAAGCACAAGACCACATTCACTCCCAACGTTGACTGCGGCGACTATGTCATCGTCATCAACACCGACAAGGCTGTTCTGACCGGTAAGAAGCTGGATCAGAAGTCCTACTACCGTGTATCCGGCTGGATCGGCGGTCTGAAGGAAACCAAGGCTCGTGTTATGATGGAAGGTCGCTCCGACTACGCTATGGAGCTGGCTGTTAAGGGTATGCTGCCCAAGAACACTCTGGGTCGCAACTGCCTGGGCCGTCTGCATCTGTGCAAGGGTGCTGAGCACAACCACGCTGCTCAGAAGCCTGAAGCATGGACTCTGGACTAATGGGAGGTAACTGATTATGTACGAAAGCAAGAAGAAGTATAACTACGGCACCGGCCGCCGTAAGTCCTCTGTTGCCCGTGTTCGTCTGTTCGAGAACGGCACCGGCTCCATCATCATCAACGGCCGCGACATCGACGATTACTTTGGTCTGGAGACCTTGAAGCTGATTGTCCGTCAGCCTCTGGCTGCTCTGGGTCTGGCTGACAAGGTTGACCTGATTGTTACCGTTACCGGCGGTGGCGTTTCCGGTCAGGCTGGCGCTATTCGCCACGGTCTGTCCCGCGCTTTGGTAACCCTGAACCCCGAGTTCCGCGGTTCTCTGAAGGCTGCCGGCTTCCTGACCCGTGACCCCAGAATGAAGGAAAGAAAGAAGTACGGCTTGAAGGGCGCTCGTCGTGCACCCCAGTTCTCCAAGAGATAATTACTGTGCCACTTTGCAACAGACCACCTTTTTGGTGGTCTGTTTTTTTAACTTTATCCCGACAACCCTGTTCCGTACCGCTTAATTTTGCCTCTATTTGACCAAAACACGTAATACAATGACCGAATATCCTATTGATTTTTAACAGAAAATGAACTATTATATTCCAAACAGTGATCTGCTGTTAAAAAATATTATATTGGAGGATATAATAAATGAAATTAAAGGATCGTTGCTGGCTGTGGGGTCACCCCGAAGGCCGCTATAACTTCACTTGGAAGGAAAAGGGAGTTCCCGAAGAGGAAGCTGAGATTAATGAAGTAAAGTCCAGAATGACACCCGCCGAGTTCTGTCACTACTTCGACATCAAGAAGGTCTTTATGATTCCTCTGGATGTGGATGTAAACCGCCGTCAGTACAATCTGTCTTTCCGCAGAATGACCGATGTGGCTTGGGAGTGCTTTGATGCTACCTCCGACATTGATAAGATTCAGCGCTACATTGACGAAGCTAAGGATTTCGACAACATCACCGGTGTTGTTTTGGATGACTTCTTCCGTCGTGACGGCGCATTCAACAACATCCCTGTTGAACAGCTCCATATGATCCGTGACCGTTTGAAGAACAATGAAGTACGTCCTCTGGACTACTGGATGGTTATCTACACCAACGATATCTGCACCGATGAGGTTCCCGAAGAGGCTGCTGTTAAGTACATGGAGCCTCTGGACGGCATCACTCTGTGGTGCTGGAATGAGGACGACTACCACGAAGTTTACGAAAAGTGGGATAAGTTCCTGCGTATGACCGCCGGCAAGCGCCGTCTGATGGGCGTTTATCTGTGGAACTTCGGTCAGGGCAAGCAGGCTACTGTGAAGTCTGTTCGCGAGCAGCTGGAATTCTGCCGTGAGAAGATGCTCTGCGGTGAAATTGAAGGTATCATCCTCCACACCAACACTATGGGCGACTTGGAGCTGCCCGCTTATCAAGAGTGTCAGAAGTGGATGGACGAGCACGCCGACGACGAAATCCCCGACATTATCTAATACATAAATCAAAACCCAGAAGCCAATTGGCTTCTGGGTTTTATTATTTGTAATGGCTGTAATCGATATCGCCTTTTTTGGATTTGGCGGGAATTTCCGCGTCCGGAATCTCCAAAACATAACGCTCGCAGGCATTGATTACCTTTGTGCCGTTGTAGGTGCGAACACGGGTATTGTCCACGCCGTAATTCAGGTGCATATGCCCGTGGAGCCAGTAGGCAGGATGGTACTTGTCCACGAAACGCAGAAATTCGTGAAAGCCTCTGTGGGCATAGTCATCCCCGTCTCCCACTCCTGCAAGGGGCGCATGAGATACCACCACATCCACACCACCGTGGCGCAGGATTTTCCGCCGGAGCTTAAAAATGCGCCAACGCATTTGACCTTCCGAATACTGGTGCTCTCCCCCATTGTAACTGGGGCTTCCGCCTAAACCTAAAATCCGCAAGCCCTTATAGACCACCAGCTTATCTTCAATGCAGTCGCAGCCCTCAGGGGGTTTTGTTGCATAGAGAACGTCGTGGTTTCCGTGAACATACATAAGCGGCACCCGGGTCATCGTAACCAAAAAGGAGAGATAACTGGGCTTCAGATCTCCGCAGGAGATAATCAAATCGTAACCGTCTAATTTCCCCGGTGTGTAAAAATCATATAGCGCCGGGCATACTTCGTCGGACAACGCGAGGATTTTCACAGCTCTCCCTCCTTTTCCATAGGAATGGTATCACGGTACACGCCCAATTCTCTCACCATATCTTGGGCAAACGGTGCAATTTGGTCAAAGGGCGGAATTTTTCCCTCAACATTTTCGCACAGCCAATCCATATGCAGCAGTTCTTCCGGGGTCAGGCTGCGTGTGCCGGTGTTGCGAACACAGCCAAACTGGTCAACCAGCCTTCTGCGGAAGGGATCCACAGTGCCGTTCCGCAAACCATCCCGGAGCATATTGCACAGCTGGGTAAGTCCTTCGGGCAGGGTCTCTGCCAGCTTGACATCAATTACGCCGCTGTCCATTCCCCACCAGTAGTTCACCGCGTGACGGTTGCTTCTTCCCTTTTCCCAGCTGCCGTTGAGAATGGAGCGGATGACATTTTCATAAAAGTGCCCCCACAGCCAGCAGGGAGACCCTAACGGGTACAGCTTCCCATCTTCTACCATATATGTGCCATATGTGCCGAATTCCAAGTACTTTTTGTCCGCTGTGGGAACATCCCGGTTGGAAATCACATTGATTCCGCTTTGGATGAATTCCTCAACGGGATTGCCGCCCAAGCAAGACCAGCGCAATGCAATTTTTGCCCGGGGATTGGTCAGCTGCGCACCCAGCGCAAAGGCATTGACGGATGCAGGCACGCCGAAAATCGGGTAAGACCCGATATAGCCGATGCGGTCATTATTCGCCATTGCGCCGGCAATGGCACCGGTGATAAATTTTGCCTCGTAAATCCGGCTGTAGTATGTACGGACACTGGAATACGGCGCATCCACGGAACAGTTCAAAAACCGGACCCGGGGGTACTTAACCGCCATTTTCAGCGTCGGACGGCTCAGCTTTGGCGTGGTGGCAAACACCACATTGGCGCCGTCCTCCACCGCCTGTTCCAGCAGCTGCTCTGCCTCCTCGGGGCTGTCTGCGTGGAAATAATGCCGGATAGACACTCTTTCGGAAAGCACCTTATGCATATACTCTGCGCCTTCCCAGTGTCCCTTTGCCCACGTACTGATTTCAGGATTCAGCTGGTAAACAAATGCAACCTTCAGGGTTGTAGGCAGCAGCATATTCAAAAAGCTCTCTCTACCCGTCACATCAGCTTCGGTTTCCACCTGCACAGGACTTTCCTGAGAAACAGACACCACATCATCCCACAGGGCAAAGAGTGCCTGCTTGATTTCCTCTGCGGTCAGCTGTCCCAAGTCACGGAAGGAGTAAACCTTGAGCCACAATAGCAGCGCTTCCTCCGGAAGAATGTCCAGTTTATCACCGCGTAAAGCGTGAAAGGCTTCCTTGAAATAGCGAAAATATGCCCGGAATGTTCGCTGCTCCCGCTCTGTCCAAACCTGATCCATATCCTTGCCCAGGTAAGAAATCAGCTTTTCATAATCGCCGGGCTGGCGGAAACGGACATCGTACAGACCGGATGCTTTATAAAAGTCCAAAAATTCGTAATACGCCCTAATGTGGGGCTCCTCGCTCATCTGCGGCAATATGCGGTAGACTGTTCCGGGAATTTGTGAAGCGCCAAAGTGCTTTAGTACGCTGACCCGCTTATTGCCCTCTTGGACATAGAAGTCCCCTAAGTATTCGTAGCAGACAATGGGATTGCGAATTCCCTCGTCGGACATATGGTCTGCGCAAAGGTGCATCCATTTTTGTGCGAACTCGGTTTCCGGGTCTAACAGGGGCATAAAACCGGCAGAAAAAGCAGAAATACGGCCTGCCGTCTTGGTGCCGACAATCCGCTCAATGGGGATATTGACCACACCGATCTCCTGCGCAGTATTGGCAAAGTCATCGCCTAAAATATCATCCAGCACTGCAGGCTCTGTATCCTTTCCCTGCAGGCGCATTTCTTTCACTTCTTTTTGCGCCAAACGTCTTGCGCTGATGTATTCTTCGCGGGCCTCAAGCAAATCCACAGGCAGCACCTCTTTTCTATCGTTTTTCATCACTATATCACAATTCAGCAAAAAAAGAAATAGCAGAAATGCGACAGGCCATCAAAATAAGGAAAGCAATTGACAAACCATTCTTTTGGAATTATAATGCAAGTGATTTATTTGGGCTTGTAGCGCAGTTGGGAGCGCACCACATTCGCATTGTGGGGGTCGGGAGTTCGAATCTCCTCAAGTCCACCAAAAATCGACAAGGTTCTGTGTAACCTTGTCGATTTTACATATTCATTGAATTTTGCCGCGCCGTGTGCTATACTGCAAATATAAACACAAAAGGAGCATTGTTATGGTTTATAAGCGCGTTGTGGAATATGAAGGCTTTGGCAACTGCCTTGAAATTACTGACGAGAAAATAACACTTTTGGTCACCTTGGACTTTGGTCCCCGTATCATTCGCTTCTCCTTTGTAGGCGGCGAAAACATTATGTTTGAGGACAAAGCCCGTGTGTTCTCCGCAAGCAGCCCGGAAATGGATGCGCTTTACGGCAGTGGCGCCACGTGGTACATCTACGGCGGTCACCGTCTGTGGATTTCTCCGGAAAATATGCCCAAGACCTATTATCCCGACAATGACCCGGTAGCGTATTCCCTTACGGAAAACGGCGCAATTTTCACACCGCCTGCGCAAAAACAAAACGGATATCAGTTTCAGATTGAGCTTGCCGTTGACAGCGAGAGCCAAGTATCTGTGACCCACAGAGTTACCAACTGCGGAAGTACCGCTGTTACGCTGGCGCCTTGGGGCGTATCTCCCCTGTCTGCCGGTGGCACTCTGATTGCGCCCCAGCCCACAGCCGACACATACACCCAGCCAAACCGCTATATCACCCTTTGGCCCAAGGCAAAAATCCACGACAAACGGCTTACTTGGATGGATCGGTATTTTGCATTGCGGCAGGATAAGGACAACACCGATTACTTCAAAATCGGTATGAACAGCCAACACGGCTTTGCCCTTTATTTCAATCACGGAGATTTGTTTATCAAACGCTTCCACGTCAACCCCAACGGCAATTATTCTGACGGCGGTATGGCCTTTGAAACCTACACCAACCCTCTGTTTTTAGAGGTGGAATCTCTTGGGGAACTGGTTACGCTGAATCCTGGGGAACACACCGAGCACACGGAATACTGGTCCTTGCAAAAGGCGCAGCTGCCTTCCCTTACCGACGAGGCATTGGACACATTCTGCCAGAAAAATCTATAAATTATGCATCCATTATATTACTGTTGACAAACAGGAAATTTCCTGTATAATTGTGTCTATAAACAAAATACCCTGTGAATCCTTCGGATACGCTGGCCGGAACCGGAGGTGGAGGACTCTCTGGAGAACACATTCAGTTGTGTGCCGAAGGTGCAAGGCGTTAGCCGAATCTCTCAGGCAAATGGACGGAGATATGATTCCCGACAATTTCTTGTCAGGATTATATTGCGTGTGTGCAGGTAGTCTTCCGGCTACCTGCTTTTGTTTGTAATTTAGGAAAGAAGGATATATACTATGCTATCAAAGACTTTGGACTCCATTGGCTTCGTTTCCCAGTTTGACAACGAAGTTGCTAAAATAATGGAACAGGAATTGACCCGTCAGCAGGATGGCTTGGAGCTGATTGCCTCTGAGAATTTTGCCTCCCCTGCTGTAATTGCCGCTATGGGTTCTGTTTTGACCAACAAATATGCAGAAGGCTTGCCCGGCAAGCGGTACTACGGCGGCTGTCAGCACGTTGACGAACTGGAGTCGCTGTGTATTCAACGTGCTAAGGATTTGTTTGGCGCTGAGTTTGCCAACGTACAGCCCCACTCCGGCGCACAGGCCAATATGGCTGTAGAGGTTGCGCTGCTAAACCCCGGCGATACCTTAATGGGTATGAGTCTTGCCAACGGCGGTCACTTGTCTCACGGCAGCCCCGCCAACATCTCCGGCAAGTATTACAACGTTGTTTCCTACGACGTAAACCACGAAACCGGTTTGATTGACTATGACCAAATTCGGGATATGGCAAAAAAGAACCAGCCCAAGCTGATCATTGCCGGCGCATCTGCCTACCCCAGAGCCATTGATTTCAAAGTTTTTGCCGATATTGCCCACGAGGTTGGTGCAGTACTGATGGTGGATATGGCGCATATTGCAGGCTTGGTTGCCGGCGGCGCCCATATGAATCCCGTCCCCTACGCTGACATCGTCACCACAACCACCCACAAGACCCTGCGCGGTCCCCGCGGCGGCTTGATTCTGGCAAAAGAGGAATTTGCAAAGAAGCTGAATTCCGCCGTATTCCCCGGCACACAGGGCGGTCCACTGGAGCATATCATTGCTGCAAAGGCGGTTTGCTTCAAGGAAGCAATGTCTCCTGAATTTAAGGAATATGCGCATAACATTGTCAGCAACGCTAAGGTTCTCGCAGGCGCACTGCTTGAAGAAGGCTTTGATTTGGTCACTGGCGGTACGGATAACCATCTGATGCTGGCTGACTTGCGTCCTATGCACATCACCGGCAAGGAAATGCAGTCCCGCTGCGACCAAAATCACATCACACTGAACAAAAACGCCATCCCCGGCGATCCGGAAAAGCCCACCATCACCAGCGGTGTGCGTATCGGTACTGCCGCCGTCACAACCCGCGGTCTCGGCGCAGCGGAAATGCAGCAAATTGCCCGCTGTATTGCTATGACTGCTCGTGATTTTGAGGGCACTGCCAAGGAAGTAAAGGAAACTGTCGCTGCTATTTGCGAGAAATTCCCCCTATATAAGTAATAGAAAAGGTCTGTTATCCCAATGGATAACAGACCTTTTCTTTATGCCTCTTTGGGGATATTTTTCATTGTCAAACCGATGCGCTTACGCTGCTCGTCCACTTCCAGAACGGCAACCTTTACCACATCGCCCACTTTAACGATTTCCGACGGGTGACGGATTTTCCGATTGCACACCTGTGAGATATGCACCAATCCGTCCTGATGGACGCCGATATCCACAAATACACCAAAGTCAATTACATTTCGCACAGTGCCGGAAAGGACCATCCCCACCTTCAAATCCTTCATCTCCAGCACATCTGTGCGGAGGATAGGCGCCGGTAGGTCATCACGGGGATCACGACCCGGTTTTCCCAATTCCTTAACCACATCCTCCAGCGTGGGAACACCTACGCCGCAGCGCTGGGCAGCCTCTTGCGTACCAATTTGCTCTAAGCGCTTTTCCAGCTCGTCAAGACCGCCATTGGCAACATCCGCTTTGGTATAACCGCACAGCATCAGCAGCGTTTCTGCCGCCTTGTAGCTCTCCGGGTGGACGCCGGTATTGTCCAGAATCTCCTTACTCTCCGGCACACGCAGGAAGCCGGCGCATTGCTCGTATGCTTTTGGCCCTAGTTTGGGCACTTTTTTCAATTGGCTTCTGGCGGTAAACGCACCGTTTTCCTCCCGATAGGCAACTACGTTCTTTGCCGTCGTTCCATTCAGTCCGGAAACCTGCTGCAGCAAGCTGACAGATGCGGTATTCAAATCAACGCCCACCGCGTTCACGCAATCCTCTACCACACCGCCCAGCGCCTCATCCAAGCGCTTTTGGGGACAATCGTGCTGATACTGACCCACACCGATGGCCTTGGGGTCAATCTTTACCAGCTCCGCCAGCGGGTCCTGCAGGCGGCGGGCAATTGACACCGCAGAACGGAGATTTACATCGTAATCGGGAAATTCCTCTGCTGCCAACTTAGACGCAGAATACACCGATGCCCCGGCTTCATTCACAATCATATAGCTTACATCCGGCAGCTTCCGGAGCATCTCCACCGTCATTGCTTCCGTTTCCCGGGAGGCAGTGCCGTTGCCGATGGCGATATGCTTGACATTATGCTTCCGGATCATCGCTGTAAGCAGCTCAATTGCCTCCTCTTTTTTCCGCTGAGAGAAGGTAGGATACACAACCGTTGTATCCAGCACGCGGCCAATCGGGTCTACAACAGCAACCTTACAGCCGTTTTTGTATCCGGGGTCCAAGCCCATTGTGACGAACCCCTTCACCGGCGGTTGCATCAAAAGGGGCTTCAGATTCAGCGCAAAATTGGAAATTGCAGATTCTGCCGCTCTGTCTGTCAAGGTGTTTCGCAGCTCACGCTCAATACTGGGGGCAATCAATCTGTCAAAAGCATCCTCTGCCGCGGCCTTTACAAAAGCAGATACCCATTTGGTGGGCTTTAGCGCCATTCGGCATACCAGTGCCTGCCCCTCTGCGCCGGGCAGCGCCGCAGATACTTTCAAAAAGCCTTCCCTTTCACCTCGGTTAATTGCCAGAATCTGGTGATTCAGCAGACGGGCAACCGGGGAGGTAAAGCTGTAATACAGCCTGTAAACGCTATCGGTTTCTGCATCTACAGCCTGTACGGAGATGATCGCAGAACGCTCCATTTTCAGACGAAGCGCCTTGCGGATATCCGCATCATCGGAGATAATCTCCGCGATGATATCCGATGCGCCTTGCAGCGCATCTTCCAGTGTCTCTACGCCCTTTTCCGGGTCAACATAGTCCTTCGCCAGTTCTGCGGGATCTTCCCCCGTCTGCTCAAAAATCGCCAGTGCCAGCGGCTCAAGGCCTTTTTCCTTGGCAACTGTTGCTCTTGTACGTCTTTTCTGCTTATAAGGGCGATACAGGTCTTCCACCTCTGCCAAGGTCTTAGCTGACAGGATGGCTTCCTTTAGTTCATCGGTCAGCTTCTCTTGGGCATCGATAGATTTGATTACCTCTTCTTTACGCTCCTGCAAATTCCGCAGATATTTCAGGCGGGTTTCCAAATCACGCAAGGTGGTGTCGTCCATACTGCCGTGAAGCTCTTTGCGGTAGCGGGCAATAAAAGGAATGGTGTTTCCCTCATCCAAAAGCTCCACAACATTGCGCACATAGTCGGTCTTTTGTTTCAGTTCCAGAGATAATGCTTCAATAATGTTTTCCATAGTTTTCTCCTGCAATATGATAGAAAATTATACCACAAAAACAGCGGTTTTTCAATCTAAATTACTATGATTTCCAGCTTTACCCTTGCACCGAAACAAATTCGGTGGTATAATACAATGAGTTTAAGATTTATGGGAGGAGTAAACATGTATTTCCCGATTCTTCAGGCGAATGCGCTGTATGCTCAGCATTACCAAAGTATGAAGCCTCTTATGTTTTTGATGGTATTCATTTCGGTGATTTTGACGGCAGGCTGCATTGCCTTCCCCCTTTTAGGTGTGAAAATCAAAAGCAGTCGCAGTTGGCGCAGAACGCAAAGAACCATCCTGCGTATGATGCGCATTGTTACTGTTTTTGTTCTGATATGTACGATTGCTTGCGCCTTCCGTTACTGCTCTGTTGGTAAAAAAATGGCGGAAGCAGGCAATGACGATTCCACACCGGCGCCTTCCACAACCGGAAGCAGTATTCAAAACACAACTGACAACACGACACAGCAGAGCGCTGAACCTACTGACCCTGTTCCCGAGCCTACCTTCACCCCGACAATGGCTGACTCCAGCAATCCGGACAAATGGGGCATCAAGTGGGAAATCATCAACAAAGGCGCTGTGGTAGACAGCTATCAAACGGCGAATCCCATCTCCTTTGGCAAACCGGAGGAATACTTCGCGCTTCCCGGCATTGCTACCTTCCGTGGCAACAACTTCCGCAACAGCGCTGTTTACGGCACGGCAACCGTTACCGAAAAAGTGCTGGAGAAGCAATGGGTAAAGAACAATGTTGGCTCTCTGAACGGATGGCCCGGATGCGGCTGGACCGGCCAGCCCCTAATGGTCAAATGGGATGCAGAAACCAAAGCCATTATGAATATGCGCGCCGATAAGAAGGCAAAGGAAAATTTGGTTGAGGTTATCTACGCAACGCTGGACGGAAACATTTACTTCTACGATTTGGATGACGGCTCATTCACCCGTGACCCCATCAATGTGGGTATGAACTTCAAGGGTGCCGGCTCTTTGGATCCCAGAGGATATCCCCTTATGTATGTGGGCTCCGGTGATGACATTGGCAGCAAAACGCCCAGAATGTATATTATCAGCTTGATTGACGGCAAAATACTGTACGAAAAGAGCGGTATGGATGCCTTTGGCGACCGCAAATGGTACGCTTTCGACTCTGCGCCTTTGGTAGACAAGGAAACCGACACCTTGATTTGGCCCGGCGAAAATGGACTGCTTTACAGTATAAAGCTAAACACCGCCTATGACAAAGCTGCCGGCTCCTTGACCATCGCGCCGGAGGAAATTGTTAAAACAAGATATGCGACCAGCCGTTCCAACAAGAACACCCACTGGGTCGGTTATGAGCCCAGCGCTGTGATTGTGGACAGATATTTGTATATCTCTGAAAATGACGGTATGTTCTTCTGCATTGATTTGGATACTATGTCCTTGGTATGGGCGCAGGACACCCGGGATGATTCCAACTCCACCCCTGTCTTTGAGTGGGCCGGTTTGGATGGCGGCTACATTTACACCGCCCCCTCCCTGCACTGGACAGCAAACGGCGGCAAGGGCTATATCAGCATCTACAAGCTCAACGCAAAAACCGGCGAGATTGTTTGGGAACAGAAGTTTGACTGCTACACAGTCAGCGGCGTTTCCGGCGGCGTTCAGTCTTCCCCGCTGCTGGGCAAGCCCGGCACGCAGCTTGAGGGCCTTATCCTCTACACTGTGGCCCGTACCCCCAACGAATGGAACGGCAAGCTGGTTGCCATCAGCACAGAAACCGGCGAAATCGTCTGGGAAAAAGCTATGGACAACTACTCTTGGAGTTCCCCTGTTGCTGTCTATGACCAGTCCGGCAACGCCTACATTGTTGTAGGCGATTCTATGGGCAACCTGACAATGCTGGATGGCACAGGCAAGACCCTGTCCACAATCTCCTTGGAAACCAACATTGAGGCATCCCCTGCTGTATACGAAAACACACTGGTTGTAGGTACACGCGGCGGTCTTGTCTGCGGAATTAAAATCAAATAATAAAAAGGGTGCACATGTGTGCACCCTTTATTAATGAATGATTGACAATTTTCCGCTGTTCCTCTATAATATAATTAACAAATTAAAAGGAGGACGTACTATGGAAAAAATGAAAATGATCACAATCAGCCGTGAATTCGGCAGCGGCGGTCGTACCATCGGTCATCAGGTTGCGGAAGCTTTGGGTATTCCGTTTTATGATAAAGAACTGGTCGAACACATAGCCCTGGAGTCCGGCTTTGCATCTAAGTTTGTGGAAGAACACGGCGAGCACTCTCCCGGAAAAAGTATATTCTCCTACGCCTTCGCCTCTCAGGGTGTACCGGGCGTTATGAACGGACTGTCCACGGCAGATTTTTTGTGGAGTATTCAATGCAATGTCATTATGCAGCTGGCAGAAAAAGGTCCCTGCGTAATCGTGGGCAGAAATGCAGACTACATCCTTAAAGACCGTCCCGATTGCCTGCACGCTTTTATTTACGCCAACAAGGACTACCGTGCAGAGAGAATCGTACGGCTTTACGGCGAATCTGAAAAGAGCCCTCAGGCGCGGTTAAACGAAAAAGACAAGCGCCGCAAGGTGAACTATCAGCACTACACCGGCCGCACTTGGGGTCAGGCGCAAAACTATGACATCAGCCTTGACAGCAGCAGACTGGGTATCGAAACCTGCACAGACATTCTTGTTAAGCTGATGCGCGGTGAGAAAATATAAGATACAGCCCGGCAGAAGAACCTGTCGGGCTGTTTTTTTATTTATGTTCATCTTCAGTAATGGTAATGGGAATGCCGTTTACCTCCACGTTCTCGTCTGCGCAGATAAGAATGTACTTTACACCGTCGATAATCCGTGTTTCAATCAGGTCGCTCCGCTCCGGTGCGACCTGAATTTTCACATCCGGAGTGATAATCTCAAAGCGCTTGTTGTTGATAATATTCTTCGGATGCAGCTGCGCCTCAAAGCCAAACACCTCGTCGTATGCAACAGAGAATTTAGACAAACTTTCCTGGGACACACCGCACTCTGCCAAAGCGCCCTTAACCTGCTCCTTGGAAATCAGCAGCGGCTCCTCAGCGCGGCTTTCCTTATGCAGCATAATGCTTTGACACAGCTGCTCGTGAACGGTTTGCGCCACAGACAGACTGGACTCCTTCTGCAAAGATGTGCCCAAGAGCGCCTCAAAGGATTTTTTCTGCTCTGCTGCAGGCTTTGGCACAGGGACACAAAACAGGCTGTTAGCCAATTGCTCGTGGTTTTCCTTCGGACTCTGGGTATAGAAAAGCGCGTTATAGATATTGGTAGCCCGATTATCAAAGGACGGGAACAGAAAGCCCACCGCAGGCGCAGAGGGTACCTGTGAAATCCCGCCATCGTGAAACGCCTTTTCTTCTGCTACATAACGCAAATTCGATTTGGTCTGTTTCACAGGGCACACGGCGCACAGTAGATAAGTATAGGTTTCCTGCGAGTTATCCTGCTGGGTTTCTCCGTCTGTGCTCTTAAAGGGCACATCATAGCTGTCGCAGCCAAGGAGAATCAAAAAACCGTCGTCCAAATTGACATTTTGGATGATTTTTGTGTACAGCTCTGCGCGAAGCCCGTCATCCTTTAAGCCGGTGTTTCGCAAGTCCATCAGCAGTTTATGCTCCGGACTATTGGCAACCTGCGCCGTCTTAAAGCAAATATCAATTAGGTTTTTACCCACACCGCCGGACAACACACGCTTGAGTAAACCGAAGTATTTTTCCGCTTCGTTTTCCGGCATAATCCCCGTGCTTTGCTTAAATTCCGAAACAATTTCCTTTTGGTCATTTACGTAGCAGCCGTAAATAGCCGTCATATTACTACGGTCTCGCCGGATTCTCCGGCGAATTTCACCAATTTCCTTTTCGTTCATATCTGCCTCAATTAATTATAAACTTCTTCACATTCAATATACGTTGCTGTGACACCGTCCAGATTTTCATTCATATAGTCGCACATATAGGACATACCGCTGCGTTCTGAGCCCATATGTCCAAGGATAAACAGCGCTTTATCTATGCCCAACTGGGCGGAATCACGGACGTATTCGCAGGTGCTGGCCTCATCCACCTCACCGCAGATAGCCACGTCAATATCCTCACGGTGCAGCTCCTGAGATACCATACTGCCCCACGCGCCGCAGTTAAGAGAAATGCGCTTCACCATCTTGTTCCGCTGGCCCACAAAACGAATGTGCTTTAATCCCAAATTATCACACATTGCTTTTTCCAATTCTGTGATGGAAATCGGATTTTTTAGCTCAAGGGTGCGGAAACCGTCATACTCCACTTCCAATCCCAGCTGCTGCACAAAACCGGCGTGGATTTTATCCACTTTTGAAAAGTGCATATAGTCATGGATGCGGTAAATGGGTATATCCAGATTCTCAACGAGCTCTTTCTTCAGCGGACACCCAAAGAAAGTGTTTTCGTGGGTGATAATCAGCTCCGCGCCTATTTCACCGGCTTTTTTCAGCACATTGGGTGTAGCAATCAAGCAAACAGCTACCTTGGAAACATCTCTGTCTTCTTCGTTATAAACACAGCCGTCAACCCGGTTCTTATTGACAATGGGATGCTCCGGATCAATGGGTGTCCAGTCGTACAGAAACTTCATAATCTCTGATATCAGCATAAATAGTCTCCTAAAACCGTATTTGGTAATTTCCTTCTAATGATTATTTATCCCACAAACAGTTCCAGTTCTGGATAAAATACTCCACACCGGAATACACGGTGGTCAGCACAATCACGGTATTGACTACAGTTGCCAGCCAGATAACTGTGGGAAATGCCATCAATGCGCAAAGGCCAATCATCGTGCTTGCGGTTTTCACTTTACCGCTCCAGCCGGCAGCAATCACCTTGCCCTTACCCACAGCCACAAGTCGCAAACCGGTAACGGCAAATTCCCGGGTGAGCACAATCATCAGCGCCCACGCAGGCATCATACCCCACTGGCAGAACATAACCATCGCTGCAATAGTCAGCAGCTTGTCTGCCAAGGGATCTAAAAACTTACCAAAGTCGCTTACCTGATTGCAGCGACGGGCAATTTGACCGTCCACGTAGTCGGTTAAGCTGGCAACAATGAACACAGCCAGCGACAGCCACATCCACAGTCCCGGCTGACCGCCGCTTAAATACATAAGCGCCATAAATGCGGGTATGAATGCAACTCGGATTAGTGTAATTTTGCTTGCCAAAGTCATTTTTTAATCCTCCAAAACATAGCCGGACAGTTCTCCGTCTGCCACGCCGTCAATGCGTACATTCACAAAGCTTCCCTCTGTCAAGGCATCCTGAGATGCAAGCCACACACGGCTGTCAATTTCCGGCGAATCGGCATAAGTACGTCCGTAGAATTGCTCCATTTCCTCATCGAAACCGTCCACCAGCACCTGAACAACTTTTCCCTGCATAGAGGCATTATAATCGTCCATAATGCGGGACTGAATCAATTCTACCTGCTGGGCACGTAATTGGGCAACCTCAGAATCCACAAATTCCATTTCCGCAGCCGGTGTTCCCTCCTCCGGTGAGAAAGGAAATGCGCCGACACGCTCAAGGCGTTGCTCCTTCAAAAATGCGCACAGTTCGTTAAACTCTTCCTCACCCTCACCGGGCAAGCCGGTAATTACACTGGTACGCAGAATCAGACCGGGAATTCTCTGGCGCAGCTTTGCAAATAACTCTCGCAGAAACTTCTCGTCCCCACGGCGATTCATCAGCTTCAATATCTTGCTGTTGCAATGCTGTATGGGAATATCCAAGTATTTCACAATTTTCGGCTGGGATGCTATTACTTCAATCAGTTCATCATCAATTTCATCCGGATAGGTATAGTGGATGCGAATCCACTCCAAGCCCTCCACCTCACAAAGGCGGCGCAGCAGCTCCGGAAGAAGACGTTTATGCTCGGCAAAATCTGTGCCGTAGCGGCTGGTATCCTGCGCAACCACCAGCAGTTCCTTCACGCCGTTGGCTGCCAGCACCCTCGCCTCATACAAAATGTCATCCATTTGGCGGCTGCGGTACTTGCCGCGTAAATAAGGAATAATGCAGTAGGAACAGCGGTTATCGCAGCCTTCTGCAATCTTTATATAAGCATAATGCTCCGGTGTGGTGAGTATCCGGCCACATTCCTGCTCCGGTGTATCAATGGAGGCAAAATCACTGACAGCTTTGTTATTCAGCAGGCTTTCAATTGCCGGAACGATTTCCGTGTAGCTGCCTGTGCCCAAAATACCGTCTACCTCCGGCATTTCCTTGATAATCTCCTGCTGATAACGCTGAGACAAACAACCGGTAACCAGAATTTTGCCAATCAGCCCCTGCTGCTTCAACTGACCCATTTGCAGAATGAAATCAATTGCTTCTGCTTTTGCAGAGTCGATAAAACCGCAGGTGTTAATAACCACAACATCCGCGTGGAGCACATCGGGCTGAACAGTAAAGCCAGCCTCCTGCACCCGGTACATCATCCGCTCGCAATCTACTTGATTCTTTGCGCATCCCAAAGAAATAAAGCCAACATTAGCCATACATATCCTCCTGAAAATCCGCATCCTCCAAAAACTGATTCAGTACTGTGCGAATCTCCTGATAGCTATGCCCACGGCGAATCAGCGCATCCACTGCCCGCCGCAGGTCCTTTTCCTCCCGGCTGTCCCCCAACCGTGATTGGAGAAAAGCCAGTATTTTTTCGCTCTGGTCAGGGTAATCCTCCAGAGCCTGCTCCCAATATTCCTTGGGAATCCGTTTTTCAAACAACATCTGCTTGGCGCGGGAACGGCCGTAGCCCTTGGAAATACAGCGCTGTACCACCGCTTCGGCGGTCTTCCAATCGTCCAGTAGATGCAATTCTTCCATCCAAGCCACCGCCCTGTGGGCATCGGCTTTGTCCTCGCCCTTTTGCACCAAGCGGTACTCTAAGTCAGCCTTGGAAACACTACTGGCAGACACAATCCGGACTGCTCGCATTTTGGCAGACATCTGCCCCGCCGCTGCTTGCAGCTGTTTCCATTCTCCGTCGTCTAGGCTCTTTCCGGCATAGAGGCAGAAATCCTCAACCGTCTGTCGATACAGGCGCATCACTGCGCCAGTGTCAAATTTTACGGTATACCGCCCAGCTCTGTCCGGCTGGGCGGTAATCGACTCAATCTTCATCATCAAAGTCATCTGCGCTGATTGCAACAGGACGCTCTGCTGCCTTCGCGGGGGTTCTGCCCACTGCGCCGGCCAACAAGTTCTCACGGACCTGCGCTTCTACCTGCTCTGCAACATCGGGATTTGCCTGCAAAAATGCCTTTACACTGTCCTTGCCTTGACCGATTCGCTCATCGCCCATACTGAACCAGCTGCCGCTTTTTTGGACAATTTCCATCTGCACAGCCAAATCCACCAGTTCGCCCCACTTGCTGATGCCTTCTCCGTACATAATGTCGAAGTATGCCTCACGGAAAGGAGGTGCGACTTTGTTTTTCACAACCTTAACACGGGTCTTGTTGCCTACCACATTGCCGCCTTCCTTCAGGGACTCTACGCGGCGGACATCCAGACGTACGGAGGAATAGAACTTCAGCGCGTTACCGCCGGTGGTGGTCTCCGGATTGCCGTACATCACGCCAATCTTCATACGCAGCTGGTTAATGAAAATTACCACACAATTGGTTTTGGCAATGGTGCCTGCCAGCTTACGCAGTGCCTGACTCATCAGTCTAGCCTGCAAGCCCACAAAGGTATCGCCCATCTCGCCTTCAATCTCCTGCTTGGGAACCAGCGCAGCAACAGAGTCCACAACCACTGCATCCACAGCGCCGCTGCGCACCAGTGCGTCGGTAATTTCCAGTGCCTGCTCACCGGTATCCGGCTGGGAGACCAGCATATCGTCGGTATTTACGCCCAAGGCAGCCGCATAGACAGGGTCCAATGCGTGCTCTGCGTCCACAAAGGCCACTTCGCCGCCCATCTTCTGCGCCTCCGCCAGAATATGCAGCGCCAAGGTGGTTTTACCGGAGGATTCCGGACCGTAAATCTCGATGATACGTCCCTTGGGAACACCGCCGATACCCAGCGCAGCATCCAATGCCAAGGAGCCGGTGGGAATGGCATCTACGTTCATCTCCGGCTTGTCGCCCAAGCGCATCACAGTGCCTTTACCAAAGTTCTTTTCAATTTGGGAGAGTGCGGTCTGCAACGCTTTTTTCTTGTCGGTTGCAGGTGTGGGGGCTTCATAAGCCGTTTTCTTTGTTGCCATAATTACCCGTCCTTCCTGTCGTAGCGGGCCAAAACTGCCCGTTCTCTTTCGTTATAATCTCTGGAACGCTCCAGTATTGTAAATCCGTTGTTTTCTAAAATTCTACACACCGCATCCCCTTGCCCCATACCGAATTCAAAGCAAAGGAATCCCCCGGGCTTGAGGGCAGCGGTAAAATTCTCTGCGATGGCTCTGTAGAAATCCAATCCGTCTGTGCCTCCATGGAGCGCAAGGTGCGGCTCGAAGTTAGCCACACTGCCCGGAAGCTGCTGCATTTCATCGGTAGTAATATATGGAGGATTGGAAACGATTAAGTCAAATTTACCCAAAAATGCCGCAGGCTTTTCCAGCGCATTGACCTGCACACAGGACACTCTGCCGGAAAGTTTTTGCAGCGCCACATTCTTTTTCGCCACTTGCAGCGCCGCGGCAGAAATATCGCCTAAAGTAACCTTCGCATCCTTGATACGATTGGCGATTGCCAAGCCGATACAGCCGGAGCCGGTACACAAATCAAGAATCCGTGGGTTGGAATCCAAAAACCGTGCCTGTTGGATTGCCAAATCCGCAACAGCACAGGTATCGTCCCGGGGAATCAGCACGTCGGCATTAACCAACAGCTTCATTCCATAGAACTCCCACTCCCCTAACACGTAAGGCAGCGGCTCACCCATCATAACGCGGGCCGTCATTCGTTCCATTTCCGTGCAGCATTTTTCCGTTGCAGGCATATCCCGATTGGCAATCACCTGCTCCCGCGTCAAGCCGGAGGCGTGGCACAGCAGCTGTCTGGCAATGAAGGATGCCGAGTCGGCGTCCTCACGGGGCATAAGCAAATTGCGGGTATGCAAATACAATTGGGAAAGTGTCCTTACCAAAGGTCATCACCCTCATTTTCAGGGAGCACTGCCTCCAGCGCGGTAATGCCTACCTCGATCATACTGTCATCCGGCTCGTTGGTGGTAAAATACTGAAACCACATACCCGGGGCAGAAAGAATACGGGTAAACGTATTGTCGTGACGTCCCACCCAGCGGTTTATCTCATAGCTGAAGGAAACCACCAGCGGCAGCAGCAGCAGCTTAAAGGCAATCATAATCAGCCGGTACAGGAAGCTGCCGTGTATGGCGGCCAGACTGGGCACAATCGTCAGCAGCAGTGAAGACGCCACAGAAAACAGCAAAATGGAAATGATCATCACAACCAGCAAAAAGCTGGTGCCGCAGCGGGGGTGAAGACGCGTCTGCTGCCGTACATTTTCAACGGTCAGCGGCAGGCCTGCTTCATAACAGCGGATGGTCTTATGCTCTGCGCCGTGATAGGCAAAAACACGCTTCATCTCGCCCATACGGGAGACCAGAATCATATAACCGCTGAAAAGCAGGATTCTAATGAAACCCTCCACCAAATTCAGCAACAAATTGCTGCGTATCCAGCGGTCGAAAAAGCTTCCGATTACCATTGGCAGCAGGAAGAACAAAAAGATGGACAGCGCAAGTCCCATTGCAACTGCAATTCCAACCACAAGCTGTTGAAATTTTTTATCCCCCAGCTTTTTCTCCAGCCACTTATCCAATTTTGACGGCTCTTCCTGATTTTCCTCGGGAGAAAGGTCTGCAGAGCGCATCAGCGCCTTTACGCCTGTCAGCTGGGAATCAAAAAAGACCACCGCGCCGCGGATAATGGGCCAATTCAGCGGAGACTCCTTGGGGCGGACCTTTCGGTCGGACACCTCAACAGTCAGTCCTTCCTTTCCGCGGACCACAATTGCATCCTTTTGAGGACCACGCATCATCAGACCCTCAATCAGCGCTTGTCCGCCAATCATCGTTTTGAATTTTTCTTGATTTGCCATAATGCTCCTTTCTTACTGAGAGGCAGGTAACCGTACTGTCACCAATGTACCTCCGGCAAGTGCATTCTCCAAGGTCAGTTCTCCACCGTGCATTTGCACAATTTCATCGCTAACGGCAAGACCGATACCGGAACCTCTTGCCTTTGAACTTCCCTTATAAAACTTCTTCTTTACAAGCGGCAGCTCATCCTCCGGAATTCCGGGACCGTAATCGCGGATGCGAACCACCACATAGTCATTTTGATAGGTAATGCTGGCGTCGATCTGCTTGCCGTCTCCGCCGTGCTTTACCGCATTGTTCAGGATATTCAGGAACACCTGACGCAAACGTCTGGGGTCACAGGAAATTTCCGGTATATCCTGATCATTATCTACGTATTTCAGGCTGATACCCTCTTCCGCAAGACGGCTGCCATACATAAACACCGTATCCTCAAATTCACCGCGAATGTCCACAACCTCCATATTTAAGGTCATTCTGTCATCCTGAATCCGGGTGAAGTCCAGCAAGTCCACAACCATTTCGGTAAGGCGATCTGCCTCTCTGTGGATGATGCGGATGCCGCGGCGGGTGTCATTGTCCAGCATATCCGAGCTGAGCAGGGTTTCGCTCCAGCCGGTAATTGCTGTCAGCGGTGTGCGCAGTTCGTGGGAAAGAGATGATATGAAATCCCGCTGAATTTTCTCGTTTTCATTGATTTTCAGTGACATTTCATTGATCATACGGGCCAAATCGCCGATTTCGTCATCAAACTCTGTTTGAATCTGAATGCCATAACTGCCGTTGGCAATCTTTTCCGCTTTATCAATGATTTCCCCCAAGGGAACCAAAATAGAACGGATGTAGTAGTTACTGCTAAACAGCACCAGCACAATAAACACAGCCAAAACACCCAATGAAATAATGGCAATGGCAACAATCTGAGCATCCATTCTCACAGTGGAGGTCACGTACCGCAGCACGCCGATAACCTCACCGTTGGTATAAATCATCGGGCTGGAAACTGCCATAATGCGCTCTCCGGTTTGTGGGTTCTTACCCACAAAGGAGCAAATCCCCCGGGACTGGATTGCCTCGGCAATGTCCGGTGTTTCCGGCGCCCTGCCTACCCATTTTCCGTAGGAGGATGCCACCATCGTTCCGTCAGCGCTGATAAACTGCAGCTCAATCACATTCCGGTCATCAAAGGTTTGGGCATAAGTAATGCAGGACTGATAGTAAGCCTTATAACTTTGGTTCAAATAGTCTGCAAAGAACTCTGTAGTTGACCGGGCGCGATAACGCATATCCGATTCCATAGAAGAATAGTAATATGCGGAAAAGGCGGCTGTTACAGCCAGAACACAGACCAAACCCAAGGAGCAAACCACAGACAGGGTGTTAATTAACCACCGGCGACGCAAGCCCTTAATTTTGATTGCGCGCCACTTTTGTTTCTTTATTTTCATGCGCCCCATTTATAGCCGAAACCCCATACCGTGGTGATATAGGTCGGGTTTGCGGTATCGTCCTCAATTTTAATACGCAGACGGCGAATGTTCACATCAACGATTTTCAATTCGCCCTCATAATCTCTTCCCCAAACAGCAGAGAGGATATCCTCACGGGACAGTGCTCTGCCGGGATTTTGCATAAAGAGCTTCAGTATGGCGTACTCAACCTGTGTTAATCGCACCCGCACGCCGGCTTTCTCCAGCGTATGATTGCGTGTGTTCATCACAAAGGGCCCTTGGCTTATGAGCTCGGAATCAACGCCACTGTCCCCGCCAATGCGGCGGTACAAAGCATCAATACGCGCAGTGAGCTCCGCAGGAGAAAAGGGCTTTGTTACATAGTCATCTGCGCCGGTCATAAGGCCGGTGACCTTATCCATCTCCTGAGTACGGGCTGTGAGCATAATAATGCCAATCTGCTTGCTGGTGGCACGAATACGGCGGCACACCTCGAATCCGTCTATATCCGGCAGCATCACATCCAAAATTGCAACGCCAATGTCCGGGTATCGGTTCAGCTTTTCCAGCGCCTCCATACCGGTGCTTGCCTCGATTGCGTCATAGCCGGCGCGCTTGAGGTTAATCACAACAAAGCTTCGTATATTTACTTCGTCTTCCAAAATCAGTACTTTTTTCATTTCTGTCCCTCTTTACATTTCTCCCGAATTCCAATCCCGATGGATTAGGCGGAAACTACTCACAATGCTTTCTTTGGTTATTTGATAATTCGCTGCAGCCGCATCCAAACTGGCGGCGTAAGTGACGGTATCGGTCCGCATCAGCACGAAGCGTCCGTCTGCAAGGCTCTGCTCCTCCCGGTTCTGCGCCGTAAGGGTGTAGATTGTCAATACCTTTTGCGCTAAGGAATAGTCTTCATTCCAAATATAAAACTCAAACAAATTTGTTTTTCGTTCTACTGTGACCCGGGGCGCAAGCGCTTTATCCAGTTCAAGATACCATCCGCCGGTTGCATCATAATAGGTGTAGAGCTTTTCTTCGATTGTGCCATCGCTGTTAAGGGCATACCACATAAGCAAATCGCTCTGGGTATAATCGGATGCTGTATCCAGCGGAACCATCACCGACAACCGGGGTAGCTCCACCACGCCGTCATCATCCATATCATCCGCGTATACATAATAGTTCCGCAGCGTCTGAACGCTGGTGCCGGATTCATTGGACAGGCTTACATTCACCAGTCGCTGCCCGGCTTTGGTGTAAACATCTGTAATCAGGGACGTGTCATTCACAGTGCTTGCAACATAGACAGCTGTCTTTTTATCGTGGAGCTTACCCACCAGTATGCGCTTCAGCTGTCCAACCGGTCCTGACATAGGCATCTCGTTGGAACGCACCATAATGCCGTTTTCCATTCCGTAGAGCTCTGCAACACCGTTATCTGTCTCTGTCAGACCGGGATGAAGAAGGAACAGCTCATCATAGCCATTGTCATCCAAATCCACAGTAACAAATTTTTGGTAGTTGGCTGTCATCAGCTGCTCAGCCTCACCGCTTGAGAAGGTGTACACAGAAACGGAACGAACCAGCTGGTCGCTGACCTGTCGGCCCAACACCATTTCAACTCCGGGTTTATCATCCATTTGGATGTACTCTACTTGATCAAAGGCCGTGCCGTTACTCTCGACGGTATCCGTATGTACAAATTGATCTCCCTTGCGGTCAAAAATCAAAATCCGCAGCGGCAATTCGGAGTTTGCCTTGGCAAACACCATATATTCCTGCTCTCCGTCACCGTCCACGTCTGCCATTTGAACAGACTGCTGATTGTCACCGCTCAGCGGAGCGCTGAACTCTAGATTAACCATTGCCTGATCCATTGCAGACTGCAAATTGCTGTAATCCTCTGAGCGCTTCGGAAGCACGTACATTTCATCCACCGTCCGCATAGAGCAGCCGGAGGCAAAAAGTGCTACCGCAAGCAAAAATACCGCATATTTGATTCTTCTTTTCACGGCAACACCCCCTTCAAGATAGTATAACACATTGCTGTGTAAATGAAAAGCTATTTTACAACAACATTCTCCTGCCCCAGCACGTGAGTCAGCTCGCTCAGCATACGGCTGTGCAAGGTGCAGGTGCTTCCCCGCCGCTTCTTGGTATCTGCAAAATAGACAACCACCGGACTTTCACCGGGGAACATATTGAGTATGGCGCGTATCCTACCAAACAGCGGCTCTGCTTCACTGGGCAGACGCAAATACAGCGTGCCTGTGTGCTGCACTGTAGGTGACTGTTCTTCTACGTAGGGTTGGTTGGCAAAATCTGACATAGGGCGTGCCCGATTGATCACAATCTGCGGTTCCTTGTCGTCACGCATTGAAATTCTGCCCACAATCACTACAGGCTGATTCTCTTTCAGATAACCGCCGTACTGATTCAGCACGTTGGAAAATGCCAGCATCTCAATGGATGCCGTATCGTCCTCTAAGGTTACGTATGCCATCATAGAGTTATTCCGGGTGGTCTTCATCTTAATGGTCTGCACCACGCCGGCAATGCTCACAATCTGGTCATCCTGATAGGCGTTTTCCTCATCCAGCAACGCGCCAATGGGCACAACGTGTGTCCCCTTCAGCAGATGCCGGTAGTCATCCATCGGGTGACCGGACAGATAAATGCCTGTGGTTTCCTTTTCCAGCAGCATCAAATCCGCTTTGTTCATCTCCGCAAGCTTTGGAATGGGAATGGCAATTGCATCCTCGGTATCCTGCAGCATCGCAAACATCCCGATTTGACCGTCCAGATTTTTCTTCCGGGAAGCGGAAATCGCATCCATCATACTGTCATAAACCGCAAGCAGCTCGCTGCGGTGGTGACCAAAGCAGTCCATAGCGCCGCATTTGATAAAGTTCTCCACTGCCCGCTTGTTCAGTTCGTCACCCATTCTTTGGATAAAATCCTCCAGAGATTGGAAAGGTCCGTCTTCATTACGCTTGGCAACCATACTGCGAATGAGGCCTCTGCCCACATTTTTCACAGCGCCAAGACCAAACCGGATTGAGTCACCCTCCACTGCAAAATTGTCCATAGAATGGTTCACATCCGGCGGCAGAGTGGCAATACCCAAGTCCTTACACTCGGCAATATAGCCGGAGATTTTGGTGGCAGAATCCAAAACTGATGTCATCAGCGCCGCCATATACTGCTTTGGATAATGGCACTTCAGGTACGCCGTTTGGTAGGATACCACCGCGTAACACACCGCGTGGGCCTTGTTAAAAGCATAGTTTGCAAAGTCAACGATTTCATCGTAAATGGACTGGGCAACCTGCTCCGGCACACCCTTTGCTACTGCGCCGGGGATTCCGTTTTCCTTATCGCCGTAGACAAAGATATTACGCTCAGCGTCAATAACCTTCATCTTCTTTTTGGAGATGGCCCGGCGAATGTTATCTGCTTGTCCCATAGTGTAGCCGCCTAAGGAACGGAAGATCTCAATAACCTGCTCCTGATAGACGATACAGCCGTAGGTCACCTTCAAAATCGGCTCCAAAAGCGGTGTTTTGTAAGTGATTTTGCTGTGGTCCAGCTTATTGGCAATAAACTTTGGAATGGAGTCCATTGGTCCCGGACGGTAAAGGGCAACAATTGCCGTCATATCCTCGATAGAGGTGGGCTTCATATTGATACAAACGCCGGTAATGCCTGCAGATTCCAGCTGGAACACGCCTTGTGTCTTGCCCTCGGCAAGCATTTGGAAGGTTTCAGGATCATCGTCCGGCACCTTGTCAATATCAAAATCCGGCTCAAGCTCACGGATTTGCCGCTCTGCGTCCTCAATAACCGTTAAGTTCCGCAGGCCCAAAAAGTCCATCTTCAAAAGTCCAAGCTCTTCAATGGTGGTCATCGTATACTGGGTGACAGTGGTTTCGTCATTGCGGGCCAAAGGTACATAGGTATGCACAGGCTGGGCTGTAATCACCACACCGGCGGCGTGAGTGGAGGTGTTTCTGGGCATTCCCTCCAAACTCATCGCAGTATCGATGAGGGTTTTTACACGCACGTCACCGTCGTACATTTCTTTCAGCTTCGGAGATACATTCAGTGCATCCTTCAGCGTAATGTGCAGGGGCATCGTGGGCACCAGCTTTGCAACCACGTCTGTTTCCGCGTAGGTAAAATTCAAGGCTCTGCCCACATCGCGAATAGCGCCACGGGCTGCCATTGTACCGAATGTGGCAATCTGCGCCACGTGATCTGCACCGTATTTGCGCATAACGTAGTCAATCACTTCGCCACGGCGCTCTTGGCAAAAGTCCGTATCAAAATCGGGCATACTGACACGCTCGGGATTTAAGAAGCGCTCAAAAATCAGCGCATACTTCATAGGGTCAACCTCTGTAATGTGCATACAGTAGGCAACAATCGACGCTGCGCCTGAGCCACGGCCCGGGCCTACAGGAATCCCCTGCTCTTTTGCGTAGCGGATAAAATCCCAAACAATCAGATAATAGTTGATATAACCCATTCGGCTGATAACACCGATTTCATATTCTAACCGTTCCCGATATTCTTCCGGTGCATGGGGGTAGCGCTCTGCAAAGCCGTCTTCACAGAGCTTACGGAAATATTGCTCATTGGTGTACCCCTCCGGCACAGGGAATGACGGCAGGTGATACTCGTTAAAAACAAACTCTAAATTGCAGCGGTCTGCAATCTTTTGCGTATTTTCAAAGGCTTCCTCACAATTGGGAAATAGACGGCGCAGTTCCTCCTCGCTTTTAAGGTAAAACTCCTCCGTTTGGAATTTCATTCGGTTGGGGTCGTCCACTGTTTTGCCTGTTTGGACGCACAGCAGAACGTCCTGCATCTGCGCATCCTCTTTGCGCAGATAGTGGGCATCGTTGGAAACAATCAGCGGCAGCCCCGTCTCCCGGGCAATCCGCATAATCCTCTGATTCACAGGGGTCTGCTCCGGAATGCCGTGGTCCTGCAGCTCCAAATAGAAGTTATCCTCGCCAAAAATATCCGCAAGAGAAATAGCATAAGCTTTTGCCGCGTCATAATCCTCCTGCAAAAGCTGCCGGGCAACACCGCCGGCAAGGCAGGCAGAGGTAGCAATCAAGCCCTCGTGATGCTCTCGCAAAAGTACCAAGTCCACACGGGGCTTGCCGTAAAAGCCCTCTTGAAAGGCTTGGGACACCAAATAACACAGGTTTTCATAGCCGGTTCTGTCTTTACATAGGAGAACCAAGTGATACGGGTCATTATCGATTCCGTGGACCCGGTCGGACATAGCACGAGGCGCAACATACACCTCACAGCCGATGATGGGCTTCACTCCGGCAGCCTTTGCCGCCTTATAAAAGTCAATACAGCCGTACATAACGCCGTGGTCGGTAATGGCAACCGCGTCCTGCCCCAGCTCCTTGACTCTGTCCATTAGTCCCTCAATCCGACAGGCACCGTCCAAGAGGCTGTATTCTGTATGCAAATGTAGATGTACAAAGCTCATTTACGTTTCCTCCTGTGACAGCAGTACCAGCTTTTGCAACCGATGGTTCATAGCGGGTTTGCTGATGGGCGGTGACATCATCGCGGCAAGCTCCGTCAGGGATGCTTCCGGATTTTCTTCCCTTGCGCGTGCTGCCTGCTGTAGTTTAACAGGTAAATTTTGATAGGCTCCCCTATCTTTGAGAATGCGAATGGCAGACAGCTGCTCCTGCGCAGCCTCCACCACCTTGGATGTATTGGCATCATCGCAATTACACCGGCGGTTCACCTTGTTGTTCAGTTCCTTTTCCAGCTTGGCTTCCATAATGCCCATTGCGGCAACCGGAGCACCCAGATAGGTCAGGCAATCGGAAATCAAATCGCTCTGCTTCAGGTACAGTACGTGGCTGCCGCCGCGGGTAGTGAATTTCGGCTGAAAATGCAGAATCTCCTGCATCAAGCTGTCACATTCCCGCGCCACGCTGCTGTGGGTGGTGGTTAATTCAATATGGTAGCCCTTAGCCGGGTCTGTTACAGAGCCGCCTGCCAGAAAAGCACCCTTGAAAAAAGCGGCTTTGCAGCAATCCTCTTCCACAATAGGAAGGTTAATGTGCAGCGACAGGGTATCGTTTGCATTAAAGCCGTAAGCATCCATAATTTGATGGATTTTATCCCGATTGATAATTTGAAAATTCAGTTTTCCTGTGTTTCTCTCCTCTGGCATCATATCGAAGGTGATACCAAAGGCTTTCTTGAACAGCTTGGGAAGCAGCTGGGCAAACTCACGGCTTTCCGTGATGATACGAATCCCATCCCAGCGAAAGCTGTTGCAAAAAAGCAAAATTCCAAAGCATTCCGCTAAGGCACAGCAGCGCTTCGCCGGATTATAACGGCAGATTTCTGCCTTTGTATTGCCGGAAAAAGACACCGCCATAAAGAACACTCCTTACCAGATACGAACCTCAGGTTCCAGCTGAATTCCCGTATGCGCAAGTACCTTGCAGGAGACCTCCTCCATTAGCTTCTGCACATCACGGGATGTTGCACCCCCTAAATTTACCACAAAACCTGCGTGCTTTTCGGAAACAGCCGCGCCGCCGACGCGATAGCCCTTCAGACCGGTGCGGTCGATAAGCTCTGCGGCATAGCCGCCAACCGGACGCTTGAATGTGGAGCCGGCCGAAGGCATATCCAGCGGCTGAGAGTTTCTGCGCCGGCACATCAGCTCCTGCATTGTGCTGCGGATTTCATCTGCAGCTTTGGGCACAAGGGAAAATGTGGCGCTGACCACAATGCCACCCTCGTCCTCCAACCGGCTGTGGCGATAGGAAAACGCCATCTCCTCGCCGCTTATTGTGCGGCTGCTGCCGTCTAAGTCCATAATCTCTACCTGCGTGCAGACCTGACAGATTTCGCCGCCGTAGGCGCCTGCGTTCATATACACGCCGCCGCCAACAGAGCCGGGAATCCCGTGGGCAAATTCAAGGCCGGACAAGCCTAAATTCGCTGCAAAGGCAGCGCACCGCGCCATACTCACCCCTGCGGATACCTGAATGTGGGTAGCATCCAATTGTACGAGGCTGTCTTCGCAGTTCTTCAGGCACACAATTAACCCGCGGATACCCTCATCCGGAGCTAAAATGTTTGTTCCTGCCCCTAGAATAGCAGGCTTACAGTCCAACAAAGCGGACACTTTCAAAATTTCTCTCAACGCTTCCTTATTTTGGGGAAACGCCATTACCTCAACCGGACCTCCGATGTGAAACGAGGTATGCTTTGCCATAGGTTCTTCCAGACGAAGTTCAATATTTGGCAATAAAGCGGATATTTTCTGCTGAAAATCAGTCATAATTGTCATAAACTCCTCCGGGCGTATGATTGGTTACAGTATAGCATATTTCGTAACAATATGCAATTATTACAGCTGTTAATTTTCAATTATTTCTACAAAAAACAGTCGGGAAAAATCCCGACTGTTAAATATGTAGATTTTACTTCTCTACGATTTCCAAAAGCTCCATAGGACAAGCCTTTACACAGATTCCGCAAGCGATGCACTTGCTTGTAGGACCTTCCTTAGGTGCAACCATCACCTTCATGGGGCAGGCTTCCACGCACTTGCCACAGGAGGTACACAGTTTCTTGTTGATCATATAAACGCCTGTCTTGGGGTTCTGGGTAATGGCGCCGGCTTCGCAAACCTTTGCGCACTTACCGCACTGAATGCAGGTCATAGGCTTAGGAGATCCGTTTTTCTCCACAATTTGGATGCAGGACAAGTCCTGATGAAATTCCTTATAGAAAGCCTTGGAGCAAGCGCTGACGCACTCCAAGCAAGCCATACACTGGATATCCTTTTTTACAGCGAGCTTCTTCATAGAAATGAATTCTCCTTTATTTCATATATTTCCCGTATATTATACTCTACCAAACAGAAAATAGCAATGGCTTATTTTCATTTTTTCGTTCAAATTCAAAAATAATATATTGTTATATCTTTCCAGTCTAAGGACATTATTCGGGGAAATACTAATTCTGAAATCAAATAACAGGAGGATTTTTATGAAAAAGATTGCTATTTTCGCTCTGTGTCTTGTTTTGGCACTTTCTCTGTGCGCCTGCGCATGTACCAACACAGCCCCCGCCACAACACCTTCTACAAACACAACCCCCAGCACCAATAACGCAATGCCTACGGAAACTATGGTTGTCCCCGTTCCGGAGACCAACATCCCCGACCCAACCGTAGACACCGCAATGCCTGATATGCTTCCTGAAAACAACGGCACAACCGGTCAGGCAAGATTTTCCCCTATGTAAAAAACGGGGCGTGCAAGCAGCACGCCCTGATTTTCTACATAAAGTGTGAAACCTTTCCACTGGTGATTCCTGTTTCACGGGGAATACTAAGGGCGAAAGGGGGCGAAAAAAGATGCAAATGAAAGGATGGGCAATTGCGCTTGGACTGGGTGCTGCCGCAGGCGCAGTGGCAATTCTTGCGATGCCGCGGAACAATCCCACACGCCGGCTTGCAGCAAAGGCTGCTGACAAGGTAGAGGATGTTGCCTGGCGCGTTTCCAGCAAGCTTACCGACGAATTTGACCTTTGATTTCTTATTTTGGAAAGTAACGAATGGAGCGTATCAAACGATGCGCTCCATTACAATTTAGCTATCTTTGTTGTTCAGCTTTTCCCAATTTTGTTTTGTCAAAAAGCTGGTATGACCGCCCCGTATTTCGTTCAGTAAAGGAACTTCAACTTGCTCGCAGGTATGGTGGTACGTAAAGCCCAGCTTTTCCTGTACCCGTTTTGACTTTTCATTTCCATCGTAATATCCGCACCAAACAGTGGTCATTCCAAGGGTTTCAAAGCCGTAACGCAAAAGTGCCTTTGCCGCCTCGGGTGTATACCCTCTGCCCCAAAAGGGCTTGCCCAGCCAATAACCCAGCTCGCACTCGTCCTCTCGCTGGGTCATATCTGTGTGGCCCTTTAATTTCAACTCCACTGCGCCGATTGCCTTGTTGTCGGCTTTTTCGCAAATGGCGTAACACTGCGGACCATTCAGCACATTTCTGATAACATTCAGACTTTCATCCACACATCTGTGAGGCGGCCAGCCGGCAACAGAGCCTACAGCAGGGTCTTTTGCATATTCATATAAGCTTTCTGCATCCGCTTCTGTCCACGGCCGCAGAATCAGTCTTTCTGTTTCCAACTGCATAAATCTGCTCCTTTATATTTGGCGTTTTTATTATAATAGCATAACACCCAAAAAGATACAACGGGCACAAAAAAACTCTGTGCCCGTTGACTGTTTTATTTGGTTTTTAACTGGATTTCACCGTTTTTCACAGAAACAGCAATGGAAGAAATAGGATTTTCGAAGGAATCAATGATTTTCTCACTGATAGGATCTTCCAAGCTTCTCTGGATTTCCCGGCGGAGATTCCGGGCACCGTAGGTGACGGAATAGGCCTTATCCACCAAGTATTTTCGCACATCCTCGTGGATGGTGAGCTTTAAGCCACGATTTTGCAGACTTTGGCGAAGCTCCTCCAGCATAATATCGGCAATTCCAAGGAAATTTTCTTCCGTCAAGCGGTTGAAGGTGATAATCTCATCCACACGGTTGAGGAATTCAGGACGCAGGAACTCCTTAAGTGCTCCCATAGTCTTTTCCTTAATCATATCATTGTCGGTTCTGCCGAAGCCTAAGCCCCCTACTCTGCCCTCTGAGCCTGCGTTGGAGGTCATTACGATAATCGCATTTTCAAAATTGACCACTCTGCCTTGGGCGTCGGTAATCCGTCCGTCGTCAAGGACCTGCAGCAGCACATTCAGCACATCCGGATGTGCCTTTTCAATTTCATCAAACAGCACCACGGAGTAGGGTTTTCTGCGAATCTTCTCCGTCAGCTGTCCTGCTTCGTCATATCCCACATAGCCGGGAGGAGAGCCGATCAGCTTGGAAACCGTGTGCTTCTCCATAAATTCGGACATATCCAACCGGATAAGGGCATCCACGGAATCAAACATATCGTTAGCTAAGCACTTCACCAGCTCGGTCTTACCCACGCCGGTAGGGCCTACAAAGATAAAGGAAACCGGTTTCTTCTTGGGGCTGATGCCGACGCGATTTCTGCGAATCGCCTTTGCAACAGCTTCCACCGCCTCGTCCTGTCCGACAATGTGCTTTTTCAAGCGGTCAGCAAGGCCTTTGATTTGCTCATACTCCTGCGCTTTGATTTTGCTGGCAGGGATTTTTGTCCAAAGTTCAATGATACGGGCCAGATTCTCCAGCGTAACTGCGGGGGCAGGGATTTTATCCAGTTCCTCAATCTCCGCTGCCAGCTGGCAAAGCTTACTGCGAATCGTCGCAAGACGCTCGTAGTGCTCGTTTTCTGTATCCTCGGTGAGCATACGCAGCTCCAGCTCGTAGTCATCCCGCTCTTTCTTCTTCTCAGCACGCAGGGAAATTTCCTTGCAGCGCAGATTCACATCGGAGCAGGCCTCGTCCAAAAGGTCGATTGCTTTGTCCGGCAAAAAGCGGTCAGTGATATAACGCTCAGAGAGGATGACACACTGTCTTGCAATCTCCGGAGATATGGAAACACCGTGGAATTCACCGTATGCCTTGGCAATCCCCTGCATAATCTGACAGGCTTCCTCGATAGAGGGCTCGCTTACGGTTACGGGCTGGAAGCGCCGCTCCAAAGCAGCATCCTTTTCAATATGCTTACGGTATTCATTAAAGGTGGTAGCGCCGATTACCTGAATTTCACCACGGGAAAGGGCAGGTTTCAGAATGTTTGCGGCGTTCATAGAGCCTTCTGCATCCCCTGCGCCCACAAGGTTATGAACCTCATCAATTACCAGAATAATGTTGCCACAGGCTTTAATCTCTGTAATGAGGCTCTTCATACGGCTTTCAAACTGGCCGCGGAACTGGGTACCTGCAACCAAGGCTGTCAAGTCCAAGAGAAAAACCTCTTTGTCCCGCAGTTTATAGGGCACATCCCCTGCCACAATCCGCTGGGCAAGACCCTCGGCAATGGCGGTTTTACCCACGCCCGGTTCACCAATCAGGCAGGGATTGTTTTTCTGCCGGCGGTTGAGAATTTGAATAACACGCTCGGTTTCCACATCTCTGCCAATCACCTTATCCAACGCGCCTTTCTTGGCCCGTCCGGTAAGATCCATACAATAGCTGTCCAAGAATTTATGTTTTTTGGATTTTTCCTTAGAAGCTTTTTCTTCCTTGCCCTCTTCCTGTTTTTGGGCAGCTAGTTCCCCTTTCTCGCCGCCTAACTGACTGAGGAACTGGTTCATCATAGGAAATGTGGCTGTGCGGCTTTCCGTTTCGTCGGAATCCTCAGCTTCCATCTGACCGAACATATTGCTCATCTCGTCTGACAGATTCTCCAAATCCTCCTCGGAAAAGCCCATTTGCTTCACTGCCGCATCGATTTGGGGAATTCCCAAGCTACGGGCGCATTTCAAGCAGTAGCCTTCGTTCATCGTCACGCCGTTTTCTATCTTCGTGATGAACAAAACTGCCATATTTTTCTTACATTTGGTACACAATTTGGGCTGCATACATTTCTCACAACCTTTCTTCCGGTAGAATAACACACGAAAACCGGAAATGGGAAAACATTTTATGAATTTTCAGTAGAAAAAGGACATTCAAATTTATCCAATCCGTTATCATACCACAGATGGGTCATATACAGACCGCCGGGAGGTACGGTAGGGCCGGCGGCGGTGCGGTTTCCTTCTTCCAGAATTTTGCCAATCTGCTCCGGCGGAAACTTCCCTTCCGCAGCATACACCACCGTGCCTGCCATAGCCCGAGCCATATTGTAGAGAAACCCGTTGGCGCAGACTTTCAGTTCTATTATATTGCCCTTACGCTCCACATTATAATAGTAAACTGTCCGGACTGTGGATTTTACATCCGTACCCACGCTGCGGACTGCCGCAAAATCGTGGGTGCCCACAAATTGATTGGCAGCTGCCTGCATAACGTTCTCGTCCAAAGGCACAGGATAAAACCAAGCTCTGTTCACATAGAACGGGTCACGGACACGGGAATTATAGATAGTATAGGTATACTCCTTGCGGACACAAGAGCCGATAGCATTGAAGTTTTCGCTTACTTCGAAGGCCTTGGTTACCACAATATCCGCAGGCAAATGGGTATTGAGAGCATAGGGCAGCCGGTCACAGGGAATGGTGGATGCGGTGTGAAAATTCGCCACATAACACCTTGCGTGGACACCTGCATCTGTTCTGCCGCAGCCGGTCACGTGGACACGCTGTCCTACAATCATCTCAATAGCCTTTTCGATTGTCTCCTGAACTGTGGGCAGGTTCTTTTGGATCTGCCAGCCGTGATAGGCTGTGCCTTCATAGGTCAAAACCAGCGCAATGTTTCGCATAAGCACCTCACAGACCCCAGCTTGCCACAAGAATCACAGCAGCAAGCAAAGCGCAAAGCAGCAAAAATGTTACGTAATCAAAGCGGCGGAATCGCAACAGCTTCATCTTTGTACGTCCGTCACCGCCTTGGTAGCAGCGGCACTCCATAGCGGTTGCCAATTCGTCTGCTCTGCGGAACGCGCTGATAAACAGCGGCACCAGAATAGGAATCAGTGCTTTTACACGCTGCAGCAGATTTCCGTTTTCAAAATCTGCGCCTCTTGCTTTCTGGGCAGAGATAATCTTATCGGTTTCTTCAATTAAAGTAGGAATAAAACGCAAGGCGATACACATCATCATTGCCAGTTCGTGAACAGGCAGATGGATTTTTTTCAAAGGGTTTAACAGGGATTCCAGTCCGTCTGTCAGGCTGATGGGTGATGTGGTATAGGTAAGCAAAAAGGTAGCGGAAATCAGCATAAGGATACGCACCACCATAAAAATTGCCCGAAAAACACCCTCTAAGGTAATGGTAATACGCCAAAACTGCACCAGCACCCGTTCTCCGCCTGTAAAGAATAGATTCAGTAGACCTGTAAAAATCAAAATCATCATTAGCGGCTTCATACCCCGAACAAAGGCCTTTACGGGTATTTTGGAAATTGCGACGCAGCTTACCAAAAACGCAATGGCAATTGCATAAGACAGCCAGCTTCCTGCAGTAAACAAAGCCACAATATAAACAATCAAAGCAATCAGCTTTGTCCGCGGGTCCAGACGGTGAATAAGGGAATTTCCCGGGAAATACTGGCCTAAAGTAATGTCCTTAAGCATGGGCATTTCCCTCCTTTAACCGGCGCAATTCCCCGACAGCCTGCTCCATTGTATAGACCTGCTGCACAGGAAGTCCCATATTTTGCAATTGCAAAAACACCCGGGTAACCTGCGGTATGTCCAAGCCCATATCCAGCAGCTGCTGGGCGTGCTGGAACACCTCTATCGGCGCAGCATCCATCGCCAGCGTAGCGTCGTTCATCACCAAAAGCCGCTGGGCAAAGCGGGCCACATCGCCCATTGAATGGCTGACCATCATAATGGTTGCGCCTTTCAATTGGCGGTAATTATCAATTTTCTTCAGTATATCCTCTCTGCCCTCTGGGTCCAGTCCGGCGGTAGGCTCATCCAAAATCAGGATTTCCGGCTCCATCGCAATCACGCCGGCAATGGCAACACGCCGCTTCTGTCCGCCGGACAGGTCAAAGGGAGACACCTCCAGCTGCGTTTCGGAAAGGCCCACAATTTGCGCTGCCTCCCGTACGCGGCGGTCAATCTCCTCTGACGGTAAGCCCATATTCTTGGGGCCAAAGGCAATGTCTTTATAAACCGTTTCCTCAAAAAGCTGATATTCGGGATATTGGAATACCAATCCCACGCGAAAGCGGCATTGCCGGGTATACTTTTTATCGGACCAAATATTCCTGCCGTCCAGCAGGATCTCCCCTGCTGTGGGCTTCAGCAGGCTGTTTAAGTGTTGCATCAAAGTGGATTTACCGGAACCGGTATGTCCAATCACACCTACAAACTCTCCCCGTTCCACGCAGAAAGACACGTCCTTTAAGGCAACGTGCTCAAAGGGCGTACCGACGCTGTAGATATGACTTAGGTTTTTCACCTGCAAAAAAGGTTCCAATTTTCTAACCTCCTGTGGGTCAGGCCTTCAAAGAATCGTAAAGTACCTGCGCACAATCTTCTGTATTTAAGCGGTCTAACGGCAGACAAAAGCCTTGCTGATTCAAGCTGTAGCACAGTTCTACCGTATCCGGGGCTGCCAGCCCCAGCCGGTGAAGCTTCTCCACTTGGCAGAATACCTCTGCCGGTGTGCCGTCCAATGCCACTGTGCCTTTGTGGAGCACAACCACGCGTTCCGCCAGCGCGGCTTCATCCATATGGTGTGTGATAAGAATCACCGTGATCTTCTTTTCCTGATTCAGCCGTTGGATAGTCTCCATAACCTCACGGCGTCCTCTTGGGTCCAGCATTGCTGTGGGCTCGTCCAGCACGATACACTTAGGCTCCATTGCAATCACGCCGGCAATGGCAACCCTTTGCTTCTGTCCGCCGGACAGAAGGTGGGGGGCGTGCTCGCGATATTCATACATACCCACCTGCATTAAGGCGCTGTCCACCCTTTTGCGGATGGCAGGCGCAGCAATGCCCAAATTCTCAGGGCCGAATGCCACATCCTCTTCCACCACGTTGGCAACAATCTGATTGTCCGGATTTTGGAATACCATACCCACAGATCTGCGGACAGCGGTAAGCTGTTCCGGGTCAGAGGTATCCATTCCGCTGACGTAAACCTTTCCGCCACAAGGGAGCAAAATGCTGTTAAAATGCTTAGCCAAAGTGGATTTTCCACAGCCGTTACTGCCCAAAACAGCAACAAATGACCCCTGTTCAAAGGTAATGCTCAGGTCCTCAAACACGGTAACGCCGGGCGTGTCATCCACGCCCGGATAAGTATATGACAGATGTTCTACTGAAATTGCAGTGCTCAATACAGCACCTCCCAAAATATAACCAATTACGGTGTCCAGCGGCCGGTGGCGCCACAGGGCAGCATCAGCCCGGTGGATTTTACCGGCAGTCCCAGTTCTCCCACGGCGGTGCTACCTCCGTGAGCAGCACCGAACACCACATCCGACGCATAGCCCACAGCGGAAGGCGCCAAGCCTGTGGTGTAGGAATTGATAATGACAAACAAGGGATTATCCGTCAAAAGCTTACCCACTTCCAGCAGGAAGGGATAAAAGCTGGTTTCCATTTTCCAAATTTCGCCACTGGGGCCCCGACCGTAGCTGGGCGGGTCCATAATGATGCCGTCGTAACGGCGTCCCCGACGGATTTCCCGTTGGATAAACTTGGCGCAATCGTCCACAATCCAGTGGATGGGTCTGTCCGCCAAGCCGGAGGCCTGCGCGTTTTCCTTTGCCCAGGACACCATTCCCTTGGAAGCGTCAACGTGGTACACCTCTGCGCCGCCGGCAGCAGCCGCCAATGTGGCGCCGCCGGAATAGGCAAAGAGATTCAACACCCTTGTGGGCCGTCCTGCAGAGGCAATTTTCTCCCGGATAAAGTCCCAGTTTGCCGCCTGCTCGGGGAACACGCCGGTGTGCTTAAAATTCATAGGCTTCACATTAAAGGTCAAATAGTCCTTGTAATGAATCTGCCAACGCTCCGGCAGATTATGATCCGTCCAGCGGCCGCCGCCTGTGGAGGAACGGACATATCTGGCATCATAATGCTTCCACGCAGGCGCACTGTGGGGCGTATCCCAAATCACCTGCGGGTCGGGGCGTACCAGAATATAATCGCCCCACCGTTCAAGCCGCTCACCTGATGCGGTGTCTAAAACCTCGTATTCTTCCCATTCATCGGAAATCCAAATCATCTGTTTCTCCTCTATGACGCTCACTTAGTTATGCTTCGGGCATACCTTGTAAGGCGCTTTAACGCTTTGGCTCAGATTGTTGCGAATGCCTCTGAACCAACCGTCGCTTCCATCTGCATTAATATAATACACATAGTCATCACGGGTATAGTCCTTAATCAAACCATAGGGTGATGCCTTCACAATCTCGTCAATTTCACTTTGGGTCATCTTTACCAAGCCCCGCTTGGTAATGGTTACAGAGCTGTCGCTCTGGGCCGCCTGACGGCAGGCATCCGTTGCAACGCCGCCACCAGAGCAGTAATCCACCAACACGTGCTTATCGCAGGTCTGTGTGGGAATGTCCTCGGGATATACTGCCGCCTGGCTGGTAGCGATAAAGTCGCTGCTCTGAGGGGATACCAAACGGATATCCGCGCCGCAGGCTTCTGTTGCCAGCTTGCCGGAGCTTATACACATATTCACGCTTTGGAATTTGTCGCTGTACAGCAGCACATCGCTCTTTCCGCTGTGAAGCGGTCCCATTACCTTTCTGAACAGCACTGCAGCAGGGTTGGAGACACTGGTACAGCGAATGGTTTCAGGGTCCATAAATCCGCACCATACAGCCGCAGTGTAATAACCGGTGTAGCCGCAGTACCACTTATCCTTGCTGTCGCCGGAGGTACCGGTCTTGCCCGCTGTGGTAATACCGTAGGCATTATACAGGTTTGCCTCTGTACCGGTACCTTCCTTGGTAGCCGCGGTGAGGCAATAATTCACGTAGTCCACAGACTTTTGGCTGAGAATCTGCTCGGATTTCTGAGCATTATCAAGAATCAGATTACCCTTGCTGTCGTAAACCTTGGTAAAGGTTCTGCCGCTGCGGTACACACCGTCATTGTTAAAGGTGGCAAAGGCACAGGCCATATCACGCACTGTCACGCCGATGGTCTGGGCGCCCAACGCCAAGGGTCCAACGTCGATGTCTGTGTGAATCCGACCGCCGGCATCTTCATAGCTTTCCAGCAAGGTGGACAGGCGGAACTTATCTCTGGCAAAGTGGAATGAATAGCTTTCGCCGGACAAGCCAAGGGTATTTGACGCCAGCGCATTTACAGAACGCACAATACCGCGATAAATGGTACGGGCGTAGGAATAGCTTCTGGTATCATTCAGCGGATAAGGTCCTGTTGCACTGTAGCTCAGGGGCATATCCTTCACAACCGTAGCCGGAGTGATTGCGCCGGACTCAAAGGCAGGACCGTACACGCTCAAGGGCTTAATTGCAGAGCCGGATTGACGCCGGGCATCCGTTGCCAGATTCCACGCATCGTGCTCCGTCTTCTCCCCTACGCCGCCTGCCATTGCCACAATATCGCCGGAGCGGCTGTCGATGATAACGATGGCAGATTGCAGCTGCTGACCGCCACGGGTATCGGGGATTTCGTTCAGGTTGGTGTAGATATTGTCCACACAATCCTGCGCTCGCTTATCGAAGGTCGTATAGATGCTGTAGCCACCCTTTTGAATCTGCTGCATCATCATCTCTCTGGTGGCATCGTTCCACTGGAAGCCCGCCTGCTTTGCCATTGCTTTTGCCACGTCTTCCAGCACCGTATCGCCGTAGTAGGAATAAACTGACTTGGAATTATCCTTCTTAACCGCTGTCAGCGTGTTGCAGTTGGGGCAATAGTAATTATTCCCCTCTTTCTTATAGGTGCTGACTACACCGCGGTAATCGCAGGACTCGCTGTCACAGCTTGCCAAACGGTCAGCATCATCCACGCCGTATTTCAGCACCAGCTCCTGCGCAATCGCAGATTGATACTGCTGCTCGTCCAGCCAGCCATACTCACGCATTGCCCAAAGAACGTTTTCTTTCCGCTCTTTATTATTCTCAAAGTTCTGATAGGGGTCGTAATAGGTGGGAGAGTTGGTAATACTGATTAAGCTGGCGCATTCAGCGGTTGTGAGCAGCTCCAGCTCCTTACCGAAATAGGTCTCAGCCGCACTGCGGACACCGCGGCAGCCCTGCCCCAAGTAGATGCAGTTGAGATACATCTCCATAATGGTATCCTTGTGATACCGTTTTTCCAGCTGAATGGCTCTGAAGATTTCCAGCACCTTTCTCTGCACTGTAACATCGTCAGCCGTATCGTCTTCAAACAGAAGCAAATTCTTAATCAGCTGCTGGGTGATACTGGAGCCGCCTACGGAGTCATCGCCAAAGAACATTCTGGCGCAGGCTTTAATGGTTGTCACCCAGTCCACACCCTGATGGGTATAGAAACGGTGGTCCTCAATGGAAATTGCAGCGTGAACCAAATCCTTGGGGATATCCTCAAGGTCTGCCCATTTGCTGCTTGTGGATGCAAAAATCTGCTGGTAAACCTGAATGTCGCCGTTCTCATCCACATAGTACATTGTGGAGTTCTTATCCATCTCCACATCATCAATTTCCATACCTGCCATAGGCAGAATGTCATTTTGCAAATAGTCGCCAAGTGTTCCGGCAAACACAAAGCCGCAGACCACGGCAATCAGCAATACGGTCACCAGTGCGCCGCCGATAACTTTAATAACAGAAAGCGTAACGCTCAAAATACGCTGCAGTGTCTCAAGACTCCAGTGGGGCCTCCAGTCCTGCCTTGGTAATTTCTTCTTATCCTGGTCCATTCTATAACCTCCATTGTCACGGCATAAGCCGTCATGGTTGATTCACGGGTGCGCATAGTACGGGAGCATACTATGGTTCATATCATTATAACATAACTTCTTCCAAAACGAAAGACCTAATTTATGAATAATCGTTTAATTTAGTATACCCATATTCAAGGTTTTTTCCTTTCATAAAATCAATTTCGGTAGATATACTATTATCAGTGACCGGAAGTGACTTGATTTTCTCGCCGCCAGCGGTTAATATATAGCTATACTAACGATTGGAGGTATCCCCTATGTCTGACAATTACGGTTCTGATTTTATGACCATTGTAGATGAGGACGGTACGGAATTTGAATTAGAGGTTCTTACAACGCTGGAGTGGAACGGCGCTACCTATCTTGCTGTTACACCTGCTACCGATGACGAGAGCGAAGAGTTGGAGGTCAGTATTCTTAAGTCCGTAGAAGAGGACGAGGATGAGCCTGTTCTGTGCGCCATTGAGGATGAGGCAGAGCTGGAGACAGTGTATGAGCTGATTATGGAAGAGCTCTACGCCGACGAAGACGAGGAATAACGCGCATATCCTGCTTGGTGCGTAATGTCGTCCATTTGGACCCACATTTTTATCTAGGGATGTTAGACTTCCCGGTCGGATTGCAGACCTCCCGCCTATGCTTTGACATCAGGCGGACGTTGGGAGCAGCGAAGGCCCGGAGCGGCAACCCACCTGCCGATTCGTGCAGGTCATATTTGGATGCGTACGGCTAAAGCGGGTGCGGCATGGGGAGCGTTGCTCCCCATGTTTTTTATGAAAAATTCCTAAAAAATTGTAAAGTTTTTTTATTTTTCTTCCAAACCGAAAGAATCCCCTTGCAACAATGGGGAAAATCGGTTATAATAGCATAACTTATGTGCCCCTCGGGTCACAAACATTTACCATACGTATATGAGAGGATTTGATTACATGAGCGCATCCGATAAAAAAAGGCTTCGCAAGGAGCAGGCCGCTGCCCAATTGACTGAGAAGCAACTGAAAGAAAAGGCAGAGGCCAGAAAGCTGAAAGCCATTACTGTTTCTTTTGTGGTCATTATGTTGGCTATTGTGCTGACTGCAGCAACTATTTTAGGTGTCAGAGCCGTGAATAACTCCGGCATCATCGACAGAAACACCCTTGCTGCTACCACAGGCGAACACAGCCTTAACAGTGTTCAGATGAACTACTATTTGAATGACTACATCCGTCAGTGGGCATCCGGCTACGGCGACAGCCTTGCTACATATGCAGCAATGATGGGTCTGGATGTAGAAACACCCATTGACGAGCAAATTCAGAACAAAGAAACCGGCGAAACCTGGGCCGACTATTTCTTAAAGGGCGCTTTGGACAACGCCAAGAACAATTACGCCCTTTTCGATAAGGCTATGGCTGAAGGCTTTACACTCAGCGAGGAAGAGCAGGCCAATTTGGATCTCACTGCTTCACAGCTTGAGCTGTCCGCTATGTACTCCGGCTACAGCAAGCCCGACCAGTATTTGCGTGCTCTCTACGGTTACGGCTCCGATGTGGATTCCTACAAAGAATATATCAAGGTTTCTGCCATCGCATCTGCTTATTACAATAAGTATATGACCGACCTAACCTATACTGACGAGGATCTGCGTGCACACGAGAAGGAGCATCCCAACGATTACACCTCCTTAAGCTACGCCAGCTACTATGTCAGCATCAGCAGCTACCTGACCGGTGGCACCACCGACGAAAACGGCGCAAAGGTCTACTCCGAAGACGAGAAGGCTGCTGCCGCCGCAAAAGCCGAGGCAGATGTACAGACGCTGCTGGCTTCCAAGGATGTTGTAGAGCTGGACAGCAATGTCGCCGCTTTGGAAATCAACAAGGACAAGAAGGATGCTGCCAGCACAAAGGGTGAGTCTGTTCTGTATCCGCAAATTCCTTCTGCCATCAGCGCTTGGCTGATAGACCCCGCCCGTGTGGAGGGTGAAATTACGAAAATTGCCAACGAAAGCACCTCCAAGGATGCTGACGGCAACGAAACCAAGACCCTCAACGGTTATTACGTCGTAATCTTCCAAGGCCGCAACGAAAACAAAGAGCCCTTGGCCAATGTACGTCACCTGCTGATTAAGTTCAAAAACGGCACGACTGACAGCAGCGGCAACACTGTTTACTCCGACGAAGCCAAGGCAACTGCTAAGGCTGAGGCAGAGCGTTTGTTGCAGGTTTGGAAGGACGGCGAAGCAACTGAGGAAAGCTTCATCGCGCTGGTAAAGGAACACTCCGACGATTCTTCCGCAAAGGATGGCGGTCTGTTTGAGGACATTCATCCCGCATCTTCCTACGTGCCTTCCTTCCTGGCTTGGTCTACTGACCCCGACCGTGTTGCAGGAGATACCGGTGTTATCGTAAGTGACTACGGCTACCACGTGATGTACTACGTCAGCGACGACGAGGTGAACTACCGCGACTATATGATCACCGAGGAGCTGCGGGCAACCGATACTGAAAAGTGGTATGAGAGCATCGTGGATGCCGCAACCATTACTACCGGCGAAACCAAGCGTCTGAATCTGGATGCAATTGTTGCCCATACCTAAATAATGATAAACGGTGCGTTACTTTGGTAACGCACCGTTTTCCTGCATAAAAACCACCTCCGGAGGAAACACTTCCCAACAGAGGTGGTTTTTTGCATAAAATTATTCTATCCTTGGTCGGCGCTACTGCCGGTCTTGTCAACGGGTTATTTGGCGCAGGGGGTGGAATGGTGCTTGTGCCGTTACTGGGAAAGCGTACCGGTATATCTGAGCAGGAACGCTTCCCTGCTTCCATTGCGATCATAGCCCCCATATGCGTTGTGTCACTGCTGTTCTGCTATCCTTTTCAGCTGACCTTTTGGCAGGTGTTCCCGTATCTGCTGGGGAGCACTCTTGGCGGAATCGCTGCCGGGCTGTGGGGAAAACACATTCCGGTGGTTTGGCTGCACCGGGCATTAGGCGCACTGATTCTGTGGGGAGGAATTCGGTATTTATGCTAGATTGGATCGCGTTTCCTGTGGCAATCATTCTAGGCTTTCTTGCCGGCCTTGGGGTTGGCGGTGGAAGTCTTTTGATGCTGTGGCTGACAATGGTTGTGGGAATGGAGTATCCGCAAGCACGTATTATCAACCTGATGTTCTTTTTGCCCTCTGCAATCATTGCCACGCTTTTTCACCGCAAGCAAGGGTCTGTGAAAATCAAAAAAATCCTGCCGGCAGTATTGTTTGGCTGCATTGCTGCCGCCGCCGCTTCCTATATTGGCAAGCAAATCAATATTGATTTTGTAAAAAAACTATTCGGTGGGCTTTTGCTTTTCACCGGTGCAAGAGAGCTGTTTTACAAGCCGAAGGATAACCCGTGAACGGGTTAGTTCCGCGTGCAGAAGGCAAGATAGCCCTCCAAAATCAGAGATGCAGCAACCGCATCCACCGTATCTTTGCGTTTTTTTCCGTGATAGTTGTGGGCAGAGAGAATGTTGTGCGCCTCCACAGTGGTTCTTCTCTCATCCCACATTTTTACCGGCAGACCAGTTGCCTCTTCCAGTTTCCGGGCAAACTCACGGCACAGTTCTGCGCGCACGCCCTCAGTGCCGTCCATATTTTTCGGCAGGCCTACCACAATTTCCCCAATATCGGAATCCTTGACCATTGCGCAAATCTGCGTGATGGTCTTTTCCATATTTCTGCTGTGGATTACTGTGGTTGTGCCCACAAGGCTGCAAAGCAGATCTGAAACGGCGATTCCTGTCCTTGCATCGCCAAAATCCACTCCCATAATTCGTTTCATCCCAAAAAACTCCTTAACTTTTGTTTTCGTTCCCATTATACAGCAGAATACACAAAAAATAAAGAAAAAAATTGTTGACTTCACTACCAGCCTGTGTTAGAATGGTTCTACCTGTGAAAAAAGGGCTTTTTTGTTGCGCCCATTTTTCAGCTTCGGAGTGGCAATTTGTAGTTGGCCGCTTTCTAAATCTTACTAGCCGAGGTGATACAGGGAGGCAATTTTTAAGGAGGTGCCGTTATGCGCGTTAAAGTCACTTTGAGATGCTCTGAGTGCAAGCAGAGAAACTACAACACCATGAAAAACAAGAAGAATGACCCCGACCGTCTCGAAATGAAGAAGTACTGCAGATTCTGCAGAAAACACACCGTTCACAGCGAGACCAAGTAAGGAGGCTGCACAAATGGCTGAAGTAAAAAAGCAAAACTGGCTCAAAAGAGCTCTGGGTGCCATCTGCAGATACTTCCGTGAGCTTCGCAGCGAACTGAAGAAGGTCGTATGGTCTACCCCTAAGCAAGTTCTTAAGAACACCTTGATTGTTATTGTATGCGTTCTCGTTGTAGGCGTGTTCATCTGGGTGTTTGACCTCGTAGCCACAGTCGGCAGAGACGCCTTGATTGAGCTCTTCCACGGTGCCACACACTCTCACTAAGGAGACGAGCTATGGCAGAGGCTGCAAAATGGTATGTTGTCCATACCTATTCCGGTTATGAAAACACCGTCAAGGCCACAATTGAGAAGACCGTTCAATCCCGTCAGCTGCAGGATCAGATTATCACTGTTGCAATTCCTCAGGAAAATGTAACAGAGATTACCGATGCAGGCGTGACCAAAACCTACGACCGCAAGCTGTACCCCGGCTATGTGTTTGTAAAGATGGTCTATTCTGACGCAACTTGGCACGTGATTCGCAATGTGCGTGGCGTTGCCGGCTTTGTTGGCGCATCCGGAAACGACCCCTTCCCCCTGTCCGACGAGGAAGTTTACGAGATGGGTGTTGAGAAGAAGGAAATTGTTGTTAACTACGCAGTTGGCGACACCGTAAAGATTCTCGACGGTCCTTTAAGCTCCTTCACCGGTGTGGTGGAAAGTATGGAGGTCGACAAAAACTCGGTCAGCGTAATTGTTTCTATGTTTGGCCGTGAAACCCCTGTCGAGTTCGAGCTCGATCAGGTGGAGTTAATATCCCAATAACGCATCGAACCGGTTTTCCGGTTGGAACGTGGGAGGGGCTGAAGCCCCGACAAAAATGCGAATGGTCGCATATTACCACATTTTATTCAGGAGGTGCTTATTATGGCACAGAAAGTCACAGGCATTATTAAGCTTCAAATTCCTGCCGCTAAGGCTACCGCATCCCCCCCTGTTGGCCCTGCTCTGGGTCAGCACGGCGTTAACATCGCCGCTTTCATCAAGGATTTTAATGCTCGTACCCAGTCTATGGAGGGCTACAAGATCCCCGTTGTTATCACTGTTTATGCAGACCGCAGCTTTACCTTTATCACCAAGACCCCTCCGACTCCCCTGCTGATTTTGAAGGCAATCGGTTTGGAGAAGGGTTCCGGCGTTCCCAACAAGACCAAGGTCGGCTCTATTACTCGCGCTCAGATTGAAGAGATTGCAAAGACCAAGATGCAGGACATCGAGGGTGCTACTTTGGAGGCTGTTGCCAGCCAAGTTGCCGGTACCTGCCGCTCTATGGGCGTTACCGTTGTTGATTGATTTTAACTGTCCGAGCAAATTTTTGGCTCGGTAATGTGGGAGGATTTTTCCGCATCACCACTATAAGGAGGATATAACAAGTGTTTAGAGGCAAAAAGTATAAAGAGAGCGCCAAGTTGATTGACCGCTCCGTTCAGTATGATCCCACCGAGGCCCTGGAGCTGGTAGTGAAGGGTGCTTCCGCAAAGTTCGACGAAACTGTCGAGCTGCACATCAAGTTGGGTGTTGACTCCCGTCACGCTGACCAGCAGGTCCGCGGCGCTGTGGTTCTTCCCAACGGCACCGGCAAGACCGCCCGCGTGCTGGTCTTTGCTAAGGATGCAAAGGTTGACGAAGCTCAGGCTGCAGGCGCTGATTATGTCGGCGGTTTGGAGCTGGTTGACAAGATCACCAAGGAAAACTGGTTTGAGTTCGACGTTGTTGTTGCTACTCCCGATATGATGGGTGTAGTTGGCCGTCTGGGTAAGGTTTTGGGCCCCAAGGGCTTGATGCCCTCCCCTAAGGCCGGTACTGTTACCCCCAACGTTGCTGCCGCTGTGCAGGAAATCAAGGCCGGTAAGGTTGAGTACCGTCTGGACAAGACCAACATCATTCACTGCCCCATCGGTAAGGTTTCCTTCGGCGCTGAGAAGCTCACCGAGAATATGGACACCCTGATGACCGCTGTTATGAAGGCTAAGCCCGCTGCAGCAAAGGGTCAGTACGTGAAGTCCTGCACCGTGGTTTCCACTATGGGCCCCGGCGTGAAGGTCAACACTTCCAAGTACGGCAACTAATTTGCTATCAAAATCCCCGAAAGGCCAGCCTTTCGGGGATTTTATTCTTTTTTATTAAAATAATGCTTGACATTTAAGCTACAATATGGTAGAATTCGACTGTTGCCAAAGACAGCAGGCGCTGCAAAGCATAAGTCCTGCCGAGGTGCGTTTAACATTTTGATTGTTTGCGTGTCTTTCTGTCTTCTGGCAGGAAGACATTTTTTGTTTCGGAGGTGAAACACATGCCCAATGCAAAGGCTCTTGAGAGCAAGAAGGCAGTTGTTGAAGCCCTGTCCGCTAAGATCAAGGAAGCTTCTTCCGTGGTTTTCGTTGACTACAAGGGTATCACTGTTGCTCAGGACGCTGCGCTGCGTAAGCAGTTCCGTGATGCAGGCGTGGAGTACTCCGTTGTTAAGAACACTCTGACCCGTTTTGCTACTAAGGAAAACGGCTACGATTTCGATGAGGTTCTCAACGGCACTACCGCTATGGCCAGCACCACCGGCGACCCCATTGCTCCCGCTCGTATCGTATGCGAGTACGCTAAGAAGAACAAGCTCCCCTTGACCATTAAGGGCGGCGTTGTGGAAGGCTCTGTTCTGTCCGCTGCGCAGCTGAATGGTTTTGGCGAACTGCCCAGCAAGAACGCTCTGGTGGCTTCTGTGCTTGGTACTTTCTTGGCACCTATCTCCAGCTTGGCTTTCGTTTTGGATCAGGTTCGTATCCAGAAGGAAGGCGGCGCTGCTGCTGAATAAGCAGACACAATTTTCATTCGTAAATCAACAAAATCTACAACACATTAACATTTAGGAGGATATTACAATGGCTAGTGAAAAAGTCACTGCTCTCGTAGAGGAAGTTAAGGGT
>SVKL01000022.1 GCA_015068495.1 Oscillospiraceae bacterium | reverse complement strand
AAAGACGCACCCTTTTTATTGGTGTTTTTATTTTGCTAAGCTGTTGTTGGTACAGTAAATGCTGTAGCTTCCGGTGTTGGCATTCCATTCGCCGCCCTTGGCTACCGTATTCCACTTGGCAGTGGTATTGGCATAGGTAATATTGATCAAAGCAGAGCAGCCGCTGAACGCCTTCTCTCCGATGGATGTAACGGAGCTGGGAATATAGACCGTGGCAATGATGCTGTCGCCTGCAAACGCGTTTTTGCCGATGGCAGTAACGGTATAGCCGGCAAGGGTATCCGGAAGAATCAGTTCCTTGCCCACAGGCTTCTCCACACCGGTAATGGTGCAGGTGCGGTTGTCTCTGTTGACCGCATAGGTGTAAGGAACGGAGTTCACAATGGGGATTACGTACTGGTTTTGCACGTTGGTGCCGCAGACGCTGCACCACTGTCCTTCTGTTTTGCCGGTGGCAGAGGTGGTGGCGGGAACGCCGCTGACAGGCTTTACCTTATGGTCTGCCTTTGCAACGGTTATGTACAAAAGCTTCTCTTTGCACTGGGAGCACTCCTGATGCTGAGAGCCTTCGGCGGTGCAGGTGGCTTTTTTATCCACAATCCAAGCGCCGGCAGAGTGGGGTGTTTTGGGAATCTTTTCCGTTTCTACCTTCTGCTTACACAGGCTGCATTCTTTGTACCGGCTTCCCTCTGTGGTGCAGGTAGAAACCTTATCCACAATCCAGTTGCCCAAAACGTGGTTGCAGGTGTTGGGCACTGTTTCCACCTTGGGAAGGGTGGTTTCGGAGGGAGTGGTTGCATCGCTGGGCTTGGGGATGTAGGTCGGTTTGGTTGTGGGGGGTGTCTGCTCCCCCAGACCCTCTGTTTGCGTTGTGGTAGAGGGCTCTGTGGTGGTGCTGGCGTCCGCGCCGGCAGGCTTTTTCTTACAGGCGCTCAGGCACAGCAGCAGGCCCATCAGCGCGCCAAAAATCACGATTGACTGTAAAATGGATTGTAGCTTGGTATTTCTCATAGTATCGCTCCTCATAAATTTTGCTGCAGCAGCACAATTTATCTATGTGGTGATTATACCAAAGATATATGAACAATTCAAGTCCTATCGCCGATTGTCTAAATTCCCAGAAAATCTCCTTCGCCGGAGCGCTGGTTTTTGTTGCGATAGAATATGTTCATATATTTCAGCGCATTGAATCGGGGCTGACCCTTGATCTGATAAAGGGCATCGGTATGGTAGATGTTCAGCTTGTTTTTGCCCAACACGGTAATCACCCGGATATCCTCAAAAAACAGTGTTTTATCTCCCATTTGGATGCGGTTGCCGTAGAGGACAAGCTCTGCCTGCTCTGCCAGCACCGTCTTTTTCTTATAGGGCTCCACGATGCTGTAGCTTACCACATCCTTGAACAGGGGTTTTTCAATACATACCGTGGTGTCCAAGGCGTTGGTGAAATCCTGCTGGTAGGCATACCACTGGGCTACATAGGGGAACGGGAAATCGCAGCCGATCCCTTGCAGCCGCTGATTGGGCAAATACCGGATCTGACGGCCGCAAGACTTGCAGGTAATCACATCGTCTGTGCTGTGAAACTCCGCCAGACCGCACCAAGGACATACATACACAGCCCGCTCCAAGTATTCCGCCAGCTTTTTGTGGTGAAATTCCTGACCGTTCTGGGTTTCGTCCACATACAGTTCCTTTTGAATCAGACTGTACAGCGCCTCTTTGGAAAGGTCTGCATACTCCTCCGGCTCCAGAATCCGGCTGACATAGCCACGCATTTCGCCCTTGCGGCACACATCGCTCCACCGGGGCTGGATGCCGTAGCCGCCTTCAATGCGGAAAAATGCCACGGGAAGTCCCAGCTTTTTAATCAGCGGCGTGATGGCGGGATTGCTGTAGCAGGGCAGACCGCTGAAGGTGCGGTTCCCCTCGGGGGCAAGGCAGATTGTGCCGCCCTCACGGGCAACCTTGATGCAGTTGCGTACCGCCTGCACATCCGTTGTCTGCTTTTTAATGGGAATCGGCGCCACTGCCCACTGCAGAAGCTTGGACAGAAAGCCCAGAGAAAACAAATCCTCCGACGCCACAAAATACACGTGGCGGGGGAACAGCGCCCGGCTTACAAAGAACTGGTCAAAGGCGGTCTGATGATTCATCAGCACCAAGCATTGCCGCTTTTTCAGTTCCTTACAGGGCGTTACCTTGATATGATACTGAAGCCGCATCCACGGAAACAGGATAAGGGCTGCGATTCGGATAATAATACCGTGACGGAATTTTGTCCACCGTTTGGTTTTGGTCTTGGTCTGCATATAGCCTCCTTGAGGATCAAAAACTATGGTTAGTTTATCATTTCCCCGGGCACATTGTCAAGAAAACAACTTGTCTGCGCAGCAAAAGGATGGTAAAATAGCATTATGGAGGGATGACAATGGAATGGAATTTTGACGAGGCGCTGACCTATTATAAGAAACAAGGCGCTCCCAATGACCAAACTGCGCTGATAGGCCTGCTTCGTGAGCTGCAGCAGGAATGTGGCTGTGTGCCCCAGTGGGCAATTGCCAAAACCGCAGAAAGCTACGGCATCAAAGAAAGCTATCTGTTGGCCATTGTCAAGCGCATCCCCACGTTACGCCTGGAAAACACCCACACGCTGGAGCTGTGCGCAGGCCCCAACTGCCGGGCGTCCTTGGCCCCCTTTGTGGAAAAGACCTACGGAACGCATCCCAAGGGCTTCACCGTAAAATTTTCCGGCTGTATGCGGATGTGCGGCAAGGGCCCCAATATCAAATGGGACGGGACTGTGTATCACCACGCCACCGAGGAATTGATTCGCCGGCTGGTGGAAAAATAAGCTTCCCTTTGCCGCACGGCACCTTCCGTGGGATTTCTCTTGCTATTTTCACGGAAAAAGACTATAATATATACTGATATAGGCTGACTTTGTTTCAGATTATCCTTACCGAAGGAGGACTTGCTATGGATCCCATTTACGTTACCGGGCACCGCAACCCCGACACCGACTCCATTGTTGCCGCAATGGCCTATGCCGCTTTGCGCAACGCAGTGGGCGACCGGGAGTATGAAGCCGCCTGCTTGGGTCACGTTTCCGACGAAACCAACATTGTTCTGAGTCGCTTCGGTTTTCAAGCGCCTAAGCGGATTACCAGTATGTTCACGCAGGTAAAGGACTTGGATTTCGATACGCCGCCCTTCTTAAGCACTGCCGTTACTGTGGGCCGGGCTTGGCAGATTATGCAGCAGCAAAAGAACATCTCCGCTGTGCCTGTGGCCAACGAGGACGGCACGCTGTACGGTATGCTCTCCCGGGAAAATGTGGCAAGCTACAATATGGAGCAAAATTCCTCTGCCGTTTTGGCGTCTGTGCCGCTGTTTAACGTGCTTTCCGTGCTGGAGGGCAAGGTGCTCAACGCCGCCGGGGAAAACACCGACACCGTCAGCGGAGAGCTGTCCATCGCGCTGCCTCAATGCCGGCAGAATCTGCTGTTTAACCGCAAGGATTCTATCATTCTGTGCGGACACCAGCCGGATATGATTCGCAGAGCCTTGGAAATGAATGTCAACTGCTTGGTGCTGTGTCAGGCAGAGCTGGATGAGGAGCTGCGGAATCTGCCCACCACCACCTGCATCATCGCCACACCCTACGATGCCTACCGGGCTGCCCGGCTGATTTTCCAAGCTGCGCCCATCGGCAGAATCTGCCGCACCGAGGATTTGGTATGCTTCCATTTGGAAGACCGGGTGGACGATGTTAAAGAACAGGTGCTGAAATTCCGTGAGCATTGCTACCCGATTCTGGACGAAAACGAGAAGGTCGTAGGCGTGCTGACCCGTTACCATTTGCTCCGTCCCCGGAGAAAGCGGGTTGTGCTGGTTGACCACAACGAGGCCTCCCAGTCCGTTCCCGGCTTGGAGGAAGCGGAGATTTTGGAAATTATCGACCATCACCGCCTTGCAGACATCCAAACCGCCAACCCCATTTACGTCCGCAATGAGCCGGTGGGGTCTACCAATACCATCATCGCCTCTATGTTTCAGGACAGAGGCCTTATGCCCTCGGAGAAAATGGCCGGTATGATGGCCGCCGCCATCATTTCCGACACGGTTATGTTCAAATCCCCCACCTGCACGGAAAAGGACATCCGCACCGCAGAGCGTATGGCGCGTATCGCCAACATCTCCTTGGAGGAGCTGGGACAGGAGATTTTCTCCGCATCCTTGGAAAACCGCTCCGCAAAGGACCTGCTGTATGCCGATTACAAGGAATTCCACATTGCAGGCTACGATTTGGCTGTGGCACAGGTCACCTGCGTGGACAGCCCCAAGATGCTGCAGCGTAAGGAAGAATTCCTCCAGCTGATGCGCCAGTCCGCAGAAAAGGACAGCCTGTCTATGATGATTCTTATGCTCACCGACGTGCTTATGGAAGGTTCACAATTGATTTATGTGGGAGACGATGAAATTATTCATCAGGCATTTGGTGTAATGCCCAAGGACAACACCCTGTTCCTCCCCGGTGTTATGAGCCGGAAAAAGCAGGTAATTCCTATGCTTTCTGCTCTGTGGGGCTAATACGAATGCAAAATTAAAAATGGAAAATGCAAAATGGTGGTGTCGGCTTTGCCGACCTATTCAAATAATCGCCGCAGGCGATACCCTCACTTTGCACTTTACACTTTGCATTTTCCACTCTCTGCGGGTAGAAAATTTCACATTTTTGTAGTATAGTATTCTAGAAAGGGAACGTCAGTATGGGATTTGAAGGCCTGCTGGGCAATGAACGGCTGAAAGAAAACCTGCGTACCAGCGTGGGACGTGGCCGCATTTCCCATTTTTATCTGATTTCCGGTCCTTCCGGCTCCGGCAAACGCACCTTGGCGCGGCTTTTGTCTGCGGCAATTTTATGCCAAAACCAAGACAAGCCCTGCCTAAGCTGCAACGCCTGCCGCAAGGTAATGGAAAACACCCACCCGGACTGCATCACCGTAGAAGACCCGGAGCATAAAAATGTGGCAGTAAAAATCGTGCGGGATGCCCGGGCGGATATGTACGTAATGCCCAACGAAAGCAGCCGGAAAGTCTACATTTTCCCTCAAGAACTGGGAATCGAGGGGCAAAATGCCCTGCTGAAGATTTTGGAAGAGCCGCCGGAGTACGGCGTGTTTATCCTGCTGTCGGACAATCCCGAAAAGTTACTTCCCACCGTCCGTTCCCGCTGTACGGAGCTTTCCCTTTTGGCTCTGCCGGAAGCGGTTCTGCGACAGGCGCTGGAAAAAGCATTTCCCGATGCAGATGCAGAGAGCATTTCCGCCGCGATTTACCGCAGCGGCGGCTACTTAGGACAGGCAAAAACCCTCTTGGAAGAGGGCGCCACCTCCCCCCAGACCGAGGCCTTCGTGCAAGGCTTTTCCCGTCGGGACAGCTTAAGTCTCGTGCAGGTGCTGGTGGGTATGGAAAAATGGAAACGGGATCAGGCAATCGGCGAATGGCAAAGCTGGCTGCAGCTTCTGGCGCAGGCGCTGACCTGCCACGCAGAGCAAAAAGCCGCCACCCCCTTAGCAAGACAGCTTGCTGACAACCGCAGCTCTTCCGAGCTGATGCAGGCCATTGCCGTTTTGCAAAAAATTATAGAATACGCCCAAGGCAACGTGTCCGTAGCCGCAATTTGCGGTTATTTACAATGGGCTTTACGATAGGAGTATACAATGGAAGACCTTACAACTACCCACGAAACCTTTGAGGTCGTGGATATCCAATTCCGCCCCGGTCAAAAGGTTTACTTTTTTGACCCTGCCGGTCATCAGCTGCAAGCAGGCGACCACGTGATTATCGACACCGCCCGGGGTCCTGAGTACGGCATCTGCACCGGTGGCAACCACACCGTATCCGGCAAGGATATTGTTGTGCCCTTGCGTCCGGTGATTCGCCTTGCCAATAGCGACGATGAGAAAACCGCCGCGGAAAATCAGAAAAAAGAAAAGCAGGCTTATGATACCTGCTTGGAAAAGATTGCCGAGCAAAAGCTGGATATGCAGCTGGTTTCTGCAGAATGCGCCTTTGACGGCAGCCGGATTTTGTTCTTCTTCACCGCCGATGAGCGGGTGGATTTCCGGGATTTGGTTAAGAGCCTCGCCGGTATTTTCCACACCCGCATCGAGCTGCGGCAAATCGGCGTGCGGGATAAGGCAAAGATGGTTGGCGGTCTGGGTATCTGCGGACGCCCCTTCTGCTGCGCCAGCTTTTTGGATGATTTCCAGCCGGTGTCCATCAAAATGGCAAAAACCCAAAACCTCAGCTTAAATCCCACAAAAATCTCCGGCACCTGCGGCAGACTGATGTGCTGTCTGAAATACGAGCAGGATGCTTATGAGGATTTGCTCCGCACCGCGCCGAAGGCAGAATCCTTCGTAGACACCCCCGAGGGTCGGGGCACTGTGATAGAGGTGGACTTGCTGCGGCAGCGGGTAAAGGTGAAAATGGAAAATCAGCCTGAGGTGCTCAGCTGGTTTGCCAACGGCGATATTGCCGTGCTGCGCAGCGGCAAGGCAAAGAAAACCGACGCACCGATTCCTGCAGATTTAGCGCCTATCTCCGGCGCAATACAGCAAAAAAAGAAAGAAGAAACAGAAGATTCTCCGGTATTTTTGCAGTCCATCCGTCTGCGGTATTCTGAAGAAACCATTGCCGAGGAAACCGTCGCAGAGCCTGCGCCGCAGGAAGCAGCTGCGGAAACGCCCCGGGAAAGCACCCGGCAGACCCACCGCCGCAGACCGCGAAACAACCGTCCGGCACAGGCAGAGGGCAAAGCGGCACCTAAGCAGAACGGCGCAGCCGAGGGTAAAGCACCTAAGCAAAACGGGGCTGGCGAGGGCAAAGCAGCGCCTAAACAAAATGGCTCTGCTGAAAACAAAAAGCCCACAGGCCGCAGGTCTAATTACCGCCGCCGTCGCGGTGGCAAGCCCAGCGGCGAAAAAAAGGCCGAATCTTAACACAACAGGGGGAGCAGAAAATCTGCTCCCCCTGATTTTTATTGAATTTAGGTTTCCGTTCTCAAATTACTTGAAATATCTCTCCAGCAGACCCTTTCGTCCTCACAAACTCCGCTTTGCTGCGTCCGCCTCACGGCGAACATCCGCACGCTTCGTTGTTCGTCCTCTCCGAATCAAACCCACTTCGTTGGGCTTTGATTCGGTTGCGGATTACTTGAAATATCTTTCAAGTAATCCTTTTAATGCTACGCCGTGGCGGGCTTCGTCGCGTGCCATCTCGTCAATCGCTTCGCTGCGCTCGCGATTGCGGGGGAAAAGCGTTGATTTACAAGGCTTTTCTTATCTTTATGATACAGGACACATCACCAAAAGTCAATGGAAATGTTTGCGAGCCTGTGTCCTCCGAACACATAAGGAGGAAAAAACAATGGCACAAACACAGAATTTAGGTATCTATCAACTGCCCAATGGGAATTGGGGCTACCGTTTTACGCGGACGGTAGATGGAAAGCGGGTAAACCGCAAAGGCTCAAAGGACGAAAACGGAAAGCCTTTTACCACGCAGCGCGCCGCGCTGCAAGCAAAGGCAATCGCGGAATTGCGGTTTGACGCAGAGCAGAAGCAAAAGCCCAAACGCCGTATGACTTTTGGAGAGGTCTACGCGGAATACTGTGAACAGGGGCGCGGCGGCAGAGCATACACCACAATCCGCAAACAGGACAGTTTGTGGCGCAATCACTTGGAAGAAAAATTCGGCTCGCGTTTCATTGATGATATTTCGGTGGCGGAGGTCAACGACTATCTAGCACAGCTTTATTATGTGGAGGGGCGCGCATACCGCTATGTAGAGGGCTTTTTGAAGATGTTTTATCTTATCTTCGGGCAAGCCTACTCCCGAAACTACCTTGATGTAGATACCTACAACAAACTGTGCGTCAATAAAGATGTGCGTATCTCAATGCCAAAAATGAAGATAGACGAAGAAACGGACATTGTGGCATTCAGCCGCGAGGAAACAGACCTCCTTGACGCGTATTTCAAAGGCTCAAACGCGGAAACCGCTTATCTCTTGGGGAAATGCTGTGGCTTGCGTATCAATGAATGCTATGGGCTGAAATGGGAGAATGTGGACATTGAGCGCGGCACGATAACCATTGACAGGCAAATGCAGTATCAAGAGGGCTTGATTTTACTTGTGCCATTAAAGACGCGGAACGCGCGCAGAGTAATCTATATGAGCCAAAGTCTAAAGGAATACTTCATAGCATTGGCGGCGGAAAGAAAGGCACACGCGGTTATTATGAGGGCGCAGCGGGAACAAAACTGCTCTTACATTTACGATGTGGACGGCAGCAGAATTTCCTCCCTTGAACTTGTGAACAGCCTACCAAACGGAAAGATACAAACAGTAAATTCAATGAAGTATCACAGCCGCACAATCAAAAGCTCGTTAAAGATAGACTTCAAATATCACTACCTCCGCCACACATACGGAACACGGCTCGCGGAGGCAAACACGCCGACGCACATTCTCTGCAATCAAATGGGACACGCGAGCGGCAAGGTCACAGAGCGTTATTATCTCGCTGTTTCACAAACAGGAATTGATATTCTTGTGCGGAATTTGAATGGCGTGTAAAACGGCAGCAGGACGGTTATGGACGGTCATACACGGCTCGCGTCGGTGGCGGCAGTTATCTATCCATAAAAAAGGAGCGGGAGGCACAAAGGCTTCCCGCTCGTTCTGTCGGCTGTTAAAATGTGAATGCTCCCGCTTTTACTTCAAGCGGCGGCAACTCGTATTCAATTTGGAGGTCGCGGCGGAGGAAATAGCGCATATTATCCAAAAGCACAAGCATTTCTTTGTATGCCTCTCTGTCCTTATCCTCCGTCATATTCTCCCATACTGCCAAAAGGCAGTTAAGCATTTCTTTTTCCTGCATAGTATCTCCTTAAAACTCAAACTTTTCTGTTGGCGTGGGAGAAACTTGTTTCTCCCCGCCACAATTATTTATTGTATTTGTTTTATTTATATTTATTTCTATATCCTCCGCCGCTTCATCATTTACGGCTTGCGGCGTTCCAAAAGCGTCAGCCGTAAAGTCATAGCCGTCAGCCGTGTTATCCTTTTCTGTATGCGTGGCGCGCTGTGGTGTTTCATAGAAATCATAGGTATTACTGTCCCCGCGCTGCACAAGATACCCCCTATCCAACAATTTAGGGAACTGGTCGCGGTATGTAGATGGCGGCATTCCTGTGGCTTGCCTTACGGCAGCGGGTGAGAGCGCAAGCATAAAGCCGTTTGCATTGGACGCAAAGTATAGATATAACATAAGTGCTTGCGCCCCGAGGTCGCGCGCCGCAGCTTGCCAACTGCTATTCTTTATCCCGAGGAAGTCAGACGTGGCGCGCTCTCTGTGAATGGCTACAAGCCGTTGGTTTGGAACTGTTTTTGGCATTTTCCGTTTTCTCCTTATCTATTGGAACGGCAGGGAGGGAAGCCCCTCCCGCCGATAATTTATGGTCTACCGAGGCTGTTTATCTTCTCGTTCAATCCGTCAATCGCGTCAAAGACTTCCTGCGCGTCAACGGTCAATGTTAAGCGCGAAAGCACTAAATCCGCTGTCTCATTGACAAGCTGCTCCCGCTCCCGCGCAGATAACAACTATTCCCGCATAGCTTCCTTTTGGAAGTAATACCGGAGCATAATGTCTCCTGTGCGCTCTGCTGCTTCTAAATAACGCTCAAACATTCCTTTATATCGTGCCATAGGTTTACCCCCTTTCCGTGGTCTATTTGTAAGTTTTTTCTTTTTCCTTACACATATATTATACAAAAATTTTTTATGAAAATAAAATAAGCCCGCCAATGGGCTGGCTCTGGACTATTGGCGGAAACATACCCCCCGCCCCCTATTTCGGGAAAAAATATTTTTGAGCGGGCGGTGCGCCTTATGCGTGAGCAAAACTCCCGCTAAATTGCATTTTAATTTCACCGTCTCCGTTCCAATGTGATATTCGCAGAATTTTTCATAAAATCCATTAGTTTTTATGAAATCCGCGCCAAACGCGCGGAAAACAAACGATTTGCACCAATTCCTGTATGAATACGCAAAAATCTTGCAAAATCTTTTATAATATGCAGGATAACGACCAAATCAACGGAAATATGTCTAAAATCTTAAAAATTTGGAAGAATTTTGCCGAAATCTATTGACTTCGTATATATATATATATAATTGGATGTGCGAATTGCGTTTGCCGCAATTATGCACATTTTTTATTTGCAAAGGAGAACTTCAAAATGAGGATTACCATTGACACAGACAAGGGCATTTTTATCGTTCCCAAGACCTTTAAGGACACTTTGAAAAAGCAGAATGATATTCTGAAAAAAGCGGGTGTTGCCGAAGATAAGCTTATCACCGAGCGCAAGTTTATTGAAGATGCAGTAAAGGACGCATTTACCCGCCCCATTCTGACTACCGAACAGGCAAAGGAATGGAACCCCGATTTGGAAAATCAGGTGGCAAAATAATGGCAGCAAAAGGAACGCGGGTCACGCCGCAGGAAAAGGACAAGATGTGGCAGCTTTATCAAGAGGGTAATACATTCGCAAAAATCGCGAAGAAGCTGCAAAGAAGTCCCGATACCGTTTCCCGCTATGTTCACGAACGCGAAGCAGAAGAAAACGCGATACGCGTTGCCGTGAAAGCACAGAATATATAAACGGAGGGAAATTGAGTATGAAAAAAGTACTGTTATTTCACTATGTTTCATACGGCGAAAAGACACCTGTTTATTTTGATGTTCAGAATATAATAGACAAGAAAATCGGCGAATTTAGTGTGCACCCTTTACAGGAATACAGTGCTAAATTTCATCCCGAAACAATTACATATACTGGCGTAACAGTTGGTGGAATACATACGGGTGGATTTTCAAAAACCGAGGCACACTACACTACTAAAAGCAAAAATACAGCATATGCTGAACTTCGTTATAAAGAAAATTCCACCAGTCTGTCTTCGCCAATCAGTGAAGTTATCTTTTCCAAGGAATTAAAGCAGATTGCTTTGCGCGAAATTGGAGGCTTATTCAATCAGCCGGAAAAAAACGGTTATCATTTATACAAGAAAAGTGGGAGCGGTTTTTCGGAGAGCACATATATGAATGCAATTTCTTCCGGAAATATGATAGCTCAAGCAAGTCTTTTGAATAGCTCTTTAGCCAATCATGTTACGGCAGATGTCTGCTCAAAAGTGGGTAGTTTTCTGCTGCGAGCAATACACGGAGAATTTCTTACTCCGCAGCAAAAGTGCGAGGCAGCTAATATTTTGTTAAACGAAACTGACGCTCTTTCGTGGGTAGCTGCTGCTGACCTGCTTCAAAACCCAACCACCCCGCAGGAAAGAGAACTTGCGCAACAGGCTGCACAAAAAATCGGTAATGCAAAGACATATAAATTGGGTAATCGGGTATATAAAGATAAAAGCAACTATATCAAAGGGTTGGTAAATTATATTTTCAAAAAAGCTACCGTTCCTGTAATTGTGATTTGTGTAATTTTGGGTCTTTTGGCGTGTATGCCCGGTCGCGATACAAGCGGCTATTTCATAGCACTAATGATTATTGGCGGCATTTGGTTTATGGGACGTGGAATTTCGGAAACGAACTTTTTACCCGACAAAAATAGTTATTATGAAACTAAATAAGTGAACAAAAGCGCGGGGCGCAAGCTCCGCGCTATATTTTTCCCTCTCTTGATGTTTGCAAAAGTATACCTTTACAAACATACAAAAAGTGCGCAAAAGCTTTGTTTGTAAAATACAAAAATGATTTTACAAATATATTCGTAAACTACTTGACATTTACGAACACTTATGGTAGAATACAAACAGATAAACAAAGGGGGATGCGCAAATGGACAGCCGCACTTACTACTACGCACGAGTATCTACAAAGGAACAAAATCTTGACAGACAGTTATCTGCTTTCTATGCTCTTGGAGCAACAGACCGCGAAATCATTACCGACAAGGAAAGCGGCAAGGACTTGGAAAGAACAGGCTATCAAGCCTTGAAAAACGCAATCCTGCGCCGTGGCGATACGCTCATTGTAAAATCCCTTGACAGATTGAGCCGCAGCAAAACAGACATTCACAACGAACTGCAATACTTCAAAGAGAACGGCATACGGCTGAAAGTCATTGATTTGCCTACAACAATGATGGACTTGCCCGAGGGACAGGAATGGGTGTTTGAAATGGTAAACAACATTCTGATTGAAGTATTGGGAACTATCGCAGAGCAGGAACGCGAGAACATCCGCAAAAGACAGGCAGAGGGTATTGAAGCGGCAAAGCAGAACGGCAAGAAGCTTGGTAGACCCGCCCTTGAATATCCTGCGAATTGGGACAGCGTTTACGCCTCTTGGAAAGCGGGAGAAATCACAGCAAAGGTCGCTATGGAGCAAACAGGCACAAAAAGAACGAGCTTTTACAAGCTCGTCAATATGACCGAAAACAACTAAATTAAGGACACATTTTCGCAAAACACATTTCCCCTACTTTTGGACTTCCAAAAACGGCAGCAGGACACGCGAAAGACACAGACACAAAAAGAGAGGGAACGGCAGCAGCCATTCCCTCTCGTAAAAAGTCAGTATTTGAGGCTATATCTTAGCCGAAGTAACGCTTCAGCAGGCCCTCCAGAGCGCGGCCGTGACGGGCTTCGTCGCGGGCCATTTCGTGAACGGTGTCGTGGATAGCGTCCAAGCCGTTCTTCTTAGCGCAGGAAGCCAGATCGAACTTGCCCTGAGTTGCGCCGAACTCGCAGTCCACACGCCAAGCCAGGTTATCCTTAGTGGTGGCCTTCATATTGGGCTCCAAGTCCTCGCCCAGCAGCTCTGCAAACTTTGCAGCGTGCTCAGCCTCTTCGTAAGCTGCCTTCTCCCAGTACAGACCGATTTCGGGATAGCCCTCACGGTGTGCGATGCGAGCCATACACAGGTACATACCCACTTCGCTGCACTCGCCGTTGAAGTTGGCCATCAGCTGGTCGAAGATGTACTTCTTGTCCTCAGCGGAGATATCGGGATTGTTCTTTACGGTCTGTGCGTAAACGCCGTACTCGTGAACGGCGGCCAGCTTCTGCTCACCCTTCTGCTCTACGAACTTAGAAGCAGGAACCTTGCAAACGGGGCAGGTGAAATCTGCAGCCAGCTCCTCAGCAGTGTGCACGTAACCACAAACAGAACAAACAAACTTTTTCATATCAATTTCCTCCAAAATTTCATTTTTTAATTTTATTTTTTTATTTTTTGGGTGTTCAGCACCCGATTTTACTCTTCAACTTCTTCAAACTGGTCGGGACCTACGCCGCACAGGGGGCACTCATAATCCTCCGGCAGCTCGTCGCCCTCAAAGACGTAGTCACAGACTGTACATACGAACTTTTTCATACCGCTTCTCCTTTCTTATTTGCGCAGGCTTGGCATTTTCCCACAAATGTGAGCTGGCAGGTGTCAATCACACCGCCGGTTTCCTCTGTCACCTGCTGATTCAGTGCCTCCGGCACTGCGATTTGGGGCAGATCTGTAATCGCTTCACAGCCCATACACACAAAATGCACGTGGGGGGTTGTGTTTCCGTCGAATCGCTCCACCCCGTTGACCGTGCCTACGCTCATAATCTCACCTTTGCTTTTGAACATAGACAGATTCCGGTAAACTGTACCCAACGAAAGGTCCGGATATTCCGGTTTCAGATGGGTAAATACCATTTCAGCGGAAGGATGATCCTTCGTCTGTCGCAGATAGGCCAGAATCGCATTCCGTTTGCGGAATTGCTTTGTGGTTGTATCCATGGCATAACTCCTTCCTAAACGAGAACGTTTCTTATTTACGTTTACAATATAGCACAGGAAATTCTATTTGTCAATAGGAATTATTCTTATTTACAAAAATTTTTTATTTTCTTTTATCCTGTCATCCCTCCAGACTTCCCTTAGGGTTCTTGCAATGCCGTGAAGCTATGTTACAGTTGCAATTATGGCAGATTATGTATATAATTAATGTATATTATAAAGGGGGTGGCAATATGGAGGATATGCTGAGCGCCTATCGGGGATGCCTGCTGGGTATGGCTGTGGGCGACGCTATGGGCCAAACCGTGGATAACAAAACCTGGGAGGAAATCCAGTCCCTGTACGGTCCTAACGGCCTGTTGGGCTTTGACTTGCAGGATTCTGAGTACGCGGAAATCTCATCCTACACCCAATTTGCCGCCTTCCTGTGCAACGGCCTGCTGCTTGCCGTCTCCCGGGGCAAGGTGGATTATCTCCGCTTTGCAAAAGTGGCGCTAAAGGAATGGACCCGCAGTCAGCAATTCTACCGGGACCCGGAAGAAAGCTACTGCTGGCTGGCAAAGCTGCCCCAGTTCCGCCGCAGAAATTGCCGGGATGCCCGCATGCTGGACAACCTGCGTTTGGAGTGGTGGGGCACTATGGACACCCCCCGAAACAACAACACCGCCCCCGGCGCCATTACCGCCGCTGTGGCTACCGCTTTATTTTATAACGAAAAGCGCCTGACTCCGGAGCAGGTGGGTACCCTCACCGGCGAAACCATCGCCCTAACCCACGGCAATCCCGAGGCTTTCCTGTCCGGTGTGGTATTGGCATATGCCCTCACCGGCATTCTGCAAGAGCCCAATGTGCCGCTGGTAGACCAGTTTTTGCAGGCAATTGCCGTAATGGACGGCCAGTTCCGCAGCCGTTTCTTTCAAGCAGAAGAATTGGCGATGCAGCTGCGGCGGGCAATCGCTTTGGTAAAATCCGGCACAGTTACCCCGCAGGAGGGTATGGAGCAATTGGGTTGTATTGACGCTGCCTCCTGTCTTGCCGGCGCAATCTTTGCCTGCCTTATATACCCCAATGATTTTGACAGCGCCATCATCACCGCTGTCAACCACTCCGGCTTCAGCGCCGCCACAGGCGCTATGGTAGGCGCAATTCTGGGCGCCAGATTGGGAGATGCTTCCCTGCCGGAGTTTTACTTAGAATCCTTGGAATGTATCGAACCGCTAAACGTCATCGCAGAGGACATTCTCCGCGCCGCCCCTACCCTCAGCGTATTTGACGACAGCTGGGACCATAAATATGTGCAAGGCCAGCCTCCGGAGGGTATTGCTCTGTAAAAACAGGGAAAAATATTGAAAAAATATCTATTTTTCCTGAAAACCCCTTGCAAAACATAAATTATGGTGCTATAATACCTGCGAAGGTAAGATTTGACGTTAGGAAAGAGAGGGGTTCGCCCCTCTCTTTTTTGAGTACTTTTGAAAAGGAAGTGAAGGATTTGAAAGTAACCGACTTAGTGACTGAATTTGCAAAACCCATTGTGGAGCAGCTGGGCTGCAGCCTGTGGGATGTGGAATACGTCCGGGAGGGCGCAGAGCGGTATCTGCGGCTTTACATCGACAAAGACGGCGGCGTGGACATTGATGACTGTGAGAAAATCCACCGGGCAATCGACCCGATTTTGGATGAAAAAGACCCCATCAGCGAAAGCTACCATTTTGAGGTTTGCTCCGCCGGCATTGAACGGACGTTGAAACGTCCTGCTGACTTTGCGCAGTTTATGGGCAGCCCCATTTTGGTGAAGCTGTACCGTCCCCGGAACGGGCTAAAGGAAATTCCCTGCGTACTCCGCGGTTATGAGGATGGAAAGCTCACCGTAGAGGCAGGTAAAGAAACCATTTGTTTTGAAAAATCCGAGGTCGCGCTGGTGCGGCTTCGCGTAGAGTTTTAATAGGAGGAATGAAAAAGTGGCAGCACGAAAGACAAAGAAAACTGAAACCCCTCAGGTAGATATCGGCGCAGAAATTTTTGCCAGCCTGCGGGACTTGGAAAAAATAAAAGGCATCCCCGTTGCCTATATGGTAGACCGCCTGAAGCAGGCGCTCACCAACGCCTACCGGAAGGATCGGGAGGATCACCGGGATCTGCCCGCCGAAAATGTGGTGGTGGATTTGAGCGAAAAGGGTCTGTTTATGTATTTGGTCAAGACCGCTGTGGAGGAGGTAGAGGATTCTGCCGTAGAAATCCACATTGATGCCGCCCGGAATATGAATCCGGACATTCAGGTTGGCGAATCCGTGTCCATCCCCGTGGACATTCAGAAATTCGGCCGTATCGCCGCCCAGACTGCCAAGCAGGTGGTGATTCAGGGCATCCGCGAGGCCGAGCGTAACGTAATTTACGACAGCTATTCCTCCAAATCTCAGGAATTGCTTACCGGCACCGTGCTCCGCGTAGATCCCACCGGCGATATTTTCGTCCGGATCGGCCAAGGCTCCGAGCAGAACGATGCCGTGCTGTGCGCAGAGGAGCAGATCCCCGGCGAAAGCTACGAAGCCGGCGATTTGATTCGGGTTTACGTACTGGAAGTCCGCAAGGCAAACCGCGGTCCTTTGGTCCACGTATCCCGTACCCACCCCAACGTGGTGCGCAGACTGTTTGAACTGGAAACACCGGAAATTGCCGACGGTCAGGTGGAGATTTGCAACATCTCCCGTGAGCCCGGCTCCCGCAGCAAGATTTCCGTACGGGCCGCAATGGAGAATGTGGATCCCGTGGGCGCATGCGTCGGTCCCAGAGGCGGACGTGTGGGCGCCATCGTAGATGAGCTGAACGGCGAAAAGATTGACATCGTGGTATGGAACGAGGACCCCTGCGAATATGTAAAGGCTGCCCTCAGCCCCGCCGACGTGCTGAGTGTTACACTGGATCCCGCCAACCCCAAGGCCTGCAGCGTTATCGTGCCCGATGACCAGCTGAGCCTTGCCATCGGCAAGGAAGGACAGAACGCCCGTTTGGCTGCCCGTCTGACCGGTCTGAAGATTGACATCAAGCCTGCCAGCGCAGTGCAGTAATCATCCACACAAGGAGGCAATCCGCTATGCAAAAGAAGATTCCCCAACGGCAATGTATGGGTTGCCGGGAGCGCAAAGCGAAAAAAGAGCTGCTCCGCGTAGTCCGCGGCACAGACGGTATGGTGAGTTTGGACTTCGGCGGCAAGCTGAACGGTCGTGGCGCCTATGTGTGTCCCAACCCCGAGTGCTTGAAAAAAGCCCAGAAGGCCAAATCCTTAGAGCGCAGTTTGGATGTCCCCATTCCCCAGGAGGTCTATGACCGTTTGGTGCGGGAAATGGAGGCAGCTAACAATGGATAAAGCCTTAAACTATCTGGCATTGGCAAGAAAAGCCGGGCGTATTGAGCTGGGGGAAGAGCCGGTAGGCGCTGCCGCCCGGGCGCAAAAAGCCCGTTTGATTCTCGTGGCAGCGGATGCCACAGACCATACCTGGCGCAGAGCCCAAAGCTTTGTGGCAGGCTCAGAGCAAATATGTTTGAAAGTTCCCTACACCAAGGACCAATTGGGGCAGGCCGTTGGCCGCACCGCGCTGGCTTTGGCTGCATTTACCGACCCTGCGCTGGCGCTTGCCTTTGTAAAGGCACTGGGTCAGCCGGACCACTACAAGGCCGAACTGGAGAGCTTGGAGAAACGCGCAGCGCGGATTCACAAGCGCCAGCAGGAGGCCAAGGCCCACGAAAAGAACAAAGCTACGGGCCATAAGGGTAAAAAGGGACATTGATTATGGAGGTGTGTTTCGTATATGAGTTTAGTGAAGTATCGATTAAAAGAGGTTGCCACTGACTTTGGTGTCACCCCTAAGGATATTGCCGAGGTTATGGGCAAATTCTTCGAGAAGCCCAAGTCCAACACACAGGTGCTGACCGAAGACGAATTGAATGTTATTTTCGATTATATGACCCAAACCAATCAGATTTCCTCTTTGGAGGCGGTTTTTGCCGTGCAGCCCAAGCCCAAGGCAGAAGAGCCCAAGGCAGAAGAGCCCAAGGTAGAGGAAAAGCCGGCAGAAGAAAAGAAGCCCGAGGAAACAAAGGCAGAGGAAAAGAAGGCAGAGGAGAAGAAGCCTCAGCCCAAGGCAGAAAAGCCTGCAAAACCTGCCGAGCCGGAGCGTAAGCGTGAGCGCCGCGTGGTGGATACCTCTGCGGTGCAGGTGAATGTGAACCGCTTTGACGACCACGCAGACGATTTGGTCTCCGAGCGTATGCAGAACTACCAAGGCGGCAAGCAGCGTTTTGCCAAGAAGGGTCAGCAACAGCAGCAGAAGAAGGACAACAAGTTCTCCAAGGGCAACAAGTCCCGCAACGAGGAGCAGGAGAAGCTGCGCAGACTGCAGATGGAGGTTGCCCGCAAGGCGCCTGTCACCGTAAAAATCCCCGATGAAATCACCGTGGGCGAATTGGCCTCCCGTATGAAAAAGACCGCCGGCGAAGTCATTAAGCTGCTGATGAAAAACGGCGTAATGGCAAGCCTGAATCAGACCATTGACTTTGACACCGCTGAATTTGTAGCAGTGGAACTGGGCTGCAAGGTAGAAAAGGAAATCACCGTTACCATCGAGGAGCGGATTATCGACGACCACGAGGATACTGCAGAGGAGCTGCAGGGCAGAGCCCCCGTCGTGGTGGTTATGGGTCACGTTGACCACGGTAAGACCTCTACGCTGGATGCCATCCGCAACACCTCCGTCACCTCCGGCGAGGCAGGCGGCATTACCCAGCACATCGGCGCTTACACCGTAGAGTGCAACGGCCAGCCTATTACCTTCCTTGACACCCCCGGTCACGCTGCCTTTACCTCTATGCGTGCCCGCGGCGCTATGTGTACTGACATTGCCATTCTGGTGGTTGCCGCAGACGACGGCATTATGCCCCAGACCATTGAATCCATTAACCACGCCAAGGCTGCCAATGTGCCCATCATCGTTGCCATCAACAAGATGGATAAGCCCGAGGCAAACCCCGACCGCATCAAGCAGCAGCTGACCGAGTACGAGCTGATTCCCGAAGAATGGGGCGGCGACACCATCATCTGTCCCATCTCCGCAAAGACCGGTATGGGTCTGGATAACCTGCTGGAAATGGTGCTGCTGACTGCCGAGGTGCAGGAGCTGAAGGCCAACCCCGACCGTCGGGCAAAGGGTACTGTTATCGAAGCCAGACTGGATAAGACCCGCGGTCCTATTGCCACCTTGCTGGTGCAAAACGGCACATTGAATCAAGGCGATATCATCATCGCCGGTACGGCTGTGGGCCGTGTCCGTGTGATGACCAACGATAAGGGCCGCACCGTAAAAACTGCCGGTCCTTCCATCCCCGTGGAGATTACCGGTCTTGCAGAAGTGCCTGCCCCCGGCGACGAATTCAACGCCGTTACCGACGAGCGTATGGCCCGTGAGCTGGTAGAGCAGAGAAAGCAGGCTGCTAAGGACGCTGCTGCAAACGCAATGCAGAAGGTCACGCTGGATAACCTGTTTGCCAAGATGCAAGAAGGCGAAATGAAAGAGCTGCCCTTGATTGTGAAGGCAGACGTGCAGGGCTCCGCAGAAGCCGTGAAGGCAAGCCTTGAGAAGATTTCCAACGAAGAAGTCCGCGTCCGCGTAATCCACACCGGTGTGGGCGCCATCAACGAGTCGGATATTCTGCTGGCATCTACCGCCGGCGCTATCGTTGTAGGCTTCAATGTCCGTCCTGACGCCGGCGCACAGGCCTCTGCCCACAGAACTGCCGTGGATATGCGGTTCTATCGGGTTATCTATGATGCCATCGACGAAATTGAGGCAGCTATGAAGGGTATGCTGGCGCCCAAGTTTGAGGAAGTGGTTATCGGTCACGCCGAGGTGCGTATGACCTATAAGGTTTCCGCTGTGGGTACCATCGCCGGCTGTATGGTGAAGGACGGCAAGGTCACAAGAGACGCACAGGTACGTGTGCTTCGCGACAACGTGGTCATTCACGAGGGCGAGGTTGGCTCTTTGCAGCGGTTTAAGGATCAGGCAAAGGAAGTCACCGCCGGCTTTGAGTGCGGTATGAGCATTTTGAAGTTCAATGACATTAAGGAAGGCGACATTTTCGAATGCTTCGCTATGGAAGAAGTTAAACGGTAATCAAACGCCCTGTAGGGACCGACCTCCCGGGCGGTCCGAAAACGCACCGAAAAATTGCGGCAACGGACCGTCGAGGACGCCGGTCCCTACATTTTGAATTACACGTCAAAGGAGTGTTTTTTATGGCATCCAATCGAATTGGAAGAATTAATGAAGAAATTCAAAAGGAATTGGCTAATTTGATCCGTAATTTGAAAGACCCCCGGGTGCAGGACACGATGATTTCCGTTACCCACGTGGAGACCACCCCGGATCTGCGTTATGCCAAGGTCTATGTAAGCTTTTTGCAGGAAGAAAAGGCAAATGATGCCCTCAAGGGGTTAAAATCCGCAGGCGGATACCTGCGCCGGGAGCTGGGCAGCGCGCTGAATCTGCGCTACACACCGGAATTAAACTGGGAGCTGGACGACTCCATCACCTACGGCGCAAAAATGATGAAGCTCATTAACTCTTTAGGAGTAGATAAAGATGAAACAACTGACGAGAAAGCAGACAGCTGAGTTTTTATCCCAAAATGATTCTTTCGTGATTCTCACCCACCGCCGTCCCGACGGCGACACCTTGGGCAGCTCTGCGCTGCTGTGCAGAGGTCTGCGAAGCTTAGGCAAAACCGCCTATATTCTCCGCAATCCGGAGATTACGGAAAAATACGCCCATCTGCACGAGGGGCTGACAAAAGAGCAGGTGTCTGAGGGGGATATTTTGGTTGCGGTGGATACTGCATCCCAAGGTATGCTGCCGGCAGCCTTTTCCCAGTATGCTGACCGCATCACCCTGCGCATTGACCATCACGCCACCGCCGAGTCCTTTACAGAGCTGGAGCTGGTTGAGCCGGAGTCTGCTGCCTGCGGCGAGACAGTTGCCGGGGTTTTGTCATTGATGGGTGCTGGGCTGGACAAGCCTATGGCCAACGCCCTGTACACCGCCATTTCCACCGACACCGGTTGCTTCCGCTATGCCAACACCACCGCCAAGACCTTTGAAGCTGCCGCCCATTGCGCTTACAACGGTGCTGACCTGTTTGCCATCAATCAGGCGCTGTTTGAGACCCGGTCTTTAGGCCGGCTGCGTTTGGAGGGCTGGCTCATTGCGCATATGCTTTTCTTGCAGGAGGGCAAGGTTGCCATTTGCCCGCTGCCCAAAGCCGTAGAGGATGCGCTGGGGCTGACAGAGGACGATTTGGAGAATATTTCCGGCTTCCCCCGCTCCATTGAGGGGGTCAAAATCGCCGCTACCTTGCGGGAAGAGGGCACAGACCGGATTAAAATCTCTGTCCGGGCAGTGCCGGGCTACGATGCAGCCGCTATCTGCGCCCAGTTTGGCGGCGGCGGTCACAAAGGCGCTGCCGGCGCATCTATGGTCTGCTCTATGGACGAAGCTGTGGAGGCAATCAAAAAGGCACTGCCAAAAATATAGAGAATTGACAATGGACAATGGACAATGGACAATTAAGGTGTCGCCTATGGCGACTATTTGAATTATCGGTGAAGCCGATACCAAAATTGTCAATTGTCAATTATCAATTGTCCATTATAGGATTATTTATGGACGGAATTGTAATTGTAGATAAGCCCGCCGGCTGGACCAGTCAGGACGTGACCGCCAAGCTGCGGGGTGTATTTCAGACCCGGCGCATCGGTCACGGCGGCACGCTGGACCCTATGGCCACCGGCGTTCTGCCTGTTTTTGTGGGCAGAGCTACCCGGGGGGTGGAGTTCTTTGAACACGCAGAGAAAACCTACGAAACCACCCTGCGTTTAGGTCTGACCACCGACACCGAGGATACCACCGGCACAGTTTTAGAAGAAAAACCGGTGTGCGTAACTTTTGCGGATATTGAAGCTGTTTTGCCCCGTTTTCAGGGAGAAATTCAGCAGATTCCCCCTATGTACTCTGCCATCAAAATAAACGGTCAAAAACTGGTAGATTTGGCACGAAAAGGCAAGGAAGTGGAGCGAAAACCCCGGACAATTACCATCTTTTCCTTAGATTTTCTGGGAATGACGGGTAACGATGTCCGTCTGCGGGTACACTGCTCCAAGGGAACCTATATCCGCACCTTGTGTAAGGATATCGGCGATGCTTTAGGCTGCGGCGGATGTATGGCGCAGCTGCGGCGGATTTCGGCAGGCAGTTATGGGGAAAACGAGGCAATCCCGCTGTCTGCGCTGGTGGAAAGCGACGCCCCGGAGCAATATCTGCGCAATGTGGACACGCTGTTTTCCCAATATCCTGCCGTTACGCTGACGGAAAAACAGGCGCAGCGCACCCGCAACGGCAACTCCTTTTCCATTGACCTTGCCGACGGCACTTACCGCGCCTACGATAGCAGCGGCGAATTTTTAATGCTGGCAAAGGTCGATTCCGGCGTTATGTCAACCGTCAAAAGCTTTTTCCAGGTTTAATTGACAATGGACAATTGACCATTGTCAATTGTCAATTTATATAAAGGATTCGTTATGGAACAAAAGATAATTTTCGCTCTCGGTTTTTTTGACGGGGTGCATTTGGGCCATCAGGCGCTGCTGACACAGTGTGGGGAGCTGGCAGATGCGCACGGCTGTAGTGCCGGCGTGGTGACCTTTACTGACCATCCGGACAGCCTCATTTCAGGCCAGCCGCCGGCACTTTTGAACACAACAGATGACCGCAGACGGTTGCTTTTCGCCTTTGGTGCGGATACCGTAAAGGAAATCCCCTTTGACCGGGAGCTGATGACCACCCACTGGTCTGACTTTCTAAGTAGCCTCCTTGCCATCGGCGCTGCCGGCTTTGTGTGCGGCGACGATTTCCGTTTCGGCGCAGGCGGTTTGGGCACGCCGAAGAAGCTGGCAGCCTACTGCAACAAGCGGGGTTTGCCATACGCCATCGTGCCGGAGCAGGTTATGGACGGTCAGCGCATCTCCTCTACCCGTATTCGCCAAGCTTTGGAGCAGGGAGACATAGAAAACGCCAACCGGCTGCTAGGCCATCCCCACGTGCTGACAGGCATTGTAATCCCCGGCAAACAGCTGGGCAGAACCATCGGTTTTCCCACAGCAAATCTGGCATATCCCGCCGGTTTGCTGATTCCGAAATTCGGTGTGTACGCCTGCAAGGTGTCTGTTGACGGCAACACCTACGCCGCAATCACCAATATCGGCACCCGCCCCACCGTAAACGGCGAGGGTGTGAACGCAGAGGTGCACCTGCTGGATTTTGACGGCGACCTGTACGGCAAGGAGCTTACTGTCGGCTTTTGCACCTTTCTCCGGCCGGAGAAAAAGTTCGATTCTTTGGTGCAACTAAAGGCGCAAATCACCGAAGACATTGCCCAAGTCCGGAAAATGCCTTAAAAAAGTGAAAAAAGCAGGGAAAAAGTTGAAAATTTTCCTTTACAATTGGAAAAACTTATGATAAGATAGTCGGGCTGGCTATGGCCGGTAGACATTTTGTATGCCCACAGCTCAGTTTCGGGACGACACCGACCCTTTACTTGGCGTGCGGCGAAATAAAAGAAAGGTGGATTTATTATGATTCAGAAGGAAAAGAAGACCCAAGTTATCTTGGAAAACGCAACCCACGAGGGCGACACCGGTTCTGCTGAAGTACAGGTAGCCATCCTGACTGCCCGTATCAACGAGCTGACCGATCACCTGCGTACTCACAAGCACGACAACCACTCCCGTCGTGGTCTGCTGATGATGGTTGGTAAGCGCCGTAAGATGCTGGACTATCTGGCAAAGAAGGACATCAACCGTTACCGTGCTCTGATTGCCAAGCTGGGTATCCGTAAGTA
>SVKL01000007.1 GCA_015068495.1 Oscillospiraceae bacterium | reverse complement strand
GACCGCAAGGTCAAGCTGGGTATGGCTTGCGAAGAGTGGGGTTGGGAAGGCAAGGCTCCCGGTCTGGAAGCAACCTTTGGCCCCGGCGCTGTTACTCTGTGCCACATTATCAGCCATGCCGGTCAGTGGAAGATGTGGATCACCGAGGGCAACATTCCCGACACTAAGCCTCTGGAAGTTGCAGAATCCACCTGTATCGTGCAGGTTGATAAGCCCGTCCGTGAGTTCTATCGCAATGCTATCAAGAATGGCTTTGCTCACCACGCAATTGCTTGTCCCGCACACATCGGTAAGGAACTGAGAATGTTCGCAGAGCAGCTGGGCATCGAGGTCATTGATCTGTAATTCTATAAGATGATTCACTAGATGCGGTGGGAGGAAGAAAGCAATATGTTTTCATTCCTCCCACCGCTGAAAAACTTAATGCGAAAAAAACTTTGCATACGTTGCAGCTAGAACCGATAGAATACTATTTTTGAAAGGAAGATTCAATTATGAAAACTGTTGCTAACAAGGAACTGCTAATGGCAGCTGATTTCGCTGGCTATCCTCTGAAGGAAGCAATCAAGGAGTACCTGGAGAATAAGGGCTGGACCATTACCGATATTGGTGTAAAGGCAGATTCTGACCCCAACGATACCGAATTGATGTTCCACCGTATTGGTCTGCATGTAGGCTCTATGATCACCGAGAAGGAATTTGATCGTGCCATGATCTTCTGCGGTACCGGTATGGGTATCCACATTGCCGCGTCGAAGTGTCCCGGTGTCCATGCCGGCGTTGTGGAATCCGTTCCGGCAGCTTTCCGTGCCATTACCGGCAATGGCGTCAATGTTTTGGCAATGGGTGCATTCTATGTAACCCCCGAATTAGGAAAGCAGTGTGCTGACGCATATCTTTACAACGACTTCGGCAGTGGCTGGGAGTGGTGGCCTGACTTTGACCGTTTTCATCAGATCGCCATTGATGAACTGAACGCCTTTGATTACGCCAAATATAAGGCAAATGGCTTCAAAGTTGAGCATTTGGACGATTGCGGTTGCGAACTGTATGACAGACCTGTTGGTTCCTCTCCCGTGCCCTTGATGTGCAAACGCTGAGAAGTTGTGAATGCTTTTATTCAGCGCTTGTCCCGTGGAGGATGAGTGCCGAAGTCAAAGGATTCTGATGTAAATCATATATAAAAGGGTGAGTTTTATGGTAGGTACTGCACCAAAGATTGGATATATTTCTATGGCTTTGCCCGGGTATTTTATGGGCGAAGAAATGTGTGAAAGCAAGCATCAAGAAGGCCTTGCCGTTTTGCAGAAGGCCGGATACAGCATTGTCGATGGTAAGAGTGCATTCTCTCCTGAAGAGTGCAGAGCAGTGGGGGAAGTGTTTGACAAGGAAAATGTAGACTGCATCGTAGTGTTACTAACAACATTTGTGGCGGATTATTTTGTTACTGAGTTGGTAAAGAGCTGCGACCGACCGGTATTTCTTTGGGCTCTTGACAGAGAGGTCACCTGTATTACAATGGTATGCACGCCTCTGATCTCTGCGTCAATGAAGACACTGCATAAGGATATCTGTGTGGTGTCCGGTGAAATTGATGATGCATACTGCATGGAGCAACTTCAACACTATTCAAAAGCGGCTATGCTGAAGAATAAGCTTCGCGGAGCACGCATTGGCTACAGCGGTCACAAGCCTGAAATTATGTACTCTATGGCTGCCAATGAGTATTTATTAGATCAAAAATTGGGTGTTACGATTATAAACATGCCTATTGAGGATTTTTATGCAGAGGCGGAAAAGCAAGATCCTGTAAAGATCCAAGAATTATGGGATGCACTACATCCGTGTTGCGGTTGTGTTGATGTCCGTAATGAGGATGGTCTTCTTTCTATGCGGTATTACCTTGCAGCACGTTCACAGGTAACGCAAAAAAATCTGGTAGCCTACTCTCTTAATTGTTTCCCGAACCTGAAGGCGAAAATCTGTCTGGGAATTTCTATGTTGAATGATGAGTGTATCGGTGCCGGCTGCGAAGGCGACCTGCATGCATCGATATTGATGACCATGGTGGGTTGGCTTACTGGCAAGGCAGCATTTAACGGCGATTTCCTGCAGATGAATACAAAGGATAATGCAATCATGTTCTCTCACTGTGGAGCCGGTGCAACAAGCCTGGCAGGTTGTTGCAAGAACATAAGCTTGAAGCGTTCTATCGAAACAAATGACGGACTTAGTGTATTCTACGAAACCCAAATGCCCGGCACAGTTACAATGGTAAACCTGATGAATGGTGGCGACCATTTGCGCTTGAGTGTTATGCGTGGCGAGAGCATTAAGGATAATTCGGGATATGAAGGCAATCCCCTTGCACTACAGTTTGACGGGGATGTTCGTACATTGCCCGATGTGTTGGCACAGTGCGGTGCCGGACACCATTGGATTGGTATGTCAGGCGATTGGGTTGAAGAACTCAGACTTTTTGCCCGGATGACAGGTCTACAGTACACATTTGTTGAACCAAGGAAACGCTAAGCAAAAGATATTTAAAGCAAATTTCTTTAGGATATACTACGTTCCCCAGAGACATTCGTCTCTGGGGAATATGGTTATTTGCTTTTACATCACAACAAAATATTGACATTGTGGGGATTTGTGATATTTTCAAAGTGGGTATTAGCGATGGTAATCAATTATGACCTTGCTATTCATAGGGTTTGGAAGAATAAGGAGAAGATAGAATGTCAAACATTAAGGATGTTGCAAAGTTAGCAGGAGTATCGGTATCTACGGTTTCCAATATTATTAATAATAAGACATCTGTTTCCGAGGAACTTTATCAAAAGGTAATCAAGGCCATGGAAGAACTGGATTACCATCCAAACTTTTTGGCAATCAATTTGCGTCGGAAAAAGATTGGCTTTATCGGCATTATCGCCAGTTCTCTTGCCGGCCATTACCACCAGATATTTGAAGGCATCAATCAAATTGCAAAAGAAAACAGATGTCAGCCGATTTTGAAAATTGTCAGCAGTGCCGGTGAGGAGATTCGGGAGATTGAATCGCTGAGGCAATTAAGCGTCAGTGGTATTGTTGTCATGTCTTCATACTTAAATGAGGAAACCATTCGGTATTATGATGACGTGGGCGTTCCGGTTGTTTTTGTTGATCACTATCCTATCAATACTGCGCATAACATTGTACGATTTGATAATTATCAGATTGTTACGAATTTGACGGCAGAATTGATGAAGCTGGGAAAAACCGTTGGTTTGATTACCGGAAGCTGGTTTCTTGGTTCGGAAGACGAATGCAAGAACGGTTACTTAGATGCGTTGGATCCTGCTGTACAAGCCTTGCCGGTGATGTTTGAAACGGATTTTAATAAGGAACGTGCTTTTTCCGAGATAATCAATTATTTTTGCGCACTTCCTACATTGCCTGATTGCGTGATTGTTTCAGCTGCACATTTGTCGGAAACGGTTTTAGAGGTCTGCAGCGTGTTAAATATGAAGACGGTAAACATCTATGCGCTTTCCGGTGACAACTGGGCAAAGCATCGTGCAGATAGTGTGTCTTACTTGCGTAGAGATGCGATTCGCTGTGGTATCCAAGCAGCGGAATTGCTGTTTCAAAATATGGAGAAGCCGAAGTTTTTTGAGACAAAACAGATATGCATTGAACCGCACGGTATTGTGCAAAAGATGCTTGAGGAAAAGATTCTCACGATTCCAAAGGATGTCAGGGGTAAAACGCTGAAGTTATTGCTGCTGGAATCCAATATCAGTAAAACCGTTGAAACATTGTCTCGGGATTTTACAGCACAGACAGGGATTGAGGTGTCTGTAACAGCAGCCTCGCAGACCGAATTGATTCGGGTGATTTTGGAAAACGCAAGAAATCGCAGCAGTGATTATGACATTATTATGGCAGATATGCACTGGCTGCAGAAACTGAAACAAGAGAATGTGTTTTGCAGGCTTAATGATCTTGTGCCGCTGGACAAGATTTTGCCACGATATGTCAGAGACGTCCGAAGCTACATCCTTTCAGGAAATGAAAGTGAAGACCTGTACGCATTGCCTATCTTAACAGGATATCAAATGCTGGCTTACCGCAGCGACCTGTTTGATGATGCGTATCTGAAAAAGAAATTCTACTTAAAATACGGCGTTCAACTTACGCCACCACAAACTTGGAATGACTTTAATTTAACGGCAAAATTCTTTACCCGCCAGTTTAACAAGGAATCACCGGTGGAGTATGGCACTTGCTTGTCCGGAAGCAGACCGGACGGAATCATGGCAGAGTTTCTTCCACGTCAGTGGTCTTACAACGGTAAATTTTTGGGAAGTAACGGCCTGGATATGGTTTCTGCTGCCAATCTGAGAGCAGTCAAAAATCTATGTGAGAGTTACCGGTATTCCTATCCGGATTGTATGAACTTCCTTGAGGATGAACAGGTGCAGGAGTTTGCAAAAGGTAATATTGCTATGATCTCCTCTTATAATGTTCACCTTCAGGATCGGTTGGATGTTACGGATCAAAATATCCGATTTGCCAGAAATCCCGGCACATCTGCATTGATCGGTGGTTGGATGCTGGGTATTAATGCATACTCTAAGCAAATTGAAGAAAGTGCTATTTTCCTAAGCTGGGAAATGAGTGACAAGATTTCTGTTTATAGCTCACTGCTTGGTCAAGTCAGCCCATTTAAGAGTGTCTTTTATGATAACGAACTTTTGACAATCTATCCATGGATGCGAATCATTAATGAACCCGCGGTGGCGTTGCGTGGAAAGGAATTTAGCGCATCAAGTTTCCCCAATGACAATGTGGGACGCCAGTTTGAGCAAACTTTGTCAGATAATCTCTGGCGCGCTATTCTGGGAGAAATCACACCGGAGGAAGCGCTGGAAAATACACAAACATGTTTTCCGAACGCATTCCAAATGTTAACGCACAATGATTGACGGAATATTGCCCCGGTAAATAGAGCGAACACCCTGCAAAGAAAACATCTTTGCAGGGTGTTGTTTTAGAGAAATATCCAAATTGTGTATCACAGAAACGCGCTTGTCATTTCTAAAGGAATCAATAAGTATGCTGTACCACCTGTCCGAAATAGCTGCCCAAAGATTCACCGTTGCGCACAGCGATGTGTCCGTTCACCAGCACATAGGAAATTCCTTTATTCTTGCGGAAAGGATAGAGATAATCCGAGGTGGCGCAAACCTTGGGATAATCCAGCACACAAATATCTGCCGCGTAGCCCTCTTTCAGTAGACCCCGGTTTTTCATACCCAAGGCCAGCGCGGGTCCGCCGGTCATACTGCGAATACATTCTTCGGCGGTGCGCAGTCCGTGATCCCGAATCAATTCAATCCGCCGGCACATAGTAGAGGTACCCCGGGGGTGACCGCCGCTGCGCTGCTGGATGTCATAATGCACCGGATAGGAGTACCAGTCACAGCCGGCAAAGACGTTGAGGTCGGCCATAAAGGTCAGCACATCCTCCATACTTTGGCAGGTATAAATGCCCTGCACAACCCCATCGTTTGCAATCAGCAGGTCTGCCATCACGTCGATAGGCGCTTTGCCCTCGGCGTCGGCAATCTGCTGGAGGGTGCGTCCCACATACTGCGGGGTTGCATCAGCAGAGGCAATGGTCGCACGGTGGAAACCGGAGTGATACAAAATGCTTTCAAATTCCTCTGTCTCGTGGAAAATAGAGTGTTCCACGTTCTTGCGGAATTCAGGATCGTGGAGCTTTCGGAGGGTCTCGCTTCTTCCGCCGGTCAGATATTTGGGCGGAATCTGTGACAGCAGTGGCGCAGAGCCTGCATCATAGGGATACTGGTCGGCAAATACGGAAATGCCCTCGGCATTGGCACTGTGGATCATCCCAAGGATTTCCTTGGCCTTGCCCCGGTTTTTGGCGCCGGTGATTTTGATGTGGGAAATCAGCACGGTAATTCCGCTTTCCCGGCCCACCTGAATTGCTTCCTCAATGGAGTTCATGACATTGTTTCCTTCTCCACGAATGTGGGAAGTGTAAACGCCACGGTATTGGGCGGCAACCTTGGCCAGCTCCACAAACTCTTGTGTAGTACCGTAAACAGACGGGGCGTACGCCAAGCCGGTAGAAAAGCCGAAAAAGCCCGCTTCCATTGCTTTCGCCACGTTTTCCTTCATATCTGCCATCTGCCGGGGATTCGGCGCAGCATCGGAATAGCCCATAGCGTGGGCGCGAAGGGCGTTGTGACCCACCAAAAAGGCCATATTGATGCCCATTTCCTGCCGCTTGGCTTCTTCCATAAAGGAGTGTGAGCTTTTGGAAATGCCAATGATACGCTCCATCTCCTCCGCAGAAACCTCCCGGTGCACGGGATTCATCAGGGCATCGTCGGGATAGGGAGCGGGGGAGTTGCCGCAGTTGCCTGCCAATTGCAAGGTGATGCCTTGCTCCAGACAGTTATAGCCGTCATTTTTGAAAAATACATTGTCATCACTGTGAGCGTGGGTATCGATAAAACCCGGCGTAACGAACAAGCCCTCTGCGTCAATGACTTCTTTTGCCGATTCCGTAATACCCGGGGCAATGGATACAATGATTCCCTCCCGAATGGCCACATCTGCGCGATATCGCAGCGCACCGCTGCCGTCCAAAATGGTTCCGTTTTTAATTAAAACATCTAACATTGGAAAGGCCTCCTTAGTGATTTTATGATATGCAGTGGTGAAAGAATCTTCTTCGAATACGATAGATTTGAAAGTGAATCCATTATAAGGGAATTCTGCCGGAATTTCAAGAGAGCCTTGAAAAAGGCGGCTTTCTTCCGGCAATTTTCCTTGATTTCCCATTGGTATCGTGTTATATTGGACGCGATCATTTATAGGAGAGCACAGATATGAAACTGGAATTGGTTTTTGCGTTTTTTGCGCTGTTAGGCGTAATCGATAAAATCATCGGCGATAAGTTCCGGCTGGGAACGGCCTTTGAAAAAGGACTGATGACGGCAGGCCCGCTGCTGCTGTCTATGGCGGGAATGATTGTCTTGTCGCCGGTGCTGGCGCAAGGGCTTTCCAAAGTGCTGGCGCCGGCCTGTCAGGCGGTGGGGATGGATATGTCGGTGATTTCCGGCTTCTTCACGGTGGATGCCGGCGGCGCCAGTATGGCCTACGCCCTGTCCGAGGACGGGAAAATGCGGGCGTATAACGGCATCGTGGTGGCTTCTATGCTGGGCGTGACGATCTGTCCGACGATTCCGCTGGCTATGCAAATGGTGAAAAAGGAATTGCACGAGGATGTTTTGAAAGGCCTCCTGTGCGGTATTGTCACCATCCCGCTGGGCTGTCTGCTGGCCGGCGCGGTGATGGGATGCGAGCTGCTGCCCCTTATTATGAACAGCCTGCCGATGCTGGTGATTTCCGCAGCGATTTGCTTGGGATTGTGGAAAAATCCGTCGCTGATTACCAAGCTGTTCGGCCTTCTCGGCAAATTTCTGATGGCATTTGTCTGTGTGGGACTGCTTTTCGGTATGCTGGATTTGTTTGCCGGCGTGAAGGTGTTTGAAAATATGGCGCCGCTGAGCGAGGCATTCTCGGTGGTGGGCAGTATTTCCGTGATTCTGGCAGGTGTGTTCCCCTTGCTGGAGATTGTGTCGTTCCTTCTGAAACGCCCGATGGCGTGGTTTGGCAAGCGGCTGGGCGTGAACGATACGGCAGTGCTGGGCTTTGTGACCACCCTCGCCAACTCCATCCCTGTATTTTCTATGCTGGAAGATATGGACAAAAAAGGCCGGGTGCTGAATATGGCCTTTGCGGTTTCCGCGGGATTCGTGTTTGGGGATCACTTGGCGTTTGTGCTGTCTTACGACCGCGCTTTTGTAATGCCTATGGTGGTGGGCAAGCTCATCGGCGGCGTTGCCGCTATCCTGCTGGCGTGGGTGATTACCAAGCGGGAAGCAAATACCGCAAAAGCAACTGCCGCAAAGCAGGCATCTTAAGTACATATATAAAAACGGCTTGAAAGCGTTGCTTTCAAGCCGCTTTTGTATGTCAGAAAGAAATTACCACTTTTCGTAATGGACTCTGTCTTCTTCCCAAAGAAGCTTTTCCTTTGTTTCTGGCTCCTTTGGATAGCCGAAGGCGATGATGGAGTGGGGCTTTTGGGTTTCGGGCAAACCGAACAGCTTTGCCTGCCCCTCCACCCGCTGCATTTGCGGCCAAGTTCCCAGCCAAACGCTGCCGATGCCCAAGGCGTTGGCGGCAAGAATCATATTTTGGGCGGCAATGCAGCCATCCACAATCCAGTACTCCGGCGCAGCCTCAAAGGAACGGGTCAGGTCACCGCATACCAAAATGCCCACCTGACAGCTTTTCAGCGGTGTCGCAGGCGCGCCGTTGATATCTGCCATTTTATTGAGCGTATCCCGGTCACGCACTACGATAAAGGACCAATCCCGGGTGTTCTTGCAGCTGGGGCCGGACATACCGGCTTCCAGAATTTTTCGCAAATCTTCGTCGGAAATGGGCTGGTCAGAATACTGTCTGACGCTGACTCGTTTCAAAATGTTTTCCAAAGCATCCATAGTCGCACACTCCTTTTTGCTTATTATAAAATCCAATTGGGGCGGTGTCAATGAAAAAGCCGGCAGTTTACATAAAACTGCCGGCTGATGTTTTTATCTCTGTACACGGCCGCTTCCGTCGCCGCCGGCCAGCTTTTCCACCTCGGAAACAGAAACCCGGTTGTAGTCGCCTTCTACGGAGTGCTTCAGCGCAGAAGCAGCCACAGCAAACTCAATTGCCTGCTGGGAGGATTTTCCGCTCAGCAGGGAATAAATCAGTCCGCCGCCGAAAGAATCGCCGCCGCCAACCCGGTCTACGATGTGCAGGTGATAGGACTTGGAGAAGTAGTAGTCTTCACCGTCATAGAGCATACCTGCCCAATCATTGTCGCTGGCAGAAATAGAGGTGCGCAGGGTGATGGCAACTTTTTCAAAGCCAAACTTGTCTGCAAGCTGCTTGGCAACAGACTTGTAGCCCTCGTGATTCAGCTTGCCGCCGTAAATGTCGGTGTTTTCCGCTTCAATGCCAAATACATCCTTAGCATCCTCTTCGTTGGAGATGCAAACATCCACATACTGACACAGCTGGGTCATGGCAGCTCTTGCCTCGTCACGAGTCCACAGCTTGCCCCGGTAGTTCAGGTCGCAGGAGATTTTCACACCCCGTGCCTTTGCTGCAATACAGGCCTGCTTGCAGATCTCCACCAGATTGCCGCCCAGCGCGGGGGTAATGCCGGTAAAGTGGAACCAGTCTGCGCCATCGAAGATAGCGTCCCAGTCAAAATCCTCGGGCTTCGCCAATGCGATGGCAGAATATGCCCGGTCGTAAATGCACACAGAGCCACGCTGAGATGCACCTTTTTCCAAGAAGTAAATACCTACCCGGTCACCGCCGCGGACAATTTTTGTGGTGTCCACGCCAAAGTAACGGAGAGAATCCACTGCCGCCTGACCGATGGCGTGCTTAGGCAGCTTGGTGACGTAAACACTGTCCAAACCGAAGTTTGCCAGAGAAACGGACACATTTGCCTCGCCGCCGCCGAAGGTGGCCTGCATCTGATCATTTTGGAAGAAACGGTAATAGCCGTTGGGGGCAAGGCGGAGCATCAGCTCGCCGAAAGTAACAACTCTAGCCATTTGTCAACCCTCCATTTTTTCCAAGGCTTCCTTCACAAAGAAGCTGCCGCCGATGGCCTCCACCTTATCAAAGGCCAAAAATTCGTCGATGTTGCTTCTGTCTACGCCGCCGGTGGGGATGAATTTCACCTGCGGGAAGGGGGCGGACAGAGCCTTCAGCGCTTTTAGGCCGCCGTAGACATTGGCGGGGAAGAACTTAACGGTGGTAATGCCCAGCTCCAGCGCCTGCATAATTTCCGTGGGGGTGACGCAGCCGGGGTAGTAGGGAATGTTGTTTTCCTTACAAACCTCAGCAACTGCCACGGACAGGCCGGGGGATACGATGAACTGCGCGCCGGCAGATAGCGCCTTGCGGCACTGGTCGGCATTGATTACCGTACCGGCGCCGATGCTCATTTCCGGATAGTTTTTGCAGGCGTAGGCAATAGCCTCTGCTGCGCAAGCGGTGCGGAAGGTGATTTCCGCGCAATTGATTCCGCTGTTTTTCAGGGCGGTCAGAATCTTGTCGGTTTCGCCAAGCTCCTTGATGACCACCACAGGAACAAATTTTTCCATATGTAGCTCCTTACAAGTGTTTCTCGATTCTGCAGAAAGACGCGAACCATTTAGTCCGCCAAAACTAAGGCAGAATCGGTAACACGATAGTTTTTGTTAAACGCCATAATAAAGCCGCCGGTAATCGCGTCGGCAAAAAGATGGGGGTCAGCGCTGTTGGACGCAAACATATCGTAATGATTGGGAACATTGATTTTTGCGCCAATCTTGCCTGCAACCGTCAGGGCTTCTTCCGTAGTCATATTGCCCAGCCGCCCGTTGATGCAAATGAAAGTAACATCGGGGCGGTATTCTGCAATGCCGTATAACCGCGGGTCAAAAAGGGTATCGCCACTGAAGTACAGGGTTTTTCCGTCTGCCTTCACAATTACACCGAAGGCTTCTGCCGAGTGGGTGGCAAAGACAGCGGTAATTTCAAAATCCCCTACGGTAACGGTTTCGTTTACGGACAGGGCTTGGAAATTCCTTTTTCCCAGCTGGCGAAGGTGTTCTGCGCCTTCGTGGGTGGTGAGGAAAAACTGACTGTCGGATATTTGGGAAACGGTATCCGGGTCCAAATGATCCAAGTGATTGTGGGTGCAGATGACGGCATCGCAGGCAATCTCCTTAGGGTCAATGGGAATGGGCAGGCATCTGGGCCTGCCGGCAACCCGGTTCACAGAATCCGAAAGATAGGGGTCAATGAGAATACTGCTGTTTTCGGTTTCCAAAACATATCCGCTTTGACCTAAAAAACGAACAATCATTGTATGCCCTTTCCTCCGTCCACGTAGATGCTTTGCCCTGTGATATAGCGGCCTTCCTGAGAGCAGAGCAAGGATACGATTCCCGCGCAATCCTCCGGCTCACCGTAGAAACCGACGGGGATGCTGTTTCTTACCTTTTCTGCATAGGCAGCATCGGCAAGGGCCTGCATATTTCTGTCTGTGTAGATGACGCCGGGCGCTACGTTGTTCACGGTAATGCCGCTGTCAGCCAGCTGCAGGGAGAGAGATTGCATCATATTGGTTTGCGCCGCCTTGGATGCGGAATAGATCAGCATATCCGGATGGGGCTTTGCCTCCTGCACAGAGCCAATGGTAACAATCCGGCCCCAGCCTGCTTCCTTCATATGCGGCACAGTTGCCTGTATCAGCAGCAGAGAAGCGACGTAATTGCAGTTCAGCTGTTCGTAGCAGGCTTCCACGGAAATCTCCTGCCAAGGGGTGCGGTACTGCAGGGACGCATTCAAAACCAGCGCATCCACCGGAGGAAGCTCCTTGCAAAAGGCCTTGACCTTTTCGATGTCGGTCAGGTCGCAGGCCATAATCTGCGCCGAGCCGCCGTTTTCTTCAATGATTTTTTTGACCTTCAGGGCGTTCTCACTGACAGAGGTGCCGTGAATGATCACGTGGTAGCCGTCCTTTGCCAGCCGGATTGCAATCGCTCTGCCGATACCCCGGGCAGAGCCGGTAATGAGAGCAGTTTTCATACCCGTCACCTTTACAGCGCTGTCTGGGTGTCGTTGGGATCACCGTTGCGGGCAAGGTCATATTCCTTGCTCCAATCCAAATCCCGGTACTCTTCGCCTCTGGGATCGGTCTTGATCCACTCCACCAGCATATCCAGCATTTCTTCTGTCCAGGTGTTCCGGTCAATCTGTGCGGTGGTGAACTTGCCCTGACCGATCATTTCAAAGCCGAAATCGTCCTTTACGTGGGTCTTGGCAGCGCCTTCAACCACGTCGGCAACCAAATGAGCCGGGATAAACAGCACGCCGCCGCCGGCGCCGAACACAACGTCACCGGGCAGGCAAACAGCGCCGCCGAAATTGGTGATGTCGTTCCAGTCCTTCATAACAAAATCACGGATGGGGGTGGGGTCAATGCCACGGTAATACACCTGCACATCCGGCACCTGCTTCATCTGCTCCACATCCCGGACGCCGCCCCAAACAACAGCGCCGCCGTTTTTGGTGCGCTTATGGATAGCGGTTGTCAGGTTGCCGCCTACGAAGGTGCCCTTGTAAATCTTGTCGTACATATCGCAGACAACAACGTCCCGTTCATAAAGATTGTCGATAACCCACTGGTTGTAGTTGCCGGATCTGCCATCCTCTGCGCCACGGGCAAACTGCAGCTCGTGCAGGTCGGGACGGGTGGGGCAGAAGGTGCAGGTAACGGCGCGTCCCACCAGCTTTCTTCCGTCGTCGTGGAGGGTTTGCATAGGCGCTTCGCCGCCGCCAACAAACTGATTCTCATAGCCCAGAACAAAAATGGGCTTCCAAACCTCTTCCAAGGTCATTCCGTAAAGAGCGTCCAAGTATTTGTCTGCTACCTTGGGTCTGCCGTCGGGCAGTCTTTCGCCCTTCCATAAGGGGGTCAATGCGATAACGCTTTCTCTGTCATTAAAATGCATAATATCAGCTCCAAATTCTATCGTTTGAAAATTCTTTATCCCACGCGTCTGTGGGTTCAAAATAGCCGGGGATGCTGGGATTGATATGCTCCCGGATAACCTCTTCGTTCAGATCGTCAAAGCCAAGGCCGGGCTTTTCAGGCACTTTGATAAAGCCGTCTTTGAAGATGGGGTTGTCAATGCCGGTGACCATATCTGCCCACCAAGGCACATCCACGGAATGGAATTCCAGCGCCAGCACGTTGTGCATAGCAGCTGCGGTTTGAACGGCTGCCAGACAAGCCACAGGGCTCTCTGCCATATGGATAGCGGTTGCCACGCCGTTTTCGTCGGCGATATCTGCAATCTTCTTCAGCTCCAGCGCGCCGCCGCAAGTCAGGATGTCCGGGTGGATAACGGAAACGCCGCCGGCTTTGATAAGGGATTCAAAGCCCTCCTTCAGGTAGATATCCTCACCGGTGCACACGGGGATGGTGGTGCTGTTGCGCAGGCGCACATACTGATCGGTGTACATCCAAGGAACCATATCCTCAATCCAAGCAATGTTGTACGGCTCCATACGACGGGCAAAGCGGATGCAGTCCTCCACGCAAATGTGACCGAAGTGGTCAACAGCCAAAGGTACTTCGTAGCCAATGACCTCCCGCACTTCCTTCACATAGTTCTCAAGGAAGTCCAGACCCTTTTCGGTAAGGTGAATACCGGTGTGGGGATGGGCGGTGGTGACGATGGAGTAGCTCTTTTGGTGGCGCACCATATCGGCAGTGACAGAGCCGCCCTGCACATTGAGGATGTGGGAAGCGTACTTTTTCATATCCTCGATAAAGCCGAGGGGCGCATTCAATGTTCCCGGCTCGTCCAGCAGAAGACCGATACCCAAGTCCATCTTTAAGAAGGTGAAGCCCATATCCATACGCTTTTTCAGAGCAAGACCCATATCGTGGCCGGTGTGCTTGCCGTCTACGTCGGTGTCGCAGTAGACCCGGACCTCGTCCCGGAACTTGCCGCCCAAAAGCTGATACAGGGGCACGCCGTAGGCTTTGCCAGCCAAATCCCAAAGGGCAATTTCAATGCCGCTTACACCGCCGCCCTGCCGGGAGGGACCGCCGAACTGCTTAATCTTACGGAAGATCTTGTCCACATTGCAGGGATTTTCGCCCAAAATACGGCTTTTGAGCATCAGGGCGTAGGTCTTGGAGGAGGCGTCGCGCACCTCGCCAAAGCCGCTGATTCCCTGATTGGTGTCGATACGCAAAATGGTGCAGCGCTTCGGCGCGCCGTCGATATCCACAAAGCGCATATCTGTGATTCTCAAATCAGAGGGACAGGAACAATAATTCAAAATAACCACTCCTTTGACAAAATTGTGTTTTTGCTTTATACTAACTATATTACAGATTTTGTCCGGGCAATTCTCTATATATCTTACGAATTTTGCAAACTATTTTACGATTGGAGTGGTTTTGTGATACTGCAGATAGGAGAACTGATGCTGCAAAGCGGCAAGCCCCTGCTGCGAATGTGGCGTACAGATGTGGCGGTGGGAACACGTCCCTACACCAAACACGCCCACACCCGCTTCGAGATCACCGTAGTAGACCGTGGACGGGGGGAGTATTCCACCGAGAAGGCGGTTTACCCGATGGAAGCCGGCGATGTATTTGTTTTCTCTGCCAACGAAATCCACTGTATCACTGCCTGCAGCGAGGAAATGCTCCTGACGAATCTCCATTTCGAGCCCCGCTATTTAACCGGAGAACAGGATAACTGGGCGGAGGAGAATTTGATGAATCTGTGCTTTTCCCACGCGCCGGATTTTGAAAACCGGATTCCGGCGGAACGGGCGCAGGTGATTCGCGGGAATCAAGAGAGAATTAAGGAAGAATTTGAAAAAGGACAGGCGATGCACCCCATTGCGGTTAAGGCGCATTTGAATCTGATGCTTGTGGATTTGTTCCGCAACCAAGGGTATTGCGCAAACAATCCGGGTAGTGTAAGGCCTTGTTCCTTTGATATGGTTGCGGTGTGTGATTATATCAGCCAGCACCTGTGTGAAAGAATCACCCTCGATGCCCTTGCGCAGATTGTGCATTTAAGTCCCAATTACTTTTCCCATCTTTTCAAGGCCCTCAACGGTATTTCTCTTTGGGATTACATCACCGCCCGGCGTGTGGAACGGGCTGTGGGGCTGATTTGCGGTGGCAAAGGGATTACTATGCTGCAGATTGCCTTGGAATGTGGATTTAACAGCACGGTTCATTTCAACAAGGCCTTCAAAAAACACACAGGCCTTACCCCCGGACAGCTCCGCAGGAATCCGGAATTGCTTTCCCATTGAAAACACCCCCTCGGGAAGAAACCCGAGGGGGATTGGCTTTTTACAGGCCGTGCTTGGCGGCAATTTCTGTCACGCACAGTTTGATGGCAGCGACCTGCTCATCAGTAATAGGCTCGCTAAAATCGGCAAAGGTGTTGTTTGCAACGTGGTTTCCGGTCAATGCTCGATACCACAGAAGTCCCAAGGCATACCGGCCAATGCCAAAGCTGGCGTGGTAGGAATCCCGGTAAAGGGCGGTGATGTTGTTTTCCAGCAGTTTACCGAACAACTCTCCGGAGGGGATCACATAGTCTGCATTCACATCCTGTGCCGCTTGCGCGATGGTGGCTTTGATGTCTTCCAGCATTTTGCCGTTTTCGGTTTTGCCGTAGCCGGCGCCGTCCAGTTTCCAGGAACCCTTTTCATAGGCCCAAGTTTGGTGGATTACGATTTTGGCGTTGGGCGCATAGGTGCGCACATAGGCGACCAGCTCATCCAAATAGGGCTGATAGGTGCTGTAATCAGGGGAGTCGCCGCTGACCTGCTGGAGGGTTACTACATCCCAGTCCTGCTTCTCCAAAGCTTCTTCCAGAGAAATCTTGGGGCCTGAGGTGGCGCCGTTGATATCGTAGTTGTAGGCGGCATTGCCATTTTGCATATTGCTGTAGTGGGTGGCCAGGGAGCAGCCGCTGTAGTACAGATTGGCGACCTGCAGGTCGAAGCCGTCTGCAGCTGCAATTTGGTTCAGATACCGCTGGGCATCTTGTGAATAACTGTTGCCGATGGACAGAACGTTCATTTCCAGATATCCCTCCTTGGTTTCTGTGTTGCCGCAGTTTTCGCAGCTGCGGGTCAAATAGCCGACTTCATCGGCATTTTTCCAAACATCCCAACTGTGGCCGGTAGCGGCAAGGGGTTCCGTATAGGAATCACCGCAGGCACAGGAAAATGTCTTTACGCCGTCTTTTTCACAGGTGGTGGCAGTGGTGATTTGGCTGGTGTAACTGTGGGTATGTGGCGGAGCTGTTTCTTCGGATTCTTCCGTGTTTTCGGTGTTGGCGCTTACGGCTTCCGTTGTGCCGACAGAATCAGAACTGTCGGCAGATGCGTCGGGCTTCTTTTTGCCGCAGGCAGCTACAGATAGAACAAGCGCCAAAATCAACAGGATTGCGAGCATCTTTTTCATTGCGGTAACCTCCCGGTATGGTTTTGTTCAGCATAACATAAATGTTACAAAAGTGCAAGAAACTGGGTCAAAATCCCCGGATATTCCACAGAATCTCCCACATATCCACAAAATACCCCATAAAAAATACCCCCGGACAGCTTCGCAGAAATCCGGAATTGCTTTCCCATTAAAAGCGACGTCTTCGGGGCTATGCAGCGTAATTTTACGCAGCGCGGTTGTTGATTCCTTTGCAGGGATGTGCTATACTGGTAAACATTAAAAAAGCTTGTAAATAAGCGATGATTGTGACGATGTGAAAAGAGATGTAGAGGATGAGATTAAAGGAATTCTTTTTCGGTATGAGAGCAGGTATGCCGGTTTGCGTGGGATATTTTTCCGTCAGCTTCGGCTTTGGCGCAATGGCAATCGCTCAGGGCTTGCGTATTTGGCAGGCGGTGCTGATTTCTGCATCCAATTTGACCAGCGCCGGTCAGTTTGCCGGACTTACCGTCATTGCAGCCGGAGCGGCGATTATAGAAATGATTCTGACCCAAGTTGTGATCAATAGCCGCTATGCCCTTATGAGCCTTGCTTTGGGGCAGCGGCTGGGGCATAATGTGGGAATCGGTATGCGGATGATGGTGGCATTTTTTAATACAGACGAGGTATTTGCCTTGGGTATGTCCAGAGGGAAACAGCTTACCGGCAGCTTCTTTGTTGGCACCGGTGTGATTGCCGCGCTGGGGTGGATCTCCGGAACGGCGCTGGGCGCCATTGCAGGATCTCTGCTTCCGGAGTCCATACGTATGGCGCTGGGGGTCATGCTTTACGGGATGTTTATTGCCGTTGTTGTACCTCAGGCGAAAGCGGAAAAGCCGATTCTGATTGCTGTGCTTCTGGCGCTGATCTTCAGCTGCCTGTTTGCGTGGGTGCCCGGACTGAATAAAGTTTCCGGCGGCTTGGCAATTGTAATTTGCACTGTTTTGGCGGCATCTGTCTGCGCTTTGCTCTTCCCGGTGCAGGACGAGGAGGTGGCGCAGTGAAGATCTATATTTACATTCTTGTTATGGCGGTCACCACCTATTTGATTCGGGTGCTTCCTTTGACACTTCTGAAAAAGCCTATTGAGAACCGCTTTTTGAAGTCCTTTTTACACTATGTACCTACTGTGTGCCTGACAGCGATGACCTTTCCGGCGATTCTTTCCGCCACGGAGCATATGATAAGCGGCGCGCTGGGGTTAATCATTGCGGTGCTGCTGTCGCTGAAGAAAAAGAGTCTGATTGTTGTGGCAGTTGCAAGCTGCGCAGTTGTCTTTGTGACGGAACAACTGCTGAAATTCTTATAAAAAAATACGCTAGCCAACCGGCTAGCGTATTTTGTTATTGATCGCAAAGGAGCAAATCTTCGTAGGTTTCCCGGCGGACAGCGATATAAGGACCGCTTTCCCCAATCATTACCACCGGCGGACGGGGCACCCGATTGTAGTTGGATGCCATAGAGTAGTTGTAAGCGCCTGTGGTCAGAACAGCCAGTATATCTCCCCGAACAGGACGGGGCAGAGAGACCTTTTCCTGAATCAGGTCGCCGCTTTCACAGCAGCGGCCTGCCACAGTGCATAGGAAATCTGCCTGCTTATCCATCTTTCCGGCGTTATACACAGTGTAGGGAGACTGGTACAGGGTGTAGCGGGGGTTATCTGTCATACCGCCGTCGATGCCCACAAAATTCTTAAAGCCCGGAATCTCCTTGGTGCCGGTAACGGTGTAGAGGGTGATGCCGGAATCTGCCACGATGCTGCGGCCCGGCTCCATCAAAATTGCAGGAGGCGTAATCTCCAGCTGCTGGCACAAAGCAGTGATATGAGCGCCGATTTTTTGAATGGTGCCGGCGTAATCAATCCGGTCCTCTTCTTCCGTGTATGGCACACCCATACCGCCGCCCAGATTCACAACCTTGGCTTTGTGGCCGTACTGCTTTTGCATATCTGCCACAAAGCCCAGCATATTGGTAGCGGCATCACAAAACAGCACTTCGTCAAACAGCTGAGAGCCCACGTGGCAATGGTATCCCCAAAGGGAGATGTTCTTCTTTGCAAGGGCCTTTCCCACCAGCGCGGCGGCCTGTCCGGTCTCGATGGCAACGCCGAACTTGGAGTCTACCCGGCCGGTGTTGATCTTCTCGTGGGTGTGGGGGTCAATACCGGGGGCAAGGCGCAGCAGGATTTTTTGGCAGATGCCTTGTTTCCCGGCTTCTGCGTCAATGGCATCCAGCTCATCAGCATTGTCGCAGACGAAGAAACCGATTTTGTGCTGCATAGCGAAGCGAATGTCTTCGTCTGTCTTACTGCTGCCGTGAAAATAGGCGTTTTCCATAGGAAAGCCTGCCTTGACAGCGGTATATAATTCACCGGGGGAGACCACATCAACCCCCATATTCTCCTCTTTCATAATTTGGTAAATCCGCTGGATACTCATAGCCTTGCTGGCAAACAGCGGGTGAGAGCCGGCAGGCAGGTAGGTCGCCATTGCCTGCTGATACTCCCGGCACCGCCGGCGAATCCGGTCTTCGTCCATCACGTACAGGGCTGTGCCGAATTCCTTTGCCAGTTCCAGCGTATCGTATCCTGCAAATACCAAATGTCCATCCGAATTTACAGAGAGGTTATCGTAGAGCATAGTATTTCTCTTTCTCCTTAGAACCGAATCATACGTTTACGCCCACTTCGCGCATACATTCCAGCAGATGCTGCCGGGCTGTCTCTTCCATAGTTACCAGCGGCAGACGGACATAGTTTTCACCGTAGCCCATAGCAGCAGCCGCCGCTTTGGCAGGGATGGGGTTTACTTCGCAGAACAGCGCGTTGGTCAGGGGCAGATACTTCTTTTGCATTTCCATAGCCCCCTGTACATCGCCGGCAAAGAACTTTTTGCACAGCAAAGAGGTTTCTGCCGGTACAACATTGGACAGCACGGAAATCACGCCCTTGCCGCCGCAAGCCAAGATGGGGACGATTTGGTCATCGTTGCCGGAGTAGATATCCAGCTGATCGCCTACGAGAGCAGCAGTCTCTACAATCTTGGAGATGTTGCCGCTGGCTTCCTTGATGGCGGCAATCATAGGATGACCGGCAAGCTTTGCGTAGGTGGCAGGCTCAATATTCACGCCGGTACGGGAGGGAACGTTGTACAAAATCACAGGCTTTGTGGAAGCGTCCGCAATTGCGGTAAAGAATGCAACCAAACCTCTCTGGGTTGTCTTATTATAATAAGGTGTCACCAGCAGCATAGCATCGTAGCCAATGCTGCAGGCATATTTTGTCAGCTCAATGGCATAAGCTGCATCGTTGGAGCCGGTGCCGGCAATCATAGGAACCCGGCCGTCCACAACCTTGATGGCAAATTGCAGCACCTGACGGTGCTCTTCATCGGTCAAGGTGGAACCCTCGCCGGTGGTGCCGCAAATGACCAAAGCGTCAATGCCTTGCTGCACCTGCCAGTTCAGCATCCGTTCAAAGGCTTCATAGTCAACGCCATTGGCGTTCATAGGGGTAACAATGGCGGTTGCCGCGCCGGTGAAAATGCTTTCTTTTTTCATATCGATACGCTCCTTATTTAAAATAAAATCGCCGATGCAACGCATCGGCTATCCAAAAGCAACAAAAACAAATTTTTCTGCGAAAGAGCAGGCTGTGTTTGTTGGAATTGTGATAGCACTCCGCAAAATGCGACAGTCAGACAAGTGTTTCCTGCCTGCCCAGGTAAGCCTTGCGCCTCGGCTACCTTCGGCGACGACCCCTTTCACCGTGCCACAGCTCTGCGAAAGCCTACGGGCAGGACTACTCTTGATACGACGCGCCTCTATCAAATTGCTAGTAGTTTAACATAGGATGGGCGAAATGTCAATATTGCAAAATCACCCATAAGGGAGAGGTGAATAAAAAGTCTTTTGTGAACGGTCACAGAGAGCGGCTTTTGTTTGTTTTCCCTTCCGCGGCAGTCAATATATGCCTTTGAAAGCGTATGATTGGTTAAAAAACCACATAAATATGAAAAAGGTGCGTCTATATCCCCATAAATAGACATAATTTATGGATATTTTTGACATTTTTGACAAAAAAAGAAAATATTAAATTTGGGCTTGCAAAGTTACTACGGATGATGTTATACTATAGTATAATGTTTTTATAATGCCTTTCTATAAATTGAGGGGCATTGTCCCTAAATCCGGTACCGTTGCGATACAAATACTTGTATAGGAGGAATGAAAAATGGTTCGGACGCACACATACAGTAAGCGTTGCATAGCAATGCTGATGGCGGTGTTGATGCTGCTTTCCAGCTCCAACATCGGCATGTTGCAGAGAATCAACGCAAATGCTGCAGAAATCGAGTCTGTTACAGATGGCGAACTGCTGGCAGCAAATTACGATCTTAGCGATGGGGAGAAGGCTTTGCTGCTGTCAGGCTTGCTTCGTCAGCAAACGCATCAGTATGAGGTGAAGCCTACTGCTGAGGATGATTTGGTGACGGTTGATCCCGAAGCGAAGACCATTACTGCAAAAACATTTACGCATAAGGGATTTGTATGGTATCCCAAGGATGCGCTTGTTGTCAGCGGTGATGACACAGAAGCGGTTTCCCTGAAAGAGGTTGGCGGCGAGTATGTTGGCAGCTTCAAGATGGAGGGGAATACCTACTCTGTTCAGGTTACATATGAATTATATATTAATGTATCTGAGGCCGATCAGCAGAAGCTGCTTCAGGCTGGCGCTGATTTGAAGCAGGGCTTGGATACACTGGATAAGCTGGCGCTTTTGGTGGGCTTGCTGGATACTGAGGTAGAAGGCATGAATGTTACCGCTAGAGAATTGCTTCAGCAGGTAATGGAAGGCCTGATGACTTGGGTTGAGGGTATCTCTTCTCCTATGCCCGGTATGGTGTTCTACTACCCCGGCGCTTGGACGCAGGATGAAGCAAAGGCAGCTCCTGTGAAGGCGCTGTATGACCAGATGCAGAACAACAACGGTGATCTAGATCTGTTTGTTATGCTGGCTGAGTACGACGCAGCCTCCAGCAAGACACAGTACTTGATGGAGAACGGCAAGGCGCTGCTGGCTAAGGTGGAAGAAACCACAGGCTATTTGGAACTGCTTCTGCAGGAAGAAACCCTTGTTTTGCAGATGATCGATGTGGCTGCCGGCTTCGGCATTCAGCTGGGTATTGAAAAGTCCGAGCTGGAGGATTTCTACAAGAGCATCGGCTATGTGGTCAACGGCGTGGATTCCAACGGAATGTCCTTTGTGGGCTTGAAGGCTGTAATCGCCGAGCCTATGGCAATTCTGAACTACAATCCCTTCGTTGAGGGTATGAATGCATCCAAGTACGCACAGCTGGATTTGTTGGCAAAGAATCTGACTGCCACTGCAACAGAGGTAACCATTACCGAAAAGCTGCTGGCAGACAGCGCTACTGTACAGGTCAATATGAACCGTCAGGATGTTACCGTTAAGGTGATTGCCAATGTGGTGGAGCGCAACAGCTACAACAGCGATACGCTCAAGCCGTTGGTCAGCGACAAAACTGCGCTGATCACCTTGAATAAGGGTGTATCCTACAGTGATGTATGGGCTGCAATTCTGGGAACCGGCGTAATTACGGATGCTTTGGCCGGCTGGGAAGATGTTTATCAGGTAGGCGATGTCTTCTACACCAGTACTGTGGAAGGTATGGATGAGACGGATGTTTTGGATAAGGACGTGGAGATCACCATTACCTACACGCCCAAGAGCTATACCTTAAGCGGTGTAGACGGTCTGCCCGCCTCTGTGCCTTACGGCTACAATCTGGTTTTGCCCAAGCACAGCAATGATAAGCTGGTTTATGACTACACAGTTAACGGCGAATTCTATCGCCAGAACGAAATCTACAGAGTTGTAGGCGACACTACAATGACTCGCACGCAGGGCGAGGCTTGGCACGATCTGCCTTGGGGTCAGGTTGTTGCTCACGCAGTCAGCCAGAAGGCTGCTGCTGTGTTGGTCAGCGACGCACTGAACACCGGTGTTTTGGCAATCCGCAACCCTGTTATGAATGGCGGAATCACCATCCAGACCCGTCTGGACGGTACCACCGATGTTAGTGCGATTGCACAGGATTCCGGCATTACCGGCCGGCCTTGGATGCCTGCCCGCGCCTACTATCTGCAGGGCGGTGTGAGATATCCCATTACCAACTTCGTCGGTGGCGTAGGTAGCTTCAACGTAGCGGAATATGACAGCGTTGAAGTAGAGTTCGCCTTGGCGCTGAATGGAATTATCAGCGACGCAGAAATGCTGGAAATCCTCAACCTGCCCAGTGTTCTGGCAGTAGAGGCAAAGGAGCAGAAGAATACACTTAACAAGCTCTCCGGTATGAAGGGCAGCTTGAATCAGCTGGCAAATAACATCAATGCGCTGAAGCTGCTTCTGGATGGCACTGCGCTGACAGAAGAGGGCAAGGATGCTCTGCGGATGCTGATTGATGAGTGCTATAATGCTCAGACCAAACAGATGTACCTGTATGAGTATTTGGAGGCCTATGAAAAGAACGGCCTTGCGTGGTACTACACAGGCAGCAACTTTGAGATTTTTGCCGAGGAGTTTACAAAGCTCCGTGATGGCATGAACAAGTTCCTGGATGCAACACCCAACCTGAAGTCTTTGCTGGAGGATTTGAACTACGGCGATAAGTACGATATGGTAGCCGGTGTGCGCAAGGATCTGAACGCCATCACTCTGATGGCTCCCAATGCAGCCATTGTCAGAGATGCGTCCAACGAGCAGCTGTCTGCTCTGGCACAGGCAATTGAAGCTGCTTCTGAAAGTGAAGTTTACACCAGCGTTCCTGAGATGGAAAGAGTAGAGGTTCGCAGCAAGCAGGCTGATAACCGCCGCTCTGTGACCATCAACGTTTTGGTGGACGGCAAAACTGTCAACACATACAACTTGGTGTTTAAGCTTGGTCAGGCTCTCGAGGCATCCCACATTCAGACTTTGAGCACTGCCCTGAGCGGTATGAACGATGCGCTGACCATTGACAAGCGTTTCTACAACTATACAGACGTTGCAATGCCCGAGGCCGGTCACCTAATGGAGCAGGACATCGTCCTGAATGCCACATACACCAAGAAAGAGGTGGATGTAATCGTTGAAGGCGTTGGCTCCATCGGTACCATTACCGTAGACAACGGCAAGATCAACCTGCCTGCTTGCGGTGATGAAGGTTTCCGCTACCGTTACATCATTGACGGTGAGACTGTTGAGACCTATAGCGCTTCCGTAGAATACGTTCTGACTATGGAGCAGAAGCTGTTCCTGTTGAATGGCGGCACCATCCGCCGTGAGACCATCGACTTGACCCGTCAGGACTTCGTGGACTTTGTTGCCAGCCTGAATGATAGCTTGGTGAAGGAAGGTGTTATCAACAGCGCAGCATTTATCCCTATGGAAGATGCAAACGGTAACTACACCATCGTGCTGAAGGTTGCGCCGCTGTCCACTGGCTTTAATGCCCAGAAGGTTGCCCTGTCTGTAGCGCAGTCCATTATCAATTCCAATTACGGTTATATTGATTTCGGCGGCTATGTTATGCGCAACGGCAATGCCTTCTATCTGCAGGGTATTTTGAATGCACTGCTGGATTCCGGCTTCACGCTGAATGATTTGGAAAAGGCAATCAATGCTGACGGAACGATCAATAATATGACCCTGACCGGTCATACCTTGATTGTCGATGGCCTTGATTTGAGCAGAGTCCCCAATACGAATGTGCTGGGCGGCAAGCTGCTGGAAACCGAGATGGGTCTGGCAAACAGCGCAGCCGGCGCGTCCACCAAGGTAAAGCTGTACATCACCTTGAGCGATGACGGCACAGGCGCAGGGAATTACAGCACCTTGGATAAGGGATTGGTCAAGGTTACACCTTATGTAAATATGCATTTGGTAGACGGCAGCGCTAACTTGATTGTGAACCTGCCCGATAAGGCATATCAGGCTTTCTTGGCTGCTATGCTGATTACCGATAACGCCGAGCTGGGTAAAGTGAATGCCTTGGATTACGAAGGCAGCATTAACTACCTGTACGGTTTGATTAAGCCTCTGCTGACGGATGACACAATTACCACAGAGACATTTGAGAACACTGCCGGCGTATTTGGCAAGGATGTAGACCTGCAGGGTGCACAAGATGCGCTGGATCTGATTCAGAAGGTACTGAACCACCTCCACGCAAACGTGGAATACTCCAATATGGTTGCCGTTGGCAATGTATATCATCAGGATGTTGCTTATCCTGTAGATAATCTGCTGAACAAGCTGCCTATTCCCGACACTCTGCTGGATGTGATTGCAGAAAAGGGCGGCAAGCTGGAAGCAACATTGGGCCTGCAGCTGAAGAATGTGGATGAAACCCAGTACGCAGCGCTGATTGTTGACTTGGATGCAGAAGGCCTCGACAAGGTTGACTTTGTAACCGACCTGCAGGCTTCCTTGAATAAGATTCACGACAATGCAGTTGTGATTCTGGTGGAGGATGTTGCCGGAAATCTCTCTACAAACAAGAGAGTGTTCCTGAATCTGAACGGCAAGACTGTGGATGGCAACATCAACGGCGCCAATATGGTTCTGTTTGACAGCACCTTCGATAACGCAGGCAATGTAACCGGAACATTTAATGGCAAGGATGCCCGTTCCAACAATCTGTATACCATCCAGTTGGACGGCGATAACATCAATGTTTATCTGCAGTCCGGCCGGTTGGCATTGGACGAAATGCCTGAGCTGAAAAACATTGCCTTGGATTTGGCAATGGATTTGATCCTTAACTACTACACATCTGCAGCACTGAGCTTGGATGGCGATGTGATTTACAGTGTCAATCTTGGCGATTTGGTTGGTATGGTTGAAAAGGGCGCCGCCAGCAGCATCAATGAAGTGCTTGATTCTCTGAAGTGCGTTGGCTTGACCAACTTTGCCAACAAGCTGCTTGCAGACCTGACTGACTTTGCTGCATTGGCAGAGGCCGGAAAGACAGACGACAAGCTGTTTAGCTACACTGTCGCTACCAAGGCTTGGGATGTGGGCATCAGCCATAATCAGGAAAAGGATTACTTAACCGGCAGCATTACTCCCAATGCAACTGAAAAGACCAAGACCCTCAACATCTTGTTGGGCGGCACAACCGAAGAGAAGAAGGCACTTGTTAACCTTTTGGAAGAGCTTGGCAAGGTAGTGGACGCCGATATCCAAGTGGAGCTGGAGGATGTCTCCTACGCAAACCGCGTGGTTTCTGTGTCCGGCAATGCTTCTGCTTCTGTTCTTATCGACACCAGAGACAATAACGATTACGCTGTTGCATTGCTGACTCTGCTTGCAGCAGACAGCAGCAACAATGCCGCTATCATTGAGGCGATCGAGGCTTACTATGCCGAAAACCGTATCGCTCCTATGAAGAAGGTTATTGACAATACCACCATTGCACAGCTGTTTGGCGCAATCAAGAATGTCAATCGCGGCACAAACTTCGCTGCTATGGTTGCTGACCTTGGAATGGATAAGGTGATCACAGTGGATGTGATCGAGCTGATGAACAACTATCGTTCCATTCTTGTGATTGCCGCAAAGGCATTGAGAGGTCTGGATATTACAGGCTCCAGCACAAAGCTGTCTGCATTTGCTACCGAAGGCGAAAATGGTTCTTATGACCTGACTAAGGCGCTGAAGAAAGCCGGTACCATCAAAGTGCTTGGCTATGACTTGGCTGTAGAGGGTACTCTGGTGGTTAAGCTGTTCAATGTTGAGCCTGAGCTGATTGACGGCGATTTGACCATCGCCCAGAATGAGAAGGTTCTCGGCACCAAGGTAGTAGAGGCCGATAAGCAGATCTATATGGATATTGCTGTAGATGGCATTACCGCAGACCAGTTTGCACAGCTGATTACCCACGGTTCTATCAACGCAGACAAGGTCGAGGTGAAGGTTGACGAAGCCGACCTGAAGAACAACAAGATTGTCAACGGCGCGACTGTTGAAATTATTGCTTCCAACAACAGCACTACCGTGGTAGACTCCGTGACCTACACAGTGATCATCCTCGGTGATGTAAACTGCGACGGTATGAACGATGTTGGCGATGCTGTGGCATTGATGAACCACTGTATGAAGCAGCAGGATCTGGCGCAAACCATTGGCGAGCATGCACTGCTTGCAGCGGATATGAACTTCGCACAGGGAATTGACGTTGCTGATGCATCCTTGATTATGCGTAAGTGCATGAACGATAGCTACACCAGTGTGTTAAACTGATTTGAGCAGAAAGTGAGGACATAATCCATGAAAATAATGAATAAGATTTTGGCCGCTCTGCTCGTTCTTGTCATGGTGGCAACGATGATCCCCGTGGCTTTTGCAGAAGGCACTGTCTACGAAACAGAATCCGGCACAACCGTAAATGTTAATCTGACTATGAATAACATCAGCGGTTTTGAAATCCATTGGAGCGATATTACCTATTCTAATAAGAGCATCATCACTTCCGTCACCGGTGACGGAAGCCAGATGAATCTGGCTGGCAGTGTGTTTCCTGATGAAGGTGCGTTTTATTACCCTGTTAACGGCGCTAAGAATGCAGTGTTCACACTGAAGTTCGCAGTTTCCGGCGCTGTCGGTCAAACCTGTGATATCTCTGTCAAGTACAAGGTTGTGGACGCTAACAGCATTTACAGCCGTGAAGTGACCGATGCATTCTCTATTAAAATCATCCCCACCCACACCCACAGCTATGTTTGGGAGAGCGATGACAATCAGCACTGGCAGAAGTGCTCCTGCGGCGACAAGATTTCCGTGGGCGATCACCAGTGGGGCTGGGTGACAGACACCAACCCCGGTGAGTTCACTCCCGGTGTAAAGCACGAGGAATGTAGCGATTGCGGCAGAACACGCAATGAGAACACCCCCATTGACCCCACCCACCAGCACCAGTACGGCAACTGGAGCAGCGACGATAACCAGCACTGGAAAGAGTGCTCCTGCGGCGACAAGATTTCCGTAGGCGCTCACCAGTGGGGCTGGGTGACAGACACCAACCCCGGCGAATTCACTCCCGGTGTAAAGCACGAGGAATGTAGCGATTGCGGCAAAACACGCAATGAGAACACCCCCATTGCTCCCACCCATCAGCACCAGTACGGCGGCTGGCGGAGCGACGATAACCAGCACTGGAAAGAGTGCTCCTGCGGCGACAAGATTTCCGTAGGCGCCCACCAGTGGGACTGGGTGACAGACACCAACCCCGGCGAGTTTACTCCCGGTAAGAAGCACGAGGAATGTAGAGACTGCGGCAAGATGCGCAGTCTGAACACCCCCATTGACCCCACCCACCAGCACCAGTACGGCGGCTGGGTACGCAATGACAGCCAGCACTGGAAAGAGTGCTCCTGCGGTGACAAGATTTCCGTGGGCGACCACCAGTGGGGCTGGGTGGTAGATTCCAACCCCGGTGAATTCACCCCCGGTAAGCAGCATGAGGAATGTCGTGATTGTGGTGGTACACGCAATGAGAACACCCCCATTAATCCCACCCATCAGCACCAGTACGGTGGCTGGAGAAGCGACGATAACCAGCACTGGAAAGAGTGCTCCTGCGGCGACAAGATTTCCGTAGGTGCTCACCAGTGGGACTGGGTGACAGACACCAATCCCGGCGAGTTCACTCCCGGCAAGAAGCACGAGGAATGTAGGGATTGCGGCAAGATGCGCAGTCTGAACACGCCCATTGATCCCACCCATCAGCACCAGTACGGCGGCTGGGTAAGCAATGGCAGTCAGCACTGGAAAGAATGCTCCTGCGGCGACAAAACTTCTCTGGGCGATCACAAGTGGAACTGGGTAATTGATTCTAACCCCAGTGCATCCGCACCCGGAAAGAAGCATGAGGAATGTGAGATCTGTGGATCTAAGCAGGCCCAGCAGGATATTCCTTACGACGGACAGGGCACCCCCTCCACACCGACTGATCCCACGACACCTACAACCCCCAGCAAGCCTACTACACCTACAACCCCCAATAAACCCACAACACCTACGACTCCTACAACTCCCACCACACCGACCGATCCCACAACCCCCACAGCACCGACCGGTCCCAGCGATCCCGATGAGCCCACAGTTCCCGGCGCAACCGGTGACCCCACCGAGCCCACAGAGCCCGGTGAGCAGGAGCCCGGAAAGCACGGCCGTTGCTGGATTTGGTGGTTGCTCCTCCTTTTGATTATTGCTGCTTTGGTGTACTATTTTTACAGAAGATACAAGAAAAAAGAAGCAGAAAAAAAGGATAACCAGTTGAAGGATTGATACCATTCATAAAAATCGCCCACGACGCTGTCGTGGGCGGTTTTATTTGTTTTCCCAAAGAAGGAAAGAACGGTAAATTTTACCTCATTGGAGCAGGAAAAAATAAGGTTGCATTGTGCAGTTAAAAATGGTATAATGTTTAATGTATACACTAATATGTCGATTTATACCCTTTTGTAAGAAAATCGTTGTTTGACGATGACGGAAAGGCCTCTTCAGACGCCAAAAACCGTCATTGGGAGGAAAGATAATGAGTTTAAGATATTCCATAGGCAGACGCAGCCTTTCTTTTATATTAGCGTTGTTAATGGTGTTTTCTTGCGGTCATTACCCTTTTTTGCAGATGGTCGTGGCTGTAGGCAAGGAAGATGTTACCGTTAGTGATGCTATGCTTCTTGGAAAGCAATACACATTATCCGATAAATTACAGGCGCTTCTTGATTCGGGGTTGCTTGCTGAAAACACCTATACATACAGGGTTCCCGACGAAGGGGATGCATTGGTGCAGGTAGACCCCGATGAACGCAAAATATCTGCTGAGGCATATCCTTATAACGGTTTCCGCTGGATACCTACGCAGGCAAGTGTGATCAGCGGACAGAGCAATGAAACAGTTGATTTGGTTGAGCAGGACGGCGTTTACGTTGGTTCTTTCCAAACCTCCGGAAACACCTATTCTGTTGCTGTTACCTATGTGCTGCATATCTTTGTTGCACAGGAGCATCAGCTTATGCTACTCAATTCCGGTGCAAACTTAAAGTATGCATTTAAGCAGATGCAGCAGATCGCTGAACAGCAAGCCGCGCTTGAGACACTGGCGTTGTATATTGACAAGCTGATGGAATTGGTAAACGGCGTGTCCCTGCCTTGGGGCGGCCAGCTGAAATACGAGGATTCCACCGGCGCGGTGCGTAACCTCTACGGTCAAAAGCGGGCAAATGGCGGCGATTTTGATTTGGTGAAGCTGATTCGCCAGTACTATAACGTTGCTGCAAGAGACGGCAAGTCCAAGTTCTTAATGACACAAGGTCAGACGTATTTTGACGTTGCTGCCCAGACCAGCCAAGATGTTCTCAATTTGTGCAATGACAGAGCTGTTCTGGAGGTTATTGTGAGCTTTGCCCACAGCGCCGGACTCAGTGATGTTGATCCTGCCTTGCTAAAGAAGGCATTTGATAACCTGCAGGCGGCAGGCAGTGCGCTTCAAGCTGCTACCGCATCCAAGTGGGAAGTGCTTGAGAAGAATCCTGTGAAGCAGGGTCTTTCCAATGCAGACTATTTGGTTTTGGATGGGCTGGTGGAAAATGTGGAGGCTGAAAAGCCTCAGGTAACGGTTATTGAGAATTTGCTGGCGCAGACAACATCCATTCAGGTCAGTATGAACCGTTTTGATGTGACGGTGAAGTATGTTGCCAAAGTCATTGACCGCAATTATATTGACAACGCAACGCTGACTACCATCGAAAATCGCTACGCTGCGCGAATCACCTTAGATGCAGACACATCTTACGAGGATATTTTGGCGGCAGTGGCTGCCGATGACACAGAGGACCGTGCCTTGGCAGATTGGGAAATCTATCAGGTAGGCGAGGATTATTACGATCGGTCTGTGTCCGGTATTTCTGCCGGAGATACTCTGCAGAGCGATATAGCATTGACGGTTACTTACACGCCGAAAACCTATTCCGTCTCCGGCGTAGAGGGCCTTCCTGCAGAAGTGCCCTATGGATACAATTTGATGCTTCCTGCCCATACAGATAAGGAAAAGGTATACGATTATACCATTGCAGGAGCATTCTACCGGCAAGAGGCTGTGTACCGGATAACCGGCAACACAGTGCTATCCCGCAAAGAGGGATCTCCTTGGGAGGATATTCCCTGGGGCGTAGCAATTTCTGTGGGAATGTCTGCGGAGGCTGCTGCTGTTTTGAGCAGCGCTGCCTTGAATACCGGTATTTTGACCATACGCAGACCGGAAATTGACTGTGTGGAATTAACCGAAAGCGGTTCCCAATTCGTAATTTATGCCCCCGATGCTCCCTCCGGCATTGCTTCCTGTGAATGGGTGGCAGTGCAGGCGTGGGTGGTCAGTGGAGATCAAAAGAATCCCGTCTCCGACTTCAATAACGGAACCGGCAGTTTTTATGCGGAAGGCTTTGACAAGGTTGAGGTGCAGTATCAGCTGCTGCTGAATGACGCAACCAGCGAAAGCAATATGCTTTATCTTGTAAATCTTCCCTATACGCTTACATCTCAGGCGACAACCCAAAAGAACGCCATGGCCCAATTGCTTTCCAAGAAATCGGTTTTGGAGCAGTTTGGTACCTACGCCGGATTCCTGCAGAATATTTTGGCAGATGAGCGTGTGGGTGAGGCTTCCGCAACGGCTCTGACCACGATTATTGAAAACTGCATTGATAAATCAGCGCAGAAGCAGAAGCTGTTTCTTTATGAATACTTAGTAGCCTATGAGGAGAAGGAGCTGCTGTGGTACTACACCGGCGATAATTATGAAAAGCTGAACAATCAGTTCACCCTGCTGCGGGAGCAACTGAACATATTTATTGACAATACGCCGTTGCTGCTGGAAATCATGAAGGACTATATGGACGGCTTAAAGCCCGGTATGGCGGAGGATTATTACAGCAAGATCGACGGCATTCGGGCAACATTGGATTCCATTTCTCTGCTGCCGCCCCACGAGGCTATTGACCGGAAGAGCGGCGAACTGGAAATGATCGCGCTGGTAGATGCGATTGAAAATGCCACCGATAAGGTAACCTCCTTCCAGAATGCCCCTGCCATCTATCGCACAGATGTGAAAATGGCAAGCGCTCCGGATAAGCGTTTTATTACGCTGAATCTGCGGGTAGAAGAAGGGGAGACCGTCACCTTTGCTGTGGATTACCCCTTAAACCACACCATAACGCAGGCTGATGTGGATTTGCTGCAGATGAAGCTGGACGAGAAGATTCAGCAGCTGAATCTGCCCGAGGGCTACTACACCTATTCCGGCAACCCGTTGCCCTCTGTGGGTACGCAGCTTACCAATAGCTTTACCTTGAATTTTACTTGGAAGCTCAAGAAAATTGACGCATATGTGGAAGGTTTGGCAGAGCCTGTGGGCAGTTTCACCTTGAAAAAGCCGTATTTGGTACTGCCTGCTTGCACAACGCAGGGCTACCGCTACCTTTACACCATTAACGGCGCAGAGTATCACACCTTCGATACCTCCGTGTCCGTGACCTTGTCTGCGCAGCAAATGGAATTTTTGCGTCAAGGCGGTAAGATTCAGCGTCAGACCATCGATATTGCCCGCCAAGATGTGCTGGACTTTATCGGCGTTTTGAATGACGCGCTGGCAAGCACCGGCGCAATTTCCGGCGCGGCCTTCCTGCCTTTGGAAAATGAGCAGGGCGAATTGGTTGTATTTCTGAGAATGTCGCCCCATGTTACCGGCTACAATGCAAAAAATGTGCTGGTTGCCGTTTCGCAGGCGCTTCTTACCAGCGGCAAATTCTCTTATGTGGATTTGGGCGGATATCCCCTGCGGGAGGACAGCAAAATTCACATACAGGGCATCTTGAGCGCCCTTGGGGACAGCGGATTTTCTTTGGAAAACGTTAAAAACGCCATAAATGAAGACGGAACAATCGTCAATATGGAGCTGCCGGGCTACAAAGTTATTGAGCAGGAGCTGCTTCTTGAAAATGGCAATACAATTGAAAACCCCGATATTTTCGGCGCAAAACTTGTGGAAACCCAGCTGGATTTGGCAGCAAATCAAACAATTACTCCCACAACCGTTAAGCTGTACATAACCTTAAGTGATGACGGCACACACGCGGAGAAATTGGCAGAGACGAAGCAGGGACTTACTCAGCTGACCGAGTATGTAGATGTGCATTTGACGAATGGCAGCGCCAATTTGGTGCTGACGCTCACAGAGCCGTCTTATCAAAAGATCCTCACTGCAATGGTGCTTTTGGACAATGCCCGGTTAGATGGCATCAACGACTTGGATTACGGTCTGTGCGTGGAGTACTTGTATGAATTGGTCGCTCCATTGCTTAAGGACGAAAAAGTTACTGTGGAGACTTTGGAAAATACCGCGCAAAGCAACGGTCAGGAACTGGAGTTGTCCACAGCCCAAAACACACTGAAAAAGATACAGGATATATTCCGCTTCTTGGATGAAAACGTGGAATATACCAACGCCCATGCAGAGGGAAATCTCTACACCACCGATGCAAAAATGCAGGCAAATCTGCTGCTGGATGCTTTCGCCTTGCCGGAAACGTTGCGGGGTATGATTGCGGAAAACAACGGCGAACTGACTGTGCGGGTTGGCTTGCAGCTGACCAATGTGGACAGACAGTACCAAGCCTTGGTGATTGACAAAGAAAAAGACGTCAACAGCAAGACAGTATTTGTGACAGATCTCTTTGGTGAGATAGAACAGCTCCATGACGGCGCAGTGGTGATTCTACTGGATCATATCACCGGCGATATTTCTACAGACAAGAAGGTTCTGATTGACCTTAACGGAAAGACGCTCACCGGCAATGTGTCCGGAAGCGGTGTGGTTTTGGCAGATAGCTCCATTGGCGATACCGGCGCGGTGACCGGTTCGGTAGATGCAGCTGTAAAGGATTGCCGCAACAGGCAAATGTACACCGTACAGCGCAGAGACGGAGAAATTCAGGTATACTTGAATTCCGCTTTGCTCACCGACAGCACCACGGCTTTGCCGGATATGGCAGCTGCGCTGACAATGGATTTGGTATTCCATTTCTACACATCTGCAGCTCTCAAGCTGGATGACCAGGTGATTTACGGAATCAGCCAGCAGGATTTGGTGCAGATATTGGAAAATGGCGGCCGTACCAATGGCTATATTTTCCCGGACTCTTTGCGGTATCAGGGATTGAACCAATTCTTGGGAGAAATGCTTGCAGATTTCACCGATTACAGGGCAATGGCGCAAGCGACCGCCGAAGGAAAAGCGTTGGCGTCCTATTCGCTGCGCACCACCGGATGGCAGTTTGCGCTAGAGCACGATACCCAAGAGGATGTAGTGAAGGGCGCATTTACGCCTGCGCAGACGGAAAAAACACAAAGTCTGACCGTCTACTTGGGCGGCACACCTGAGCAGAAGAAAGCGGCACAGGAGCGATTGGAAGCGCTGTCTTCCGTGATAAGAACGGAGCTTCGCGGCGAAATTGAGCAGATTCTCGTTGCGCAGAATCAAGTAAATATCTCCGGCTCCGGTGAAAAGAACATTGTTTTCAAAGGCAGTCAAAATGCAGATTATGCCGTGATGCTGTGCGCATTGCTGGCCCACAACCGCGCTGACAAGGCGCAGATTACGGCGGCTTTGGAAACGTGGTTCAATACGGACAACGCGGCTGTTCTCAAAATGGTGATAGACAACACCACCGTTAAGCAGCTGTTTGATGCCATCCGCAGCATTGACAAAAATACGGATATGGACGCTTTGGTGCAGGGTCTGAACCTTTCCGGCGCTGTGGCAACTTCTGTAAAGAATAAGCTGAGTGCAAACCACGGCCTTTTGGTACATCTGTCCAATCAACTGCAGCGGATGCAGGCAGAGGGCACTGCCGAGAAGATGAGCGCCTACGAAGTAAAGGACGCAGCCGGGGTTTATGACCTTAGCAGTGTTGTAAAGGATACAGCGGATATCGCCATTTTGGGCACACACTGGAAGCTGGACACCAAGCTGAAGATAGAACTGTTTAGCAACAGTCCCGAATTAAATGACGGAAATATTCAAATCAATGTGGACGGCAGCGTGATTCTAGGCAGCAAGCTGGATACCATCAACAAGATCATTTATTTGGATACTGCCGAAGAGGGAATTACGGTTGAGCAGTTTAATATGCAGGTAGTGCACGGAGCAATCAACGCAACGCAAGTGAAGGCGGAATTCTCCGAATCTACGGCTGACCGCAAGGGCGTTGTTCTCCGTGACGGCGCGTACTATGTGGTGAACGGAGCTAAGGTAACATTCTGCGCATCCAACAATATGTCCTCCGTAGTGGATAAAGCCGAGTATACGGTTGTTCTTCTGGGCGATGTAAACTCCGATGGCAGAAATGATATTTCTGACTCTGTGTACATCAAACGTCACGTACAAAAGACCGTCACACTGACGGATTGGGCATTGATGGCTACGGATATGAATCGGGACGGAAAATGTGATATTTCCGACGATGTCATGATTAAGCGTAAGTGCCAAGGTGATAACTACAAGAGCCTTTTGAAGTAAAAGGGATTTGAAAGCGAGGAAAAAGAATCAATGAAATTTATGAAAAAAGCTCTGGTATGCTCCATTGCATTGGCGCTTTTCCTGTGTATGATGCCCCTTAGCGCCGATGCCGCAGCGGAGTTCTCTGTTGATTCCGGCGCGGTGGTAACACTGGATGTGCCGCTGGCAAACATATGGGGTTTTGAGGTGGATTCCATCTCGTTCTCCAACGAAAGTATGATTGCGTCCCTAAGCTTTGATGACACGGATTTGCCCCGTGCACTGGGCGGTGACTGCACAAACAATCACCCCTACTATACAGCCAGCAGCGTGGTGCCTTCGGCGGTGTTCCATATTTTGGTGAAAACTGCCGGCAGCCCCGGCGATTCCTGCACAGTAACTGTGAGCTATAAGACATCGGTCAGCGAGGGCGATGCAATTGTAACCAAAACCCCCGCGCCTCTGGTTTACCAGATTTCCATCAAGCAGAATACGCCTGCACCCACGACGCCTACTACGCCCCAACCCACAACCCCTCCCGCGACCCAGCCCACAACCCCGTCCGCAACCACCCCGACGGCGCCTACGGTTCCGCTGGAGTTGGATGAGCTGAACAATCAAATTGCGGTTGCAGAGGGCTTGGAGCAGGATAAATACACGGCAACTTCTTGGGAGAGTCTGAAGTCGGCGCTGACAACCGCTTACAGCGCACGCAAGTCCGGCAGCCAAAAGAAGATTGATCAGGCGGCCGCAGGGCTGAAGGATGCCATTGGCGCATTGGTGAAAATGGATTATATGACATTAACCGGTGCGATTGACGCAGCAAATGCTTTGCTGGCAGATGTTGAAGCCGGCGCGTTGTGGGCAGAGCTGGACAACGCCCTGACCGATGCAACAAACCTGTTAAGCAGCGCAGATCAGGCGCAAGTGGATGCGGCAGCGCAGAGATTGGTGGATGCAATTTCCGCTGTTCAGCGGCATTTGGCGCAGAAAGACGATGTTCCCACAGAAACGCTCCCCAAGCCTACAATTCCGGATGTGGTTGAGCAGCGCTGCGATTACCCCAGCCATAAGGTTTGGCCGGTGCTGTTCTGGGTCAGCTTGGCGCTGAACATTGCCTGCGGTGTGCTTATTGGAACGTATATTTTTGCTAAGATAAAGAATCGAAAGGATACGACGCCTTTGGTGGAGTATGATATCGAGGACGATGACGAATAAGACCTCCGTATCAAAAGAGGAAAAATTCCGGAGGGAAAGGATGATGCGCCATGAATGAACAAGATTGGAAAAGAATGGAATATGACACTTGGGACGATGCGTTTCGGGGATTAGCACCTGTCATTCGGCAGCAATCCGTCCGCATAGCGGCGTATACCCGGGAATTGTTTGTTCAGGCATGCGCACTGGGCTATGGCCGGGACAGCGCAGAGGGCGAGGAAAGAATGACCGGAAAATATGCGGATCTGGCCTATAAGTGCGGTATGTATCACCAGCTGGGCAAAGCGCTGGTTCCGCCGGAGTATCAGATTTTCCAGTCTGATTTTACGGAGGAAGAGAAGGCGGTGTACCGCAAGTACACCACTGACGGCCGCGCCTTGGTAGCCACATTGCAGATGCGCAGTGTCCGGGCGAAAGAAAAGCGAAAGGGCAGCCTGATTGAACAGCCCACCAAAAACATTCCTTGGCTGATGCAGCGGGAAACCTGTCAGCAGCATATGGAGCGTTGGGACGGCAGCGGCTATCCCGAGGGCAGACGGGGAAACCAAATCAGCCCCATTGCCCACATTGTGGGACTTGCCAAAGAGCTGGACAGACTGTGCTCCGAGACACAATCCGAAACACCCTTTGAAGATGCTTATGCCGCAATGAAAGCCCAAGCGGGAACAGCTTGGGACCCGGCAATCATAGATGTACTGGAAGCGGCAAAAGAAGGCACCTATGGGGTCTACCAAAAATATATCCATTATACTATGACCCTGCCCCAGACCATTCCTCTGGTAATCAAAAGACCGGACCGTCCTTTGGGTCTGAACTATCGGCCTATGGTGGCGGAGCGGAAGGATAAGGTCGCCTGCTATGAGGCAACGCCTTGGTTTGGGGGAATTGCCAACCAACCGGGGGAAACGGAGGGCGTGCAGGATATTGCAGCAATGCTGCGCCGTACGGATTTGGTGACGGATGTGGCTATGTATTTTGCATACGAGGCCGCCGACGCGGTGGTGCGTATGGAAAACTGCAAGCTGAATTTGGGCGGCGTTGTGCTGCGTATGATTCCCGACTTTTTCCTGCAGGGAAGTCAGCTGAAACGGTTGAATCAGATGTTCGCCGATCAGGAAATCCAAAAGGAAAAGCTGTTGTTTACCGTTCCTGCCGCTTTGGTTCGGGATGCCAATAAGGGCACGCAGGAGGTGCTGGAGCGCTATCTGCGAAACGGTATCCGCCTGCTGCTGGACGGCTACAATCCCGAAGAGCTTCCCGTGGAGAAAATCAAGGAGCTGGGCTTCCGTGATTTGCGCTTTGCGCCGGAGCTTTACCTGAAGCAGGAGACGGCAAATGCAATGAATCAGCTTCGTACGGAAGGCTTTACCCTTTGGGGCGGCGACGCCGATACCCACGATATCCTTGCGTGGCTGCAGGCCTGCGGGGTAGCGGCTTCCAGCGGTACAATAACCGGCAGTCAAGTCAGCGAGGATGAGTTGATTCGTGACAGCCTGATGAGAGAACAGCAAAATGGATAATAAAGAAAAAAACCCACCGAAAGTGAGAAACACTGATGGGCTCACCTTGAAAAAACGGGGCGGTCAAAGGCTCACCCGTGAGCAGGTGCAGGAAATCAGAGAAGGGCGCAAAAAATTGCGCCGGGAAATGCGTGAGCGTGGCATCAAAAGCAGAAAAGAGTTTGAGCTCACCGCATCCAGTTTGGGTCTGTATTTTGACAGACCAAGGTTTGGCTTTCTCTGGTTTTTCTCCGGGCGGGGATTATGGGCCCTGCTTGGCGCCTTGGGTCTGCTGGCGCTGGTGCTGACCATATTTTCAATGGTAACCCAAATGCGTGGCTTGTTCACCATTAACCTCAGCCAAGGTATGTTCCGCGAGGGTTATTCTCTCAGCGAGGAGATCACCTTCCGCGCAGCGACCGGCAACCTGTTTTCCCAGCCTGCAGTGGATGTGCCGTGTATTTCTGTTGTGCAGATTCCGGATAAGATTTATGACAATTCCGTCTGGGAAAATCCTGTTTCCAACGACCAGCAGGACACAACGCAGAAATACAGAGATGCCGGATGCTTTTATTACACCTTCTACATCCGCAACGAAGGCGAATCCGAAACGGGCTATGTGTGGGATCTGAACATTGATTCCGAGGATAAAAAATTGGCAGATGCTCTGTGGGTTATGGTCTTCGAGGATGAAGAAATGACCTTCTATGCCAAAGCAGACGAGCAGGGAGCTCCCCAAGCATTGCCTGCGGAGGGGAACAATACTGTAGGCTATCGGAAAGCGCCCTTTATAGATATGGCAAAAAATCCCGAGCAACAGTATTCTGTCATTGCGGAGAGGGAAGATTTTACCTACTACCGCTTGCGGCCTGTGCCGTTTTTGTCCGAAACACTGGTTGCGTCCGGACAGCAGGAAACAGTAGCGCCTCAAGAAATCCACAAGTACACAGTGGTTTTGTGGGTCGAGGGGGATGACCCCCACTGTACCGACGAGCTGATTGGCGGTCACGTGGGTCTGAGTATGCAGTTCCGCTTGGTGGACGAAAGCAAGGGTAAGGACGAAACCTCCCGCTGGTGGGACGGTTTGGATTTTTGGAATGATTGATTCCTACATATTTTATTAAATGTTCCTGCAAGACCGGAAAATCACTCCAAACCGGTCAAGCAGTTTACATTCCTCCCACAGGGAGGTAAAAAAACATACATTGTATATTATGAAAGGAATGAGTACAATGAACAAAGCAAAGAAGAAGCAGCAGGCAATTCGCCAGAAGCTGATGGCAGCTATTGCTATGTTGATGGTCTCTGCCATTATGGTAGTCTCCTCATCCTACGCATGGTTTACATTGTCTACTGCACCTGAAGTTACCGGCATTCAGACCTCTGTCGGCGCAAACGGTAACTTGGAAATGGCCCTGAACAATGGTGGCACCATCACATCCAGTGTTGGCGATGCTATCAAGTCCGATCTGGAAAGAAACGTTACTTGGGGCAACCTTGTGGATTTGAGTAACGAGGCATATGGCCTGAATAAGATCGCCCTTATGCCTGCCCGCCTGAACTGGAACGGCACAGAGATTGGCGCATCCCATCTGTCCACGCCCTCTTACGGTCCTGACGGCCGTGTAGACAGTCTGGTAACAGAGAGCCTGTCCAGAGCATGGAATGTTACAAACAATAACTGGAGCGGCACAGGCAACGGCGTTATGGCCATTGGTAACGCTTCCGGTCTGTCTGATGAACAGTTGGCGCTGCGTCAAGCAAAGATTGATTTCGCAAACAATATCTCTGCTGCGATGGTTGGATCAGCCACTTCTCTGAACACCACCGGTCCGAAACTGACCGCAATGGCTGTTTCTGTCAAGATGGACGGTCAAACCGAGGTTGCAAAGGACGATGTACAGGCCGTTTTGGATACGGTTAATACACTCTTGACTGCAGAGGGTAAACTGGAGACTGCACTTTACAACTATTTGCAGGCTATGGTTTTGAATATCGAGGCAACCAATCCTTCGGCTTTGCCTGATGGCGCAACTGCCTTGAATGTCATTGCAAACAATACCGATTTGGCATCCTTGGCGAGCGCCCTGGATTCGGCCTTGTCTGCAGATGCAGCTTTTACAGCAGCTTATGCTAAGCTGAGCACACTGAAGGATACCTTGACTGCAACCCAGACAGGTTTGGGGAACGCTTTGTCCGGATTAGCGCCTGACGCTACTACTGTTGCATGGAATACCATTAGCGCCCACATGGTAAATCTGGTTAATGTTGATACCATGGTTCTGAATGACACCCCCATTACGGATATTGACACTAACGATGAAGATGCAGTTAGCAATCTGGCTTCCGATATCCTCGCTGCTGGCGGTCTGGAACTGACCACCACTGGCGGCGTTTACAGCGAGATTGCTGCTTTTACTGGCACCTTCACCGCTTCCTTTAAGCTGGGTGAGCTGTCCGTAAAGGGTATAAAGCTTAAGGACCTTCCTGCTGCTATGACCGCAGAACCCACGGTAACACCGCAATATAATACTACTTTCACTACTGCGATGAACGCTTTCAGTGCAAAGGAGAATGAAGCAGCTTCCTCTGCTTTGACAGACGTATACGGCTACAAAATCGATTTGGCATTCCGCACAAATGCAGCGGGCTCTTATCTGAAGCTGCAGACTGAAGCGGCAGACCGTATTTACGATGACAATGCAACAGATGCCGAGACAAGAGGCGGCGGAAGCTACATGGAGTTCGACATTGCTACATTGGGTTACACCAAGGAACAGGCCAAGGACATTATGGGTGCTATCCGCATTGTGTTTATGGAGACCACCTCTAACGATACCGACGGTGCTGCTATCTACGGCGTTGCCGTTCTGGACACCGACAATGCACAAGAAAATGCCAACGGCTGGAAGGCTACAATGAAGATGGTAGAAACCACCTTCACTGCTGACGGCAACAACGGCTATAAGCTGACCATCGGTGCAGATAAGACCGGTGAAGAAAAGGATAAGCTGATTGAACTGCCCCAGAGCACCAAGACAGAGATGTCTGTATTGGTCTATCTGGATGGCGAATATGTTGAGAACGCAGATGTGGCTACCGTCGCACAGTCTCTGACCGGTGATATGAATCTGCAGTTCGCTTCCAGCGCTGAGCTGAAGCCTATGGAATACTCCGACCTGCACTTGCCCGGTGGAAACAATCCGTAATAAAACGTAGCTGCAGGCTAATTTATTCTTTATTCGCGCCCGTGTCCCGGGCCTAGGCCCGGGACACGGAGAAAGCAAGTAAATAGTACAGTGTCTGCACGGGGAGTGGGTGCAGCACTGTACGAACTTGCGGCTATTTCCCCAACAGGAAATAGATTCGTGCAACCCAAGCGTGGGTTTTACGAATCTGTTCCCTGCATTCGCTGACCCAATCGTCCCGTTTGCCTCGTTTTTGGAGGATGCTATGGAAAAGAAAAGAAAAAAATCACCCCTGCGAATCATAACCTATTACGTGCTGCTTTTGGGCGTCCTGCCGTTACTGGTGGTGGCCACATATACTTGGTTTTCCATCAACCAAACCCCAAAGGTAAATGACCTGAGCCTGTATGTGACCAGTCAGGCCGGCTTGGAAATCGCCCAATCTCCCACGGACACGTGGGGCGTACAGCTTAAGTTCGACCAGTTGATAGATGAGACACCGCCCCTGCGGCCGGTCACTTGGTCGGAAGCAGAGCAGCGCTTCTATGCCGCAAACTACGGCTTGGACGGCCGGCTCACATCTCACTGGCAGCCCTTAAGCGACGAAAATAACAGTAACCGCGACGACGTTTACGGCTACTATGTCAAAGGCGTTTTCTATATGCGCTCTGATGTAGATATGGAGGTTTCCTTCGCGCCGGCGATTGCGGCAGAGGACGGCGCTTCCGGCACCTTTGCGGTAGGTAAGCCAATATGGGATGCGGAGAAAATTCAGCATTACAATGGCGGCTACGGCGCAGAAAACGCCATTCGTCTGGGCCTTCGCTTCACCCCTGTGAATGCCGATGGCTCGGAGGCAGAGGGCGAGAGAAAATTTGTCATCATTGAGCCCAACGCCAATACCCATATAGACGGCACCACCGGTTACGTCCCTACACCCAGCATTGACGGCACGGACCACTTGATTGAACAGGACAGAATCTTCTTGCAGGATACTGCCACTTGGGTGGAATCGGATCCGGTACTGCGGGACCACGTGGTATGGACTATGGGAGATTTTTCCACATCCCCGAAGCTGTTTTCTATGGCGCAAGACGCTATGCTGCGTGTAGAAGTGTATGTGTGGCTGGAAGGTCAGGATGTGGATTGCAACAACCGCATCGGTAAAGCGGCGGAGATTTTAGCAAATATTCAGTTTATCGGCGAAATCGGACAGTCCCCGGGACTGCAGCCTATCGAGTAATTTTCAGCGCGTTGCTGTTAAAAAATACTTTTTGAATCACATTCCTTATAAAAAGGAGAGGAGAATTCACATGAAGAAGGAAAAACAAATCCCCGTTGAGAAAAATCAGGAAACAGAGGCACCTGAAAACAAGGGACGCAAAATTGCCAACATTGTAATCAATGTAGTACTGGTGATTGCAATTGTTTTGGCGGCGCTTTGCACCTATGTGTCCTTTGTCTCTGCATCCGGCAACGGTGTGCCCAACATTTTGGGTACGGCGTTCTTCTCCGTGCAGACGGACTCCATGTATCCCACGCTGTTGCCCGGCGATCTGACGGTTGCCAGAACAGTGAAGGACCCCGATGCCTTGAGAAAGGGCGATATCATCACCTACTGGACCGTCATCAACGGCGAGCGTGTGCTCAATACCCACACCATCCACGAGATTTATGACGGCGGCGAACACATCTACTTCCGCACCAAGGGTGATAACAATACCTCTGTTGACCCCATTACCGTCCACGAGTCTGAGGTGGTGGGCAAGTATATGTTCCGGATTCCCGGCTTGGGCAAGGTGTTCGATTATCTGCAGACCAGCACCGGCTTCCTGCTGGTGATTGTGGTGCCGGTATTCCTGTTCTTCCTGTATCATCTGATTCAGTTCTTCCGGGTGCTGTTTGAGTACCAGAATGTGAAGAACCGTATCCGCTATGAAGAAGAGCGCGGCGCTCAGCAGGAGAATGCCGAAGAGGAAGAGAAAAAGCAACAAGAACGTGCAGCCATTGAGGCAGAGCTGCGGGAGCGTTTGCGGGCAGAGCTGATGGCAGATATGGCCAAGGAAACCCAGGAAGCCCAGCAAGAGGACGCTGCAAACGGATAAGCGTATACCTTTAGAAAGGGGGGAGAGAAGAGGCTATGGAAAACTTTTTGAAGTATTTTTATCAGGATTTTGGGCGGTTACTCCGGTCCTTTCTTGATGTTTTCGTGGCATTCTTTGACTTTCTCAATTATGTGCTGAATTTCCCCATGCGTGTGGAAATTCTTGAGCAATACAACAGTGGATTCGGTACCCTTGACTGGGTTTTGCTGGTGATTGCATATCTGTTTCTGATTTTGCTGATCGGACTGATGATTTGGGGCTTGTATAAATTGTGCCGCCGCATCTTCCGGTTTAAGGTCTCGGCAAAAGAATTTGATGCGCTTTCCAAGCAGGTGAAGAGCTTACAGCGGGATTTGCTGCGGGCAAATTACGAAAAGGACCGCTTGCTGAATATGCGCATTGCTGAGCTGAACGGGCAGGGCTTGCCCGATGACCTTCTGGATGAACCGTCGGAGGATGAGGAGAATCAGCAGACCGAGGGCGACACCGGAGAGAATTATATGGACAACGCAAACCGCAATTCTCTCCAAGGGCCGTGCATTGATCCGGCAGAAAGCCGCTTCTTCCGCCTGACCTCGGTGGATAACTACTACAAATCCCTGTATGTGGCGCCTACATATAACGAAACCATCACGCTGGAGCAGTTCTGCGAGCAATTCCGCAGATATACGGCATCCCATTTGCGGCTGTACTATGAATTGGATATGATCCGCTATTTCGTAGCCGCTATGGGTACTGCCCGTATCATCATCCTGCAGGGTATTTCCGGTACCGGTAAAACCAGTTTGCCTTATGCTTTCGGCAAATTTGTGCAGAGCGACACCTCGGTGGTTCCTGTGCAGCCCTCTTGGCGTGAGCGTACGGAATTGTATGGCTACTACAACGAATTTACGAAAAAATACTCCGAAACCACATTCTTGGAGGCTATCTACGAAGCAAATTACTATCGGGATCCCCATATGGTCATTTTGGACGAAATGAACATTGCCCGTGTGGAATATTACTTTGCAGAAATGCTGTCCATTTTGGAAATGCCCCGTCAGGAAGAGTGGAAAATCGACATTGCTACCGCAACTTGGGATAACGACCCATGCCTGATTGAAAACGGCGCTGTGCGGATTCCCAACAATGTCTGGTTCGTGGGAACCATCAACAACGACGACTCCACCTTCGCTGTGGCGGATAAGGTGTACGACCGTGCAATTCCCATTGACTTGGACAGCCGTGCAGAGCCCTTTGAATGTGAGGAGGCCGGCCCGGTGTTTATCTCTACAGACCGGCTGATTTCCCTGTTTGATCAGGCAAAGCAGGCGTATCCCATCAGTCAGGAAATGCTGGACAAGCTGGAAGAGCTGAATGCTTACTTGATTAAGAACTTCCGTTTGGCATTCGGTAACCGTATCAATAAGCAAATCCGGGACTATGTGCCCTGCTTTATTGCTTGCGGCGGTACGGAAGTGCAAGCGGTGGACTTTATTATTGCGAAGAAAGTCCTGCGTAAGTTTGAGTCCTTGAGCCTTGGATTTATGAAGGATGAGTTAACCAGATTCAATACGTATTTGGACCGGCTGTTCGGCAAAAATACGATGAAAATTTGCAAAGAGTACGTGGATTATTTGAAGAAAAATAACTAAAACCGTGTGAAGGAGGTGCGATATGGCAAGCCAAACAGAAGGGAAAAAGACAAAGGTGACGCAGGAGCAAGCGCCCTCTGTCATTGACCCTATTTATCAGAAATATACCCGCTCGATTATTCGTACCTTGTCCAGCACAGAGTTTTACGATTTCTTTATGGATTCCATTGCCCACGCAGACAACCGTTTTCAGTTTTCCAACCGGAAAATGGTGAAAACGGTGGATTCCCGCTGGGTGGATGCTATAGATGAAGCGCTGGGCAGCTTTCAGGCTATCATTAACAACCCCCGAAATGTGATTCGGGAGGAGGAAGTGATTGTTAATGTGGCCAACGCCAAGCGTACCGGAACAGAAGTGATTCAGCATCTGGCTCAGCACGCATCGCTGGTGGAGGACTATAATGAGGACACCGGTAATGTCCGCCCCTCCCGGGTGATGCAACGCTATCGGGAGGATAGCAACGAGGTTTACGAAAACCGGTTGGTATTCACCGTGCTGGAGCATTCATTCCATTTTGTCAAAATTCGTTACGATGCGCTTTTTGAGGTGATGGGTGACGAGTTCGGCGCAAAGCTGAAGGTGGAGTCGGATATGTCCTGCCCCACCGAAACAGTGCACGTGGATATGTTCCTGCATGTTAAGGAAACGGACAGCGCGCTGGATACCGACGAGAAAAACAGAGAGATTTTTGACCGCATTTCACGGCTGTACCGAATGCTGTCGATCTTTATGAATTCTCCCTTCGCCCAGCAAATGAAAAAGCTGTCCCGGATTAAGGGCACTGTGGTCAAAACCAATATCATTAAGCGCAATGCCCATTATCGCGCCATCTCAAAGCTGTGGGATTTCCTCCGCAGCTATGACGACATTGGATATACCATTCGTATCGTGGAGCAGAATCCCCATATTGATGAACGTTTCCAGCGGGATATTTATCATAACATTCTGTTCCAGTACATCATCCTGAAGGGATATCTTGAGGATGAAAAGGACCGGCGTTTGCCTGCGCCGGCAAAGGAAAAGCGCCGCTCGCTGAAACCGAAATTCATCCACCAGATTGTGGAGGAACTGACCGAAGATTACAGCCTGCCCGATGTTGAAGTGCGCAAGGTCCTGATTGAGGAATTGACCAAGGAGCAGCTGATGCAAGAGGAAATGGCGGAACGCCGCCGTTTGGTTGAGGAGCAGGAGCAGCGCAAAAAGGCAGAGAAAGAGCGCCTCCGCCAAGAGAAAGAGGCGGAAAAAGAGCGTATCCGCAAGGAAAAAGAAGCAGAAAAAGAAAGAATACGTCAGGAAAAGGCGGCAGAAGAAGCCCGTTTGCTGCAACAGAGAATGGAGCGGGAACTGGAGGATCGCCGCAGAGGCGGCTTGATGCGTCGGGAAGTGGAATACTTCCAGAAGCAATTGGAGGAGCAGCTGGCTATGCGCGCGGAGGAGAAAAACCGTGCCATCAAGCAACAGCAAGACTATTTGGATGCCGTTGCGTTGATGGAGCAGGAAGAACTCCGGAGAAAGGAAGAAGCGCGCAGAGAGCGGATTCGTCGCAAAGAAGCGCGGGAGCAGGCAAAACGGGAGGAGCTCTTGGCGCAGGAACGTGCCCGTCAGGAGGAATTGGCCCGCATAGAGCAGGAGCGTCAGCGCCGTCTGGAAGAAGAGGCACGCATCCTCAGAGAGCAGCAGGAGAAGGAAGCTCGCGAAAGAGAACTGCAGCGGCAAAAGGATTTGTTCGCACTGCAGAACTACACATTGGAGCTGGTTTACTTCGATGCCGAGCTGCCTAAACAGCTGACTGCACGAAAAGCCTACCGCGACAGCTTGCGGCAGGCAAAGCTTGCGCAGGAGCGCAAAAGACAGGCGAAAAAACAAAGCGCCGGTATTTCCGGAGAGTAATAGAGGTGTCCAATGACCAAGAAATACACCAAGTTAATAATTGCGTTAATATCGGTGCTGGTGGCATTTTCTGTGGTCGTTGTGTCCACATATGCGTGGTTAACCCTGTCCAACAATCCTGTGGCAGAGGGAATTCATGTTGCCATTGGTGGCAGCGGTACGATTTTGATTGCGCCGGACATATCGGAGCAGGCGGACGGTGTTACATACCATTACCCCGGTGTGTTTCAGGAGCAAATCAATTTCAGCCAATGGCAAAGTTATGACTATCTGCAGAATCTTGCGGGCTTAAGCCCCGTATCTACTGCAGATGGCAGAAACTGGTTTGTCCCAACCTACTATGCCGCAAAGGATCCGGAGGTTGTTGCCGGAGATGCGGTAATGGGTCAAATCAAGCCTGCCGAAGCGCATATCAAGGACATTGTTCTTTCCTATGCAAATCTTCCGATTTCCCAACAGGAAAAGGCAAGGGAAGGCAGCTATGTGTACCTTGATTTTTGGGTGGTTTCTCCGGGAGGGGACTATCAGCTGCGGATTTCCGCCGGTGACAGCTTCTCCCATACAGGAAGCTTTCTTCTAGGCTTGCCCCGGGTTGAAAAGACCGAGGACGGTTACCACTTGACCTATGGCAACGACAGTGTGGCGGCCAGCGCCCGTATCGGATTTTTAACCAACACCGGCGCTGTGCTGGATAATTCTATGCAGTACTATGCCAGAAGCACCTATTATTCCAATCAATATTCCTCCTTGCGGGGATACTACGAAGAACCCGGAATGTCCTGCAATAATATGCCGGGGGACAGATTTACAATTTATGAGCCCAACGGGGATTTGCACCCGGAAACGGTATTTACCCTCTTGGGCGATGAGATCCTTGACGGGCAGTATGCATTTACCAAGCCTATTGGCAAGGACGGCCAGCCTGTTTCCGTACGGGACAGACTGACGGTGCAGTTGCGCAACAGTTGGCTGAACAATGAATACGGTCTGGCACTGGAACCGCTGTTTCAAGCTTCCATTGCAGGTAAGACGCTTGGCAGTGGGGAAGAGAAGGAATTGGAACGGGACTTTTATTTCCGCTATCTGCAACAGCAGACATCCACATTCCTGTCCCGGGGACAGTTTTTGCCCAATACCGGTATGCTCTATGGGCAGGAGGAATCGGTGCTTTCTGCCGAACAGCTCCAATCTTTGGGGACGGCGGGAGCAACAGAAGATGTGATGATTGTGGAGCTGGAGAAAAATGTTCCCCAGCGCATTCGGATGTTCGTCTGGCTGGAAGGTCAGGATCCGGATTGCATCGGTTTTGCTGACAGTGTTCCCTTTGCCATTGGCTTGGAGCTTGCAGGCGGACACGGCTAAAAGCAAAAACAGTTAAGTAAGGTTTTATTATGAGCGAAGAAAAGAAAAAACCCAGCATTTCAGAAAAAATCGGGTCTTCCTTGGCAACCTTGGCCTGTGTGATGGCAGTTTTGCTGTGCCTGCTGATTGTTGCCCAGGTTTATACACAGGGATATGTGAAGATTGCAGGCTTCAGCGTTTTTCGTGTAGTGACCGGCAGTATGGAACCCAATATCCCTGTTGGTTCTCTTTTGCTGAGCCAACAAACGCCGATTTCTGAAATTGAAAAAGAAGATATTGTATGTTTTGTTTCGAAAGAACCGCCTACCAAGGGAAAAATCATTACCCACCGCGTGGTGTCTGTAACAAAGCAGGCGGACGAAACAATTCTACTGGAAACCCAAGGCGATGCCAATTTGATTGCGGATCGATACTATGTCACGTCGGAAAATCTGATTGGTAAAGTTGCTTGGCATACAAAGGAGGGAAACCTTATGGCGGCACTCATGGGCTTTTTAACCAATAAAGTGGGCTTTTTAATCTGTGTACTGGTGCCTATTTTATTGGTGGCCGGGTTTATACTGAAAAATTGTGTGCAGAACATCCGTAAAGAAATGGATGTGGTCCTCCAAGAGGTGGAAAAAGAGGAAAGAATATCCGGTGGCGGCCTGTTGACACAGGAAGAGTACGCGGAAATGGAAGAAAGAATCCGTCAGGAATGTTTGGAAGAAATAAAGCAGGGTGTTCAAAAAAATGATGGAAGAGAAAGTCCTGAAAAAACAGAATAAATTGCTTACTTCGGCCCGGAAGAAAATCATAACCCAGTCAATCATCGCTGTAAGTACGGTTGCACTGCTGTTGGTGTTGCTGTTCACAATGTCCGCAGCTTGGTATACCAATGTGGTAAAATCCGGTGATTTGATTTTCCAGACTGCTGCGTGGGGATTTGAGGGTACGGTGGACATCGGTGACGGCGCCATTGAAGCCGGCCCGGGAAAATCCGGTGTGATTTCCTTGGAAGTGAACAATACCGGCTCGGATATGATCTTTGCAGGTGTGCATATCGCAAAGACTATGGACGAGGATTTGGCAAAACGGATTTATCTGTATGTGGATGCCGCATCTACCAAGAATGGGGAAAATCTGCAGCGGGTATATTTGAATTCCAAGGATAGCTATACCTACTTGATTCCCAGCCAAAACAAGCTTGTTTTGAATGAGCTGTTTTACAATGATGCCCGTATTAAGTGGACGTGGGTTTATGATGTGCTTGGCTATTACTTCTTAGGCACCGTAAATAATACGGTAGTCTCTGAGAACGAGTATTTGCGTCCGGTGGAGTATGACCTGGACCGCGCCACCTTTGACAGTGACGGAAAGCTGAAAACCGTGGACGGAACAACCACGGTGGCACAGTTTTTAGCAAGTTTGTCCGCAACCGATGGGTATGCAGGGGTGATTGACCCTGCAGCGGCGGTCAATGGCTATTATCCTGTGGACGTAGACGATACGGGTAAGGGCATTTGGCTGTATTTGTGCAATTGGGCAGAAATTCAGCAGGAAATGGAAACGGATGTGGCGCTGGGAAGCGCTGAGGAGAAAAAGCAAGGCATTGTGCGTTTGAATATCAGCGCGCAGGGCGGCGAATTTGATAGCACGCAGGTATCTACGGTGACCCAGCTGCAGGAGGCGCTTAACGATTTAACCAGCGGCGTAATACAGCTGGAGACAGATCTGACATTGGCAGAAGCCACCAGTTTGCATCTATCCAGCGGTGAAGATGCTGTGGTGAATCTGAACGGCCATACGATTTTTACATCCGACAAAACGGCTGCTGTTGAAGTTGCAAACGGCAGCAAGCTGACGATTTTTGACGGCACACTGCAAGGCTGCAATACAGCCGACAGCGTGGGTGTAAAGGTGGTCAACGGCGAACTGACTATGAATAAAGTCAGCGTGAGCGATATGGTGGATGCTGTCCGCGTAGAGGACAGCGCAGGAACCGGACAGGATTCTATGGTCCGCCTTTCTGAATGCAACATTACAGCGACGGACTGCGCTGTTTATGTCAGAGGCAATGGCGAGAAGTCTGGCCAGCTGACACAGATCACCATCGAAAAGAGTACTTTGCACGGTGATTTGGGCGCAATTTGGGGCAACGGCACCAGCACATATTGGGGAACGTCCATTCAAATCATGGACTCCACTGTTACCGGTGGGGCAGCTGCCGTCTATCAACCCCAAAGAAACAGTAAGATGACCATTGTAAACAGCACCCTTGAAGGCGATATGGGTGTGGTTGTTAAGGGTGGCGATGTACATATCATCGACACGTCCATCACAGCCACCGGCAACGGTAACCCAACCAATATGACCCCCGGCTTTAATGTGAGCGGGTTTATGGATATTGGTTCCGCGATCTATCTGGAGGCCAACTACGAATGGGTTATGTCCGTGACCGTAGAGGGCGAAAAGACAGTTGTTAACAGCGAAAAGGATTTGGCAATCCGTGTGAATCTGCCCAATGCGCCCAATGCTACCGTGCAGGTTAAGGGCGGCGCATATAGTTCCAATGTGGCAGACTTTGTGGCAGATGGATATACCTGCACAGAAAGTGGCCAAACTTGGACAGTTACGAAGCAGAATTCATAAAAAGGAGGCGGCGGAATGAATAAAAGAAATATGTTTCCGCTGCTGGTTGCGCTGTGTATAGTTGGAGCGCTGGTGCTGACTGTGGGGGTTTCTCAGGCGAGATTTCGGGAGAATTGGACCGAAACACTGCCCTTTCAGCCGGAAGGGGAAGAGAATTTGATTCTCCATCAGGACGGCGACTGGATTGCGGAGCAGAACACCCGAAAATTGACATTTTCCTTGGAAAATACCGGTACGCAGGTTTCCGAAGGGGAAATCTACATTCTGGTTTCCGAAGGTATTGAAGCGCCGGAAAAGCTAAATATAACCCTGACAGCTCCGGATGGGCAATATACAGCGCAGGCGCAACCCATTGTGCCCGGAAGTGTGCTGCATATGCGCTTTGGAGACGGATGGGCGTATCGGTTTCCGGATGCTCAGGGACAGGAAAAAACCTGGACACTGCAGCCTTCCGGTCAGCAAAGCTTTGATCTGACGGTGGAACACAGTGGAGAGATTAACTATCACAGCCTTTTACGGGTGGTTGCAACGAAGGCGCAGACCGTATAATCGACGAAAGGAAGAGCGCAGATGCTTGGAAACTTTAAGAGCAAAAGAATATTGCCTTGGTGTTTGGCAGCGGCGCTGTTTCTGTCCGTGACAACGGTTGTTGGGGATACCCAGTGCAGGGATTTGCAGCCTGCCAGCATTGACAAGGTGTATATCCCGGAGCAGGAGCAATCCCAGCAACCGGTACAAAACAAGGATTACCTGCAAGCCGGTGGGCAAGCAGTGTGGCTTGCGCCGTGGAATATACAGGAGCGTCAGAGCGCACAGTATACCTTCCGCTTGGAAGCGCCTGCGGCGCAAACGGTAACAGCCACCGGCACGGCTTATGTGCAAGCATCGGCTGCGCTGGACGGTCAGACCGTTACCTTAAATCTGTCCTTGACGGATGCAGGCAAAATCCTGCTTACCGCGCAAAAGGCGGAAATTCAGGTTGCCTGTGGCAATACTTCTGCAACCTTTTTCTTATGGTTGCTTCCTCAGGGCGTAGAGGTCCCTCAGGATGCGGATAAAATGCCTGTTGATGTGAATCAGATCTGCAAACGGCAGACACAGGGTGTTTATCTGAAAAACGGAAAGGCGTATCTGCTGCTTAACAGCACAAACAGAAACACCTATATGCTTACCTTCAAAAATCAAGACCTTGCATTGCAGGGCTTGCGATACAGTCTGGATAAAGGCGAAACCTATACCCAACTGCACGATTGGAATAAAATCTATCTGCCCCTGCAGGAGACAGAAACCACGCTGCTGGTATTGGACTATTCCCTTTGTGATATCACGGCGCAAAGCGAGCTGGAGATTCTGCTGGAACGGCAAAACGACGATACCCATAAACAGCAAACGGTCAGCTTGACTGTGGTGGATAGTGACCCGTGGGAGAATCTTCCGACCAGCGCATTGCTGACGCCGGAACAACCGTGGCGGCTATCGGCGCAATGGAATGGCTGTGACTACACTTGGAAGGTCTATCAGCTGACGAATAACGATGGCTCCCTTACCTATGAGCAAGTGGAAATGCCAAATGGCTTTACCGATAAAGTAATCGCGGAGGGGCTGGAGGTTTCCCTTCAAGGCACAGAGAATATGCCTGCGGCAGGCACCTATCAATTGCTTTTGCAATGGCAGTTTGAGGGCATTGCCTGCGGTGAGGCATCCGTTCCCTTCTTCATCAACTACCCGCTTGTATAGTCGCTGCATATGGCACAGGAGAATTGAGTATGAGAGATACGAAGAATTATATCCGTGAATTAAAGCGGACGTTACCGGACATCAAAGAGCGCTTGATCGCTGTTTTGGTGTTGCTGGCGATGTCGGTTACGATGATGGTCTCGGCCACGTTTGCGTGGGTTGTGCTGTCTACAAAACCGGAGGTGGAAGGTATTACTATGTCCATTTCCGGCAACGGCAACTTGGAAATTGCCTTGCGCAATACCAACAATGTACCGGGCTTTTCCCAAATCGGTGACTCTGTGGCGGCAGGCACAGCCATTAAGGATGCCAATATCACGTGGGGTAACCTGATTAACTTGGCGGAAGGCTACGGCTTGGATAGTCTGGTGCTGCGGCCTGCCCGTTTGAATATGGGCGGCCTGCCCCACGGCAGACCCTTGGAGGGCGTTATCTATGGCGAGGACGGCCGTGTGGAAGGTATGCAAAGTGACTATGCCTTTACGGTATGGCAGGAGGGCCTGTCGGGCGGCTCCTTTAAGACACCTACCGACACGAATACCGGTTACGGTGTCCGTGCAATTTCCTCTATGACCTATACCTATGAGGGTGAAAGCGCACTGCTGCTGAAGAAATATCAGGAAGAAGCAACCACCTTCAACGGTAACGCAAGAACGATACACGCAGCCACCACTGCAAAGGACGGTCCTTATATTGACACCATCGTAAAGCTGATGGGCGACTATATGACTTGGAACATCAACTCAGAGGACTATCCCAATCCGGAGGATAAGGACTGCAGTAACTATATTGTTCCGCTGGTGTGGCTGATTCGGGATATGCTCTCCGGTCTGGAGCAGCACGGTATGGCGCTGGTGAAGCTGGTCAATGCATGGCAGTTCAACGCAGGTCAGACCACTATGATGACCTACGAGCAGCTGCAGGCAGGCACATTCCCCACAGGCTTTAATGCCAGCGGGTATTCCGGCTACGCTGCGTTCAAGGCAGACTATGACCTGTATAAGAACACCTATACCAAGCTGAACAGCTGCTTGACATACCTGACCAACACCTACGGTGAGATTGCTGAGCGGCAGGACAATATGCAGCCTTGGAAAATTGACGGCGCATATTGGGCACAGATTGACAACGAAGTGGTTAATGTTATCGTAAAGGTCGCAACCTGTCAGGTTGAGAACGCAAAAGGTGATACCCGTTACGCGGTTAGCAGTATTGGTATGGACGAGGCGCTTAATTACATCAGCGGTACCAGCAAGGCTTATATCTATGATGGCTTGCTGGTGGATTACGAGCGCTTGACCGGTGAGGAAATGTTCGTGCCTAAGGTTTCTGTGCGCGTGTCCGGATTGCCGCTCATTGGCAGCGCATCGGTTACTGCAAACGTTATGACAAAATGGGCTGACCCGAAGTTTTCTGGGTCCGGCGATCCTGACCTCTTCACCAACACACAAAATGCAATGTACGCATACCTGCAGGAGAATATGTCCGTTAAGGATGCGGTTGCAGGCGATACCTTCGGCCTTGTTTTGGACCTGTGGGCCCGTACCAATGCCCCAGGCAGCATTTTGGGTCTGAACGGCACCATCGTTACCCGCAAGGAAACCCGTGAAGTAAAAGAAGTTATCGAGGGTGTTACCTACCAGATGTACTCTTTGGAGCTGCCTGCAGAAGGAGAGGAAGAGCCGGTAACCCTGACGCTCTACAAAAAGGGCGATACTTGGTATAATTTTGAAGACCACAAGGCGGTGAATGTGGGAACACAAACACCCATACCGATGGTTGAAGAAAAGGATGTAGTCATTGAGTACAATGGCGATAACCGTGTGTGGGAGGAAGACCAGCTCTTCATCAATGAAGGCGCTCGCAGCACCACGCAGGGCAGCGGCAGCTGCTATATCTACTATGCCGACTCCCCCGAAGCAGGTATGAAGAGCTTGGAGCTGCTGAAAAACCTGAAAATCGCCTTTATTTCCGGCGACAACAAGTATTTGGCAACTGCTTCTATGGATACGGAGCACGTTCTGCAGCAAAACGGTAAGTACACCGTTCCGCTGGTGATTACAGAGTCCAGCTGCTCCTATCTGGACGAAGACGGCAATCAGGTAAAGGGTATTATGTATATGCCCCAAAATCAGGCTGTGATGATTTCCGCCATCGTATATCTGGACGGTGAGGAACTGAAGAACGAGCACGTTTTGGCAGCTTCTGATATTCAGGGCAACTTTAGCATTCAGTTCAAATCTTCTGCTTTGATGGAGCCCATTGCTGACAGAGATCTGATGGAAGAGGAAATCAAGGTTTCTGCCACTTTGGGTACTGGCCAGAAGGAACTGAGCTACGAATATCGCTATCCCTTCAATCAAGAGGTGGCGGTGAACCTTACGGTAGAGGGCTTTACACCGGAGAGCGCAGAAGCCTTCTTCCAGCGGCAAATCTCTGAAACCCAAGGCAGCCGAATGGCGTCCTTCCCCATAGATTTGGCAACCGGAAAGGGTATTGCCACGTTCACATCGCCGGGCTCGTATATTTTGCGATATGTCCGGTTGGATGGCGTGGAATATGAACTGGAAGAGCCCCTGCGGGTATATGTCAGCGGCTTTGCTGTTGACAGTGTACAGGTTGGACAAAACTACTTTATGACAGCCGACCAGAACGTGACAACCTCCGTATCGGTAAACTTCGGCGCGTTGGAGGCGGATAAGCTGCCCAGAACCGTACAGGCACGCTTTATGACGGAAGCCGGCAGCGCAATTAACGTGAAGCTGCTGCCCAATCCCAACGGCGCTTGGGTGGGAGATGTCACCTTCAGCGAAAGTGGCGTCTACCGGCTGGAGTATCTGGTGCTGGATGGGCAATATACGGAGCTCAGCGAGAACCTCGTGCAGGTGGTGGAAGCCCGTCTTGGTATGAGCACGGAAGTGATTATCCGTCGGTATCTGGATGTGGAGAACAATGTCACAACCACAGACCTGCAGTATACCTATGAAGGGCAGAGAACCAATTTTAAGGCTTATGTAAAGATTAAGGACGACTCCGGCACTTATCTGACCAATTTGGATACCGGTGTTGCCGGCGCACTGAAGCTGTTCTATAAAACCACCGGCAGTGTGGGCACAATCAGCGCGGACCTTAAGTGGGATGCAGACTATGGCGGATACGCAACGGAAAGCGAAGGCTTCTTTGTGGATGCCCCCGGCACTTACCGGTTTGCACAGGTAACGGTCAACGGAAACAGCATTACCAATGCTTATCCTGCGCCTGTTATCAGCGCAATGTATCCGGATCCTCCCACGTGGGCACCGGAGCAGGCCTACGACAGCAATGAGCAAGAGATATTCGCGCCTAACAGTGACGCCAGCGTCACCGTCCACATTACAAATGCCGGCACAGAAAAGGTGTGGCTGGTGTTTGAGGATGCCAGCGGCAAGCTCTATGAGATGCAGGTGAACGACCCCAGTACGGATATTGATGAAGTGCTGGATGGCGACGGAAACCGCATTGCACACAGCTATACAACCAAGCTGCCTTTGGGTGCAGACGGCACGCAGGCAGGCACTTGGAAACTGGTTGCCGTTAAGATGGCAGATGTGAACGACGGCAAGGGCGGCGTGGCAACTGCTGATAATCCCTATGTTCTGAACTTGCGCAGTGAAGAGCAGCTTCAGTTCACAGTTACCGCGGATGACTTTACCTTGGTCTTCAATGAAGAGGGTAATGAGGCACAGCAGGTAATCGAGCTGGCAGACGGCATCTTTATGTCCGAGCAGAAGCTTTCCAATCTGTACGCTTGGTTGATTCAGACCGGCAGTGACGGAGATAATCACTATGCGGTTACGGGAAGTACCGTAAAACTGACCTACTCTTATGTCCGCAGCGAGGGCAACACAGATTATATGTACGAGTACGGCGGCTATACAACCACCGGCAATGTAACAGTTCCGGATGTAGAGATTCTGCTTCAGGTAAATGATGCACAGTCCTACAAGCTGGGGCAGAGCGGCGCGTTTACCGTGGCAGGTAAGTATGTGCTGACAAAGGCCGTGCTGACCATCCCCGGCAGCAGCGGCGCAGCGGATAAGACCTACACCCACGTGGTAGGCGCAACCGAGGGCAACAATCTGGGCATCGTGGCGGATACCAACCGTGCCGAGAGCATCCTGCCCGAGATTCACGTAAAGTCTGACAAGCCCACTGTGAAGGTGACGGCGGTTAGCCCGACTACCAGTATTACTGTGAATAAGGGTGATGAGCAGAATGGACAATGCACACCAATGGCCGGTGTTACAAATTCCAAGACTGACTACAGTGCCACTGTATATATTGGCTGGAGTAAAAGTTACGGTAGCATATACAATGCAAGTCTACCGGAAGTGACATTGGAGCTGGAGAATATTTCGGATAGCTTTACTTCCGCGGATATGCAGTTTGCCTTTAGCACGCATACCAGTTCTACACCGACAAATGTGACGTTCACCTTCACCAGCGGTAATAAAAACAGCGCTAAATCCATCGGATATATGCAGGCTGTTAGTGCCAGAACAGATAAGGCTAAGTCTGCAGGTAAGAAGACTGTGAGCGTGATTACAGTTACTGCAACGGATGGAACAGTGTATACGGTGGACTTGTCCCATGCGGTCACCATTAATCAGCCCCAGTATCCGTATCTGGCAACCGTTAGCAGTGCTACCGGCACCAGCGGTGTGACAATTCCTGCTGATAAGGTGCCCGGTCCTATAACGGCAGTACCCAACGATGATGGTCAGTTTGTGCTTACGCTTCCCGCAACGCTTACGTGGACTGAGACTACCGCAGCATCGGAGGTATCTGGCGAGAAAACTGTTTCCGGTCCCACGAGGAGTGCATACTATGAGACGTGGACAAGTGGTTGCGACACCCTATATCAGGAGTACACCTATACTGTAACAGTAAAGGAAGCGGAGGAAGTGCTTACCTCCACAGAAAGGACTTACAACGTTACAGGCTGGAGGATCGGCGATAAGACCTACAACCTTGGAGAAACGGTTATCATTGATCAAGATGTAACCGTTACGGCGGTGGTTGAGATTACAGAGGGAGATCCTGTGGTCACAACGAATATTCTGACAACTACGATAACAGAGTATTACAGAGGTAAGAATAATCAGTCCAGTCCGCCTGCCGGTGCATTAGGCGTAATAGATGATGCGACCAGAATCGAAATCGATAACCTTATCAGCGGAAGTGGCGAAGGCACCGAAACTGTCGAAGAGCAAACGAGAACGCCGAAGCCATAAAACTACACAAAGCCCTCCCCGTAAAGGGGAGGGCGGCAAGGTGTTTCTCTTCAGGAAAGACGACACAGCGCAGATAATGACAGAATAATGGAGCGAAAACAGCAATATGAATGAATGGATTCAAGAAATCGCTCAACAAGGCAAAACACAGGAGTTTTACAATGTCGCCGGTAATATAGGTGTGGCGATAGCTGCGCTTTACGGCTTGTGGCACGGCAGAAGATTGGGCATTCCGTTATGGAAAACGCTGATCGTTTTGGTTGTGGTGCATTATAGCCTCGGCTTTGTTGTAGGCAACATTTGGAAGATTTTGGAATATATTCGCGACAACCAAATATTTGGAATTAAAAGACCTGTCAACAGTATTGTGCGAGGATTTTTAATTGTTCCTCTGATTGCCTTTCTTGTTGCCAAGCTGCTTCGTCTGAAAGTGCGGACGGTTTGGGATACGGTTGCAATGTACCTTGTCCTTCGCAGCGGACTTTGCCAACTTCCGTGTCTGTTTACAGGCTGTTGTACGGGTTATCCGTGGCGGTGGGGCGTTTATAATTACCGCACGGAAGACCTTCGCTTTCCCGTTCCGATTTTAGAGACGCTTTTGTCCCTTGCGATCTTTTTTTGGTTGCTATATCGATTAAAAAAGAATGATTTTCGGTCAGACGGAACGTATTTCCCAATTATGCTTGTGTTATACGGAATTATGCGTTTTATTTGTGAGTGCCTACGGGACAATGAGAAGCTTTTTTGGGTCTGTTCCGCAGTTGCAATCCACGCAATTATTTTGAGCCTTGTTGGCGCAATTTGGCTTTCAGTTGCGTACAAGAGAAACAAGAAAACACAAAAAACAGAAATTATCGATTCACAGAACACATAACCCCGGAGAGAAGGGCAATGCACGAATTATACTTTTATATCGCAAGACAGGAGGCGCTTCTATGAAACCCACATTGAAACAATTGAATATCCATCGGGTTTTTGCAGCCCTTCTGGCAGTTTTGCTGGTGCTGACCAGCATTCCTGCCGTTTCTGCGGCGGAAACAGCAGGCGCGTGCGGCGAGAATGTCCAGTGGACCTTAAGCGGCGGCATACTCACCGTTTCCGGTACCGGCCCGATGGATAACTACAGCAAAAACAGTCCCGCGCCTTGGTATGACCTGCGGCAGCAAATCCGCAGTGTGATTATTGCCTCCGGCGTTACCACTGTGGGAAGTCAGGCGTTTTACGACTGCCAAAACCTCACCGCGGTATCTATGGCGGATTCGGTGACAAAAATCAACCGCTTTGGATTCTTAGATTGCGTGAAACTGACACAGGTGCGTTTAAGCGGCGCGCTGACTGCCATCGGCGACAGCGCCTTTGAAGGCTGTACCGCGCTGGCGGCCATTCGCTTGCCGAAATATCTAAACAAGATCGGGGAGCGGGCGTTCTACCGCTGCGAATCTCTGGGGGGCATTACCATCCCTGCCAGCGCTACAGAGCTTGGCCCTATGGTGTTCGGCTATTGCTACCGCCTGTGTGTGGCAAACATTGAGGCTCCGGTGAAGAGCCTGCCCTACTGGTTTTTCTATGGCTGTATCAATTTGCAGACGGTTTCTCTGCCCGACACGTTGGAGACTATCGAGGAAAACGCCCTTGCGGAATGTCCGAAGCTGATTGATATACAGGGCAATGTCAGCCCCAAGGTACAGCAGCAGATTTCCGATGCCCTAAAAGCGCCGTCAGCCTTAGGTGATTCCGGTGAACGGGATGTTGTTTTTGTGGAAACGGAAAACACGACCATTACTTCCGAGACTTACATTCCGGAGTTAGACAGCGGCGAGCTGCCCCAAAAGGTTGTGGACGCCGTAGTGGAGAACGAAACAGGCTGGCAGGAAGTTGTGGAGTTTGTGGAGAACAATCCCCACGCGGGTGAGACCGTTGTCAATGTGGAGATGAAATCCGAGGAAAAAGTGGATACAAGCATTCTGGAAGACTTGATTTCCAAAGATGTGACGGTCAATATCCACACGGAACAGGATGGAAATTGGCAGCTGGATATGAATCACCAAACCCCGGAGAGCTTGCAAGACAAGCAGGACATTTCTATTTCGGTGGCGCCCTATACGCCCACGGATTCCCAAAAGAAGACAGTGGGCGATGCTGCCTGCAGCGTGGTGACCATAGGAAAAACCGACGGAAATGTGACAGTGATGATTCCGGTGGGACAGGAGGCGTCCCGGGGAGTAGCTACGCTGTATCGGGTGGAGAAAAATAAATCCCTGACGCGGCTGCAAAGCGTCATTGTTGACGACGATGGCAAGGCGGCATTCACTCTGGCAGGCACTTCTGCGGGGGATTATGTGCTGGCGCTGAATGTCAAGGATATTCCTAAGGAAAGCGTACGCATTCCGCAGACGCTGCAAGAGGAGTACGGCGTGGATCCGGAGTATACCCTTATGGGTATGGACGGCAATTACTACGTCATCACAGGTCAAACCAGCTCCTTGGGTATCAATATCGGTCAGTTGACTTGGATTATTGTGGCGGTTTTGGTGGTGGCGCTGGTTGCCGTGGGCGTTGTAATGTTCCTGCTGAACAAGCGCAAGCTCCAAATGGGCTATGTGCCGGATTTGGACGATGCGGATTGATGGCAAAGAAAAAATCGGCTTCTCAGCCGATCAAAAATAGCCTATAAAAGAAATAACCCTCGACTTGTTACTGAATCACCGTAACAGCCGAGGGTTATTTCTCTGAATGTGCAGGTTCCATCATTTACATAACCTCTTACTTTCTACAGATTAGACGCAGCTTCCGTAGGTTTTGAATTGCTCCCGGTGCAATTCCTTTTTTGCTGTTTTCTTAGCGTTTATATCATCGGGATATGGTGGGAAGCCTGTCTTTGGATTCCTTTTTTACAGGAATTCAAGGGGTGAATGATGTTGTTTGTATCACTCCTTGTGTCTATATCATAAGGGATTTTTTGCAGATTTGCAAGATGGAATATTGCCTGAAAAAAGCACTGCGAAAAAAGGGGAAACAGCCTGTAAATAATGCAAAAGGGAGAAAATAATTTCTGCAGGCAATTTCTAATTGACAGGGGCAGAGGGGCTATGATAAAATAATACTGTTGGGTGGCAAAAATGCCGCCTTTTTTCGTTAAGAAAACAGCGTCTGCCTTTCATAGGCAGACGCTGTGTTTTGTTATTCAAGCTTTTCGCAGCCACCGGGATGGGCACCTTTTCAGAACAAGGCTTATCGATAAAAGCTGTTGCCGCCGATAAACTCCCGCACAAGGCTGGTGGGTGGAATCTCATCGTCCACATCAGCCTGCCGTACATAATTGAGAACCTTTACGATTCTCCGCACCTGTTCGTAGCAGCTTTCCTCCGGCTGAACCTGCAGCAGAATGGGGTAGATATGCTTTTTGAGGACAGCCAGTTCGTAGAGGGTAGAGCTGTTGAAAATTGTGTCTGCATTCTCCTGATATGGGAAGATCCACCGTTTTTCTCCGCTGCGTACCGAATCCCACATAGACATTGTCTGCGCTACCGATGCGCCTCTTGTTTCGTAATCGCGGACGGTGCGGCGAAGCAGACGCAAAAGGCTGGTGGGGATGCGGTTGTGGTCATCCAGATTCAGCGGCAGCAGCGGACTGACATACAGGCGGAACACCAAGCTGTTGTCCAAATCCTCGGGCAGCAGCGCAGGATTCAAGGCGTGCAGACCTTCAATAATCACCACGGAATCCTTTTCCAAATGCAGTTTATGCCCGTTCCATTCCCGTTTTCCTGTTTTGAAATTAAAGCTGGGCAGCTCCACAGCTTGCCCGCTAAGCAGCAACGAAAGGTGCTTGCGGAAAAGCGCGGTATCAATGGTGTTGATATGCTCTAAATCCAGTTTTCCGTCCGGCCCGGGAGGGATAAGGTGACGGTCGATGTAGTAATCGTCAAGGCTCATCAGAATTGGCTGCTTGCCGTGAACACGGAGCTGGGTGGCAAGCCGGTTGGCAGAAGTGGTCTTGCCGGAGGAACTGGGACCTGCAAGCATAACTGCTTTTGCGCCCCGGCGGATTACCTCGTCGGCAATCTGCGCATAGCGCTTTTCGTGGAGCGCCTCATTCACCCGGATCAGCTCCCGGATCTTACCGCTTTCCACCAGATCATTGAGATCTGCCACGGTTTCGCACGCCATCAGTTCGCACCAGCGCTCACCCTCCATACACACCGCCATAAAATTGGGCAGCTGTTCAGCTTTGGAGAGCGTGTCCGGGGCATTGTCGTCAGGGTAGCGGAACAGAAAGCCACCCTCTGCCGGGTCAATGCCCCATACCTGCAAATAGCCGGTGGAGGGGGCAAGCTCGCCGTAGTGATAATCGGCAAAATCTTCGTATGTATACACATCGAAATAATCCTCTTGCCGCAGGGAAAGAAGGCTGGCCTTGTCCTGCTGACCTGCCCGGCGGAAATGCGCAACGGCATCCTTTAGCGGTATCCGCTTACGGAGCAGGGGGATGTTTTTGGCGACGATTGCCCGCACCTCATCGGCCAAAGCCGCAGCGGAGAAATCTGCACGCCGCACCTCAATATACAGGGAGTTGCCCACGGTACAGTTCATTTTTGCCCGTGCGCCGGGATACAGCCGGTGGAGGGCAAGAAAAAGGATAAATTGCGCAGTTCTGGCGTAAAGGTCCTTTCCAACCCCGTCGGTATAGCGCAGCAGGTGAATCTCGCCGTGGGAGGCTGCCATAGCCCGGCGAATGGACACCCTTTCGGGGGTGACATCCTTCTGTCTTACCGGAATATAGTTGAGATTAAATACTTCGCCGGCGATTTTTGCCGCCAAGGGCTTTTGGGACAAAACGTCGCTGTCCAAGCCCAGCTGCCGAATCAGCTCCAGCAAGGTCTGCCCGGGTTGGGCAATGATCGCTTTTCCGTCAATTTTCAGTTCCATTCAGACACCTCCCATTATAGCGGTTGCAGCTTTAGCTGCTGATATAATAATATTCTACATAGAATATATGAAAAAAACAAGAGCAGTCTGTGAATTTATGCAACAAGGCGGCAGTGCGTTATTTCACGCCCTGCCGCCTGCATATTTCTTCACCGGGATTATTTTGTCATCTTCTCCTGCTTGACCTTATGGTCAATAATGTGCCGGGAAGAGAGCTCTTTGTGGACATCCTCTACGGTGATGCCCATTTGCACCATCAGCACCATAGCGTGATAGGCAAGGTCGGCAAGCTCATAGACAGTCTCCTTTTTGTCATCGGCCTTGCCGGCAATGATGACCTCTGTGCACTCTTCGCCTACCTTTTTCAGAATCTTGTCAATGCCCTTTTCAAAAAGATAGGTGGTGTAAGAGCCCTCGGGGCGGGTTTCGTTTCTGCCTACCAGCATATCGTACAGCCCTTGCAGGCTGAATTCCTGCAGGCTTTCACTTTCCCAAAGCCCGTTTGTAAAGCAGGAATCAGAACCGGTGTGGCAGGCAGGGCCGTCCTTTTCCACCACGACCACCAAAGCATCCTTGTCACAGTCGGCGGTGATGGATACAATGTGCTGGTAGTTGCCGCTGGTCTCACCCTTCAGCCACAGCGCGTTTCTGGAACGGCTCCAGAAGCAGGTGAGCCCCTTTTCCATAGAAATTTCCAGACTTTCCTTGTTCATATAGGCAAGGGTCAGCACCTTTTTGGTGACGGAATCTACCACAATTGCGGGAATCAGACCCTTTTCGTCAAATTTCAATTCAGAAATATTCAGCATAGTTACAGTCTCCTTGTGGGGATATTTTCTTGTTCCATTTTCTCTTTCAGGTCGGCGATGTGTACCTCACCAAAATGGAAGATAGAGGCGGCAAGTCCTGCATCTACCTTGGGGAGGGTTTTGAACAGGGTGATAAAGTCCTGAATTTTTCCTGCGCCGCCGGAGGCAATCACCGGAACGGATACGGCATCGCAGACCTCTGCCAGCATAGGCAGGTCGAAGCCGCCCTTGACACCGTCGGTGTCGATGGAGTTGACCACAACCTCGCCGGCGCCGCTCTCGACGCATTGCTTGATCCAAGAAATCGCCTCTAAGCCGGTGTTTTCCCGTCCGCCCTTGGCAAACACCCGAAATACATCGTCTACCCGTTTTACGTCCACGGATAGCACAACGCATTGGTCGCCATACCGCTTGGCGGCTTCAAAAATCAGAGACGGATTGCGGATTGCGCCGGAGTTGACACTGACCTTGTCAGCGCCGCATTTCAGCACCCGGTCAAAATCCTCTACCGAGTTGATACCGCCGCCAACGGTCAGAGGGATGAACACCTTTCTTGCGGTCTCCTGCAGGATGTCTGTGAACAGCTTCCGTCCGTCGGAAGATGCGGTGATGTCATAGAATACCAGCTCGTCTGCGCCGCAGCTGCTGTAGTACATACCCAGCTCCACAGGAGAGGACACATCCCGCAGACCCTCAAAATTCACACCCTTTACCACACGTCCGTCCCGGACATCCAGACAGGGAATAATTCGTTTGGTTATCATTTTGCCACCTCAATTGCTTGGGCTAAATCTAAGCTGCCGGAGTAGTAGGCCTTGCCGATAATGGCGCCGTGGAGGTTTTGCACTGCCAGATGCCGGATGTCATCCAAGGAGGAAACACCGCCGGAGGCGATGATTTGCAGGCTGAATTTCTCCGAGAGGGTTTTATACAGTTCACGATTGGTGCCCTGCATAGCGCCGTCCCTGGAAATATCGGTGCAAATTACGGTAGAAACACCGATTTTTTGCATTTTTTCGCAGAAGCTTAGGGCATTCTGATCGGAGGTTTCTGTCCAACCCTTAATTGCCACACGCCCGTCCTTGATATCAATGCCAACAGCAATCTTTTCGCCGTATTTGGCTAAGGCTGCTGCTAAAAAGTCCGGGTCTGTCACTGCGGCAGTTCCCAAAATCACCCGATCAATTCCGGCACGCAGATACCGGTCAACAACTTCCATTGTGCGGATGCCGCCGCCTACCTCGCAGAAAAGTCCGGTTTGCTGTTTGATTTTTTGCACGGTTTCTAAGTTGGGGGTGGTGCCATCCCGGGCGCCTTGCAGATCCACCATATGGATGTGGGTGGCGCCGCAGCGCAGAAAGTCTTGGGCAACTGCAAGGGGATTTTCGTTATACACGGTCATTTGGTTGTAGTCGCCCTTGAAAAGCCGCACTGCTTTTCCTTCGTATAGGTCAATTGCGGGGTAAAGTATCATTTTTTCTCTCCCATTTCCACAAATGCTTTCAAAATTTTCAGTCCCACCTCACCGCTTTTTTCCGGATGGAACTGGCAGCCCAGCACATTGCCCTCTGCCACAGCAGCAGTAAGCTCTGCGCCATATTCTGCCGTGGCGATGACAGATGCATCGCAGTTAGCGGCATAATAGGAATGTACAAAATACACGCAATCCCCGGGGCGAATGTATTTCATCAGCGGGGATTCCTTTTTCAGAATCAGCCCGTTCCAGCCGATGTGGGGGATTTTATAGTCTGCAGGAATCACGTCCCCGATAGGGCGGACAGACCCTTTTAGCAGCCCTAATCCCTCGTGGCAGCCGTATTCGTAGCTTTTTTCAAACAGCAGCTGCATACCAAGGCAAATGCCCATCAAGGGCTTCCCCTTGGCGGCAAGCTCTTTCAGCGTTTTGTCCAGTCCGGTGCTGCGCAGCTTCTTGGCAGCATCTTCAAACGCCCCTACGCCGGGCAGAAGAATGCAGTCCGCTTTTTCCAAAACTTCTCTATCTGCGGTGACGGTAACCTCTGCGCCAATGGCAGCAAAAGAGCTTTGCAGAGAAAAGAGATTACCTACACCGTAATCAATGATTGCAACCATTATAAGACTCCTTTGGTTGACATAATATCGTCAGCAAAAGCTGTATCAATACTGACGGCTGTACGCATACTGCGGGCAATGGACTTAAAAGCGCCCTCAATAATATGGTGGGAGTTGCTTCCTGCCAATTGCTGCAGATGCAGGGTGAGGCCTGCATCTCTTGCAAAAGCAATCCAAAATTCTGCGCACAGCTCTGTGTCAAAATCTCCCACCTTCGGAGAGGGAATGTCCAGTATGGGGTAAAATCCGCCCCGTCCGGAGATGTCCACCGCAGACAGCATTACGCTTTCGTCCATAGGCAGAATCATGCTGCCGTAGCGGATAATGCCTTTTTTGTCTCCCAAGGCTTGGGCAAAGGCCTTGCCCAAGCAAATGCCTACGTCCTCCACCGTGTGGTGGTAATCCACGTGGGTGTCGCCTACGCAGCGGACCGTCAAATCAAAACGGCCGTGCTTGGCAAAAAGGGTCAGCATATGGTCCAGAAAACCGCAGCCGGTTTGAATATCGCTGTCACCCTTGCCCTCCAGACACAGGGTAAGCGCGATGTCCGTTTCCGCAGTTTTGCGGGCAATGTTTGCGGTTCTCATAGCAGTTCCTCCAGTACTTCGTTGAGCTTTTCAAGGAAAACTTCCATCTGCTGCTTGCTTCCCACGGTGATGCGGTTATGCCGGCGCAGACGGGGGGTGTCGAAATGACGAATCAGCACGCCTTTTTTCTTCATACGCAGGTAGATTTCCTTGCCGTCTGCCTGCGGGTGCATAGCAAAAATAAAATTCGCTTTGGAATCGGTCAGGACAAATCCCAGAGCTTTCAGCTGCTGCACAGTCCACTGACGCACTTGCATAATTGTCTGACAGTTCTTTCGGATGTAGTCCTCGTCCATCAGTGTGCCTACGCCGGCGGCCATCGTCATCCGGTTTATGTTATAGGGGTTGGTGGAATATTTGATGGTGTTCAAATCCCCAATCAGCTCTTTGCAGCCGATGCCGAAGCCCAGTCTGCCGCCGGCTAGAGAGCGACATTTGGAAAATGTGCCGGTTACCAGCAGATTGTCGTATTTGTGGATGAGGGGAATGACACTCTCACCGCCGAAATCTACATAGGCTTCGTCGATGATAACCACATTGTCCGGATTGCTTTTGACAATTTCCTCAATCTCCTCTGTGGACAGCACAATGCCTGTGGGTGCGTTGGGGTTGGCAATCACAACGGTTTTGCCGATTCCGCAGTAGTCCTTCGGGTCTATGGTGAAGTCCTCACGCAGCGGAATTTCCTCATAGGGGATACCGTTCAAGGCGGCAAACACCTTGTAAAAGCCGTAGGAAATGTCCGGGAAGACCACCGGATGGCTTTCGTCGCAGAATGCCATAAAGGCGAAGTTCAGAATCTCGTCAGACCCGTTGGTAAACAGAATCTCGTCCTCGGCCACCTGAAAGACCTCTGCGGCCTTTTTCACCAAATCCCGGCACTCCGGGTCGGAGTAAAGCTGCAGATTGGCTGCCGCCTCTGCTGCCATACGGATGGCGTTGGGAGAGGGCGGGAACGGGGATTCATTGGTGTTCAGTTTTACATATTGGGTATCCTTCGGCTGTTCGCCGGGGGTATAGGGGGTTAAATTCGCATATTTTGCGCTGAAAAAACGACTCACGTTAGGCTTCCTCCATCCGAATCACTGCGCTTTTGGCGTGGGCGGTAAGACCCTCTTGCCGGGCAAAAAACGCCACGTCCTTTGCCACATCTGCCAGCGCATCTGCGGTGTAGTAGGTATACTGGGTTTTCTTTACAAAATCGTCCACGGACAGGGGGCTGGAGAATTTGGCAGTACCGCTGGTGGGCAGGGTATGATTGGGTCCTGCTAAATAATCGCCCAGTGCTTCCGGACAGTTGCGGCCCATAAACACGGAGCCTGCGTGGCGAATGCTGTCTAAGTAATCGAAGGGGTTGTCCACCAAAAGCTCCAAATGCTCCGGCGCAATTTCGTTGGCGATGTCAATGGCCTGAGAGAGGGTGTCGGCAACAATGATTTTGCCGTTGTTGTCAATGGACACACGGGCGATGTCTGCCCGGAGCAGCGCGGGAATTTGCTGCTCAATTTCTGACTGCACGGCGTCAGCCAGTTCTATAGAATCGGTGACCAGCACTGCGCTTGCCAGCTTATCGTGTTCTGCCTGACTCAGCAGGTCTGCGGCGGCGTGGCGGGGGTTGGTCTTTCCGTCTGCAACGATCAGAATCTCACTGGGACCTGCAATCATATCGATGGAAACAGCGCCGAATACCTGCTTTTTTGCCTCTGCCACAAAGGCATTGCCGGGGCCCACAATTTTGTCCACCTTCGGCACGCTTTCCGTACCGTATGCCAATGCGGCAATGGCCTGCGCGCCGCCCAGCTTATAGATTTTATCAATGCCTGCAATGCTGGCGGCTGCCAAAATCACAGGGTTGATTTTGCCGTCGGCAGAGGGAGGTGTTACCATAACCACTTCCTTGCAGCCGGCAATTTTGGCGGGGATGGAGTCCATCAGCACGGTGGATGGGTAGGCAGCCGTACCGCCGGGCACATACAGACCGGCTCTGTCAATGGGAATGATTTTCTGCCCCATTACGATGCCCGGCGCATCATTGATGATGAAGCTGCGCCGAACCTGCTGGCTGTGGAACTTGCGGATATTTGCTGCGGCGCGACGTAAAATTTCCAAAAATTTGGGGTCTACTGCGGACACAGCCTCTTGGATTTCCTCTGCAGTGACCTGCAAATTATCCAGCTTTGCTTTGTCAAACTTTTCGCAGTATTCAAACAGCGCCTTGTCGCCGTTTTTGCGTACATTGGCGATGATTTCCGCAACAATTGCTTCTACATTTACAGTGTTTTCTGCCCTTGCGAATACTTCCTCGGGCTTAACCTCGTTGAATTTCAGTATCTTAATCATTTGGATTCCTCCGTTTGGGCGGCAAGCTGCTCCATCAGCCGGGTGACTTTATTCCGCTTGAACTGATAGCTTGTTTTATTGGCAATCAGTCTTGCGCTGATGGGAACGATGGTTTCAATGACTTCAAGGTCATTTTCCTTCAGCGTTGTGCCGGTTTCCACAATGTCCACGATTACATCGGAAAGCCCCAAAATAGGCGCAATCTCGATAGAGCCGTTTAGGTGAATGATGTCAATGTCCCGTCCCTTGGACAGGTAATGCTGCTGGGCGATATTTGAGAATTTGGTGGCAACCCGCAGGGTTCGGTCGGTGTTGTCGGAAAAGCCCTTTTTCGCTGCCACGGCCATACGGCACTTGCCGATGTCCAAATCCAAAAGCTCATAGACTTCGGGATTGTACTCCAACAAAATGTCTTTGCCGGCGACACCGATATCCGCAGCGCCCCGTTCTACATAGATGGCGACGTCCGAAGGCTTTACCCAAAAGTACCGCACACCGATTTGCTCATTTTCAAAAATCAGCTTCCGGCTGTTTTCCTTGATAGCGGGGCAGGGGAAGCCTGCCTGCTCAAACATTGCATAGACCTTTTCGCCTAATCTACCCTTGGGCAGGGCAATGTTCAGCACGTTTTCGTCTTCCTTAGGCGCATCCAAGGTCATATCCAGCATATCTAAGTACACCGCAAAGCCCACGGCGCGGCTGCTGTGCTTCATCTTTTTCATCAGCTTATCATACTGTCCGCCGGACAGCACCGCAGAGGGAACACCTGCTACAAAGCCCTTGAAGATAATGCCGTTGTAGTAGTTGATGTCACTGACAACAGAGAAATCCACCTGCAGCATACCCAAAACCTGCTGGTCTTGAATAGAGTCTACCAGCTGTGACAGTGTTTGCAGGGAAGTGGTGTCCCACAGACCCTCCAGCGCGTTTATCAGCTCCGGCAAAACCTGCCCGGCAGGGCCGGATGCCCGAATGAGCGCTAAGAGAACCGTCAGAATGCTTTCGGGAAGCTCCAGTTTTTTCAGACCCGCTTCGTTCTTCTCCTCCACACATTCCAGAATATCCGCGGCCTTGACGCCATCTTGCTCCGCCTGACGGATTACTTGGGACAACAAATCCAAATTGGTAACATTCAGCACGCAGTTTTCGGAGATGCTTTGCAGGCTTTTGGCGGCAAGGATAATCACCTGTTGGATGTCCTCCATACCGATATCGCCGATACACTCCAGACCTACCTGCATAATCTCCTTGTAGCTTTGGTTGCCCTTGGAAATGCGGTACACATTTTCGTTGTAAAACAGCCTTTGCACGCCATCGCTGTGATCTTTTATGTTCTTAATGATGGACAGGGTCACGTCCGGCTTCAGCGCCATAAGCTTGCCGTTGGTGTCCGTGAAGGTGATAACACTGTCGGAAATCAAAAAATCCTTGTTGCTTGCATACAGGTCATATTCTTCAAATTTGCTCATTTTATATTGGGTATAGCCATAGCTGCGGTAAAGACTCCGCAGACCGAATATGGTTTTTTCCTGAAAGCTGAGGGATAGATCCATTATACTTCCTCCGATTCTGCAAGTCTGGCTATGGCCTTTTGATAGCCGCCGCTGCCGTAGTTCAGGCACTTGCTGACTCTGCCGATAGTGGCGCTGCTCACAGCCACCTGTTCGGCAATTTTTTGATAGCTCATTCCCTTAGACAGCAAGATCGCTGTATCCAGCCGTTGGGACATATCCAGTATTTCCTTTATGGTGCAAAGATCTTCAAAATACGCATAGCATTCTTCTAAGGATTGCAGACTCAGTATGGTCTGAAACAATCTGTCTACCGATTCGCAATGGAGTTTTTGCATAGCTTCCACCTCGTTAAAAAATTACTTTACCATACTACCACTTTAGCGTAGCAAAGTCAAGGAATTTTTTCTTTTCTTTAGCTGGACTTTTGACGGTCAAAAATTCGCTGCAGCTTTTGGAAGAAACAGAGCAATTTGGACGTTGTAATATATCGCAATTTAACCGTTTTTGTGCTTCAATATCTATTTATTTACTGCAGTGCCGGTGAGGAATGGCGAAAGGGATTTCCTTTTTTGTAAATGTTTGCACAAATTGGGTTTTTCACTTGCTTTTTTCCAATGTTTGGTATAAAATAGATTCTGTATAAGTATAAGTGTTTCTTTGCCCAAAAAGGCGCGGATTTTTATTCCGAACCCACCGGCTTGCAGTCGAAAGCACGTAGAGGCCAAGAAAAAAAGAGGGTGTTCGTTTTTGAAAAGCGTCAAGTCATATAGCTTCACCGACGGCATTCTGCTGGCTTCGCTTGTGCTGGTTGGCGGCTTTCACGAGTATATCTCCTGCATCCTTTCGGTGGCCATGAGTATTTGGCTGCTGGTCAAGATTGTACATAATAAACAGCTGCGCGTGCGGAGGGATTTTCTTACATCTGCTGTAGTTGCGATTTGCCTTGGATATGGCTTGACCTGCTTTTGGGCAATAGACAGAGGTATGGCGCTGATTGGTTTTCTGAAATTTCTGCCCTTGCTGCTGTACCTGTTTTGCATCCAACAGGAAGAGGGGAATGCCCGGGTGCTGGAAATATTGCCTGTATTCGGTGTGATTCTGGCGGTGATTTCTGCCATCGGGATGCAATTTCCGGTAATGAAAGATCTGTTCGCTGTGGCAGGCCGGTTGGCAGGTACGTTTCAGTATCCCAATACCTTTGCGGCGTTTTTGCTGGTGTGCCAATTGCTGGTTCTGAAAAAGCAAGATAAAAAGCTGTGGGATTACGGCGTTTTGCTGATGCTGATAGTCGGATTTCTGTATACCGGCAGTCGTACCGCATTTGTTGTGGCGATCTTAGCCAACGGCGCGATGCTGTTGTCAATGGCGCAGAAGAAACTGCGTATGATTTCTTTGGCGGCACTGGGCGGCGTGTGCCTGATTTGCTTGCTGCTGGCGTTGAATCCGGAGTCGGTGCTGCACCGGTACTTGACGATTTCCTTGACCGAGAGTACCTTTGTGGGTCGTCTGCTGTATTGGGTAGATGCGCTGCCATTGCTGCTGAAGTATCCCTTCGGTATGGGCTATATGGGTTACTACTATGTCCAGCAGAGTATTCAAACCGGCGTCTATTCTGTAGCATATATCCACAATGATCTTCTCCAGCTGATGCTGGATATCGGTTTGATTCCGGCGGGATTGTTCGTAGCGGCGCTGGCAGGCTGGTTTTTTAAGAAAAGTGTACCGGCAAGCGATAAGATTATCGTAGGCGCTATCTGTTTCCATTGCTTATTTGATTTTGATTTGCAGTTTATCAGCATGTTTTTCCTGTTGCTGTTAATTCTGTCTTTGGAAAAGACAGATAGGATATTGGTGGTGAAGCCCCGGCTGTTGCTGAAGCTTAGCTTTTGCGCGACAGCAGTGGTAAGCTTTTATATAGGCACGGCGCTGATGATGGGACATTTGGGAGACAAAACAATCTCAGATACTCTGTACCCCTACAATACGCAGAACAAACTTGCAATGTTGGCGCAGACGGAGGATTTGGAAACTGCCAATGCACTGGCGGAGGAGATACTCTCCCAGAACACCAGTTTCTATGCGCCCTATAGCATCAAGGCCAAATATGCCTATTCCCAGGGAGATTTTGGAGCGGTAATCCAGAACGGACGTGCTGCGCTGGAACGGAATCCCTTTGACCATACAGAATATGAGGCGTACTGCAAAATGTTGATGATAGGCATTGACCTGTACCAAAAGGCGGGGAACGCGCAAAGTGCGGAAATCTGCCGAAAGGAATTGCTTTCAGCCTGTAAGCAGCTGTCATCCAACGGCAATCGTCTAAGCGCCTTAGGAAAATTAATTGACGATCAGCCGGTCGTGGTGCTTTCTCCGGAAGTGCAGGAATATGTCAGGAAGGCAGGCGCGTAACAGATGAAGAAGGGATATATTGTTGCTACGGCGGTCTTCCTTGCTGCGGTACTGGTAGTAAGCGTGGGTGCGTTATGGCTCTTTTTCGGCCGACTGCCGATACCAGAGCCTGAAAAAGGAAACACAAAGAACGAAGCGATAACAATTTACGATGCGCAGGGAAATGTGCTGATAACAACCAATACCGGTGTAGATATATACGACACGGAATACTGGGCGTATCTGGAGATTGTCCTTGCGGAAATGACGCAGATTATCCAGCAGCAAGAGCAATGCGATACTGCTCAGGCAAGAAACAAGTTGTTTACGCAGGCGTATCAAATTCACACAGCTTTTGACAAAACAGCCTTTGAAGCGCTCCAAAAGGTAGAAAGCCGATGGGGGAAAAACTTGAACACGGCCGGCGCGATCACGGATTTGAACGGAAATCTGCTGGCAGTGCGCTGCACGGATACAAAGGACAAGCAAGTCAATTACGCTTTGGAACGCAGGTCTCCCTATTCCTCTTTTAAGGCGCTCAGCGTCTATACACCTGCAGTAGAACAGGGAGTTGCCAACTGGTCCACAATGTATGTGGATTCTCCCTATAAGCAGATAAAGGACGATGCCGGAAAACTTGAGGACTGGCCGGCAAATGCCACCGGGATTTTTTCTCAGAAAAAGATGACGGTGTATGATGCCTTGCGATTCTCCACGAATACCATTGCAGTGAAATGTCTGAAGGATGTGGGTGTCACCCGGTCCGTAGAGTTTCTGCAGGAAAGACTGGGGATTCCTCTGACTCAGGAAGAATATGTAATTGAGAAGTACGGTGAAGAGGAAGTCATCGGTAATATTGCGCTTGGCTATTTGGAAGTGGGCATTACCCCGGTGGAAATGGCAGGCTATTATCAGATGTTTGCCAACGGAGGCAGCTATATTCCTCCGAAAACCGTGCAAACAGTCAACCTGAAAGACAGTTCTGTCTGGTATACCCGCAAAGAGGAACCGAAACAGGTCATCAGTTCCGCCACGGCGGATACGATGAATAAATTGCTGCAAGGCGTTGTGGCTGCCGGTGGCACCGGCGCAATGGCGCAGTGCAGTGGCGTGGATGTGGCGGGCAAAACCGGCACTGGCGATAATTATGCAGATAACTGGTTTGTGGGGGTCACTCCCGGTTACAGCCTTGCCCTTTGGCACGGACAGCACGATACCAATCAGGCAGAGGAGATGTTTGCTGCAGTGATTGAAAATCTGTATAGCAAGCTGCCCAATGCCAACCGGAAATTTGTAACCCATCATAATTTGTATCAAATTGCCTATTGTGTGCATAGCGGAAAGGCGTTTTCGTCGGAATGCACGCTGATAGACGTTGGATATTTTGCAAGCAAAGACACTTTGCCGGTGTGTGAAACCTGCAAAAAAGGAGAGGTAGTAAAATGAACGAAAACACAAGGAAAATGTTAAGCCTTCTGATGGCGATGGCGATGCTGTTTTCTATGTTGCCTATGGGTGTTACTGCCCAGGCGCAGGGCGTGGAGAATGCTCCCGCAGTGGAAACGGTGGAGCCGGAGGAACTGGCGCCGGTAACAGGCGTTGTTTCGGGAACCACAGATAATTCCCAAGAGGGTGTTATGACCTTAACGCAGGGGGAGAGTGTGGTAACAATTACGGAGGCAGATGCCTACGTGGATTGCACGTTTGTTCCCAGCCAGACAGGTATGTATATCTTCTGTTCTGTTTCCGAGCAGGATACCGTTGCCTATTTGTATGACGCAGAGGGCAATGAGCTGGCTTATAACGATGACGGCGGAAATAGAAACAATTTTATGATTTGCTGGAATATGACTGCCGGGACCACCTATACCCTGCGGGTAAAGTTTTATGGTGATTCCACTACAGGCAGCATAACAGTAAGAGCAGAGTATTTTCCGCTTGTAAGTGTTTCTCTTTCACCTGTGAGCGTTATAGAAGGTACGAATGGTAGCCTTGAAACCAATTGGAATGACGGCGACAACTTTGGCAAGCGGTATTTCGTGTACTCTTTAAACGACATTGCGCGTCGCAGCGTCATTACGGCGACTTTTGCCGATGGCACAGTCGTTACAGGTGCAGAAGGTTATATCGAGTATAACGGCCGGCAGTATAGCGTTAGCGAAGTGACAACCGATGGGGAGAATGCGCAGAATTATGAAAACCAATGGACGCGGGGAAATACCTATACCGCTTCTGCGTCCTTTATGGGTCTGTCTGCAGAGCTTGAGATAACAGTTTTGCCTTCTCCGTTGGAGAGCATTACCTTTACTCCCGTAACGATTGTGGAGAATACTTGTGGTTATATAGACTCTTACTGGGATCCTGAGACGCAGGAGAGTGTACCCTTTTTCCGGTATTCAATTTGGGATATAATGAGTAAAACCCAGTTCACCGCAACCTTTACCGATGGGACAACCCAAACCGGTATGGGTGGGAGCAACTTGCAATGGGAAGACCGTTATTACTCCTTTGCTGGCGAAACAGATCAGAGCGTGGATAACCTATGGGTAGTGGGCAATACCTACTATGCCGATGTGCAAATTATGGGCATGAATGCGAAGGTGCCTGTAACCATTATTCCCTCTCCTTTGAGCGGTGTTGAGAGCTTTACATTTGCCCCGGTTAGAATTATGGAGGGCACCCACGGTTCTTGGAATCACGGATGGAATCCTGAGACGCAAAGCTATTCCAATTCCTACTATTATTATGAGCATTACCAGATTCTAAACCTGAGCGAGTATACAATTCAATTTGACGACGGCACCGTACTTACCGGTACCGGCGACAGCTTTGTCTACCAAGGTGAAACCTATTACTTCGAGACATACTGTACGCAGAATCATGATACCCCTTGGCTTGCAGGCGACAGTTACAATTTAACGGTTCGCGTTGAGCAGTTAGAAACGCAAATTCCGGTAACCATCACGGCCTCCGCCCTGGAGAGTATTACTGTTGCTCCTGTGGAAATCATTGAGGGAGAGCATTGTTATTTAAGAAACAATTGGAATCCTGAGACTGGAGAGAATGAGGAATTCAATTGTTACGATTTGTGGCATATCATAGATAATACCACGTATACGGCTACCTTCACCGATGGAACGGTGGTTACCGGCACAGGCAGCCAACTTAGCTATAACGGTAACGCGTGGGAAATCCACTATTGGGAAAATCAAACCTACAACAATCAGTGGACTGTAGGCAATACCTATGAAGTTAGGGTATATCTTCTGGGTCGGGAGGCTGTCCTGCCGGTGTCTATTATTTCCTCTCCTTTGGAGAGCCTTACCTTTACCCCGGTAGAGCTTGTTGAGCAGACAGGCGGTAACTGGTATTCATACTGGAATCCCGAGACGCAGACGCATGAAAACTATTATCATTATGAATTTTGGTCGATTTTACAGAAAACTACCTATACTGCTACCTTCCGGGACGGTACAGTGCTTACCGGTACGGCAGCGGATGGTCTAACCTATAAGGGTGAGCAGCTGTCTTTTGAAGGTTATTTTGAACAAAGCTTCGAAAATCAGTGGACTTTGGGCAATACGTATTATGTGGACATATCTATTCTGGGGCAGACTGCACAAGTCCCCGTGACGATCACAGCCCTGCCTCTGGCGAGCCTGACCTTTGAGCCCGTAACGATTATGGAGAAGACCAACGGTCAGCAGATGACGGATACGTATTATTACTACAATCCGTATTCAATAGCGAACATCAGCAAATATACCGCTACCTTTATGGACGGCACTGTGCGGACCGGATGGAACGAGGGCTTTGAATATAATGGTCAGCATTATAGATTCGAGTTTACTACCGAACAGTGTCCTGAGCAGCCGTGGCTCCCGGGCAACACCTATTATGTAGATGCTACTGTAGGCGGTCATGAGGCGAAGATTCCTGTAACCATTACCGCTTCCCCTCTGGAGAGCATTACCTTTACTCCCATTACGGTTATCGAGGGAACCTGTGGTAATATGAGCTCGGATTGGGATGCTGAAACCCAGACAAACGTATCCTACTTCTATTATCAGCCATGGGATATGGCAAGTAAAATACAATATACCGCCAACTTTACTGACGGAACGACCCAAAGCGGCAGAGTCAGCGAAGGATTGGTTTGGGATGATAACGGATACTCCTTTAGCTTCTTCACAAATCAGAGCTTGGAGAACCAATGGACAGTGGGCAATACCTATTATATTGAGGTATCTATTATGGGACAGACTGCGCAAGTCCCTGTGACCATTGTTCCCTCTCCCGTGGTCAGCATTACGGTAACGTCTGTTACCATAAAGGAAAACAGAAACGGTCATATGAGTAGTTTCTGGATCGATGGTATCGAGTACTCTTATTTCCGCTACAACTGGTACAACAAAGCGCAATATACCGTTACAATGAATGACGGCTCTGTCTTCACCGGTAACTGCAACAGCGGCTTCTATTATCAGGATGAGTGGTATGGCATTTCCAGTTCTGACAACCAAAGCTGGAACAACCAGTGGACGGTTGGGAATACCTATACGACAACAGTATCCATTTTGGGAGCAACGGCGCAGACATCTGTAACCATCGTTCCTACAGTTAAACAGGTGATTTCCTTAGGAGAAAATGATGTCAACATAGAGGAACCCGGAGATGAGCAGGATACGCTGTTTACCCCCACAGAAAGCGGACAGTATATCTTCTGCGCGAAATCCCAGTATCATGAGGATACTTATGCTGAACTGTATGATGAAAACGGAAACGAGCTGACTTCCGACGATGACAGCGGCGGAAACGGCAGCTTCAAGATTTCCTGGGATTTGACTGCCGGAAAAACCTACACCCTTCGGGTAAGGTATTACAGCAGCAGCAGAGTAGGTACCATCAAGGTCGTGGTGAAGGAATACCCGGTGCAGCGCGTGGTGTTCAATCCCATCATTGTAGAAGCGAATGTGGACGGTTATTGGTCTAATGACTGGGAAACCGGAAACAAGTTTTTTGAGTACAACTGGGCGGACAAGTTGTCCTATACCGTCAACTTTAAGGACGGTACTGCAAAGCAGGGAACCGGCTACAGCGGTGTAGAGCACGATGGTATGTCTTTCGATATTTACACGTGGTCGGATAATCAGAGCGTTGATATGCCTTGGCTGGAAGACAATACTTATCTTGCGCAAGTGAGATTTGACGGCAAGTGGTACGATGTGTACGTGTCGGTATGTCGGAAGACTGAGGATAACGGCTTTACCTACTTTGTTCAGGACGGCAAGGCAATTATCAACGGCTGCACTATGCAGACAGAGATCCTGCAGATTCCTGAGACCATTGATGGCTACCCTGTAGTGGGCATTACCTCTCTGGGTGAAGGTCTGGAGTATGCGCTGGAAGTTCGGATTCCCGACTGCGTAACCGCGTTGTCCGGCAATTTCTTGAGGACGCCCAATGGTTGGATACTGCCGCTGAAAAAGCTGATGGTCGGTAGCGGCATTGCCTCCTTGAGCCCGGCGATGCTGGAGCGTGCCAGAAATCTGGAATGCATCGAGATTGCAGAAGACAATCCCTACCTGTGCAGCATTGACGGTGTGGTATACAACAAGGCAGTTACCGCTTTGGTGGCATATCCTCCTGCAAAGACAGATCTGCATGTGATGCCGGATTCTGTTACCGATGCAAACATCTTGTTTGATTTAGAGTTCCCCTATACAGAGATATATGCCAGCGTCAATATTCAGCTTGGCGCTGGAATCAAGGAATATAAGATGGTGGATGGCATCATCTACGATCCCGAGATGACCACGGTGATAAAGGCAACAGCCGCTGCTACCGGCAGCTATGTGATGCCGGAGTCTGTTACCGACATCGAGCCCTTCGCTTTTGCAGGCAGTAATCTGACTGCTGTTTCCGTGAGCCCCAATGTGGTAAGCATTGTATATACAATGTTCTATGGCCACACCAAGCTGGAGGAAATCACCATTCCTGTAGGTGTCCGAGAGATTGATATGCGGGGTCCGTTGGACAGCCTGCAGAAGGTCCACATTACCGATCTTGAGTATTGGTGCAATTCCATTTGGTTCGATAGCAATCCTCTGGAAATTGCCCACGACCTGTACCTGAACGGCGAAAAGATTGTGGATCTGGTGTTGCCCGAAACTGTGGCAGAGGGTGTTTATTCCAGAAATAGAATTAACAGTCTTGCCTTCGCAGGCGCTAGCTTTGAATCGGTAACCATTCCTTCACGGATAGCGGATATCGGCCATAACGCCTTTGCAGACTGCGAGAATCTGAAAAAGGTATATATCACCGATCTGGGCGCCTGGAGCGGCACAATGTTTGGCAATGAAAGAGCCAATCCTTTGTATTATGCCCGTGATTTGTACCTGAATGGCGAGAAAATTACCGATTTGGTACTGCCCGAGACGGTGGTAGACCGGATTTACAGCGGATACTTTGGAGAGGTCATCGGCGTTAACAACTATGCGTTCATTAATGCCAACATCGAGACAGTTACCGTTCCGGAAAAGCTTCAGGTAATTGGTTATTATGCCTTTGAGGGTTGCGAAAACCTGAATAAGGTCAATATCTCCGATCTTACCGCCTGGTGCCGCATTGAATTTGCGAGCCCCACGTCTAACCCTCTGTTCTATGCGCGTGACCTGTATCTGAACGGCGAGAAGATTACGGATCTGGTGCTGCCGAATTTGGCAACAGACAGCGAAAATGTTACAGATATGGTTTACGGTATAGGCAACTATACTTTCTACAACATCGATATTGAAAGCCTAACGGTGCCTTCCTATGTGTATACCATCGGCAATGGGGCGTTCTACGGCTCGTCTGTGGAGAGAATCACCTTTGAAGAGGGCATTACAGATATAGGACCTAGTGCTTTCGAGTGCAGCAATTTGAAGGCTTTGGAGCTGCCGGATAGCCTGATGAGCATTGATTTCCTTGCATTCTTGGGCTGTAGAGATCTGGAGACCGTCAGCTTTGGCAGTGGATTGGAAGTTATCTATGATGCTGCCTTTGCGGATAGCGGTGTGAAGTCCATTGAATTGCCGGACAGTCTGGGTTATCTGGGCTCAGAGGTGTTTGCTGACTGCCGGAATCTGACCCAAATTGACTTTGGAAGCGGTGTTATGGAAATTCCCTATCGCGGCTTCGTCAATAGCGGCTTGACATCAGTAACCTTGCCCAAGCAGATAACATATGTTGGGTCCGGAGCCTTTGAAAACTCTGCGTTGACAGAAGTAATCTTTGACTGTGAGGCAGTGGAGATTTCCAATTCCGCTTTTGCAAATTGTCCCTTGGGCGATCTGGATTTGGGAGACAATATAACAATGGTGTACGCCGAAGCTTTCTCCGGCACAAACGCCACCCAGATTAAGCTGCCCTCCTCGGTTACTGAGATTTCTTACAGAGTTTATGCATTCAATAAAAACCTGGTGAGCGTTACTGTTCCTGATACCATTACTTACATTGATGGTTCAGCCTTTGATGGTTGTGAAAAACTGTCTCACGTGTTGTATACCGGCACTCAGGATGAGTGGTACAATATGGAGAACTACAGTGAAGAGTTGTGGAATGCCACCCTCCACTGCGAGGCAATCGGAAATGAGGTAACCACCAGCCAGACCTGTACAACCGTTACCTTCTACTGCTCTATCTGTGACAAGACCGAGACAGTACGAAAGGGAAAAATGTCCCACTCCTTCGATGAAAATGGTATTTGTACTATTTGCGGCGAAGGCGAGAACTACTGGGAGTATGAGGAGAACGGGGACGGAACGGTAACCATAATCGGTTACACCGGACAGGATACTGAATTGGTAGTTCCGGAAAGAATTGAGGGCTTGCAGGTTACTGCATTTACCAAGGATGTATTTGCTTACAACCGGAATCTGATTCTGGTAGAACTGCCTGCAGGTATTACGGAAATTCCCGCTGAGGCATTCGCCTATTGCGCTTCTCTACGGATGGTTACTATGGGCGATGCGGTTACTGCAATTGGAGATAAGGCATTCTATTCGTGCAATTGGTTGCGGGAAGTGGAGCTGCCTGATTCCGTTACAACCATTGGTGCCGAGGCGTTTGTTGGGGCATCGCTTAATAACTTCAGACTGCCTAAGAGTCTGACCACCATTGGTGAAATGGCGTTCAGAGACTGCTATATGTGGGTGGAATGCCTTGAAATTCCTGCTGGTGTTACCGAGATTGTTTACGGCGCATTTGCTGATTGCCGGGGCATTGAAGGAATCATCATCCCGGATACGGTAACTGCCATTGGTTATTATGCCTTTGCAGGAACCGGCATTACGAATCTGACCATTCCTGCCAGCGTAAAGGACATTAGCGCACATGCGTTTACTGACAATCGCATAAGGAATTTGGTATTCCTGGGCGATCAGCCGAATATGCAGGGTGCCTTCGATGAAATCGGCATCTCCGCGTTCTATACAGGCGCAAACAAGACCTGGAACAGCTTGCCTGAAGATAATAATAGTTGGTATGCTTGTAATGTGCCCACCATTACCCGGCAGCCTGTCAGCGAAACGGTCGCTCCCGGCGAGACGATTACCCTATCTGCGGAAGCTTACGGTCAGCGGCTTAGCTATCAGTGGTACTACGCTGCACCCGGCACCAAGAAATTCGTGCCCGTGGGCGGAGATAGTATCGAGTTGACTATGACGGTGGATCGGAATACTGCTCAAGGTAGAGTTTATTGTTTGGTAACTGATCTTCTGGGTCAGACAGCAAAGACGAATACTGTTACCCTGCGTAACCCGGCAGAAGCTACCGGCATCCGTTTGGCGCAGTTGCCTTACACACGGGAGTACGATATGCGGCAAGAGCTGCGTACCCGTGGCCTTGAAGTGATGTTGACCTTCAATGACGGCAGCGAGGAAAGCATTACTGACTACATCGTTACCGGTTATGATGCAAACTTGGGTGGTGTACAGACCATTACCGTCACTTACGGCGACTACAGTGCAACCTTTAATGTAACGGTCAATGAGGAGAAGTTGAACTTTAGCAACGATCAGGAAAAGATTGAAATCAGTGCTCCGGAAGGCGCAGTGGAGAGCAATGTGGAACTGGTAGTTGAGAAAGTTTATGAGGAAACACAGCTTCCCGAGATGCCTGAGATGCCTGAGATTATTCAGGAAAACAATGCCGTGATCTTCGACATTACGTTGGAGCAGGATGGCGAGCCTGTGCAGCCGGAGCAAACCGTTCAGGTATCTATCCCCGTGCCTGTGCATATGGAAAGCAAGCGTTGTAAGGTCTTCCACATTGCAGACGATGGAACGGTAACGGATATGAACGCCCAATATAAGGACGGTCGTATGGTCTTCGATACCGACCACTTCAGTTACTATGCAGTGGTAGAGGTTACCGGTGTTACCATCACCGGTACTGTTAGAGGCGCAAGTGACCTTGCCGGCACAGAAGTGAAACTGCTCAGCGGCGGCGAGGTGCTGGAGACAGTATCTGTTTCCAAGAACGGCACATATCGGTTTGATAACGTGGTTGCCAATGACTATGAGATTGAGGCTACTCAGAGTGGTCTGCCCACCAAGAAGATGTCTATGACCGTTTCGGATCAGGATGTGATTGTGGACATTCTTATGGCAATTCTGGGCGATATTGACGGCAACGAGCAGGTAACCCGCGATGATGTCATTCGTCTGCTGCTCCACGTAACAATGCCGAATAGATTCCCGCTGGATGCGGAAGCAGACTTTAACGGAGACACGCAGGTAACCCGCGATGATGTCATTCGTCTGCTGCTTCACGTAACTATGCCCAACAGATTCCCCCTTGAGTAATTGGGTGTATGTTGTAAACCTACGAAACGAGGTATAAATATGAAAAAATCAATCGCAATTTTAATGTGTTTGGTGCTTCTGTTTTCCTTGACATCGCCGGTATTTGCGATGTTTGAAACCAGCAGCAGCGCCCTTAACGCTTCAGCTAACCAGCTGAAGCGGGGCGAAACCTTCACCGTCACTGCGACCCTGACCAACTCCGATGTGATCGGTATGGGCGCTGTAGCGCTGATTTATGATAGCGCTGTGTTTGAAATGGTTAGCGGCGCATGTTTGGTGCAGGCACCTGCGGGACTGATGTTGTTCCCTGTGGTGTTGCCTGAGGAAGGCGTTGGTTCCTTTACATTCTTTTCTATGGCAGGCGACAGCACTGCTGTTGTGACCGGCGACCTCTTCTCCTTCGAAATGAAGGTTAAGGACAACGCACCCTTCGGTACCTTCGAAATTGGTAACGAAACATCTATCGGTGTGGATACCAGTAACATTCTGGACAATTCTACCGGTGTGTCAATTACTGTGAAATGTGATCATATTATGGGTGAGAACTGGGTGCAGGACGATGCCCAAAATCACAAAAAGGAATGTACCGTTTCCGGCTGTGGACACAAGATCACAGAAGCCCACAATTTTGGCGATTGGGTGAAGGTGGACAACAACAGCCATAAGCGTACCTGTTCTGTTGCTACTTGTGGCTACGTGGACACGCAGGCACATAACTTCAATCAGCAGGTAATTTCCGATGCGTACAAGGCGGACGATGCATCCTGTACCAACAAGGCAACCTATTATTATAGTTGTTCCTGCGGCGCAAAGGGCACAACCACCTTTGAGACCGGCAGCACGCTGCCTCACGTGTATGATCAGGAAAAGGTGGCAGAAGCTTACAAGGTAAGCGGCGCAACCTGCACCAAGAAGGCAGTTTACAACCATAGCTGTATCTGCGGTGCAAAGGGCACAACCACCTTTGAGACCGGCAGCCTGCTGGCGCACGTATACGACAAGCAGGTGGCTACAGAACAGTATAAGGTAACACCTGCAACCTGTACCACCCAGGCAACCTATCATTATAGCTGTTACTGCGGTGCAGAGGGCACGGAGACCTTCGCAGCCGGTGCACTGGCAGACCACATCTATGACCAGGAAAAGGTGGCAGAAGCCTATAAGGTAAGCGGAGCAACCTGCACCAAGAAGGCAGTTTACAACCATAGCTGCGTCTGTGGTGCAAAGGGCACAACCACCTTTGAAACCGGCAGCCTGCTGGCTCACGTATATGACAAGCAGGTGGCAACGGAACAGTATAAGGTATCTGAAGCTACCTGTGGCGTCCCCGCTGTTTATTATTATAGCTGTTACTGCGGCGCAAAGGGCACTGCGACCTTCCAATATGGCAATGTGGCAGACCATAACTACAACCAAGCTGTTGTGCGCGACGATCTGAAGGCAACCAATGCAACCTGTACCACCCAGGCAACGTACTACTATACCTGTACCTGTGGAGCAGTGGGAACTGAGACTTTCGCAGCCGGCGCGCTGGAGCCTCACAATTACAATCAGGAAAAGGTGGCAGATGCTTACAAGGTAAGCGGTGCAACCTGTACCAAGAAGGCAGTTTACAACCATAGCTGTATCTGCGGTGCAAAGGGCACAACCACCTTTGAAACCGGTAGCCTGCTGGCTCACGTATACGACAAGCAGGTGGCAACGGAACAGTATAAGGTAACACCTGCAACCTGCACCACCCAGGCAACCTATCATTATAGCTGTTACTGCGGCGCAGAGGGCACGGAGACCTTCGCAGCCGGCGCACTGGAACCTCATACTTACAATCAGGAAAAGGTGGCAGATGCTTACAAGGTAAGCGGTGCAACCTGTACCAAGAAGGCGGTTTATAACCATAGCTGTATCTGCGGTGCAAAGGGCACAACCACCTTTGAGACCGGCAGCCTGCTGGCTCACGTATACGACAAGCAGGTGGCAACGGAACAGTATAAGGCAACACCTGCAACCTGTACCACACAGGCAACCTATCATTATAGCTGTTACTGCGGCGCAGAGGGCACGGAGACCTTCGCAGCCGGCGCACTGGCAGACCACATCTATGACCAGGAAAAGGTAGCAGAAGCCTATAAGGTAAGCGGCGCAACCTGCACCAAGAAGGCGGTTTACAACCATAGCTGCGTCTGCGGTGCAAAGGGCACAACCACCTTTGAAACCGGCAGCCTGCTGGCTCACGTATATGACAAGCAGGTGGCAACGGAACAGTATAAGGCAACACCTGCAACCTGTACCACCCAGGCAACCTATTACAAGAGCTGCTACTGTGGCGCAAAGGGCACAGAGACCTTCGCAGCCGGCGCACTGGCAGACCACATCTATGACCAGGAAAAGGTCGCAGAAGCCTACAAGGTAAGCGGCGCAACCTGCACCAAGAAGGCAGTTTACAACCATAGCTGCGTCTGTGGTGTAAAGGGCACAACCACCTTTGAGGCCGGCAGCCTGCTGGCTCACGTATACGACAAGCAGGTGGCAACGGAACAGTATAAGGCAACACCTGCAACCTGTATCACGCAGGCAACCTATTATAAGAGCTGCTACTGCGGTGCAAAGGGCACAGAGACCTTTGCAGCCGGCGCACTGGCAGACCATACCTTTGAAATTTGGGAAAAGGTAGACGGCGATACCCATAAGAGCATTTGCTCTGTGGTAGGTTGCGGTGAAGAGAATACAGCCAAGCACACCTATTCCGAACAGTTAACTGCCGGTGAGGAAACCCACTGGAACGCCTGTGTATGCGGCGAGAAGAAAGACGAAGTTAAGCATACCTATGACGAAACAAAGTGGGAAACTGATGCAGATAACCACTGGCACGTCTGTGCTTGCGGCGCCAAGAGCGAGGCTGTGAAGCACAACTGGGATGAAGGTAAGGTAACTGTAGAAGCTACCACTGAAAAGGCTGGCGAGAAGACCTTTACCTGTAAGGATTGCGGCAAGACAAAAACTGAGGAACTGCCTAAGGTAGAGGCACCCGAGCAGGAGCCTCCCAAGCAGGAGGAAACGACACCCAAGGAAGAAGTTCCTCCTAAGACCGGTGACGAATTCCAGTTCTTAACCGTTCTTTTGCTGGCATTACTGTCCGCCTTTGGTGTGGTTGTCAGCTTGCTGCTGAAGAAGAGAAAAGCTTTCTAATTCCTTTATGTACAACTGCAGACTGTCATCTCCTTAGGGAGATGACAGTCTGCGATAATTTTAGGATGGGATTATTCTTGCATCAATGCTGAAATGTTCAGCGTTGATGCAAGAATAATCAGAGAGGGTGATTATAATGAAACGGTCTTTTTTGCGATTGATAGCGGCGATGTTGAGTATTATGCTGGCAGCAAGTATGACATTGCCTGTCAGAGCTCAGGAGTCGGAAATTCGTATTCTTGCGCCTCTTTCAGATAGTGTTACCGTCAGCCACCTGCTGGAAGCGGCCGGACCAATGACCGGAGATACGGCAGATTATCTGGAATCTTTGGAGGATGTAATTGCCGTTGTGCGGCAGGGCCTTGAGAGTCGACAGGAAACAATTTCGGTCAGCTTCGTAACACAGACTTACAGCGAAAATCTGATGCGAGATGTGTTGAATGCAGCGATTGCGCACACGGGTGTACCGACGCAAGGAGACTACCTGCGTTGGCAGATAGGTCAAAATGAAATGTCTATGGGAGGATATGCCTACGGTGAGGACTACTATCTGACATTGACCTATACACCGGAATACTACACCACCGCTCAGCAGGAAGCACAGATGGATGTGGCAGTGGAGGAGCGCCTTGACCTGCTGAATGTATATACTGCTACGGATTATGAAAAGGTGTGTGCAATTTACGACTTTATCTGTGAAAATGTGGTCTACGATTATGCAGGTCTTGCGGAAGAGAATAACACACAGATCTACACAGCCTATGCAGCGTTGATCAACGGAACTTCTGTCTGCCAAGGCTATGCCAACCTGTTTTATCGGTTGGCCTTGGAGCTTGGGGTTGATGCTCGTTTGGTTTCCGGAAAGGGTAATGGAGGAGACCACGGTTGGAATATTGTAAAATTAAACGGCAAGTATTATAATCTGGATGCCACGTGGGATGCGACCTGTGCTCAGGAAGGGTTGGAATATACATATTTCCTGTTGTGTGAGGAAAGTTTTGAAGATCACGTGCCCGATGCGGAGTATCTGACGGAAGCGTTCCAAAACGCATATCCAATGGCGGATAAGGACTTTTCTGCATTGCCGGAATTCGTACGCGGGGATATAGACGGTGACTCTCAGGTAAACCGGAACGATGTAATTTCCCTGCTGCTCCACGTGACTATGCCAAACCGATTCCCCCTGAATGCCGAGGCGGACTTCGACGGCAACGGTTTGGTTACCCGTGACGATATCATCCGCCTGCTGCTCTATGTAACTATGCCCAATCGATTCCCTTTGTAAGCAGATGAGGTAAGCTGATGAGAACAATTCGAAATCTATGTCTTTGGCTGATGCTGGCTGCGGCGCTGGCAACGCCGGTGCTTGCTGCCGGAGCAGGAATGACTTTGCAAGCCTCCCCGGAAACAGTACAGCCCGGGGACACCTTTACAGTGCAGGCTATTTTGGAAAATGATAAAGCCGTTGGGCTTGGAACAGTGGCATTGGAGTATGACGAAAAGGTCTTTGAGCTTGCGGGTGGGAGATGCCTTTTGGAAAACACTATGTTTGGTGAGGTGCTCTTGCAGGAGAAGGCAGGGACGTTCCTGCTGATGCTGCCCAGAAAGATTTCCGGACCGGTATTCTCTTTTGATTTCCGGGTAAAAAGCAATGCAGCCCCGGGGAACTATGAGATTGGGGCAGAGGCCGCTGTTGGCGATTCAAAGGGCAGCAATGTGGCTGTAATGGGCGCTGAGATTCGGGTAGGCAATATCCCCACAGACAGCCCAAAGGAAGAAGTCACAGAACCAAAACCGCCTGTGCAGCCGGTAATCCCTACCACCGGGGAGACTGTCAATCCGGGGGAGACGACTCCGACAACAGAGCAGACTAGGCACCCGGAGGAGACGACACCGCCAACAGAGCAGACCCAACCGAGTTTGCCGACGCAAAACCAGCAGCAATCGGAAGCTACCACACCTGCTGCGCCCACAGATGGGGCAACTCCTGCTGAAGACGCAGACGGACGCTGGTGGATGTTGATTCCCGTGATTCTTGGCTGCGGCGCAGCAGTAATTGCAATCCGAAAGAAAAACAAAGCATAATTAGATAAAAACAGCACCCTTACGAAAATTGAACTGAACCGGTAAAAACGGACAATAGACAAAACATCCCCCATATGTAGTTTTATCCTACATATGGGGGTATGTTTTTAAGAAATCCGCGCCGATTCTCTGTTGCAGACAAAAAAGGACTCCGCATTGCTGCGGAGTCCTTTTGAAAGTGATGACTGTCAAAGTTCTGTCAAAGGGGGATGACAGAAGCCGAAAGACCCTATAAAATCAAGGGGTTTAAGCAAATGAGAATTTATTCCCACTCGATGGGCGTTTTTTGGCTTTGCGGATATGTAGTGGTTGCTGGTATATTAGCAGCCGAAAGGTAGTGCTATTATACCAGTTATTTTGTATTACTTAAGCTTTGTTGGTCAAAAGTTGGTCACAGCTTTTGGAAGATGCGTAGCAATATTTTCAATTCCGATACGGTCGTGTTAACAATGTATTATTGATTCTGAGCTTTCTTGGCAAGATGTTCTTCTCTTGCACTTGTGCGTCCTTCCTCTCTAATATCGCCGGCTTTGGTAAGAGCGATCTTTGTCAGGAACGGACCGACGATTTCGTAGATCAGAACGGCGAACAGAGTGATATTGCGGACGATAGCACCGTCAGGGCCAAGCGCGATCGCCTTGCTCGCCATACCGAGCGCAACACCTGCTTGGGGCAGTAAGGTGATACCGAGATATTTCACAATGCTGGGATCGGACTTTGTCATCTTTGCGCTGATGTTCGCGCCGTAATATTTGCCTACGGAGCGAGAAATGATGTAGACAATACCGACCACCACGACTGCCCAATCTGCGAATACCGAAAGTTCCAGCTCTGCACCGCTGATTACGAAGAACAGAATGAGAACAGGGGTTGTCCATCGGTCTGCTCTGTCCATCAGCTCATCGGATACCTCGCACATATTGCAGAATACGGTGCCGAGCATCATGCAGGCAAGTAAAGAAGAAAACCCAATATGAATGCCGCCGACATCGAACTTCAGGCTAGAGATAGCAACGGTCATCATAACGAAGGTAACAGAAACAGCCATTCTCTTGGAACGGGAATGGAAATACTTTTCGCATAGTGTAAAAAGCAGTCCCATAATAAAGCCGAGACCGAGCGAAAGAACAACCTCAAGCAGCGGTTCCAGAATAACCGAGAGTACATCAACCGTTCCGGTGCTGATGGATTTTGCTACGCCGAAGGAAATTGCAAACACTATAAGGCCAACGGCATCATCAAGTGCAACAACGGGGAGCAGAACATCAGTAACCGGTCCCTTTGCCTTGTACTGTTTCACAACCATCAGAGTTGCAGCGGGGGCTGTAGCGGTCGCAACGGATGCAAGAACAATAGCAGCAGGAAGCGACAGCTTATCCGGCATAAGGGAATGCAGTCCAATCAACACCACATCGACAACAAGAGTGGTGAACAGTGCCTGAACAACACCAATGACTGTTGCCTGTTTGCCGATCTTCTTAAGCTGTACAAGGCGGAACTCATTACCCATGGCAAATGCGATGAAGCCCAGCGCCAAGTCAGAGATCAGACCAAAGCCTTCAATTTGATCTGCTGTAATACCGATTCCGGGAATACCGATCGCGCCGAGAACAAACGGGCCGATGAGAACGCCGGAGACCAGATATGCAGTAACTGCGGGGAGTTTTACTATCTTGGCAATTCTTGACAGCAGAAGACCTGCCAGCAGTGCGATGGAGAGACTCATAAAAATACTTGCTGTTTGAGTCATAAGAATACGCCTACTTTCAAAATCGTTTTTCAGAGTTTAATCATCTAGATGTGATGTGAGGGTATTAAAATGCTCTCAGAAGATATCTATAATGGTTGCGCTCCGTTTTACCAATGCTGCATTATATCACTTTTGTAAAAAAATGCAACTGCTTGCGCCATTTTTTAAGCGCCGCAGCTATGCGGCGCTTAAAAGCTGTTATTCCCACTCAATGTCGTATGTACCGAAACCTACCAAAAAGTTCTCGTTTTCGACGATAATAGGAACTCTTTGTATACGAATTATCTCTATTATCTGTATTATCACAGGTTTTTGCTGTCAAAACCTGCTGTCACTAATTCACTGACAGCAAAATCATCGTGATGTGGGAATTGCGATTTGTTTAGGTTATTATAGCACAAATACATAGAAAATACAACGGGTTTCGAAAAAGTGTTACAAAAAGTTGCTTCGATTTTATTTAATTCTATATGGCGATATGGTATAATAAAAGACAATAAGAAATATTTTCAACAACACACAAAGGTGGTGCTATATGAACAAGCATAACTTTTTCGTTCCTGATGAACATCTTCCTCGCTATGACTTTCTTACATATTGTCAAAATGTAATTATAGATATTTTGAAATATGCAGACAACCATAAATTATCGAATGTGAAAATTGATTTCAACGAAACTGATTTTGAAGTGTTTAAGAAAATCTCCGAACAAGAAGACAAAGAATATACATGTGACTGGTTGCTGCAAAGTGAATATAAAGATGTTTTTTTGGAATATCATAAAAAACATCTGTTTTTCTCCTTGCTACGAGATTTCTATAACTATTATTCTGCCTCATTGGAGAACATCACAAAACTCAACATCTCTGTTGCTTGGAGCCTTTTAAGAAGGCCTTTGCAAGAGACTTTGGCATATATAGAATGGCTCACTGTTAATGGGGATGAACTAGTAAATCTAATGTTGCAAAGTAAAGAGGCAAAAGAGTACGATATATCTAACCGAAAAAAGTTCGGTCAAAAGATTGAAGATAACATAACAGAATTGTTGGGCGAATCGTTTGTAGCATCCTCTGCAATAAATATTTATGACTTCCGATATAGCATGACAAGCGAGACTTCTTTAAACGGCATACTTAATGGTGCCAATCATTTGGTGGTTAATCGTAGCAATTCTTTTAAAACTTCACCCTCTGGTTTAAATTTTGTTTTTTTAGACGGACAAGAGTTTGAAAATGGTTTAGGGCTGTATTACACATCACTGCCCTATGTAATGTTTTATGCTATAAATATTATTACAAAAGTATTTGCAGAAATTGCAGAATTAAATACCTATACAATAATAATGAATTCCTATAACACGCTTCTAAAAAACTTCAAAGCACTAGGGTCTATGTCGTTAAAGGATGCATTAGATTTTATTGATGTGGATGTACCGATAATATGTCCAAGGTGCGGCAAGAAAATGACAAAGGAAAAGTATTTTCAACAGTTTTCATATAACAAAGTGCGATGCCCACGATGTCTGCATACAATTAATACTTTTTCTTATATGTTTGATTTCGAAAAGATTGAAGTCGTTAATACGAATGATGACAAAACAGATGGCGAATAAGAATTATTGATTTTCCCAAGGGACACTTTTTAGTGTTCCTTGGTTTTTTTGTTCCTCCCACCCAGCATCCATAATTCAAAAAAGAGCAAACATATAAAACGGATGCAAAGCGGTCGTTTTGCACTCGTTTAGAAACCGTTTAACAACCGTTTGGTATTCGTTTAGCATTCGTTGTGCAACCGTTATTCATCCGAAAAGCACCCGCTAAACGACTGTAAAACAAGAATAAGTCTAACTATAAGAGAACCTAAAATAACAAAATATTTAATTATTCAAACACCTTTGTAGGACTGCTTCATATTCTTCTATTTTAGTGCATTACGACCCCACACGAAGAGTTAATGATATCTGGATGAGATATAACCCTTTCGTGAGGTAGGTCGTGTTTCTTTGTCTTCTACACAATGAATAATGAGGAAAAGGTGGACGGGAACAAAAGCACTGCGAAACGATATAAATGGTTCAGACCTATTGGCTACAGTTCTCTTTTATGTTATAATGAGAACCGTAGAGAAC
>SVKL01000021.1 GCA_015068495.1 Oscillospiraceae bacterium | reverse complement strand
ACGAACTGCCTGCACTCATTGCTCGTTTAGAGCAAAAGAGGAAGACCATCGACACTATGACGATGGACGAACTCATATGTGTTCACGACGAAACCATCAGACAATTCGCAGAAGAAGGTCGTATCAGCAAGAGTGAACCGCCCTTCGGTGCTTTCTACTGGGTCGATAACAAAGAACTGGAAGAAATCAGGTCTTGGGAAGCAGAGCACGGTGCCCGTGTCTATATGGTTGTCCGTAGTTATACCGAATACGGTACGATGGATGCTTACCTGTATGTGAGCAGGCACAGAAACGAATGGGAAGCCGACCAGCAACTTATACGGCACGGTGAAACCATTGCCTATGTAGTCAATCGGGACGACCCATTCTGTTCTGAAATCGGCTCAATTGGTATAAAACTGACCCCCGCCAAGGGTCTTGTCAGAACTTGGTAACAAAAAAGTGCTCCGATGAAAAGTCGGAGCACTCACTAACTTTAAAATAGATTAAAAGGAGTTTTATATATGCTTATTTCAAAAAATACTAATACAGATTTGTTTACCGTCAACGGAACTGCGAATGCAAGTGAATGTGGTGTGTTTAATGACCTTTATGATGTAATAGGACCCCAAAGCAAACAAGAGTTTTGTTCACTTCTCGTTGATGAATACGGAGCCTTTAACTTGTATGATTTTGCCCCAAACATTAGAGAGGATGAGGTTTACAACTTCTTAAATAAGCCTTGCCGTATTTATCGAAACGAACTATCAAATGGTGTCATTACCACTTCGCTGCGAGGCATCACCAACACGGATTTTGTTCACCTGCCAAATACTTCTCTTGTGGATTTAAGAAGGGTTATTCCAGAAGGACAGCAAGTGAAATCCTTTTTGGTGGACACAGCAACAGATAAGATTAAGGGCATACGAATTGTAGAGTTATCGGACAAGACGATATCTCAACTTCTCAAAGATTGGATAACGATGGAAAACAGCGGCATTAGTTCATCAGAAATCTTTGAAACCCTTCAAGAGAAAGTGTACTGCTATTCGTCTGATGTCTTTATGAAAAGGTCAACATATGTTGGAAGGGATGTATCAAGTATGGTGCCCCGCGGTCTCTTCATTTCTCCGCCGATTGAATAATCAAATCTGTACCTAAAACTAAAAGATGCTCTGCCGTAAAAAGCAGAGCATCTTCGATTTTTTGCTGTCATATTGCTGTCAATAGCAAAACGAGAACTGTAAAATCCCTTGAAATCAGGGGTTTTCAGAGGTGTAGGGTTATTCCCATTCGATGGTGCCGGTGGGCTTGGGTGTCAGGTCGAAGAGGACACGGTTGATACCCTCTACCTCGGCGGTGATACGGGCAACAATTTTGTGGAGCACAGGGTAGGGGATTTCCTCTACGGTGGCGGTCATTGCATCCTTGGTGTTCACAGCGCGGATGATGGCGGGCCAGCCCTCGTATCTGGAGTCGTCCTTCACGCCCACGCTCTTGATATCGGGAATGGCAATGAAATACTGCCAGGTCTTCTCAGCCAGACCGCAGTTGGCAAATTCCTCCCGCAGAATAGCATCTGCCTCGCGAAGCGCGTGGAGACGGTCACGGGTAATGGCGCCCAAGCATCTTACGCCCAAGCCGGGGCCGGGGAAGGGCTGACGGTAGACCATTGCGTGGGGCAGACCCAGCGCCTCACCAACCACACGAACCTCGTCCTTGAACAGAAGCTTCACAGGCTCAACCAGCTCGAACTTCAAATCCTCCGGCAGACCGCCCACATTGTGGTGGGACTTAACAGCCTTTTTACCCTCGGCAGCCTTTACAGACTCCAGAATGTCGGGATAGATAGTGCCCTGAGCAAGGAAGGTGACACCCTCTAATTTCCGGGCCTCCTCAGCAAAGACTTCGATAAACTCCTTGCCGATAATCTTCCGCTTAGTTTCAGGATCGGAAACGCCGGCCAGCAAATCTAAGAATCTGTCAGTAGCATCTACGTAAATCAGGTTGGCATCCAGCTCCTGACCGAAAATTCTGATAACGTCCTCGCTTTCGTCTTTGCGCATCAGACCGTGGTTGACGTGAACGCAGACCAGCTGCTTGCCGATAGCCTTAATCAGCAGCGCGGCAACCACAGAGGAGTCCACGCCGCCACTGAGTGCCAGCAGGACCTTCTTGTCGCCCACCTGCTTGCGGACGGCAGCCACTTGTTCCTCGATAAACGCATCTGCCAGCGCCTTGGTGGTGATACGCTCCATAGTTTCAGGACGGAGATTGTTGCTCATAACGGATTCCTCCTTTGGAATATTGAAAAATATATTGTATTATAACTCTGTTTTTTTTAATGTGCAAGAAAAAAATGCACGATTTGACAACTTTTTTTAATCCAAAGCCAACCCGAAATATGCCGGAACAGGGCAGCTTTCCTTCAGTGGAAGGAACATAGAAAAAGGCTTGTCTGGTCCTGCGGTGCGGAAACGGCCGACTTTGCAGGAAAGGGCGCATAGGATGTTGCTGCAATAATCGGTATTTCCTAAAATTTCGTGGACAAGAAGCGTATCTTCCTGCCTGGTTGCCGAGAGCAAAAAGTCCTCACCTTTATAAAATTTCGCGTAGGTTGCAAGATAGGAAAGGGTCTCCCGCTCCTGCAACACGCTGCCCTCCGGAAGATATTTTCGTCGGTAGGTGGCATACTCCGCTGGAGTAATCCGGTTGATAAAAACAGGGGAAGCTGTCGCCACGGCAGAAAATTCCGCTGCCCTCGTTACAGTCCGGTAGCCTAGCTTTTCGTAATAGGAAAACAGTTCTCTTTCTCCCGGCACCAAAATTGCACCGGCATAGCCTTGCTCTTTTAATATTTGGTGGGCTTCTTCCATTAGCCGTCGGGCAAGACCCTTGCCCCGATGGGATTTTAAGGTTGCTACCGCGTAGATATAGGCAAGCTTGCAGCCGGACAGTTCACAGTTAAACCAGTAAAGAGCGCTGACGGGAACATTATTTTCCACAATGTAGTGGCAGCGGTCTTGGGAAAAGCCGGTGGCAAAAAAGGCATCAACGGTTTCTTTGGAATCACCGAATGCCTCCTGCCAAAGCGTTTGCAAATCAGCAATCATAGCCGTCCTCCTTCAGACACGCCCAGCGTTTCTCCACCAGCCGGTGGGGGCAGTAGGACAGCTTTGCCTTTCTCAGACCCTCCAGACCCAAATCGTCCTCCCGGTTCAGCCACTGCAAGGCGGGGTATTTTTCCCGGAGATAGCGGGCAAACTCCCGATTGATAACGGCATACGCCCCGTCGTATCCCTCCAGCGCTTTTTCAAACTGTACGTCGAAGGTATTTTCTGACAGAAAAGAGCCCAAGGTCATAGCGATGATTCGCCCTTTTTCTGTCAGCACCAAGCCTTCCATACCCAGCGCCTGCCGACACTGCAGAGCCTTGGTAATGGCGGTTTGCTCCAAGCGGAAGCTGGCGGTGGGGTCAGCGGCTTTTCTTTGGGCGTACCACGCTTCCAGCATTGCCAGTACTTCCGGGGTGTTTTCGTCGGTAATGGGAGTCACGGCGCAGTGGGGGTGAAGCAGGCGGAAACGGTTGCAGTGATTCCGCTTCTTTTGAAGCTTTTTGCCTGTCAAATCTGCCAGCGCATCGATAGAATATATATAATCATAGCTATCTCTGTCCGGCTGAAAATAAAACTGCCCGGGATACCACTGCTCCAGCAGGGCTTGGTCTGCTTCGGACAAGCTGGTGAGCCGGCAGGGGATTCCCCGCTTGCGGGCATCAGAGATAATGGCATCCAGCGTAGGCTTCAAATCCTCCCCAAGGGGAAACAGGTACACACTTCGCCGGTTAAACTGGCAGAAAAAGGCGAGATTTCCCTCGTGGACGGTAGCCTTCTGTCTGCCCCACAGGAAAAGATTGGCAAAGCTGTATTCACAGCCCCGTTCTCCGCAGTTTAACAGAAAACGGTCGTATATGGGTTTTTGTTCCGGCTTCAGCGGTTCGAAATTCAACATATTTTGTCACATCCTTTACAGTCAGTATACCACACTTGCACGGATTTCACAACGAAAAAACGCGGTTGACAAAACCTATGGGCAGAGGATAAAATAAGGAGAGAAAATTACGAAAGGAGAACACACTATGGATTCTGGCAGTAGTGGCAATATACCTGGCCGAAGTAGGCAGAAGTCCGTAGGTGGACTCTGCTGATTTTGGCATAGGTGTGATGACTTTTTATAAAAGGAGGAACACCCGTGACAGAACGTTTTGAACTGTTGGAAAAAGCTCTGGTAAAAATGCTGGAGGATAAAAAATACACAGCCCTGCGGGATGTGTTGCTAACGATGAATCCTGCGGATATTGCGGCACTTTTTGCCGGTCTGCGGGAGAATAAGATGTCCCTTGTGTTTCGGCTGCTTCCCAAGGAGCTGGCGGCGGAAACCTTCGTGGAAATGGAGCCGGACGATCAGGAGCTGCTCATCCGCGGCTTTTCCGATAATGAGCTGAAGGCTGTGCTGGATGAGCTGTATGTGGATGATGCCGCAGATTTGGTGGAGGAAATGCCCGCCAACGTGGTAAAGCGGATTTTAAGGCAGGCAGACCCGGAAATGCGGACGTCCATTAACCAGATTTTGCAGTATCCGGAGAATTCTGCCGGCTCACTGATGACCACCGAGTATGTGTCCCTAAGGCCGGATATGACGGTGGGGGAGAGCATACTGCGTATCCGCCGGCAGGGCGTGGATAAGGAAACCATTTACACCTGTTATGTGACACAGGACAGGACACTGCTGGGCTTGGTGACGGTAAAGGATTTGCTGCTGGCAGATGACGATGATACGCCGGTGGAGAATATTATGTCAACCAACATCCTGTCGGTTACCACCCAAACCGACCAGGAAGAAGTGGCCCGGATGTTTACCAAATACAATTTCCTTGCGCTGCCGGTGGTGGACAGGGAAAACCGAATGGTGGGTATCGTCACCTTTGATGACGCGATGGATGTCATTGAAGAAGAGACCACGGAGGATATTGAGCTGATGGGCGGTATGCTGCCCTCAGAGAAAACCTACCTGAAAAGCAGCGTTTGGGAGTTGTTCAAGAACCGGATTCCGTGGCTGATGCTGCTGATGGTGTCGGCAACCTTTACGGGAATGATTATCACTGCCTTTGAAGGCGCATTGGCGGCGCAGGTGGCGCTGACGGCATTTATCCCGATGCTGATGGGTACCGGCGGTAATTCCGGCTCCCAGTCTTCGGTTACCGTTATCCGCGCGCTGAGTCTGGATGAACTGAAATTCTCCGACCTGCCCCGGGTGTTGTGGAAGGAAATTGGCACCTCGGTGCTATGCGGTGTGGTGCTGGCAATCGTCTGCTTTGTAAAAATCTGGCTGGTGGACCGGCTGCTTTTGGGTAACCCCCAAATCACTCTGACGGTGGATGCGGTGGTGTGCCTTGCGCTGCTGGTGACGGTGGTGGCGGCAAAAATTGTTGGTGCCGTGCTGCCTATGGCTGCCAAACGGATAAAGCTGGACCCGGCGGTAATGGCAAGTCCCTTTATCACCACCATTGTGGATGCGCTGTCCCTGCTGGTGTATTTTCTGTTCGCAAAGGCGTTGCTGCAAATATAAGGATGCGGGCGGTCCGTTGGACCGCCCGCATTGTCTGTAATGAGCCCTTTACACGCAAAGGAATTACTTTTCCATAAGCTGCTTGGTGTTCAGCTCCCCCTCCTGCCAGCCGGCAGGCTTGCTGCAGATGGGACAAGGGTCAACGGCGTTGGTGCTTTCATAGGTAAAGCCGCAGTTCAGGCAACGCCAGACAATGGGAGCTTCCTTTTTGGTAAGATTTCCGTTTTTCAGCTGCTCATACAGCTGACGGAAGGTGTTGTGATGGACGCCCTCCACCCGGGCAATCTGCATCCACAATCGGGCAGCATCGTCCTGACCTTCCCGCCGGGCTACCTCAGCAAAGGCAGGGTAGGCATCGTCGTGCTCGTGAAGTTCCCCCTCGGCGGCGAATTGCAGATTTTCCAAGGTGGTGCCCAGCTGATAGGGATAGCCTGCGTTTACATCAATGTTGGGAGCGCAAGCGCCCAGCTTTTGCAGAGTTTCCAAGAACTCCTCGGCGTGGACTGCTTCATTGGCGGCAGTTTCCTCAAACACCCGGGCAATCCATTCGTAGCCCTCCTTGCGGGCAACCAAAGCATAGACGGTGTAGCGGGTACGTGCCTGAGATTCTCCGGCAAAGGACCGGACAAGGTTTTGAATTGTTTCGTTCATAGCATCTCCTCCTACCTAAAGGATTTCCAAAAATGGGAGAAATATACAAAAACTGACCCTGTAATTTATGATAAATTTGGGGCTGTTTTTATTGCCAGAAGGTGCTATAATGCAGATAAATCATTTGAGGAGGCGTGCTTATGAGCAGAAACAGCCAAGCCTTACGGAAGCTGTGTATGGCGGCGCTATTTGCGGCGCTGTGCTACGTGGGCTTTACATACTGCAAAATTGATATCCCTGTTGGTGCGGAGAAAACGGCGTTCCATTTAGGCAATGTTTTCTGCGTGCTGGCGGCGCTGTTTTTAGGCGGCTTTTGGGGCGGTATGTCCGGCGCGGTGGGTATGACCATTGCGGATTTGACCACCGCTTATGTGACCTCTGCTCCCAAGACCTTTGTGCTGAAGCTGTGCATTGGTCTGATTACGGGGCTGCTTGCCCATAAGGTATTCCGCATCAGCCAAGAGGGACAGCGGAAAGTCTCCCTGCCGGTGGCTACAGTCATCAGCTGCGCCGGCGGTATGGCATTTAATATGGTGGCAGACCCGGTGGTGGGATATTTTTACAAGATGTACGTTTTGGGTGTGCCGCAGCAGGCGGCATCCATTTGGGTGAAAATCGGCGCGGTGACCACAGCGGTGAATGCGGTGGTAGCTGTGATTGCAGCCAGCGTGTTCTATTTGGCGCTGCGTCCGGCATTAAAACGAAGCAATCTGCTTCCTGTGGTAAAATAAAAAGACAGACCGTAGGGTATACGCCCTACGGTCTCTTGTTATTTTGTAAGGTCAAAGGTGGTATCCACATCCAAGGGGTAAACGGGGCGTTGGATGCGGTGGTAGGTAAGCTGGGAGAGGTTTGAGGTTTGGATTCCGGGAGGGTCAGTAGTGACAATGGCCTTTGCAATGGGCTGGAAGAAGCCCCGGAAATGGGCGCTGGACTTAATGCCCACAATCCGGTATTCCGCAAGGTCTGCGCCGGATATTACAAAGGGGCGGTCATCAAAGGTCTGTTCGTTCAACCGCTCGGTAATGATGATTTCCACCTTTCCCACGCGGACGCGGGCAGTTTTTCCGTAACATACCTGCAGACCCCGTACCACAGGGGAGACGTATCTGGCTTTTCCGTTGCTGAGGGAAAGCACTTCCGCATCCTCTATGAAGATGGGCTGACCGTGCATATTGTCGGTGTGGCCTCCCAGCATACCGGAGATGTGTCCGCCGATGCCGGCGCAGAGCGCTTTTTCCACCATTTCCCGGTCGGGAATGTAGCTGAAAATCGCGCCATCCAAATCCCGTTCCAAGAATTCCCGCAGCAGGTAAGTGCCGTCTCCCGGTGTGCCGCCGCCGGGGTTGTCGGAGCTTTCGTTAATCAAGACAAAGCCGTCATCAAAGTCCTTTAACTTCTCCAAGGCAAGGTCCACAGCCTCGTCAGGCATTAAGCATTTAGGCACCAGCTGGGCGCGATGCTCCCAAATCCATTGGGCGATTTCGTCTGCCGCCTTCTGTGCACCTTGCTCGGCAACCACCACCACGGATGCGCCGGCGCAGGGGACGTCGGTGTAGGCAAAGCCGTGGAAGAAGGTGGCGTCAATCAAACGGTGCTCCTTAGCGTATTGCGCCACGTATTCCTTAAAGCGGCGCATAGGCTCCCGGATCGTAGAGGAGAAGCCGGGGGCAGTAAACAGGGGCAGACGGCGAATGGCGGTTTCCGGCTTGCATTCGCCCCGCAGAATCCGAATCAGGGTTTTCATAGCTAGAAAGCCTGTCTCGTAGGTGTCGGTGTGGGGATATTCCTTAATGCCGAATACGCCGTTGCTGAGGGCAACCATCTCCTCGGAAATATTGCCGTGGAGGTCAAAGGAGCTGGTAATCGGCATCTCATTGCCCACAACCTCCCGCACCTTTTGCAGGGTGTAAAGCTCCAAATCGTCCACGCCGTCGGCAACGCCTGCGCCGTGAAGACCCAGACAGATGCCGTCATATTGGCCGTGATATTTCTTCACATAAGAAATAAGGGTGTCAATGGCATAGTCCAGCGCTTCCTTGGTTGCAGGGGGCGCTGCGCTGAGCAATGCCACAGAGGGGATCAGTTCCACACCCTCCTCCTCGGCGGCAGCAATCATACCGCCGGGGTATCGCGGCGCGTTGCGATATACCCGGAAGATTTCCTCTCCCAAGGGCCAGCCGTTGGGTGCCCAACGGTCAAAGTCGCCTATATCGCTGGCAAAGGTGTTGGCTTCCAAGCCCAGCATACCGAACAGAATCTTCACATCTCTCAGCTCCTTAAAACAGATGTGTTTATTATAACTTGCCGGCGGCAAAAATGCAACCGACCGTCGTTTTTTGGAGGAGCGGGGCGAAAAAACACCACCTGAAAAGGTGGTGTTTTGCTTTGTGTTATACGGAAAATCTGTCGTAGCTTTCCCAGCAGTCCAAACACAGCTTTTTATCACCGGAAAGGCGAATCCAGTTGGCGCCGGTGACCTCCCCGCAGCAATCGCAAATGTAAGAATCGAAAAGTCGCGCTTTTTCAGGTAGGGAAATGCTTGTTTCCTTTACCTCGAACATTTCTTCCGGGGAGCAGGTTTGATAGTAAGCAAAGCTGTTTTCCTTGGTGATACCCTCCGGACGGGGCTTCAGCACCAGCCTGACAGAGGAATTTGTCTTGCGATTATAAAAGGAGTAGGCAGACTTGCCACGCATATGGAACAGTAGATTCCCTTTGCCGATGCTGCAGCCCAGCATAACCTGAATGGCATCCACGCCGCAGGCATCATTTTCCGCGATGCAGACCACCTGCTCGTCGGCGGAAAACTCCAGATTCAAAAGCTTTATTGCGTAAAGGCTTGCCTTGTAGCCGATGGTCAGACCACCGCATTCGTGACCGTGAAAGGCCACGCAGTCATTCCAAGTTTTCATATTTATTCCTCCACCAGCACCATATGCCGGCCCTCAATTTCTACTACCTTTGCGTCCACACCATAGACGTCTCGCAGCGCCTCGCTGTCCAAAATGCTGCGGTCACCGTGTCGGTAGACCTGCCCGTCCTTCAGCAGCAGGAATCGGTCACAGAACCGCAGCGCCAAATTCAAATCGTGGATGACAACCGCGGCAATCATATTGTCCTTGTGGCAAAATTCCCGTACCAGCTTCAGCACGCCGTACTGATTCTGAATGTCCAGCGCGCTAGTAGGCTCGTCCAAAAGCAGCACCTGCGGTTGCTGCGCCAAGGCACGGGCAAGCATGACCTTCTGCTTTTCGCCGCCGGAAAGCTGATTTAGGAATCTGCCACGCATATCCTCTACTTCCAGCCGGTGCATAGCATCGTGGACAATGTTGTGGTCTTCCTCTGTAAAGCCCCATTTCATATAGGGTCGACGGCCCAGCATCACCACATCGTGAACGGTCATTTGGGTGCTGGGTACGCTTTGGGACACAAACGCCACCCGCTTTGCCACCTCACGGGTGGACTTCTTCAGCAGATTTTCCCCATCCAAAAGCACCTGCCCGGCATCGGGGGTCAGGATGTGGTTGAAGCATTTCAGCAAGGTGCTTTTGCCCACGCCGTTGTTTCCCAGTATGGCAAGGAATTTGCCGGACTCCATATCGAAGGACACATCCTTCAGAACTTCCGGATTGCCCTTGTAGTGATAGCTTAGATTTTTGATTTGCATCATTGCTTCTTACCTCCTTGGAACAGAAGATACAGAAACAGCGGTCCACCCAAAAACGAGGTGATTGCGCCAATGGGCAGAATTACGGGGCTGATGACCGTCCTTGCAAACAAATCACCCAGCAGGAGCAGACTTGCGCCACCAAGGATAGACCCGGGAATCAGGTACACGTGGTTGTTGCCCACCACCATCCGGACGATGTGGGGCGCCACCAAGCCGATAAAGCTGATCAGACCCACATTGGAAACCACCACAGAGCTACACAAACAGCACAGCACCATCCCCACAAGGGTCAGCCGCTTTACGTTGATACCTAGGCTGATGGCGGTTTCCTCGCCGCTAAGCAGGGCGTTGTAATCCCAGCGGTGCATTACGCAGTATACACACAGCACCGCAACCACGATGCCCACGCTGCCCAAATCCTTCCAGCCGGTGCTGCCCAAGTCACCAAAGGTCCAGAACACCAAGGTGGAAAGCTCTACTTCGTCGGCAAAATACTGAATCAGTGTGGTTGCGCCGGTAAACATCGAGCTGATGGCAACGCCTGCCAGCACAATTCCCTCGGGGGAGACCTGCCGGAACTTGGACAGGCCTAAAATCACCAGTGCCACCGCAATAGAGCCGAGGAATGCGCACAGGGGAATCCCAAAGCCGGTGGTGCTGCCCATACCCAGCACCACGATGGCGAAAGCCGCGCCGAAGGTTGCGCCCTGTGACACACCCAAGGTAGATGCAGATGCCAAGGGATTCCGCAAAACAGCCTGCAAAATGCAGCCGGCAAGACCTAAGCCGCCACCGGCAAGGATGGCTGTGAGAATCCGGGGCAGGCGGTTGTTTTGCACAATCAGATTGATTTTCTTGTCGGAAGAAGCACCGAAAATGCCCTTAATCAGTTCCTCCATAGGGGTTTCATAGGAACCTGCCCGCAGGCTCAGCAGCACGGCAAGGAGCAAAATACCGCATAAGATAATCAGAAAGCTGACGCTTTTTACCTGATTTTTCCGGTAAAGGGCATCAACGCCGTTATTCTCCGATTTTAACGGGACGGAATGCATAACCGGCCTCCTTTAAGTCTTCATAGGGGTTTACCCCCAATAGCATTTCAAAAATTTCTCCGGCCTCTGCCTCCGGGTCAATGTCCGTGAAGTATTCCGGATAAATCACACAGGCGGCATAATAGGCATCTGCCAATGCGGTTTCCAAGTTGGACGCGTTGGAACGGAAGGAGATTTGAGAGTAAACCTTACCTTCCTGCACAGCGGTGAGAGAATTGTAGTAATCGGGGTTTTTGGCATAGTCCTCTTTTATGAAGTCCATACCGTTGAAGTCCACGAGAATAATATCCGGGTCCCAAGCGAGCACCTGCTCCAAATCGATATTGAACGGGCCGGATTTTCCGGTGGTATCCGCCAGATTCTTTGCGCCAATCAGCGCCAAAGGCCCGTAGCCGGCCTCCGTACCCTCAAAGCCGTGATGGCCCTTGTAGGATACGCCGCCCACATAAACGGAAGGCTTCTTCTCCTCGGGAATATCCGCAATTCTGCCCTGCAGCTCTTTTTCGAAGCCCTTCAGATAGCCGGTCAGCTGGTTGGCACGATCCAGCTTGCCGTAAAGCTGCCCCATAATCCGGATGGTCTCAAAGCAATCGTTGTCCAGCGTGGTGTCGCTGCCGGGGACAACCACCACCGGCGTGCCGGTTTTGCTTTGCAGGTCATCTGCATCCACGGAAGCGGACTTGCTCATAACGATTACATCGGGGGCAAGCTTGATAATTTCCTCCGGATAGGGGTTGCCGTTGGTGCCAATGACAGGCAGATTTTTGAACTTTTCAATGTTGACGTAGTTATACAGCCGGGAGATTACCGGCTCTTTTTCGCAGTCTTCCACACCGACAACCAAATCCTGTGCGCCCATATAGCAGGTGTAGCGCAGAGCGCCAACACCCACGCAAACGATGGATTCCACCTTCATCGGAACCTCTACCTGACGGTTGTGCGCATCCGTGATGGTATGTCTTTCTACCGGCACTTTGGGTTCGTCGACGGTGTCAGACTTACAACCGGCAAAGATGCCGGAAAGTATCGTAACTACCAAAAGCAATGCAGTAAGTTTTTTCATAAAATAGCTCCTTTGCGAAGTCTTTGACCCCATTATAGCGAATCCCCCCACGCCGTACAAGCCGGGTGGGGGGATATATTTTTTAGAAAATTTTGTCGTTTTAGGGAAAATTATTTTGTGCGTGGCGGTATTCTTATGCAAAAACAGGACGATTATTCGGTGAATATACAGAAAAAGACCACCCAAAATGGGTGGTCTTGTTTATGGTGGACGATATAGGACTCGAACCTATGACCTTCCGCACGTCAAGCGGATGCTCTAGCCAGCTGAGCTAATCGTCCAAAGGCAGGAGTTATTATAACCAACAAACGTGGGTTTGTCAACCCCTGCGGCGAATTTTATACAGCTTTTCAGGCAACGGGATTGTTTTCCTCGTGGGTTTCCTCCACTTCGGACAGCTCAATGGTCATTTCTCCCTTGGGAATCAGGAAGCGGCGGACGGCAAACAATCCGGCGATACACAGCACGCTGGCTACGTTGCTCCAAGGGTTGTCGTGGGCAATAATGACCTGCCGGGCGATTGCCACAATCAGCACCTCCAAGGTGTTGGCGGGGGTCATATCCAGCAGCATACGCACAAATTCCAGTCCAACAACCAGCGTCAGAATGTTGTGCAGATAGGTATGGATGCTGGAAAAATAGTCAGAAACGGTGAACATCCGATAGATTTCCAAGCCCAGCATTCCCACCAGCACCACCAATGTGATGATGGCAATGATGAACTCCAGCCAATGGAGCACCTTGTGAATCCAGTCTGTTTTCTTGTGCATAATTGACCTCCTAGAAGTATTGTTTCATTTCACTTGCGGCAGATTCTACTTCCTGCTGCAATTCCCGGGCGGACATTCGCAGAACGCCGCTGCGCAGAGAGCCCAGCTGCACCAACGCGTCAGAGGTGGCAACCCGGACGGCATAATTTTTGCCGATTTGCTCTGCAAGGGCTTCGATATAGGCATCCGCGGTTTGGTTTTCCTTGGTATAGACCACTTGGATGTTGTGGAAGGCTTCTTTCTCGCCGGGGTTGCCTTTGACCTTATAGCCGTCAAACACCAGCACCAAGTGGCACTTTTTGAAGCCGGCATAGCTGGAAAGAATGTCACACAGACGCCGCCGGGCGGCATCCAAATCCGTCTTTGCCTGCTCAGCCAAGGCTTCCCACGCAAAGATAATGTTGTAGCCGTCCACGATGATGGCGGTATCCCGGGGAGGCCGGATGGAGATTTCCTCAGTGGCAGGACGGTTTTCGGGGGCGTGGTACAGCGGCCGTTTGATAGCGCCAAACTCCCGCTGCATAATGGCCTCCAGCTCTTTATCATCCAAGCGGATATTGCGGGTAATTAGTGTAGGCTGTTCCGGAGGGTCTGCCTGATAGCCGCTGTCTAGGTGCATATATTCGCGGACCTGATTCCATTTCACGGTAAAGCCTGCGCCGTGGCTGCAGAATACGGAATCCGGTGTGTTTTCCAAATCCGCTTCCGGATTGTAGCTATACTGAGCTAGGACTTCTTGGGTGTTATGGCAGGGGGCGTAGCCGTGGAGCGTGAGCTGCAGCTGCCCCAGCCCTTGGGTGTAGGCGGATACCTGCGTGGCGTAGTCGCCGATTTCGGCGGCAGGCACCAAGCCGGTCAGGGTGCTGAATGTACCGTCGGTTTCGGGATTATCAAGCTCTCCACTCATAGCGCGGATATCAGTGATGGCTCTGCCGACCTGAGGTGTGGGGACGGTGAGGGTAAAGCGGTAATAGGGCTCCAGCAGCACCGAGTCCGCCTGCATAAGTCCCTGCCGGACAGCCCGATAGGTGGCTTGCCGGAAATCGCCGCCCTCGGTGTGCTTCAGATGGGCTTTGCCCACCAGCAGGGTCAGCTTCATATCCGTAATGGGAGCGCCAACCAACACACCCTTGTGCTGCTTTTCGGACAGGTGGGAGAGAATCAGCTTCTGGTAATTCATATCCAGCACGTCTTGCGGACATTGGGTGTCGAATACCAAGCCGCTTCCCCGGGGCAACGGCTCCAAGAGGATATGCGCCTCGGCATAGTGGCGCAGCGGCTCAAAATGCCCCACGCCCTCCACCGGCGCGGCAATGGTTTCCTTGTAGTAAATCCGCTGGTCGGTTAACATAACATCGAGACCGAACCGTTCAAGAATCAAACTGCGAAGCACTTCCAGCTGGACCTTGCCCATAATCTTCACGTGGATTTGCTTTAGGTTATCGTCCCACAGCAGATGCAGCTGCGGGTCTTCCTCCTCCAGCTGGCGAAGCTTTGGCAAAACGGTGAGGGGGTCGCAGCCTGCCGGCAGATTCAGCCGGTATGCCATCACCGGCTCCAGTAGTGGCGGCTCGGTGGTATCTTGGGTGCCCAAGCCCTGCCCGGCGTAGGTTTCGGTAAGCCCGGTGATTGCGCAGAGCTGACCGGCAGCAATGCTTTCCGGCGCGGTGAATTTATCGCCGGTGTACAGCCGCAGCTGCACCACCTTTTCGGAAAGGGAATCGCCCTTTCGGTTTACATAATTTATTGCGCTGCGTACCTGCAGCTGCCCGCCGGTGACCTTTAGCCAAGTGAGGCGGTTTCCCTGAGGGTCTCGGGAGATTTTATAGACCTTTCCGCCGAAATCCGGAGAAACGGCAGGCGCAGGCCCGTAGCGGTCCAGCACATCCAACAGCCGGTCCACGCCATCCAGCTTTAACCCTGAGCCAAACACACAGGGAAACAGCGACCGGCTGGCGATCAGTGTTTGCAGGTCGCTTTCCGCAACTGCGCCGGTTTCAAGATAGGTTTCCAAAAGGTCTTCGCTGCACATAGCGGCAGCTTCATAAATTTCTGCGGCGGGGGCAGTAAAGTCTACGCAGCCGGCAGACAGCTTATCCTGCAATTGCGCCAAAAGCTCTGCTTTTTCCTTGCTGTGCAGGTCCATTTTGCTGATGAACAGCACGGTGGGAACCTGATAACGGGCAAGGAGATTCCAAAGGGTGAGGGTGTGGGCTTGGACACTGTCGGTGCCGCTGATGACCAGCACGGCGCAGTCCAGTATGGGAAGCACACGCTCTGTTTCGGGCGCAAAATCCACGTGACCGGGGGTGTCTACTAAGGTAATAAGCCGGTTCGGTGTTTCCAAAAGGGCTTGCTTTGAGAAAATGGTGATGCCCCTGCTCCGCTCCAAGGCGTGGGTATCCAAAAAGGCATCCCGATGGTCCACCCGTCCCAAGGTGCGTCGGGCGCCGCTGCAATATAAAAGGGCCTCGGACAGGGTGGTTTTGCCTGCGTCCACGTGGGCCAAAAGTCCGACGGACAGGGGTTTCTTGGTCATACATTGCTCCTTAAAAATTCGTTGGCTTCCGCCAAAAGAGCGTCTCGATTGTTAGAAATTTTTTCGTCCTGCACCTGCTCCAAAAGATAGGAAAGACAGTTGCCTAGGACTTTTCCGGCTGGAAAGCCCAGCTTAAGCAAATCGTGTCCGTCCAAAAGCAAATCCTGCACTGTCAGACAGGCGTCCTCGGCAAGAATCTGGTCTAAAAGGCGGCGAGTTTGGGCAAAGGTATCGGTGACTTCCTCGGTTCCCTTGCCGCCAAAATCCGCTTCCTGCAGGGTAAGCAGCTGGAAGGTGGCGTCCACACCGTATTTGCCCAGCCGGCGGCGGAGCAGCTTCCTGTCCGGCGTTAGCTCGGTCATATGGTGGGAAATGAGAAACACCACACGCTCCCGCAGCGCGGTGGGGGCTTTCAAGGACTGAAGCAGCGCGTCGGCTTTTTCTGCGCTTACGCTTGCGTGGCCGTGGAAATGCCCCTTGCCGTTTTCGTCTAAGAAGAAGCAATCCGGTTTTCCGCAATCGTGCAGCAGCGCCGCCCAGCGCAAAACCGGCTCTGCCGGCATCGCCTCCACAACCTTGGCGGTGTGGGTATATACGTCATAGCGGTGATGGGGAGTGTGCTGCTGAAAGTCAACACAGCTCGCCAAGGGTGGAAGCGCCTGCGTCAGAATATCCCGAAAGGTGTGTAAATCCTCTGCGGTAACCAAGGGGATAAGTTTACATAACTCATCAAACACCCGTTCTCTTGCCAGCTTGTCCATACAAGGCGCAAGCTTTCTCATTGCAGAAAGGGTGGCCTTCTCCGGCGATAGCCGGAAGCGCACAGAAAACCGCACGCCCCGGAGGATTCGTAAAGCATCCTCGGTAAACCGCAACTCGGCATCGCCTACGGTACGCAAAATACCCGCTTTCAAATCCTCGCGGCCGCCAAAGGGGTCAACATAGCCGGTTTTGGGGCTGTAGGCCATAGCGTTCACGGTGAAATCCCGACGGGATAAGTCTTCTTCCAAGCTGGAGACAAAGCTTACCCAATCCGGATGCCGGCTGTCCTGATAGCCGCCTTCTGTGCGGAAGGTGGTGATTTCAATGACCTCACCCGCCACCACCACGCCGATGGTGCCGTGCTTTTCGCCGCTGCGTACCAAGGTGTGCCCGGCAAACAGGGCGGCGGTTTGCGCCGGCAGGGCATTGGTGCAAAGGTCATAATCGTGGGGCGTCAGACCCAGCAATGCGTCCCGTACACAGCCTCCCACAGCGTAGGCGGCAAATCCGGCTTGCGTCAAGGTTTCAATGCAGTATTTAACAGCTTCCGGTAAAAACATAGGGATGCCCCCTCAATCTGTCTGACCTGCAGAAGAGATTGCGCAGGAATCCGTTCCCATCAATAAGATGGCAGACAGGTAAAACAGCCAGTCTGCGCCCGGCAGGCACAAAAAGGAGCAGAACAACGCCAGCTGGCTGAAGAAGATATACCGCCGGCAATCCTTATTTTGCACATCCAGTTCTGCCCGGTAGTAGCAGGCAAGCAGCAGGAAAAGGCAGGCAAGTAAATGGAAAAAGTATAGCTGGAGCTGCGGCTCAGTTCCCCAAGCCCGGCAGCAGGCCATAATCCGCAGAATCAGATACACAACCACAATCCCGTGCAGCAGGCAGTTTGGCCGCAGCCCCTTATAGCGGCAGTATGCCACCACAACCAGCGCAGCGGCGCTCAGAACACCTAAAACAGGCAGCAGAAGCTGCAGGACACCGGTGGCTTTTAGCGTGAAACCGGAAAAGCCGATACCGATGGCGCTGACGAGGATACCCACTGCGGAAACGGCTGAGGCAGGGAACAAGGATGTGTAGGAACTGCGGGGCGGCATTTTGCGAACCTCCAGAATACATACCGCAAAAACAACCGCCAGAAGCAGGTAGGATAGGATGTCGAAAATATGGTTTTTCGGCAGCAATCCCTCAGGAGAGGCCAAGGAAAGCAGCAAGCTGCGCATAGCAAAGCCCACAATGCCGGCAAATAAAGAAACCCAAGGGAACAAGCTGTGCTTGGATGAATGATTCATAAAATACGCCTCCTAGGTAAAAACAAACACTATTTAACTATTATATCAGCCTTTTTGCAGGATTTCTACCCCTGATTTGGAAAAATTACACTTGTTTCCCGTAGGTTTTCGGAGTATAATAAACAGGAATTTCTGTGTCCCGAAGGGAGAAAGAGAATATGGTGCGGTATATTATGCTGGCGCTGGCACTGCTGGCGGCATTTGGTATTTGTATCGGCGCAGGCGGATTTGCCGGCCTGCACTGGCTGTGGCTGCTCCCTGTGGGCTTTGTAGGCAGCCTGATTGGCTTGGTGGTGCTGGTTTTTCTCGTGCTGTGGATTTCTTGCGCCTTTGTGAATATGGAAAAGCCCCAAAAGAAGGACAGTCCCTTCTATAGAGGGCTTGTGGGCTTTGTTGCCAATCTGGTAGTTTGGATTCTGCGTATGCGGGTGGATACCAAGGGCTTGGAGCAATTGCCCCAAAAGGGAAGATTTTTGCTGGTGTGTAACCACCTGTCCCTGCTGGATCCGGTGCTGCTGCTGGCCTATTTCCGCAAGAGTCAGTTGGCCTTTATTTCCAAACGGGAGAACAACAGTATGTTCTTGGTGGGCAAGGTGATGCACAAGCTTATGTGCCAGCTCATCAACCGGGAAAATGACCGGGAAGCGCTGAAAACCATTATTGCCTGCATCCGCTTGATTCAAGAGGATAAGGTGTCTGTGGGGGTGTTCCCCGAGGGCTACATTCACGGAGACGGTTTGCTGCACCCCTTCCGCAGCGGCGTGTTCAAGATTGCCCAGAAGACCAAGGTTCCCATTGTGGTCTGCACCGTGCAAAATACCCCTATGGTGAAAAAGAATATGGGAAAGCTGAAGCCTACAAATATCCATTTGCACATCGTAGGTGTGATGCAGCCGGAGGCCTATGAGAATCTGACCACGGTGGACATTGCAGACCGTGTACACGGAATGATGGCAGAGGATTTAGGACCGGATTTGGTACTGAAAGAAACCCCTTGATTTTCACAGGTAATACCATTATAATGAAATGTAATTTGCAATACCTTTGGAGGAGATAAAAATGAAGAACAGCGAAAAGACCTTAGATATGATCGTGACTCTGTGCAAAAACCGCGGCTATGTGTACGCAGGCTCAGAGATTTACGGCGGCCTTGCCAATTCTTGGGATTACGGCCCCTTGGGCGTGGAATTCAAGAACAACGTAAAGAAGGCTTGGCTGAAGAAATTTGTGCAGGAATCCGACTATAACGTGGGTTTGGATGCCGCGATTATTATGAACCCCACCACTTGGGTGACCACCGGTCACGTGGGCAGCTTTTCTGATCCGCTGGTGGACTGCAAGGGCTGCGGCGCCCGTCACCGCGCCGACAAGCTGATTGAAGAGTCTGAGTCCGGCAAGACGGTGAATGTAGACGCAATGAAGCCTGCGGAAATGAACGATTTCATTGCCGAGCACGAGGACGTTGTCTGCCCCAACTGCGGCAAGCATCACTTTACATCTATCCGGAACTTCAACCTGATGTTCCAGACCAAAATCGGCGTTACCGAGGACTCCTCCTCCATCGCATACCTGCGTCCCGAGACCGCGCAGGGTATCTTCGTGAACTTCGATAACATCCAGCGCACCACCCGTAAGAAGCTGCCCTTCGGCGTTTGTCAGGTGGGTAAGGCTTTCCGTAACGAGATTACCCCCGGTAACTTCACCTTCCGTACCCGTGAGTTTGAGCAGATGGAGTGCGAATTCTTCTGCCAGCCCGGCACAGACCTTGAGTGGTTTGCCTACTGGAAGGACTTCTGCAAGAACTGGCTGATGTCCTTGGGTATTAAGGAAGATAGCCTGCGCCTGCGTGACCACGAGCCTGCAGAGTTGGCATTCTACTCCCGGGCTACCACCGATATTGAATATCAGTTCCCCTTCGGCTCCGGCTGGGGTGAGCTGTGGGGCATTGCAGACCGTACTGACTACGATCTGGGCCGCCATCAGGAGGCTTCCGGCAAGAAGCTGACCTACTTCGATCAGGAGCGTAATGAGCACTACATTCCTTATGTCATTGAGCCGTCTTTGGGCTGCGACCGTGTGGCGCTGGCTTTCCTGTGTGAGGCTTATGACGAGGAGGTTGTGGGTCAGGATAAGAACGGCAAGGACGATGTCCGCGTTGTGCTGCGCCTGCATCCTGCGCTGGCTCCCTTCAAGGCTGCTGTCCTGCCCCTTTCTAAGAAGCTGGGACCCAAGGCCGAGGAGATTTACAGAGAGCTGCGTAAGGACTTTATGGTGGACTATGACGATGCCGGCTCTATCGGCAAGCGTTACCGCCGTGAGGACGAAATCGGCACACCTTTGTGTATCACCGTAGACTTCCAGACTGTTGGAGACGAGACTACCGAAGCTGACAACTGTGTTACCGTCCGTGACCGTGACACTATGGAGCAGGTACGTGTTCCCATCAGCGAGCTGAAGGACTATATCGCAAAGAAGTGCGAGTTCTAAAATGAATAGCAACCTGCCCCGGAGCAATCCGGGGCAGGTTTGTTTTTCAAATCTCCGTCTTGTCAAATAAAAATAGCAGATACCCAGTAGGGTATCTGCTATTTTTGGTGACTCGCCGGAGATTCGAACTCCGGACCCACTGCTTAAAAGGCAGTTGCTCTGCCAACTGAGCTAGCGAATCATATGGCTGGGATGGCAGGATTTGAACCTACGAATGCCAGAGTCAAAGTCTGGTGCCTTACCGCTTGGCGACATCCCAATATAGGTCGTCCGGCGACGGACACACGGGGTATTATAGCACGGCAAACTTATTTTTGCAACAACTTTTTGAAATATACGGAAAAAATAAGAAAAAATTTCCGTTTTGCTTTCAAAATATAGAATATCCTTGATTTCGGCAAAGCGGTGTGGTACGATTTCCCTATAATATGTACGAAAGAGGCGATTGTATGGATGAACGGAAACAGGAACTGAAACGCCTGAAAAAGGAGTGCAAACGGGCAAAAAGGAAGCACGTAACCCTTTGGAAATCCTTTGGGATTTTCTTTTTGGTGCTGACCCTCGTTTTTACGCCCTTATGTCTGGTTGTGAAGATGTTTGACAACACAATGGCGGCGTTTTTCGGGGGAACCTTTTGGGAATTGGTGAATCCGGACGATGAAGCGATTTATTTTGCGTCGGATTTTGCAACCAATGAGGAAATGACAGAGTACGGCGAGCAGATTTGCAAGCAGGTGGAAGCAGAGGGCGCAGCTTTGTTGATGAACGTGGATAATGCCTTGCCTTTGGCCGCCAATGCAAAAGTAAGCTGTTTCTCCAATTCCTCTGTGAATTTGGTTTACGGCGGCACCGGCTCCGGCAACATCGATGCTTCCAAGGCGGACAATTTGAAGGGCGCTTTGGAGCAGGTGGGATTCAGCGTGAATCCTACCCTTTGGGACTTTTATCTCAGCAAGGAAATTTCCAAGTATGCCAGAAAGGGCGGCGGAATGGTTTCCCTGGAGGCAACCAAGGTATCCGAAGTGCCTTATAACCTCTATACAGACGAGGTGCTGAATTCTGTTGCCGGCTATGGGGATGCTGCCATTGTGGTGCTGTCCCGTGTAGGCGGTGAGGGCGCCGATATGGAGTTTGGGGAAGTGAATTACCTGTCCCTGAATCAAGACGAAAAGGACCTGCTGCAGGGGCTTTCCCAGATGAAGCAGGCAGGCAAAATTCAGAAAATCATCGTGCTGATTAACACAGCCAATGCGCTGCAGGTGGATTTCCTGAAGGGCAACCCCTATGGAATCGACGGCGCGCTGTGGATTGGCGACGTGGGCATCAGCGGTGTCAATGCAGTGGCGGAGATTTTGGCAGGTAAGGTCAATCCGTCGGGCAGCTTGGTGGACACCTATTGCTATAACAATTATTCCAGCCCCGCAATGCAGAACTTTGTCGCCACCACCTATGGCGGCTATGACGGGGAGAATGTTCCCAGCCACGCAAGCACCTATATGATTTACCAAGAGGGAATCTATGTGGGCTATAAGTATTACGAAACCCGCTATGAGGATTTCGTAATGGGCACAGGCAATGCCGGCAGCTATGCCTATGGTGAGGACGTGGCATATCCCTTTGGCTTTGGCTTGAGCTATACCACCTTTGACTATTCCGATATGGCGGTGACCTACAACGACCAAACCGACCGGTTTGAAGTGACAGTGACGGTTACCAACAGCGGCAGTGTAGCAGGCAAGGAGACGGTGCAGGTTTACGCCCAAGCGCCTTATACCGACTATGATAAGGCAAACGGCGTGGAAAAGGCATCGGTGAATCTGGTGGGCTTTGGGAAAACCAAGGAAATCGCCCCCGGCGCATCCGAGACCGTCACTGTTTTGGTGGACAAGCGGGATTTGGCATCCTACGATGCCTATGGCGCAAAGACCTATATTCTGGATGCCGGCAGCTACTATCTGACCGTAGCCACCGATGCCCACAATGCGGTCAATAACATTCTTGCCGCCAAGGGCTTTACTGTGGAAACCACAGAAAACCGGATGGATGCAGACGGAAATGCCGCTTACGTTTACAAGTGGGAGCAGGCGGAATTTGACAGCAAGACCTACGCCACCTCCAAAAACGGCACAGAAATTACCAATCAGCTTTCCAATGCAGACCCCAATCTGTATGAGGGTGTTGCTGAAGAGGTAAAATGGCTGTCCCGGCAGGATTGGGAGGGCACATTCCCCAAGGAAATCGTAAAGCTTCAGCTGACCCAAATGCTTATTGATGACCTGCAGGACGGACAGTACGATCCTTCAGACTACCCGTCCGTTTCTATGCCTACTATGGGCGCAGACAATGGTGTGACACTGTATGATTTGATTGGCGTTCCCTTTGAGGATGCCAGATGGCAGACGCTGCTGGACCAGCTGACCTTTGATGAGATGGTCAAGATGATTGGCGACTCCTTCCACTGGAGAATGCCGGTAGAATCGGTGCAAGCCCCCGGCACCCGTGACGAGAACGGCCCTCAGGGTCTGACAGCATCCCTTTTGGGCTCTGCAGGCACACAGCTGGAGGCAACGGCTTTCACCTCTGAGGATGTGATGGCGGCTACCTTTAACACGGAGCTTCTGTATGAGGTGGGCAAGGTAATCGGCAACAACTGCTTGGCAGCAGATGTGGTCTGCCTGTACGGTCCGGGCAGCAATACCCACCGTACCCCCTATGGCGGACGGAATTTTGAGTACTACTCGGAAGACGGCTTCTTGGCAGGTAAAATCTGCGCCGCAGAAGTGCGGGGCATTCAGGACAAGGGCGTAGATGTGGTTATCAAGCACTTTGCCCTCAATGACAGTGAGCAGGAGCGTATCGGACAGGCAGTATGGCTGGGTGAGCAGGCTGCCCGTGAACTGTATCTGCGGGCATTCCAGTACGCCTTTGAGGAAGGCAACGCCAACGGCGTAATGACCGCCTATACCCGCTGGGGCGCTATTTGGTCCGGCGGTCATAAGGGACTAATGACAAATATTATGCGCAAGGAATGGGGAAATCGCGGTATGTCCATTACCGACAACGTGCTGACTACCTATGTGACAGGCGCAGACGGCATTTTGGCCGGCACCACCACCTACGATGCGATGATGCCTTATATTGTCAATGAGCTTCCCAAGTACGAAAATGACCCGGTGATTGTATCTGCTATGCGGCAGGCTTGCCACTATAATCTGTATGCATTGGCAAATTCCTCGGGTATGAACGGTGTGGGCGAAGGCACCACAATTCGCGTGTTTGAGACGGGGCTGGTGACAGCCTGCAGAATCATTGCCGCAGTGAGTGCGCTGGCGCTTGTGTTCTTCGCGGTGATGTGGCACCGTGGCAAAAAGAAGTGGAAAAAGACAGAAGGGTATCTGGATTACAGAACGATGAAAAATACCCTCAAGGAAGAAAAAAGAGCGAAATAAGACGCAAAACAGCGCCACTTCCTGCGAAGTGGCGCTGTGGTATCCGGGAGGTGGGCAGAAAATGCGTTTTCGAAAAATTTATGTGGAGATTTCCAATCTGTGCAATTTAAGCTGCGCATTCTGCCCCGGCACAAAGCGCAAGCCGGGACGTATGCGGTTGGAGCAATTTGAAAGCTTGCTTCCCAAATTGCGTCCTTACACGGATTTTTTGTATTTTCACTTAATGGGTGAGCCTTTGTGCCATCCCCAATTGGCGGAATTTTTAGCGTTGGCAAAGGATTTTCGGGTGATTCTCACCACAAACGGCACACTTTTGGCCAAACAGCAGGAACGAATGTTGTCTGCACCCTCTCTGCACAAGATCAACATCTCCCTTCACGCCTTTGAAGCCAATGACTTGCAGACGCCCTTTCAGCAATATTTGGCGGAATGCTTTCAGTTTGGCAAAGCGGCAAATGGGGAGAAGCTGGTGGTGTACCGCCTGTGGAATCAAGGAGGCGCAGACACCCGAAACGATGAGATTCTCAAGGTAATGGAAACGTATTTTCCCAAGCCGTGGGTGACAGAGCGGCAGGGAATACGGATCGGAAACCGGACGTATCTGGAATATGCAGAGCAGTTTGACTGGCCGGATTTGCAGGCAGAGGAGGGGCCGGAAAAACTGTTTTGCTACGGTCTGCGGGACCAGCTGGGTGTTCTGTGGGACGGCAGTGTAGTACCCTGCTGTTTGGATCACGATGGGGATTTGGTTTTGGGAAATCTCTTTGTGCAGGATATGGAAACCATTCTGAACAGCCCCCACGCAAGGGCTATCTATGACGGCTTTTCGCAAAGCAAAGCGGTAGAGCCGCTGTGCCGCCGTTGCGGCTACGCAAGACGCTTTCTTTAATATGCTAAGCACCTTCGAAAATTGCCAGTTGATAAAAATGTATAAGATAGAAAAAACTGGCAATAATGGACTTCGGAGGTGCTTATATTTATGAGCAAGAAAAAATTTACCGGCAGCGTAAGCGGCAAGGGCTACTACATAGCCCTAGTGCTGTGTGCCGTTGCCATCGGAATCTCCGGATT
>SVKL01000006.1 GCA_015068495.1 Oscillospiraceae bacterium | reverse complement strand
TCTACCGACGGCCCCATGGCTCAGACCAAGGAGCACCTGCTGCTGGCTCGTCAGGTTGGCGTGCCCGCTATCGTTGTTTTCATGAACAAGGCTGACCTGGTTGACGACGAAGAGCTGCTGGAGCTGGTTGAGATGGAGATCCGTGAGACTCTGTCCTTCTACGAGTTCCCCGGCGACGATGTGCCCATCATTAAGGGTTCCGCTCTGAATGCTCTGATCTCCGAGTCCAACGACAAGGACGCTCCCGAGTTCGCTTGCATCAAGGAACTGATGGATGCTGTTGACAACTATATCCCCACTCCCGACCGTAAGGCTGATATGCCCTTCCTGATGCCCGTTGAGGACGTCTTCACCATCTCCGGCCGTGGTACTGTTGCTACCGGTCGTGTTGAGCGTGGCGTTATCAACAAGAACGACAAGGTTGAGATCGTTGGTCTGCGCGAAGAGAAGAAGGAAACCGTATGTACCGACATCGAAATGTTCCACAAGCTGCTGGACTACGCAGAAGCTGGCGATAACATCGGCGCTCTGCTGCGTGGTGTTGACAAGAAGGAAATTGAGAGAGGCCAGGTTCTCTGCAAGCCCGGCTCCATCAAGCCTCTGACCAAGTTCGCTGGCCAGGTTTACGTCCTGTCCAAGGAAGAAGGCGGCCGTCATACTCCTTTCTTCAACAACTACCGTCCTCAGTTCTACTTCCGTACCACCGACGTTACCGGCATCATCAACCTGCCCGAGGGCACTGAGATGTGTATGCCCGGCGATAACGTTGTTATGAACGTTGAGCTGATCACCCCCATCGCTATCGAGAAGGGCCTGCGTTTCGCTATCCGTGAAGGCGGCCGTACCGTTGGTTCCGGCGTTGTTACCGAGATCTACGAGTAATTCTTGATTCTTAGATGAACAGATCCCCCGGTCTTTGACCGGGGGATTTTTTTCTTTACGGGGAAACCGTTTTATGGTATACTAAATCAAATGAAATTCAAGGAGTGTGATATATGTGAGAGAGCTCCGCAGTAAGATTTGGGAGGCGCTGATTTCTGCACTGCCTATCACGCTGATTGTATATTTGATTTCCTTGCTACCTTGGTTTAACTTCTCACCGGAAGAGCTGATTTCCTTTACGGTTGGCGCGGTGCTGCTGATTTTGGGCATCGGTCTGTTTAATATGGGTGCAGACCTCGCTATGACGCCTATGGGTACCCACGTGGGCTCCGGCCTTTCCAGACAGCGGAATCTGAAGCTGCTCTTGATTGTTTGCTTTGTGATGGGGCTTCTGATTACCGTAGCAGAGCCGGATCTGCAGGTGCTGGCAAAACAGGTAAGCTCCGTGCTGAACGGTACTGTGCTGATTTTTACAGTGGGTATTGGCGTAGGCTTGTTTTTGATTGTTGCAATTCTGCGCATCGTATTTCGGCGCCGGCTGGCGATGATACTGATGCTGTGCTATATGCTGCTGTTTGCCTTGGCGCTTCTGCTGGCAGTCAACGGCAATCTGCCGCTGATGCCAATGGCGTTTGATTCCGGCGGTGTGACCACAGGTCCTATCACGGTTCCTTTTATTATGGCGCTATGCGTTGGCATTTCAAAGATTTTGGGCGACCGTCATTCTCAGGAAAACAGCTTCGGTATGGTAGCGCTGTGTTCTGTCGGCCCCATACTTGCAGTGCTGCTGCTGGGTGTGTTCTCAACCTCAGAGCTTTCTTATCAGGTGCCGGATTTCAGCGTCAGTAACAACATTGCTGATGCATTTCTGCACACGGCGCTGCATACCTGCAAAGAGGTGGGCTTGGCGCTGGGAATGATTGTGGTGTTCTTCCTAGCCTGTCAGCTTCTGTTCCTGAAGCTGCCGAAGCGGCAATTACTGCGAATCGGTATGGGCGTTATTCTTACCTATGTGGGTCTTGTGATGTTCCTAACCGGTGTCAATGTGGGTTTTATGCCCATCGGCTATAAGCTGGGCGTTTCACTGGCGGAAATGAATTCCTACCTTGTTGTGGGCTTGGGCCTTGTTATGGGCGTTTTGGTGGTGCTTGCCGAGCCGGCCATTCACGTGCTGAACGGTCAGGTGGAGGAGGTTACCGGCGGCTATATCACCAAGCGGTCTATGCTGATTGGTCTGTGCATCGGCGTTGGCGGAGCGATTGCCCTGTCTATGGTGCGAATCGTCTATGACTTTTCTTTGGCACACTATATCGTTCCCGGTTACTTCATATCCTTGGCGCTGTCGCTGTTTGTGCCTCCGGTGTATACTGCCATTGCCTTCGACTCCGGCGGTGTGGCAAGCGGCCCTATGACCTCCGGTTTTATCCTGCCCTTTGCCATTGGCGTTTGTATGGGTATTCAGGGAGAAGGCGCAGTTCTGCAGGATGCTTTCGGTGTTGTGGCGTTGGTTGCTATGGCGCCGCTGATTACTATCCAGATGCTGGGCTTCCGGGCTGTGATTCATAACCACGTTCAGCACAAGCGGGCAATGAAGCGGATTCTGGATGCGGATGATCAGCAGATCATCAACTTTGTATAGGGAGGTACGGATATGGCAAATACTGTGAGCGAATCGGCAATCAAAAAGCTGAAGCTGTTATTTACCGTGGTGGACCGTCCCAAGGCAGAGTTTTATTTGGATGTTCTGAGTCAGTTTGAAATTAACCTTCAATTGGTTACCGGCGGCAAGGGAACTGCCAATTCAGAGCTGGTAGATATGCTGGGGTTGAATATCCATAAGGCAGTGATAATCAGCACTGTCCGTGAGGATATGGTGGATTCGGTTATGAAATGTCTGGAAGAGAAGTTTTCGACGATTCGGAACGGAAAGGGAATCTGTTTTGCCGTTCCGCTTTCCAGCGTGATCGGTGTGAATATCTACCGGTTTTTGAGCAATAACCGGTAAGAGGGAGGACTTGCTATGAAGACAGACAATCACGAAGTGATTTTTGTAATTGTAAATTCCGGCTTTGCAGAGGAAGCAATGGATGTAGCCCGTGAACAGGGCGTCCGGGGCGGCACGATTCTCAACGCCCGTGGTGTTGCCCGGGAGAAGGAAGCTACCTTTTTCGGTATCACCGTCCACGCAGAAAAGGAAATTCTGATGATGGTAGTAGAGAAAGAAATCCGCGACAACGTGCTCAATGCCCTCTATACCCGTATGGGTATGGGTCAAAAGGCGCAGGGGATTGCGTTTTGTCTGCCGGTCTCCGATGTGGCAGGCTTGGTAAAGCTGCCGGAAGAAGAAAATATATAAAAAAACACCCGGAATGTTTCCGGGTGTTTTTATGCTTATTTGGTGTAGGCTTTCAGGGCTACGTTAGCGCCGCTGTAAGAGATTGTATCTCCGGCATTGTAGACCGCTGTGCCGTCGGTGTAAATGATTTGCTTGCCTTCCGGCGCAGCCGGCAGGGTAATTGCTTCTGTTCCTGCGGCATAAAGCACCTTGCCAAAGCCGAAGTCCTCACAATCAATTGTGACAGCCCAGCCCAGCTTGGCGTCAGTCAGTACACTATAGGGGACATAGAAGCTGCCTACGTCCGGCTGACCGTTTTCTTCCAGAATAAAGACAGATTTGGGGACGTGGTTGCCGATTTTCGGGTTGTCCTGTTTCTGCCCGTTTACTGTAACGTTTCCGGTGTTTCTGTCGACACTAAGGGTCTTGTCCTTTGTGGTGAATGTAACGCCGTTATACGCGCCGTAGCCGTTTTCCAGCAGGGTATTGTGAATGGTAATGCTGCCGATTTTGGAGTCCACTTTGTTAAACAGAACGTTTGTGGCATCATCCAAGGAACCCAAATTCAAGGTTTTGGCAATGGCAGGGGCAATTTTGGTGTTATCGATCAAATAATCCGGATTCAGAGCGGAAGATGCATACCAAGTGAGCGTGCCGCCGGTGTTATCCACATAATATTCGCTGTCACCTGTGCGAACATCTCCGGCAGCGGTGGGAAGGGTCATGTTTTTCAGCAGCTCTTCCCGGATGCCCTCCGGCGCATACAGGCTGATGGGCACGGGCATATCGGTGTGACCCCGCTGCAGCTCCATCTTGCTTGTGTCCTCACCCATATCCGCAAGGGCACGTTCTGCTTCGCTGAAACTGACCATACTGTGGAAATCTTCGTCTCCGATTTTTCCCGTAATGAGGCTGTCAATCAGGGCTTTTTCACAGCTTTCAATTCCGGAAAATCCGCCGGAATCGTGGTCCGGAACAGCAATCACAATGGTATCGCCACGCTTGGCTGCCCAATCCACACAATAGCCGAATGCTTCGTCAAAAGCCAGATATTCGCCGATTGTGGGACGCAAATATCCACCCTCAGCGGCATTGTCCAGTGCGCCGCCTTCAATCATCAGGAAGAAGCCCTCGGGATTGTTGATGTTGGTGCCCAGCACCTGCAGGGCTGATTTTGTCATATCCAAAAGGGAGGGCTGCTCTGCAGAGTCTGCCGCATCTACATCAAAGGTGATGTGGTCGGTTGTGGTGTCGCAGTCGTAATCCTTCAGCTCCTTCAGCGTGTGTGTAACGCCCAGAATGGGAGCCCACAGCTTTGTAGCGTCGGCAGCTTTTGATAAAAGTTCTGTTTTGGTTCTTGCAACGGTATAGCCCAGCTTGGAAGCGGAGATTTCCGGATGGGTAGATTCGTCAATGTAATTCAAATCGCCGTATTCCGTACCCTCACCGATTACTACATCCACGCCGCTGAGCAGCGCCTGAATGCTGTTGTCGATGTTCTCTTCTCTGTCAATGGAATGTCCGGTGTAGAAAGCCAAAGGCGTTGCATCCACAAAGGATTTTGTGGTTACCACGCCGGTGGACATACCGTTCATTCTGGCAAGCTCCGGCAAGGATGCTCTGGGCACTCTGTCGGAGGTGATACCGGCATAGGTGTAGGTGGTCTTGTATCCGGAGGAAAGGGCTGTGCCGGCGGCAGAGGAGTCGGTAATATAACTCTTGTAATTGTCTGCGGCTCCGTGGGGTACTTGCAAAAGGGTGTTTGCAGAGCCTACCAGCAATTCGTTCAAATACAGACCGTTGACGGCGCTTTTGCCCAGCTGGGACAACAAATTGTTGGTTACCTCGGTTTTTGCACCGGCCAATTTGTTGGTGCCGCGATTCATCATTTCCTGCTTTACCTTGTGAGCAAGAGTGAAATTGTCGTAGCCACCGCCGTCTGCAATCATATAAATCACGTTCTTTATTTTGAATTCGGAGACAGTTTCGGAAACAGCAGCATCGGCAACGCCCTTGGAAATCTGCACGTTGTCTTTATTATACAGCGTAACAAACTTAGGCGCTTGCACCGTACCATCTATGTAAAAAGCAAAGGTATGCTTTGCGCCGTCAACAGTTACCTCGAAGCTGTAGTTGCAGGCCTTGGCGGTGGCGCCGTCTTCAATGTAGGGAATGCCCCTAAAGGCGGCAACGGCAGGCACAACGGTTTCGCCGGCACCGTCAAAGGTGTAGGGCTGAATGTTCTGCCCCTGATATAGCTTGTTGTTAACAACCGCAAAATACGCGCCGTCAGAAAAGACGATTGCGCCATCGGCATTGCCGGCTTCTGCTGTGTAGTCTTTTAACGCTTTTTCACAGTTTTTCAGCACAGAGCCGCTGACAGTAGCGGAAATGCCGTCGGTTGGCGTGCTTGCAGGCTTCTTGGAGCCGCAGGCGGACAAAAGCATTACCAAAACTGTGAGGAAGGCAATAAAGCGAATGAAACGGATATTTCTGTTTTTCATAAATTCTCTCATCCTTTCCGTTTGATAAAAGCATTATAACATCCTTTTTGCAAAAAGGAAATAAAAAAACACTACTTGCGTAGTGTTTTTTATTGCGACCGGGTCTGTAAGCCGGGTTCTGTTTTGACAGCCATCTATCTAGTTCCGCAATTGCTCACGGAATCAAGCCACCTCCCCGGAACGGTCGGGCAAACCATATGTTCCTCCACGGCGTTGCTTCGGATAGAGTTTACAGCGTAAAACCTATGTCTCCATAGGCCGGGTGGGCTCTTACCCCACCTTTTCACCCTTACTATCGTCAATTCGCGCATATAAACGCTCACTTTGCTGCAAGCAGCAAAGCTCACCCTATATGCGGAATCTCCTCTTTCCCATCGAACCCGCTTGCGCTGGGCTTCGATGGGAACCCTGTTGGGGATAGCGGTATATCTCTGTTGCACTTGTCCTGGGGTCACCCCCGGCGGGCGTTACCCGTTATCCTTGCCCTGTGAAGCCCGGACTTTCCTCACCTACAGCTTTTCAGCTTGTAGCCGCGGCTGTCCGACCCGGTCGCGGAGATTATTGTACCCCAAAGGAGGCAGAATGTCAAACATCTTGCAAATTCTTGTGAGAAAGGCTATACTATAGTAAAAAAGGAAATTGAGGAATGGCTATGATAAGCTTGCTGGAATCCTACTTTACTGCTTTGCAGGATAAGAATATTGCGGTGCTTGGCTTGGGTGTGAGCAATCGCCCCTTGGTGCGCTTGCTGCTTCGGTACGGCTGCAAGGTGACCGGCTGTGATAAAACCCCATACGATCAGCTGGATGCAGAGGTTTTGGAGCTGGAGCGTCTTGGCTGCAAGCTGCAGACAGGGGAGGGGTATTTAGACGGACTGACTGCGGATTTGGTATTCCGCACGCCCGGAATGCACCCGGGTAACCCCGCCTTGGAAGCGCTGCGACAGAACGGTGCGCAGGTCACCAGCGAGATGGAAGTGTTTTTTGAACTGTGCCCCTGTACAATATTGGCGGTCACTGGCTCAGATGGAAAGACTACCACTACCACACTGATTTCCGAGTTTTTGAAAGCTGCAGGGAAGACGGTTTGGCTTGGTGGCAATATCGGTACGCCTCTTCTTTCCATTGTGGACGAAATCAAGGTGACGGATTTTGCTGTGGTGGAGCTTAGCTCCTTCCAGCTGATGGATATGCGCCATAGCCCCCACGTGGCGGTGGTGACCAATCTGGCGCCCAATCATTTGGATGTGCATAAGGATATGCAGGAGTATGTAGAGGCAAAGAAGAATCTCTTCCGTTATCAAAGACCGGATGATGTGCTGGTGCTGAATCTGGACAACGCAATCACAGCCGGTTTTTCCGGAAACGGCGCAACCTCCTACTTCTCCCGGAAGCAAAAGGCGGATGTCTATGTAGACGGAACGACAATCTACCGCGGCGCAACGGCGCTGCTGGATACCCGTGAGATTGCCATTCCCGGCGTGCACAATGTGGAAAACTATATGGCGGCGATTTTGGCGGTTGAGGGCCTTGTAGAGGATGAAACAATCCGCAAGGTGGCACGGGAATTTGGCGGCGTGGAGCACCGGATTGAGCTGGTGCGTGTAAAAGACGGCGTGAAATTCTATAACGATTCCATTGCCTCCTCCCCCAGCCGCACCATAGCCGGCCTTAACAGCTTTGATGAAAAGGTCTTGCTGATTGCCGGCGGCTATGACAAGCATATTCCCTATGACGAACTGGGACCCGTAATCTGTAAGCACGTGAAACGGCTGTATTTGAACGGCGCAACGGCGCAGCTGATTCGCACCGCAGTGGAAAATGCGCCGGAATATACAGCCGGCAAGCCGGAAATTGTGGATTGCGGCGATTTTACAACGGCAGTTCACCGGGCAGCAGCCGATGCGGTCAGCGGTGATGTGGTGCTGATGAGCCCTGCAGCTGCTGCCTTTGATCAGTTCAAGAATTTTATGGTCCGCGGCAACTACTTTAAGAAGCTGGTAAAGGAGCTGTAATATGGAAAACGCCCAAAAGACGATATCCCGGCAAACTGCGCCGCCTGCCAGCTGCGGGGCTGTGATTGTGGCGGCAGGAACTGCATCCCGAATGGGAGGTATCGACAAGGTGATGGCGCAGCTGGGCGGTGAGCCGATGATTGTCCGCACGGTCCGCGCCTTTCAGAATTGTGAAGCTGTTGGGGAAATTGTGGTGGTTACCCGCGAGGATTTAATCGAGAAAATCACGGGACTTTGCGTGGGGTTTTCCAAGGTTAAGGCCGTAGTGGCAGGAGGAAAAGACCGTCCGGATTCTGTGCAAAACGGACTAAGCGCCCTTTCACCTGAGGCAAAGCTGGTGGCGGTACAGGACGGAGCAAGACCGCTTATTACAGCAGAGGTGATTGACCGAACCGCTGCCGCAGCCTACGCCTGCGGCGCAGCTGCGCCGGGTGTACCGGTCAAAGATACTATTAAGACGGTGCAGGGCGGCACAGTGCAGACTACGCCGGACAGAAGCTGCTTGTATGCCATTCAGACCCCACAGATATTTACCCGGGATTTGCTGGAACGGGCATTGGAAAAAGCCCGTAAGGACCGTGCAGCTATCACCGATGACTGCTCTGCCGTGGAACGGCTGGGAGTACCGGTAAAGATTGTAGAAGGGGACGAGGGAAACATAAAGGTTACCACCCCTATGGATTTGAAAATTGCCGCGCTGTTACTGGAGGAAATGAAATGAGAATCGGACACGGATATGATGTTCACCGGCTGGTGGAAGGCCGGGATTTGATGTTGGGCGGCGTGAAGATTCCCTATGAAAAGGGGCTGCTGGGACATTCCGATGCAGACGTCCTGCTTCACGCGGTTTCCGATGCCCTGTTAGGCGCGGCAGGCTTGGGGGATATCGGAAGACATTTTCCTGATACCGACCCAGCCTATAAGGATGCCGACTCAATGAAGCTGCTGGCTTGCGTGACAGAAAAAGTCCGCGCCGCAGGCTATTGCGTGGGCAATGTGGACGTAACAATGATTGCCCAAAAGCCGAAGCTGCTGCCCTATATTCCCCAAATGCGGGAAAACATCGCAAATGCCCTTGGGGTGTCCCTTTCACAGGTCAATGTGAAAGCTACCACTGAAGAGAAGCTTGGCTTCACAGGGGAAGGAAGCGGTATGGCCTGCCACGCGGTTTGTCTGCTGGAAAACCTGTGAATTCTACACAAAATCACCCTCCCGAACATAAATTGGTTCGGGAGGGTTTTCTTATGAAAAATTGCATCATAACCTTCCGGTCGGTGACACCTGCCCAACGGGCAGAGGATACTCTTCGCCGGGCGGGAGTTCGTTGTACCATACAGCGTACACCAAAATGGATGGAGGAAAAAGGCTGTGGCTACAGCCTGCGAATGGATTGCCGGGATTTGATGGCGGCTGCAATGCTGTTGCGGAAAGCAGGTATCAGCTTCCGGAAGGCCTACAGCCTGACAGAGGACGGCGTGCCGGAGGAGCTGCGGCTATGACCTATTTGGATCACGGCGCAACCTCCTTTCACAAGCCACAGGCAGTATACCGGGCGGTGCAGTGCGGAATGGAGAATTGCGCCAACCCCGGTCGTGGCGGCTACACAGCCGCCATGACTGCCGCCAAAACGGTCCTCCGGTGCAGACAGCAGGCATCAAGTATGTTCGGCTGTCAGCCGGAACAGGTGGTGATGACCCACAACTGCACCCACGGCTTGAATATCGCCATCAACACCTTGGTGAAACCGGGAGCCCGGGTGGTGATATCCGGCTTTGAGCACAACGCCGTTACCCGTCCGCTCCACGCCCGCAACGCCCGGATTACCGTGGCAGGCAGAAAATTGTTTGATTGGGAAGATACGCTGACGGCTTTTGAAAACGCATTGCAGAAAGGCGCAGATGCGGCAGTATTTACCCATATGTCCAATGTGTTCGGCTATATTCTGCCGGTAGAGGAGCTGGCGCAGCTTTGCAGACAATACCGCGTTCCTTTTGTTGTGGATGCAGCCCAGTCGGCTGGGTCGCTTCCCATTGATATGGAAAAGTGGGGGGCGGAGTTTATCGCAATGCCCGGCCACAAAGGTCTTTTAGGCCCGCAGGGAACTGGTCTGCTGCTGTGCAGAAGAGAGCCGGCATCTCTTATTCAGGGCGGTACCGGGAGCCTGTCGCTGCAGCAAGATATGCCGGATTTTCTACCGGATGTTTCCGAGGCCGGCACATTAAATGTGCCGGGGATTGCCGGACTTTCTGCCGGCTTGGCATATCTGAAATGTCACGGCCTGGAGAAAATCTTTGCCCGGGAACAAAACGAGGCGAAGCGGTGCGCAGTGGCGCTGGAAAAGTTAGGATTTCGTGTGTTTATGGGGGAAAATCAGGGTGGGACGGTGTCCTTTATTCCACCGATGGATTGCGAGGAGGCTGCGCAGATATTGGCAGACAACAAAATTGCCGTCCGTGCCGGCCTGCATTGTGCGCCCCTTGCCCACGAAAGCGCGGGAACAATCGACACCGGAACGGTACGTGTCAGTTTTGGTTTCGATGCCGCGTCGTGGCAGACAGGGAATCTGTTGTTGGCAGCAGGGAAATTGGCGCGGCAATCGTAAAATTTTTTTGAATAACTCTTGCTATCGGCAGCCCAATCCGCTATAATAGGATAGATAATAGGCTAGTTATGCCAATGGCACAAATGTGCCGGTGTAAGGGAATAGATAAAAGCGGAGAAAGAGGGGCATTTATGGGAAGATTAGAGTTAATTTGGCAACAAATACAAGGGATGCATTTTACAGATTATCTGGATATCATCCTGGTTGCATTTTTGATTTATAAGCTGCTGCCTCTGTTCCGTTCTACAGGCACGGTCCGGATTGCCTGGGTTGTGGGTGTGATCATTGTGGCATCCTTGGTTACGGATGCGCTGGATTTACACGCAATGAGCTATATTCTCTCCCAAGTGCTGGCGGTAGGATTGTTGGCGTTGGTGGTTTTGTTCCAGCCGGAGCTGCGGCGTATGATTGACCACTTGAGCAACATCAATCTAAAGAATCTTCTTGGCACGCAAAAGCCTCAGCAGGAGATGGTTCCGGTCATCGCCCAAACTGTCCGTGCCTGTGAGGCAATGAGCCGGGAACGGATTGGCGCATTGATTGTATTTGCCCGGGACAATCGGCTGGATGAGTATTTCAAGACCGGTACGATGATTGAGGGCAAGGTTTCTGAGCAGCTGATTCGCAATATTTTCTTCCCCAAGGCTGCCCTGCATGACGGCGCTATGATTATCCGGGACGGATTGGTGACAGCAGCCAGCTGTGTGTTGCCTCTGTCAGAAAGCGACCGGTTAAGCTTGGATTTGGGCACCCGCCACAGAGCTGCGGTGGGTATGAGCGAAGTATCCGACGCTGTGGTGGTTGTGGTTTCTGAGGAAACCGGCGCCATTTCCGTTGCGGTTGGCGGTATGCTGAAACGGCATTTAGCGCCACAAACCTTGGAGCGGCTGCTTCGCAACGAACTGTGTCCCGAGGAAACCGACGAACCGGAAAATCTGGTTGTAAAGCTGTACCAAAAGCTGCAAAAGAAGGGCAAAGGAGGATCTGCCGATGAAAAATAAAGTTTTGGCAATTCTTATGTCTGCGGTGGTAGCCTTTGGCCTTTGGATGTATGTAATCACCGTGGTAAGTCCGGAATCGGAAAAAACCTACTACGATATTCCTGTTGTGATGCAGAATAAAAACATTCTCTCTGAACGGGGACTGATAATTGTCAGCGAAGAGCCCAATGTGACCTTGGCGCTGAAGAGTGACCGTACAATTCTCAATGATTTGAACGAGTCCAATATCAATGTGATGATCAATCTGGCAAACATCGAAAAGCCCGGTGTTCACAATTTGACCTATGATATTTCCTATCCGGGCAACATTCCGCACAACGAGGTCTCCGTGCAAAGCAGCAGTACGGATTTGATTGAAGTGAAGGTTGAAAACCGGATCCGTAAGCCTGTGCCTGTGGTAATCGACTACGGGGAGACAACTGTGCCGGAGGGTTATATTTCCGATGTGGAAAATGCCCAGATGGATTTTACAACCATAGAAATTTCAGGCCCGGAATCCACCGTGAGCCAAATCACACAGGCGAAGATTCAAGTGGATTTGACAGGTCAGACCAACACCGTGGCCGGAGAATACCAGTATGCGCTGTGCAACGCACAGGGTGAACCTGTGGACGCAAAGCTGATCACGGCCAACGCGGAAAAAGTGAATCTGATGATTAAGGTGCAAAAGGTCAAAGAGGTTGCCCTGCTTTTGGATATCATCAGCGGTGGCGGCGCTACGCAGCAGAACACAACCATTACTATGGACACCAAGCAGATTCAGGTGTCCGGCAGAGATGCGCTTCTGGAGGACTTGGATTCCATTACGGTTGGCGTAATTGACTTGGGCGAAATCAAGGAAGATCAGACATTGACATTCCCCATTACCCTGCCTGAGGATGTTACAAACCAGACCGGCGTGGAGCAGGTTACGGTTGAAATCAAGCTGCCTAAATTGAAGACAAAGATCTTAAAGGTAACGAATATTACGGCAGCCAATGTTCCGGCAGACCTGCAGGTAGAAATCATTACGAAAGCCCTGCAGATAACAGTACGCGGTCCTGAAGCGCAGATAAAGAATATCAAGGAAACGGATGTGTCTGTGGTTATCAACCTTGCAGAGGCACAAGCCGGCACCGTGACGATGAAGGGTGAAGTGGTTGTAGCCGACGGTTTTGCGGATGTGGGCGCTATGGGCACCTATCCGGTATCGGCAAATCTGCGTAACGGATAAACGTCAGAAAATACCCGACGCGGAAGCGTCGGGGTAAAGAAAAGAGGAAAGCGCTTTGATAAAGAGTATGACCGGCTACGGCCGGGCCGTAGAAACTGTAAACGGAAGAGAGTTTACCGTAGAATTGCGGTCTGTAAACAACCGGTATTTGGATTGTTCTGTCCGCCTGCCCAGAATTTTGTCCTTTGGTGAGGAAGCTGTGAAGCAGGCAGTGAAAAATGCAGTGTCCCGCGGTAAGGTGGATGTGTTTATTTCCGTCCGCAGTGAAAGCGGCGATGAAGTGCAGGTAACCCTGAACACGGCTGTGCTGGAAAGCTATCTGACCGCTATGCGCCAAATGGTGGAGCAGTACGGCGTAGCAGATGACATTTCTGTTTCGTCGGTATCCCGCCTGCCGGAGGTCTTCTCACTGGAAAAACCCCAAGTGGATGAAGAGCAGCTGCTAGCGGATATGATGTCCGTTCTGACAAAGGCATTGGAAGGCTATGACGCAATGCGCACCACCGAGGGTGAGGCTTTGGACAGGGATTTGCGTAGCCGGGGCGAGACCATTTTGGGTCTGGTATCCCAAGTGGAACAGGGAAATGCCCAAACCGTGGTGGATTACCGCACACGGCTTGAAAACAAGCTGAAGGAAGTGCTGGAAAATACAGCCATTGATGAGAGCCGTATTCTCACAGAGGCAGCCATCTTTGCGGACAAGGTTGCTGTGGATGAGGAAACTGTCCGTTTGCGCAGCCATTTGCAGCAGATGAATACGATGCTGGACGGTGGCGGCGCCGTTGGACGGAAGCTGGATTTCCTGCTTCAGGAAATGAACCGGGAGGCCAACACCATCGGCTCTAAATGCACAGATGTAGCTTTGGCGCGTATTGTGGTTGATATTAAAGCGGAGCTGGAAAAGATTCGCGAACAAACCCAAAACATAGAGTGAGGATGCTATGAAATTAATTGGAATCGGTTTTGGCAGTATGGTTGCCGCACAGCGTGTGCTGGCCATTGTAGCGCCGGACTCAGCCCCTATTAAACGGGTCATCCAAGAAGCGCGGGACAGAGGTATGCTGATTGATGCTTCCTATGGCCGTAAGACACAGGCTGTTCTTTTGATGGACACAGACCACGTGATTCTTTCGGCGTTGACCACGGATGTGCTTGCAACCCGTTGGGAGGACAAGCAGGAGGTGCAGGAAAATGGGTAAACTATTTGTGATTTCCGGCGCTTCCGGTGTGGGAAAGAGTACTGTGCTGGCAAAAGTAATGAAAAGCAGAAGTGATTTGCGCTTTTCTGTGTCGGCGACCACCCGCAGCCCCCGTGCGGGAGAGACAGATGGGCAGGACTACTATTTCGTCACCAAGGACAAGTTCCGGGAAATGATTGAAAACAACGAATTTCTGGAATACGATGCCCATATGAATAACTTCTATGGCACCCCCAGGCAGCAGCTGGAGGAAAAGCTCCGAAAGGGCAGCGTTATTTTAGATATCGAGCCCAACGGCGCATTTCACGTCCGGCAGGAAAAAGCAGATGTGGTTTTGATTTTCATCGCGCCGCCTTCTCTGGAGGAGCTGACCAATCGGTTGCGCAGCCGTGGAGATACCACAGAAGAGCAAATACAGGTACGTCAGGCAAGAGTGGCGTGGGAAATGGAACAGAGCAAGCACTACGATTACGTGGTAATCAATGACAGTGTGGACACCTGCGCACAGGAAATATTAAAAATTATCGCCCGTGAGGCGGATTGAATTATTGGAGGAATGGAAAATGTTGTACCCCCCTGTATCAGATTTGTTGAAGCACGTAGACAGCCGTTATTTGCTGGTAAATGTTGTTGCCCAACGGGCAAGAGAGATTGCCGCTGAGGCTGAGCAGCAGCAGGAAGAATTGACAGAAAAGCCTGTGACCTTAGCAATCCGCGAGGTAGCAGCAGGCACATTATCTGCAACCTTAAAAGAAGAGTATATGCATTGATGCTTGGTAAGGAGGGGTTAGATTGATTGCAAAAGTTGCTGTGTCTGTGGCAAGTTTTGCCATCGATAAGCCCTATTCTTACTTTTGCGGAGCGGAAATCCAAGCTAAGCCCGGTATGCGGGTGATGGTGCCCTTCGGCCGCAGCAACCGCCACACAGAGGGCGTGGTGCTGTCTGTAGAGGAAGGAGCGGCGGATGGATTAAAGCCTGTGATTTGTCTGTTGGACGATGCGCCGGTTTTGTCCGAAAATATGCTCCGCCTTGCCGCTTTTTTGCGGGAACGCTGCTTTTGTACCTTCTTTGATGCCATCCGGGCGATGCTTCCGGCAGGACTGTGGTTTCAAAGCAAGGATACCTACAGCCTGACCGATGACCGGAGCTGGCAGGAAAAGCCCTTTCGCCAAGCAGATGCCAAGCTGCTTTTGCAGACCCTGCTGGACTGTGGCGGCACGGCAGACAGTGCTGTTTTGCAGCAGGTGGTGGCAGAGGAGGACAGGTTTGAAAGAGCCGTTTCCTATCTTCTTGGAAAAAAGTGGATTACCACCCAAAGGAAATTCTCCCGCCGCACAGCAGATAAGCAGCAGCTGATTGCGACATTGGCGGTTTCCGCAGAGGAAGCGCAGGCCTATGCAGCCACCAGACCCCGTTCTGCAGCGATGCAGCGCAATGTGTTGGAGCTGCTTTGCGGTATCGGCTCTGCGCCGGTGAAGGAGATTTGCTATTTTACCGGCGCGAAATCTGCTACAGTACGCCGCTTGGCAGACTTGGGCTATATTGAACTGTCGGAAAAGGAAGTTCTCCGGTGTAGGGAGATTCGTCCCGCGGAACTAAATGGACCGCTGACACTAAATCACGAACAGCAAGAGGCTTTTCAGGGATTAAGTGCCCAAATGCATTCCGAGGTGCCCGGTACAGCGCTGCTTTACGGTGTCACCGGCTCGGGAAAAACCTCTGTGTATATTAAACTAATTCAAAACACCATAGACAGCGGCAGGCAGGCGATCCTGTTGGTGCCGGAAATTGCGCTGACCCCCCAGCTTTTGGGATTGATGGCAGCCTATTTCGGCGACAGCATTGCGGTGCTGCACAGCAGCCTGCCGCCTACAGAACGCTACGACCAGTGGAAGCGGATTCATTCCGGTGAAGCCAAGCTGGTGGTTGGCACCCGTTCTGCGGTGTTTGCTCCCTGTAATAATTTGGGTCTCATCATCTTGGATGAGGAGCAGGAGCACTCTTATAAATCGGAAAATACCCCCAGATACCACGCCAGAGAGGTTGCCCTTTGGAGAGGTCTGAAGGAAAAGGCGCTGGTGCTTTTGGGCTCGGCAACCCCCAGCGTAGAGAGTATGTTCTACGCCAAATCGGGCATTTACAAGCTGTATCGCCTGAAAAACCGCTTCGGCGGACGTCCGCTTCCGGCTGTGGAAATCGTGGATATGCGGCAGGAAGTGAAGCTGGGAAATGACCTTTCTCTGAGCTACCCGCTGCAAAATGCAATTCGGGATACCCAGCAGGCGGGAAAGCAGACCATTTTGTTTCTCAACCGCCGGGGGAACAGCAGAGCCTTGGTGTGTGTGGATTGCCGGGAATCTCCCGAGTGTCCCCGTTGCAGCGCAAGGCTTACTTACCATAGCGCAAATGAGCGCCTTATGTGCCATTATTGCGGCCATTCTATGCCGGTGCCGGAGCGTTGTCCGGCTTGCGGCGGCCCGATGAAACGGATGGGTGTTGGCACCCAAAGGGTGCAGCAGGAGCTGCAGGAGCGTTTTTCGGACATCAGGGTGGAGCGGATGGATGCAGATACCGTATCTGCTGCCAATACCCACGAGATGATTTTGCAGCGGTTCCAAAAAGAACATATTCCGGTGCTCCTCGGCACTCAAATGGTTGCCAAGGGATTAAATCTGCCGGATGTTACGCTGGTAGGCGTGCTGGATGGGGATTTGAGCCTGTATAACGACAGCTACCGGGCCGCAGAAACCACCTTCAATATGCTCACCCAAGTGGTGGGACGGGCAGGCCGCGGCGATATGGCAGGCAAGGCGATGATTCAAACCTACGTGCCGGAGCACAGCGTAATTACCTTGGCTTCCCGGCAGGATTACGACGGTTTTTATGATTTGGAAATCGGTCTGCGCAGAAAAATGCAGAGTCCGCCCTTTGGCGATTTGGCAGTAATTACCCTGACCGGACAGGAGGAGGCGAGAATCCTCCACGGAAGCGCCAAATTAAAGGCAAGCCTGCAAACGCTACTGCAGCAGCCGGAATATAAGGACACACATTGCACGGTGCTGGGCCCAGCGCCCTGTCCCGTGCCGAAAATCAACTACAATTACCGTTACCGCCTGACCTTGCGGTGCAAAATGAATAGACCCCTGCGTCTGCTGCTGGCGCACCTGCTGCGGCAATTCTCACAGGACAAGGAGAACCGCGGCGTGTCGGCATTCATAGACGTAAACGGCTTTGATTAGAGAGGAAAAAATATGGCATTGCGGAAAATTCTATCAGACAAAAATCCGGCGTTGCACAAGGTTTGCAAGCCTGTAGAAAGCTTTGACAGTAAGCTGTGGCGGCTTCTGGACGATATGCGGGAAACCTTGCTTGACTCCGGCGGTGTGGGCTTGGCAGCGCCGCAAGTGGGAATTTTGCGTCGGGTGGTATTGGTTGACACCGGAGAGGAAATACTGGAACTGGTGAATCCCACATTGCTGGAAACCGACGGTGAGCAGGAAGGCCCGGAGGGCTGCCTGAGCGTGCAGGGCAAATACGGCCTTGTAAAACGCCCTTACTATGCAAAGGTTCGCGCGCAGGACAGAACCGGAAATTGGTTTGAGGCTGAGGGTGAGGAGCTGACAGCCCGTTGCTTCTGCCACGAGCTGGATCATTTGGATGGCATCCTCTATACACAGGTGATGGAGCGTTTACTCACCGATGAAGAGCTGGATGCTTGGGCGGAATAAAACTTAGGAGGCATCCTATGCGCGTTGTGTTTATGGGTACGCCGGACATTGCGGCTACCTGTCTGAAAAAGATTCTTGCCGACAACTTTCACGTAGTCGGTGTCTATACCCAGCCGGACCGTCCCAAGGGGCGGGGAATGAAGCTGGTGGCGCCTCCTGTCAAGGAAGTGGCGCTGGAAAATAATATCCCTGTGTTTCAGCCGGAGAATTTCCGTGAGGATGAAACGGTGGAGCAGCTGCGGGCCTTGCAGCCGGATGTGGTTGCGGTAGTGGCATACGGACGGATTCTGCCTCAAAAGGTGCTGGACATTGTGCCAAACGGCTTTATCAATATCCACGCCAGCCTGCTGCCCCAGTACCGCGGCTCTGCACCCTATCAGTGGGCAGTGCTGGACGGCTTGACGGAAACCGGTGTCTCTGCCCAGTATATGGCGCGGCAAATGGATGCCGGAGACGTGGTTGGCGCAGCCAAAACCCCCATTGGTCCGGACGAAACTGCCGGCGAATTGCTGGACAGGCTTGCGGTGCTGGGCGCCGAACTGCTGTCTGAAACCCTTACAAAGTATGAAAATCACGCATTGGTACCGGTGAAGCAGGACGAAACCAAGGTGACGATGGCGCCGATGCTGGATAAAACGATGTGCCCCATTGATTTTACCAAGACGGCACAGCAGGTGCACAATCAGGTCCGTGGCTTGAACCCGTGGCCCGTTGCAACTGCAAAGATAGGGGAAAAGACCTTTAAGGTGTATACCACTGCTATTGTGTACAACCCTGCAAAGATGCCTGCCGGCACGGTTTTGGGGCTGACCAAAACAGGCCTGCAAATTGCCTGTGGTGAGGACGCTGTGGAAATCCGTGTGCTGCAGGCAGAGGGCGGCAAGCGTATGCCGGCTGCTGACTATTTCCGGGGTCACCCCTTGGAGGCCTGATATGAGTGCCAGAGAAACGGCGTTAAACGTGTTGATTGCCTGCCGTGTAGACGGCGGCTGGTCCAATGGCGTTTTGAAGGAGTATATTGCCCGTGACCGCTTAGACGGTCGGGACAGCGGCTTGGCAACGAGACTGTGCTACGGGGTGATACAAAACCGGAATTTGCTGGATTTCTACTTGCAGCAATTGCTTACGGGGAAAATTAAGGACCTGCATCCCGTGGTGCGGGATATTCTCCATCTGGGGCTTTATCAGCTGCTGTTTATGGATAAGATACCCCAGTCGGCGGCGGTAAACGAATCTGTGGAGCTGGCAAAAAGGTACGGCAGAAGACAGGGGAATGTCTCCGGTCTTGTTAACGCTGTGCTTCGCAACGCGGTCCGTAAGCGTGACAGCTTAACGCAGCCAATCTCTTGGGAGGATAAATACAGTCACCCCGGTGAGCTGATCAATCTGCTGAAATCCTACGTGGGCAAGCAGCGGCTGGAGCCTATGCTGAAAGCAAACAATGCCATTGCCCCCATAACGGTGCAGGTGAACACCTTGCGGACCACCGCGGCGGACCTGCAAAAGAAGCTGGAACGCAGCGGCGTAATTGCAGAAGCCCATCCGTGGCTTGCGGACTGCTTGGTGCTGTCCGGTACCGGAAATTTGGAGCAGCTGTCCTGCTTTCAGGAGGGGCTGTTCTATGTGCAGGATGCGGCGGCAAAATTAAGTGTTCTGTGCGCAAGCATTCAGCCGGCGCAGCAGGTGCTGGATTGCTGTGCCGCGCCGGGGGGCAAGAGCTTTGCCGCAGCAATGGCTATGAAGGGGCAGGGGAGTATCCGCTCCTGCGATGTCCACGCCCATAAAATTACCTTAATTGACAAAAATGCCCGGCGTTTGGGTATTGACAATATCACTGCTATACAGCAGGATGCCACGGAGTTTGTTCCTGCGTGGGAAGAAAAAATGGATACGGTGATTGCGGATGTGCCTTGCTCCGGCTTGGGTATTATCCGGAAGAAGCCGGATATCCGCTATAAGGCCTTGCAGGAAATCGCAGCGCTGCCTGCCCTGCAAAAAAAGATTTTGGAGAATGTGTCCCGCTATGTAAAACCCGGCGGACTGCTCCTGTACTCTACCTGTACCTTGGTGCAGGCGGAGAACGAGGGAATGGTGGAAGAATTTCTTCAAACACATCCCGATTTTACAACAGAACCCCTGCCGCTGCCGGCACCCTTTCCCAAAAATGAAAGCGGTATGCTGACTTTGGTGCCCGGGGAATATGACACAGACGGCTTCTTTATCTGCCGCCTGCGGAGAAAGCTATGAAACATTTGCAATCTATGACCATACCGGAAATCGGCGAAGTACTCAAGGAAATGAACCAGCCGGCCTTTCGGGCAAAGCAGGTTTATGCTTGGCTACATAAGGGCGTGCAAAGCTATGAGGAGATGACCAATCTTCCTAAAGCTCTGCGTGACACGCTTGCAGAACGTTTTCCCCTCCATATACCGGAGGTGGTGCGAAAGCAGGTGTCCAAAGCCGACGGTACAATCAAATATCTCTGGAAGCTTTCCGATGGCAACTGTGTGGAAACGGTGCTGATGCGCTATCACTACGGCAATTCGGTGTGTATTTCCACAGAGGTGGGTTGCCGGATGGGCTGCGCTTTCTGCGCATCCACCTTAGGCGGCCTGGTGCGGAAGCTGGAGCCCTTTGAAATGCTGAATCAAGTGCTGTTTACCCAGCTGGATTCCGGTCTGCCAATCTCTCATATTGTGCTGATGGGCATCGGTGAGCCGCTGGACAATATGGAAAATGTGCTGCGGTTTTTGGAGCTGGTGAACAGCCCCGAGGGAATGAACATCTCCATGCGGCATATCAGCCTTTCCACCTGCGGCTTGGTGCCGAAAATTGATGAGCTGGGAGATAAGAAGCTGCAAATCAGCTTGGCAATTTCCCTCCACGGCTCCAACAATGCCATCCGGAATCGCATTATGCCGGTGAATAAGGCATACCCTATTGAGGAGTTGCTGCCTGCCTGCCGGCGGTATTATGAAAAGACCTCCCGACGTATTCATTTTGAATATGCGATGATCGACGGGGTCAATGACAGTGTGCAAAACGCCAAGGAGCTTTTGCAGCTGTTAAAGGGCTTGCCTGCCCACGTGAATTTGATTCCTCTGAATCACGTGGAGGAAAGCCCCTTGAAACCCAGCTCCAAAGCTGCAGTGGCTGCCTTCCAAAGCATTTTGGAGGATGGCGGTGTGACAGCAACTGTGCGTCGCACCTTGGGCAGTGATATCGATGCGTCCTGCGGACAGCTCCGTCGGAAATACACCCGACAGCAGGTCGGCACGGACGAAGAACAAAGGAAGTGAAGCTTTATGCAATATTGGGCATCCACAGACCCGGGCGTTGTCCGAAATCAAAATCAGGATACCTACCAAATTGAATCTCTGGACAAAAACACCTTGCTGTGTGTGGTGTGTGACGGTATGGGCGGTGCAAAATCCGGCAATGTGGCCAGCACCTTGGCGGCTGACGTGTTTACCCAAGAGGTAAAACGGAGCTGGACGCCGGATATGGACCCGGAGCGTTTGGACCAAATGCTGGAAGGGGCAGTCAAGCTGGCCAATTTCACGGTTTACGATCAGGCGCAGCAGTTCGAGGATTTCAGCGGTATGGGCACTACCTTGGTGGCGCTGCTTCTGCAAGGAAAAAAAGCAACGGTTGTCAATGTAGGCGACAGCCGCGCATATCTGGTGGATAAAGACGGCATTAAGCAGATAACCACAGACCATTCATTGGTGCAGATGATGATTGCACGGGGAGAACTGACACCGGAGAAAGCAAAACGTTACCCCGGGAAAAACCTCATTACCCGCGCCATTGGCACAGAGCCACATGTGATGTGCGACATCTATCATAGAAAAGTAGAAAAGGGTACCAGCTTCCTGCTGTGTTCAGACGGGCTGTCCAATTTAATGGACGATCAGGAGATTTTGTTCGAGATAGCCCACGGCCAAGATAAAGAGCATTGCTGTGAGCGTCTGCTCGATATCGTTAAGAAACGGGGAGCGCCGGACAATATCACAAGCGTGCTTGTGACCGTTTGACTGTGTGTAGATAAGGAGTGTTATTATGGATAATGATAAATACATAGGCCGACTGCTGGATAACCGTTATGAAATTCTGGAGGTTATCGGAACCGGCGGAATGGCAGTGGTTTATAAAGCCCGTTGCCATCGGCTCAATCGTTTGGTGGCTGTTAAAATTCTGAAGGATGATAATTTGGAGGATGAGGATTTCCGCCGCCGCTTCCACGCGGAAAGTCAGGCGGTTGCAATGCTCAGCCATCCCAATATTGTATCTGTGTACGATGTTTCCACCTCTCTGATGGCGGATTACATCGTTATGGAGCTGATTGAGGGCATTACCCTGAAGCAGTATATGGAGAAAAAGGGTGTTCTCAACTGGAAGGAAACCCTCCATTTTGCTATGCAGATTGCCAAGGCCTTGGAGCATGCCCATAGCAAGGGCATTGTCCACCGGGATATTAAGCCTCACAATGTGATGGTGCTGAAAAACGGCTCTGTCAAGGTCATGGACTTTGGTATTGCAAGGCTCATTTCCCACGGAAACACCTTGACCAAGGAAGCACTGGGCTCTGTGCACTACATATCTCCCGAGCAGGCAAGAGGCGGACGTGTGGACGACCGTTCCGATATCTATTCTCTTGGCGTTGTGATGTACGAGATGATGGCAGGCCGTCCTCCCTATGACGGAGAGTCACCTGTTGCGGTTGCCATTCAGCATATCAATGGCGGCGCAGCCCTGCCGTCAGTACTGAATCCCAATATCCCCGGCGGTCTGGAGCAGATTATTATGAAGGCGATGGCCCATAACGTATCTGACAGATACCCTTCCGCAACCCGTATGCTGGCGGATATGGATGAGTTCAGAAAAGACCCCACTACACTGTTTGATTATACCGGCCTTCCGCTGGATGCCGCTATGCGGGTGCAGAACAATACGGTGGTTATGCAGCCCCCTGCGGATATTGCAAGCAAAGTGGTAGATTCCCAAACGCCTCGCAGAAAGCCTCCGATGACGCCGGAGCAGCGCCGCGAGGAGGCAAGACGCCGCCGGGAGGCGCAACAGGCGAAAACGCCTAAAGAAGAAAAACGGAGTCGAATTACATTGATTGCGATTATCGCCTGCTCTGCGGTGGCGCTGGTTGCAATTGTGATTATTTTGTGGTTTTTATTGGGCAACAAAGGAAAAATGGTCAAGGTGCCGGAGCTGGTAGGTGAAGTGTACGCTGAACTGCCGGATTATCAGGGTTTGGAGATAAAGAAGAACGAACTCTATGACGATTCTGTGCCCGAAGGTGTCATCATCAGTCAAATACCCGAGGCAGGCACGGAGATTAAAAAGGACTATACCGTGGTGGTAGATGTGAGCCTAGGACCGGCATCCAACATCGTCACGATGGGGAATATGAAGGACTGGACAATTGACCGGGCAGAATCCCTCTTGGAAGGACAGAAGCTGAATCTGGACGTTGTAATCAAGCGGGAGTATCACGAGGAGATTGCCAAAGACCACGTGATTCGCACCGAGCCCAAGGAAGGCACTACCTTAACCCAAGGGCAAACCGTTACGCTGTATGTCAGCGAGGGCAAAAAGAGTCAGATTTCCGGTATGCCCAACGTGGTCGGCAAGGATAAGGATGATGCAAAAAGCGTTCTGCTTCTGCAGGATATGGACCTAAATGTGGTAATCAACGAAGTGTACCATATGACGGCAAAGGCCGGAACGGTCCTGGAATCCGATCCCAGCGCCGGTGTAAAAATCAAGACCGGACAGACCGTAACCCTGACCGTCAGCAAGGGCATCGAAAAGAAGATTATGCCCGATGTGGTGGGAATGACAATCAGCAACGCAAAGGGAATGCTGACAGCCTTGGGCTTCAAATCTCCCACCGCGGTTTCCGTTCCCAGCGATCAGCCCAAGGACACGGTTATCAGCCAGTCCTTGGAGAAGGAAAAGGAGCATGAAATCACCTCTGAAATTGTGCTGGAGGTTTCCGACGGCTCTAAAGCCCCGGCAACCAAGGACGTAACCATCGACCTGCGTAACAGCGCCTTGAACGGTGAGTGCCATATCACAATTAACCAAGGAAACACAACCCTTTATTCGGGCCGTGTACCTAAGGGAACACTGTCTGTGACCCTGCCGAACCAGACCGCTGTGGGTAGCGTTACCTACACCATCATTATCAATGAGACAGACGGCTGGGATGTGACGGAGGTATTTACGACCAATGGCTGATAGAAAAACCGGACGGATTGTCCGGTCGCTAAGCGGCTTTTATGACGTGCAGACCCAGCAGGAGATTGTCACCTGCCGTGGGCGGGGACACCTGCGCAAGGGACAGGAAATTCCCTTCACCGGCGATATGGTGGAGATTACCGTAGAGCAGGGGAAGGGAATGGTAGAAAAAATTCTGCCAAGGAAAAACCGCTTTATCCGCCCGGCAGTTGCCAACATTGACGCTTTGGTGGTGTTTGCTTCCAATGTAAACCCCATCACCGAGCCGTTCCTCATTGACCGGGTGGCGGCTATTGCCGGTGAGCAGGAAGTGCCGGTGTATATCTGCGTAAACAAATGCGACTTAGACCCGGCAACTGACCTTGTGCGAATCTACCGTCACGCAGGCTTCCCTGTGATTTCTGCCAGCGCCGTTACCGGTGAGGGTGTGGACGAATTACGAAAGCTGATTCGGGGAAAACTCACCGCCTTTACCGGCAATACCGGCGTGGGCAAGAGCAGTATGCTCAATGCTCTCTGTCCGGAGCTGTCCTTGGCAACCGGTGCGGTTTCTGAAAAATTAGGCAGAGGACGGCATACCACGCGGCACGTGGAGCTGTATCCCTTGGGAGAAGATACCTACGTTGCCGATACCCCCGGCTTTTCCTCCTTTGATACGGAGCAGATGGACGTGATTCTAAAGGAAAACCTCCAGTATGCTTTTCCGGATTTTGCCCCGTTTTTGGGGAAATGCCAGTTCCACGATTGCTCCCACCGGGCTGAGCCCTCCTGCGCAGTCCGTCAGGCGGTAGAAGCCGGAGAAATCGAGAAAACTCGCTACGAAAGCTATTTGCGCCTGTATGAAAAATCCAGCCAAATCAAGCTTTGGGAATTAAAATAGAGGTCTGTTTTCACAGACCTCTATTTTTTATTTGCTCGCAACCGTATATCCTTGCCGGCCAATATAAGCAATTTCCTTTTCGGTGATTTCATCCAGCAAATCGGAGGTGGGTTCAATTACATCCACCACAATTGTTTTCGTGCTGGCGTTCAGCGGATACTGGTAGTAGACCTTTACCTGCGAGCCGTTTTGCAGGGGATATTGAATATCCTGAGAGGAAATCAGAGAATACAGCATATAGTAGTTGAGAGATTTATCAATGGTGAGAATAAACGGGGAGGAGAGCCCCTCCATAAAGACAATCTTGCCTTCCATAGAGAAACCGCTGTATGCGGAAAACTTTTTGACGTTAGTGGAGCTGTTGCGGGTGGTGCTGAGACGAATAAAAGCGCCTTCCTCCAACTGGGTCAAATCACCGTTGAATTTCTCCCGGGTGTACCCCTTAATGGTAAATTCCGCTGTTTGGTCTCCGCTGACTGTGGTGATCACCGTGCCGCCGTCAGCTTTCCGTATGGCGGTGATGTAGCCTTGATAATTATAGCTGTCTGAGCCGGTGGTTTCGCAAAGCGCCCATACGGCCAAAAGGAAAGGCACCAGAAGCAAAAGCCCCCATAAGGCCTTTTTAATCCAAGTGTGTTTCATTGTAAATACTCCAATGTGTTATAATTGTTTTCAATATACTCAATGATATAAACCATGTCAAGAGAAAAAGCCAAGGCGTTAATCCCTGTAAAAAACCCGCCGGTCTTTCTCCGATGCAGGCAATTCTCCACCCTTTGCAAAGAGGCTGTACAGTCTGCCTGCTCGCTGCTCCAAAAGCCGATAGGGAGAATCCATCCACTCTCCGGCGTTGGGGAAGCTACCTGTTTGCCGGGCAAGCTTCAGAATCTCCCGACCTTTGCTGTTCAGCGCCAGTACCCGAACATAGGGAGCAGGTGTTTCCAAATCCCTTTGACTGAGTCCCAAAAAGGCGCACATCACCATCCGGTCTAACCGTGTGCGGGTATACCGCTTGGATTTGGTGGCGGTGAGAATCTCCTCTAAGGTGGTATATTTTCTTGCGTTGTGCATCAGCTTCCGCCACAGCCCCTCACTGCCAAAGGGCAGCGCTTCGAATTCTGCATCGTCCATAGTCCGCAGGCGGTACAAAATCGCCTGTTCGCCGGCGGATAGCGTGTGCAGTGTTGCGCCTGCAAAAACCGCCCTTGCTGCCTCCGGCACGTACCTTGTCCAATCTTTTTGTGCTTCCATACTCCTGCGTAAGGCGGTGGCAGAGGGGTTTTCTTCGTCAATGGCAGTGTCGTGGTAGCCGCCTTCCCGCAAAATCGGCATAGGCTCCATTTTTAGATTCTGCGCCAAAATCGCCTTGCAGTACTCTGTGGCTAAAATATCGTTGGGTTGGGTGAGAATGTCTGCCTGCAGCCCCATCGCCTGTAAGGCAGCTTGCCGCGCCGCAGGGAAGGATACACCCTTATCCAGTTCTATACGCAGGCGCTCGGTAAATCCGGGGCTTAGAAGCGCTTTTGCAGTTTCCAAAAGAGAATCCTTGGCAGCGCTTTCTGCGCCGAAGCACAGCCGGTTACAGAATCCGCCAAGAATCCGTACCCCTTCGCCGGCAAAGCCCTCGGCAGAGGATAGGGAAGCGGTTAGCGGCAGCTCCAGCACCAAATCTGCGCCGCAGTGGATGGCAGCTTGGCCGCGGAGGGTCTTGTCGATGATGGCAGGGGCGCCCCGCTGCACATAATTGCCGCTCATCAGACACACAATACCGCTATCAGGGCAGGCGGCCTTCACGGTGTCGATTTGCTTTTTATGCCCTAAGTGCAAGGGGTTATACTCACAAATAATGCCGATTGTATCCAAAATACCCCTCCTTTATAAAAAAATTTCATTTACCACTTGAGAAATCCGTAGTTTTATTATAGAATAGTACCAGCTATGGTTATATTACCACAAATTGTAAGAAAAGAAAATGATTTTATTTTAGGAGGCAATTTTCAATGAACGTTTTGATTATCAATGCCGGTAGCTCCAGCTTGAAGTATCAGCTGATGAACCCCGAGACCGGTGAGGTTTCCGCAAAGGGTCTGTGCGAGCGTATCGGTATCGATGGCCGTCTGAACCACAAGGTTGGCGAGGAGAAGGTGGTTAAGGATATTCCTATGCCCACCCACTCCGAGGCGATTGCTGCTACCTTGGAGATTCTGCAGGACGCTGAGGTCGGCGTTATTAAGAGCGTTGACGAGATTGATGCTGTGGGTCACCGCGTGCTCCACGGCGGTATGGAATTCTTCGCATCCTGCATCATTGACGACGAAGTAATCGCTGCTATCAAGAAGTGCATCCCCCTCGGACCTCTCCACAACCCTGCTAACCTGATGGGTATCGAGGCTTGTCAGGCAGTTATGCCCAAGACACCTCAGGTTGCTGTGTTCGACACCGCATTCCATATGACTATGCCTCCCAAGGCATACCGTTACGCCATTCCCACTGAGTACTATGAGAACGACTCCATCCGCCGTTACGGCTTCCACGGCACTTCCCATAAGTACGTTGCAAAGCGTACCGCTGAGCTGGTAGGCAAGAAGGAATTCAAGATGGTCAACTGCCACTTGGGTAACGGCTCTTCTATGGCTGCCATCAAGGACGGCAAGTGCCAGGATACCACTATGGGTCTGAGCCCCTTGGCAGGTGTGCCTATGGGTACCCGTTCCGGTGACATCGATGCCTGCGTAGTGCAGTTCATCTGCAACAAGTACTCTATGAGCGTGGACGATTGCCTGAATATGCTGAATAAGAAGTCCGGTATGCTGGCGCTGAGCGGCATTTCCTCCGACTTCCGTGATTTGGAAGACGGCGCTAAGAATGGCGACGAGAACTGCGCTTTGGCTCGCGATAAGTTCTGCTACGAGGTTGCCAAGTATGTAGGCGCATACGCTGCTGCTCTCAAAGGCATCGACGTTCTGACCTTCACCGCCGGTGTTGGCGAGAACGACGTGAATGTTCGCGCAGCTGTCTGCGAATACTTGAGCTTTATGGGCGTTAAGATTGACCCCGAGCTGAATGCTAAGCGCGGCAAGGAAATGAAGATTTCCACCCCCGACTCCTCTGTGGAAGTTTGGGTTGTTCCCACCAACGAGGAACTGATGATTGCACAGGATACCGCTGAGCTGGTAAACGCTGCAAAATAAACCTATAAAAGAGGCGGACTTCCGCCTCTTTTTTTGGAGGAAAATTATGACTTCTGTATTAGACCGTTTTTTGCGCTATGTAAGCTATCATACCACATCTGATGAGAACTCTGAGACCTGCCCGTCCACACCCAATCAAAAGGTGTTGGGAGCTGCCTTGGTGGAGGAGATGCTGGCAATGGGCATTCAGGATGCCCATATGGACGAACACGGCTATGTGTACGGCACTGTCCCCGGTGACCCGAAGCTGCCCACTATCGGCTTGATTGCCCATATGGATACCTCTCCGGATATGAGCGGAGAAAATGTAAAAGCTAAGGTTGTGGAGTATAACGGCGGGGATATCGTCTTAAATCCCCAGCTGGGAATTACAATGCTGGCAGCAGAATTTGAAAGCCTGAAAAACCACATCGGCAAGCGCTTGATTGTCACCGACGGCACGACCCTGCTGGGCGCAGATAACAAAGCCGGCGTTGCAGAGATTCTCACAGCCGCAGAAATTCTGCTGACTACCAAGATGAATCACGCCACCTTGAAAATCGGCTTCACCCCCGACGAGGAAATCGGCAGAGGGGCAGACCTGTTTGATGTGAAGGGCTTTGGCGCTGACTATGCCTATACCGTAGACGGCGGCGCAGTAGGGGAGATGGAGTACGAAAACTTCAATGCAGCCGGCGCAAAGGCAGTTTTCCACGGACGCAATATTCACCCGGGCTCTGCTAAGAATAAAATGGTCAACTCCCAGCAGATCGCTATGGAGTTCCACAGCCTGCTGCCTGCCCAGCAGCGTCCCGAGCACACCGAGCATTACGAGGGCTTTATCCATCTGACGGATATGGCAGGCGAGGTGGAACAAACCACCCTGCGCTATATTATCCGGGATCACGATATGGAAAAGTTTCTGCAGAAGAAAGCCCTGCTGGAATCTGCCGGCGATTTTATCAATAAAAAATACGGCGCAGGCACAGTAGAGGTGACGGTTAGCGACAGCTATTACAATATGCGGGAGAAAATCGAGCCCTGTATGTATATTGTTGAGCGGGCAGTGAAGGCAATGGAGTCCGTTGGAATGACGGCAAAAACCGTTCCTATCCGCGGCGGTACTGACGGCGCAAGACTGTCCTATATGGGGCTGCCGTGTCCGAACCTGTGCACCGGCGGTGAGAATTACCACGGACGGTACGAATATATCCCGGTGGAGGATATGGAACAGTGCGTTAAGCTGTTGGTGGAAATATTGACAACCTTGTAAAAAAAGGCCTGCATATGCAGGCCTTTTTTGTAACATATTCTATTGGAAAAAATGGGAAAGCTACTTGACAGAATTAGGCACTATCGGTATAATGATATCGATAACAAAAGTGCTGAATGGCACAAAAAACATTATATTTTAAGGAGCTAAAATTATGAGTAAGATTAGCGTAATCGGCGCAGGTAGCGTCGGTGCAACCGTGGCGAATGATTTAATGGTTCAAGGCGTTGCTTCTGAGATTGTATTGATTGATATCAACACAAAAAAAGCAATGGGTGAGGCGCTGGATATCTATCAGGGAGCTCCTTTCCATTCTCCTGCCATTGTCCGTTCCGGCGACTATGCCGACGCAGAGGGCTCTGACATTGTGGTGATTACCTGTGGCGTAGCAAGAAAGCCCGGTATGAGCCGTTTGGATTTGGCGCAAATCAACGTAAACATTCTTAAGGATGTTGCCAAGAGTGTGGTGCAGCACGCACCCAACGCAATCTACGTGATTGTTTCCAATCCTGTTGACGTGCTGACTTACGTATTCCATAAGGTCTCCGGCCTGCCCGAGAATCAGATTATCGGTTCCGGTACGATTCTGGATACCAGCCGCCTGCAGTCCGAGCTGGCAAAGCGGTTCCATATCAGCCCCAAGAATGTCCACGCCCACGTTTACGGTGAGCACGGCGACAGCTCCTTCGTGCCTTGGTCCTTGGCTACCATCGCCAACAACCACGTGGATGCCTATAAAGAAAACTCTCCCGATAAGGACCGTATCCACTGGAATCAGGACTATGAAGAGGTTGAGACCTTTGTGAAGAGATCCGGTGGCATCGTCATTGAGAATAAGGGTGCAACCTTCTATGCGGTTGCGATGTCCGTCTGCCATATCTGCAAGTGCATCTATGCCGGCGCAGGCACTGCGCTGACCGTGTCTACTATGATGCACGGCGAGTACGGTGTGGATGATGTCTGCCTGTCTACTTTGGCATTGGTGGACCGCAGCGGTGTTCGCGGCAAGATTTTGAACAAGCTTACCGACGCAGAGGTAGCGAAATTCCAAGCCAGCGCCAACAAGCTGAAGGAAGTTATTGCCCAAATCGATCTGTAATCAAAAGCAGGGTGTGTCTGATGACACACCCTGCTTTTCTGTAAAATAAACTCCCCTCCGGGTAACGGAGGGGAGTTGCCGTTTATTCTTCCCAGTTGTGCCACACGTTCTGCACGTCATCGTCGTCTTCCATAGCGTCGATGAGCTTCTGCATTTGAATGGCCTGTTCCTCGGTCTCCAGTTTTTGATAGTTCTGGGGAACCATTTCAATCTGTGCGGAAACAAAGGTGTACTTCTCCAGCTTTGCAACCACCTCGTTGAAATCATCAGGGGTGGTGTAGATGGTGAAGCAGTTTTCTTCGGCCTCAAAATCATCTGCGCCGGCATCCATTGCATCCATCATAACTTCTTCTTCATCATAATCGCCGTCTTCGTTATCAATCACCAGCACACCCTTGCGGTCAAAGCTCCAAGCCACGCAGCCGGAAGCGCCCAAATTGCCGCCAAATTTATCGAAATGGTGGCGCATAGAGCCTGCGGTACGGTTGCGGTTGTCGGTCATTGTTTCCACAATCACAGCCACACCGCCGGGGCCGTAACCCTCATAGTTAATGGACTCGTAGCTGTCGCCGCCACCTGCGCCGGCAGCCTTCTCAAGACAACGCTTGATATTGTCGTTGGGCATATTGGCGGCCTTTGCCTTGGTGATAATGGTTGCCAAACGGGAGTTGTTGGCAGGGTCGGTAATGCCGCCGCCTTCTTTCACGGCAACGATCAATTCCTTTGCGATTTTGGTAAAAGCGGCAGCACGCTTTGCATCCTGTGCGCCTTTGGTCTTTTGAATGTTATGCCATTTGGAATGTCCGGACATAAGTATCTTCCTTCCTGTTGCTTGTAAAATTTCTCATATATTTTAGCAGAGCGCTACGGGAAAATCAATAGAATTTCACGCAATCGTTATGCTTTTTCGATAAAATTACGCGGATTTGCGGGAATTGCGATTGAATCTTTCGGGCCAATACCGCGCATACCGGATTTTCCGTGTGGAAATGTCCGGCGTCAATCAGATTGACGCCCAGTTCCTTTGCATCCCAAAATTGGTTGTACTTCACATCTGCGGTGACAAAGGTGTCGCAACCGGCAGCAATTACATCTGCCAGCTCCGAGCCGCAGGCACCGCCGCCCACAGCCACCTTATGCACAGCCTTTCCGCTGTCTACAAAACGCAGGCAATTGCAGCCAAGGGCGTTTTTTACCTGCTGCAAAAATTCCGGCAGAGTGCTGTCAACAAATCCTGCCCGCAAAAGATGGTCGTGACCGATTACAGAAACGTCAGTCAGTCCGAGCAGCTCTGCCAGCACATCGTTCACACCGCCGTTGGCACAGTCTAAGTTGGTGTGGGCGTTGACGGCGGTGATATCGTGGGAAATCAAGGCGGTGATTGCCCGTCCAACAGTTGTTTGGTCGGTTACGGAAGACAGCGGGTGGAAAATCAGAGGGTGGTGGGTCACCAGCAGATCTGCGCCAACCTCGGCAGCTTCGTGTGCCACGTGGGTGAAAGGGTCCAGCGCCACCAGAACCGTGCGCACCTCCTTGTCGCCCCGTCCGCACAGGAGACCTACATTGTCCCATTCCAGTTTCAGGTCTGTGGGAGCAATGGATTCTATAAAGTGTAAAATATCAGAAGCAGTCGTCATAATGAATCCTCCTTCAGCCAGCTGAGCTCCGGCGGTAAATTCTTTAATTCTTCCAATGCTTTTGCTTTCCAAGGGTCAGCATTTCTTCCTTGGTTATGGATGCTTATTTCTAACCCGCCGACAACCCAGCGGTAATATGCCGGAACTTCTGCTGAGGGGTTTTCCAAAAGAGCAGGGGGGAAATGACATTCTCCCGGCGTAAGGGGATAGCCTCCGTAGGGAACCACCTCCATAACCGTGTAAAGGAATCTTCCGTCCCGCAAAACCCGCTCCTCCAGAATCCGCCAGCCGCTGTCGTGGAGATACTTCCGCAGCATAGGGGTTTTGGACTGACATTGCAAAACCAGCCGATACCGCTTGTCCTTCAGCCAAGGGGCAGAGGACAGGATGGAAACCATCGTATCGCCGCCCATACCGGCGCATACAAGCGTATCAAAATCACGGGGGATGTTCTGTACGCCGTCAGAAAGATGAAAGGTAATTTTGTCCTGCACGCCGAATTTGGCGCTGTTGCGGACGGCACATTGCAAAGGCTCGTTGCGGATGTCCGATGCAATGACGGAGCTTGCGATGCCCTTGCTTAGCAGATAGATGCCCAAATAGCCGTGGTCGCAGCCAATATCAGCCACCCGGTCACCGGGGCTTATAAAGTCACAGCAGGCAAGCAGCCGGGGAGATACAGGGATTTTCATAGAACACCTCATAAAGAATATGCCATCCCGGCAAAACGGGATGGCATAGCCGGTTTGGTTTACTGTGCTGCTTTCTCTGCCTGGTCAGCCTCATAGGCTTCCAGGAAGTGATTCAGCTGCGCCAAGAAAGGCTCGCAATCAATGCCGTGAACGGCGCAGGCTTCCTCAACGGTCTCACCGCGGGAGGAAGGGCAGCCCAAGCAATGCATACCGATTGCAAAGAACAAAGGTGCGGCGTGGGGCGCCAAATCCAAAACATCACCGATAATGGTATTCTTTTCAATTTTAACAGCCATAATATGACCTCCTATTACATTTCTTGCCCTATTATAACCGCTGCATACGCAAAATACAAGAGGGAATTTTACATTGCCCACGCCTGAAAATAGCCACTGCGGGCTGAGATATTCTGCAATTTGCATTTTTGCCGGTTTTGTGGTATTGTAATGGACAAAGGAGTGAATACTTATGCTGTTTATCGGCTGCCATTTATCTGCATCAAACGGCAACGTAGCAATGATACATACTGCCGAGAGCTTGGGGGCAAACACCTTTGCCTTTTTCACCCGCAATCCCAGAGGCAGTAAGGCAAGGGAGCTAGACCCCGCGGACTGTGAAAAAGCAGTGGCGCTTCTGAAGGAAAAAGGCTTCGGCAAATTGGTTGCCCACGGGTCTTATACAATGAATTTGTGTACGGCGCGGGAAAAAGACCGGCTTTTTGCGTGGGATATTCTGAAGGATGACCTGCAGCGTATGTGTTATTTGCCGGGGAATTTTTATAATTTCCATCCGGGCAGCCACGTAGGGCAGGGGATGGATACGGGAATCGCTCAGATAGTAGATGCGCTGAAGTATGCGCTGGAGCCGGACTATCCTGTGACCGTTTTACTGGAAACTATGGCCGGCAAGGGCAGCGAGGTTGGCAGCCGTTTTGAAGAGCTCAAGGCTATTATCGATGGGGTTGGCAGCGAAAAGCTTGGCGTTTGTTTGGATACCTGCCACGTGTATGATGCCGGGTATGATATTGTGAATGACTTGGACGGGGTTTTGGCTGAATTTGACCGGATTATCGGACTTGACAGGCTGCAGGCGCTGCATTTGAATGATTCCAAGAATCCGTTTACCAGCCATAAAGACCGGCACGAATGTATCGGCAGAGGCAGCCTTGGCCTTGCAACTTTTTGTAATATCATCAACCATCCCAAATTAAAGGGAAAACCTATGATTTTGGAAACACCTAACGAACTGCCTCAGTACGCTCAAGAAATTGCGCTGCTGCGGAGTATGGAATAACCATTACAAATCTACAAAGGAGGTGACGATATGGACCAATTCTTTTACAGCTTACAGACGGCGCAGGACACCTATTCCAATGTGCTGATAGGGATTTTGCGATTTGGCGCGCCGATTTTGGCACTTCTATTGCTTTTGCGATGCCTGAAACCCTTGCTGACCTTCCGTCGGGAGCCGGAAATTTGGGCTTGGCTGTGCTTGGATGATGGCACAAAGCTGCCCATCACCCACTGGGAAAGCGTGATTGGCCGCAGCAAGCGGAGCGATATCGTCATCGATGTACCTACGGTATCCCGCAGCCACGGCGTTTTGACCCGCTACGATGACGGCAGCTGGACGGTCACCGATTCCGACTCCTCCAACGGCGTATTGGTCAACGGAAAACGTGTGAAGATTAGGGCGCTTACCCCCAAGGATATCATCACCATCGGCGGCGTGGATATGCGGCTGGAGCCTATTTCCCAAAAGCAGGAGCAAAAGCTTGCCCAGCTTCGGACCAAAGGCTCTTCCTTTGTATCCGGCCTTGTAAATGTGCTGATTTTGACCTTGCTGCAAGGTCTGTGCTGCTTTGCTTATTTGATGAACGGCACAGCAGAAACAGCCCAGTCCGTACTCATTGGTTTTGCCGGAATTGCGGTGATGCAGTGGCTGCTGCTGCTTTTCTATGTGTGTATTCACAGAACATCCTTTGAGGTGGAAACCATTGCCTTTTTCCTGTGTACAATGGGTATGGCGGCAATATCGGCGGTGGTGCCCAAGGAAGCCGTTAAGCAGCTGATTGCTATGGCTTTAGGACTTGCAACGTTCCTGTTTGTGGGTATGTCTCTGCGGGATTTGGAGCGGGCAAAAAAGATAAGATACTTGGCAGGTATTGCCGGTGTTGGATTTTTGCTGATTACACTTCTGTTTGGCAAGGAGTATTACGGCGCAAAGAACTGGCTGGAAATCGGGCCGCTTTCGTTGCAGCCCTCGGAACTGAGCAAGGTTTGCTTTGTGTTTGTAGGGGCATCCACCATGGATAGATTGATGAAAAAACGGAATCTGTTTCTGTTTATTGGCTACTCAGTTGTTCTGTGCGGCTGTCTGGCCCTTATGAATGACTTTGGCACAGCGCTGATTTTCTTTGCCGCTTTTCTGGTGATTGCTTATATGCGTTCCGGCAGTATCGGAACCGTTGCCTTGGCAATTACCGCATTGGCGTTTGCAGGCGTTGTGGCGCTGCGTATTGCGCCCCACGCGCTGAGAAGATTTTCCTCGTGGCGGCATATATGGGAAATGCCGCTGGATGGGGGCTATCAGCAGACCCGTGCGCTGATGTGTATGGTCTCCGGAGGCTTCTTTGGATTGGGAGCAGGGAAGGGCTGGATGAAGAATGTGTTTGCTTCCGACTCTGACGTGGTGTTTGCCACCATTACAGAGGAATGGGGCTTGGTTATGGCAATTTTTCTGCTTTTGGCAATTGTGGGACTGGCGCTGTTTGTTGTGCGTTCAGCGGCAGTGGGACGCAGCAGCTTTTATACCATCGGCGGATGTACAGCCGCCGGTATTATGCTGGTGCAGGTGTCGCTGAATGTGCTGGGCACAGTGGATGTACTGCCGCTGACAGGCGTTACCTTTCCGTTTTTGTCCAACGGCGGCTCCAGTATGATTTGCGCTTGGGGCTTGCTTGCCTTTATCAAAGCCACGGACACCAGACAAAATGCCAGCTTTGCTGTGCGTTTGCACAAGACAGGAGGTGCAGCAGATGAATAGAATTGCATCTCGGACAATGGCGCTGATCCTGTTTGTATTGGTTTTGCTTGGCGGCTTTGTGTTCTTTTTGGCAGAATACTTTATAAAAGCGGATGATTGGGCGATATTCCCCGGCTCACCCCACGTGTATAACGGCGGCAACATCGGCTGCGGTGTGGTCACCGACAGAGATGGCGCGTTGCTTTTGGACTTAAACGACGGTCGGGAATATTCCAATCTGCTGCCCCTGCGGCAATCCACGGTCCATTGGGTAGGCGATCGGTACGGCAGTATCAGTGCGCCGTCGCTGTCCCATTATGCCGCCGAAATGGCAGGCTTTGATGTGGTAAACGGCGTGTATAACTACGGACAGACCGGCGGCGTGGCAGAGCTTACCCTGTCAGCCAAGGTGCAGATGGCGGCGCTGGAGGCAATGGGGGAGTATAAGGGTACGGTGGCGGTATTTAACTACAAAACCGGTCAGCTTTTATGCGCCGTGACCACCCCTACCTACGACCCGGACAATGTGCCCGATTTTTCGGAAGAGGATGAGCAGTATAAGGGCTTGTATGTGAACCGGTTTACCCAATCCAGCTATATTCCCGGCTCTATTTTTAAGATTGTGACTCTGGCGGCTGCGCTGGAAACCAATCCGGAAATTGTGAATCAGACCTTTGCCTGTACAGGGGAATATAAAATTGGTAACGAAAAAATTACCTGTGAGGATGCACACTGGGAGCAAACCCTGAAGCAGGCCTTTTGTAATTCCTGCAACTGCGCCTTTGCGGAGATTGCTCTGCAGCTGGGCGCAGACACGCTGACGCGCTATGTGGAGCGCTTTGGGATTACAGATGCGGTTACCTTTGACGGCGTTACCACCGCAAAGGGGAATTTTGAAATTGTAGCAGCAGCGGACTTGAATCTGGCTTGGGCAAGTATCGGACAGCATCGGGATTTGGTAAATCCCTGCGCATTTTTAACCTTTATGGGGGCAGTTGCCAATGACGGCAAGGTGACAATGCCCTACCTTGTGGAGGAAATATCGGTAGACGGTCATCGCACCTACGATGCTAAGCCTAAGGCAGGCCAGCGGATTATGTCCAAGGAAACCGCCGCCGTTTTGCGGGATTATCTGCAGAATAACGTGGATACCAAGTATGGCGCGGAGAACTTCCCGGGACTTACCGTAGGTGCAAAAACCGGAACCGGCGAAGTGGATGGTGGCAAGAAGCCCAATGCAATGTTCACCGGCTTTGTGGACAGTCAGGAGCTGCCGTTGGCATTTATGGTCTGCGTGGAGGATGCCGGCTACGGAAAAACCGTATGCGTTCCCATTGCCGCCAAGGTGCTCGCAGCGGTGCAGCAGGCGCTGAAGTGACGGCTTTGTGAAAAATAGACAAAAAGAAAAAATGAGATTCCTCATAAAAAGTGTATTTTGTGGGTTGACAAATGTACGCGTATGGGATACAATGTAGGAACATTGGAAATCCAGTTCCGTTATGAGGAAACGTGTGCGCTACGCACCTCCGCTTCTTTATATAAAAGCGAAAAGAAAAGGAGTAATATTTATGAAAAAGTTTCTCGCAATTCTGTTGGCTGCTGTGATGGTAGCTGCAATGTTTGCCGGCTGCGGCAACAAGGCTGATAACAAGACCAAGAACACCGAGATTGTAATCGGCTTCTCCGGCCCTCTGACTGGCGGCGCTTCTGTTTACGGTGTTGCGGTTAAGAATTCCGCACAGATGGCAGTTGATGAAATCAACGCTGCAGGCGGCTTAAACGGCTACAACTTCAAGCTGATTGCCACCGATGACCAGCACGATGCCACTAAGGTTTCCACCAACTATGCAAACCTGATGAACGAGGGTATGCAGGTTTCTTTGGGTACTGTTACCACCGCTCCCGGCGAGGAGTTCAAGACTCTGGCTAAGGAAGACAATGTTTTCTTCCTGACTCCCTCTGCCTCCGGTGACAAGATTCCCGAATTCGACAATGGCTTCCAGATGTGCTTTGCTGACGGCAACCAGGGCGCCGTTGCTGCTGACTACGTCAACAATGCAGGCCTGACCAAGATTGGTGTGTTCTACCGTTCCGACGATAGCTACTCCGACGGTATCTACAAGCAGTTCAAGGACAATTTGAACGATTCTATCGAAGTGGTTGAGACCAGCTTCACCGAAGCAACCTCTACTGACTTCTCCACCCAGATCAGCAAGCTGAAGGAATGCAAGTTCATCTTTATGCCCATCTACTACCAGCCCGCCGCTGTGTTTATGGAGCAGGCTAAGGCTGAGATTGCCGCTGATGCAACATACTACGGCTGCGACGGTTTCGACGGTCTGGCCGGTCAGCTGGATTTGGCTACCATTCCTCAGGAAGTTTCTATGCTGAGCCACTTCGATGCAACTGCCACAGAGGGCGCTGCCGCTGACTTCGTTAAGAAGTACACCGAGAAGTTCGGCACCGACACGCTGAATCAGTTCGGCGCTTCCGCATATGACTGCATCTACGCAATCTACGGTGCTTTGAAGCAGCTGGCTGACGAGGGTAAGGACGTAACTCCCGAGACCTCCGCTTCCGACCTGTGCGATATGCTGAAGGCTAAGTTCACCGGCGGTTACACCTTGGCAAAGGGCGCTACCGGTACTGACATTAAGTGGAATGCTGACGGTACTGTTGATAAGGGTGCTGTTAAGTACAACCTGAAGTAAAATATTTCTCAATTTGCCGGCGTGCGAATCGCCGGCAAATTGTCCGTTCCCGGGAAGTTGTCCGGGGTAAATTACGGTAACGTAGTAAAAAGGTTGGTCATATGAATTTTTTAGAAACATTATTGAATGGTTTAAGCTCCGGCAGTACATATGCAATGATTGCGCTGGGCTATACTATGGTTTATGGCATTGCGAAAATGCTGAACTTTGCCCACGGTGATGTCATTATGGTGGGCGGCTACACGCTGTATGTTACAGCTGTTACAATGGGCTGGAATCCCTTGCTGGCGCTGCTGATGGCAATTATCTGCTGCGCGGTGCTTGGCGTGACCATTGAAAAGCTGGCGTATAAGCCCTTGCGGGGCGCATCGCCTTTGGCGGTGCTGATTACGGCAATCGGTATGAGCTATCTGCTGCAGAGCGTTGCTCAGATTATCTTCGGCTCTGCTGACCGGATGGTTCGCTTGTTCGAGCTGGGCAAGATCAGTATCGGCTCTTTCCAAATTTCTGCCTATACCGTTGTAACACTGGTATGCTCCGCAGTGATTATGACGGCGCTGACCCTGTTTGTAAAGTACACCCGCATCGGCCGGGCAATGATTGCCGTTTCGGAGGACCGGGATGCGGCGCAGCTGATGGGTATCAATGTGAATTTCATTATCACAATTACCTTTGCTATCGGCTCTGCGCTGGCAGCCTTTGCCGGCTTCTTTATGGTTTTGAAATCTCCCCCTGTGAACAGCACCTTAGGCGCAATGCCCGGTATCAAGGCCTTTACTGCTGCGGTTATCGGCGGCATCGGCTCCATTCCTGGCGCAATGCTTGGCGGTATCTTGATGGGCATTGTAGAATCTGTTGCTCAGACAAATGCTGTGATTGCACCCTTTACGGTTGCCATTGAGTTTTCTATTTTGATTGTTATTTTGTTGGTACGTCCCTCCGGCATTTTGGGTAAGAAGAGGAGGGAAAAGGTATGAGCAAACTGAAGAATATTAAATGGAAGCACTACCTTATCTATGTGGTGCTGATTGCGGTGACCTGCTATTTCGGCTTCTTCGGACTCCAAAAGAACTTAAACCGTATTACCACCATTTTGCTGGAAAAAGCTGCCATCGCAATGATTTTGGCAGTTTCACTGAATTTGGTGGTTGGCTTCTTGGGCGAATTGTCCTTGGGCCACGCAGGCTTTATGTGTGTGGGCGCATTCTTGGGCGCAAAGGCAGCAGTTGCCTTGACAGCGTCTATGGGCCCCGGCAATGAGCTGCTGGTGCTGCTCATCTGCTTGCTGGTGGGTGGCGCTGCTGCTGCAGTATGCGGCGTCATCATCGGCCTGCCTGCCTTGCGTTTGCGGGGCGACTATCTGGCAATCGTTACCCTCGCCTTTGGTGAGATTGTCCGCTCCCTGTTTGAAAACCTGCCGGATGAGATGTTCGGCGGCAGCCTTGGCTTGACTGCCATTCGCTTTGAACGGCACTACCTGTTTATTGTAGGTTTTGTGTTGGTGATTATTACTTTGGCGGTGATTCAGAATCTGATTCGCTCCAAGCACGGCCGCGCAGTAACTGCTATCCGTGACAGTGAGATCGCTTCCCGCGCCACCGGCATCAACGTTACCAAGTATAAACTGATGGTATTTACCATTTCCGCATTCTTTGCCGGTATTGCCGGTGTGCTGTTCGCATTTACCCAAAGCAAGGTCCAGCCCACAACCTTCGACTATAACTATTCTATTGAGATTCTGGTTATGGTGGTTTTGGGCGGAATGGGCAGTCTGCCCGGCAGCTTGATTTCTGCTGTGCTGATTACATATCTGAACGAAGAATTGCAGATTATCCTTACCGGCGATTTGGCTGTGCTGCGCGGCCTGATGTATGCGCTGGTGATGATTCTGCTGGTGATTTACAGAAATGCGCCCGGCCTGAAAGCCTTCCGGGAAAAATGGAGTGTAAAAAATCTCTTCGCCAAGCTCAGACGGCATGATCCGGCGCATATCCACGATGACGAAGCCAAATGGGATCGTGTGCCCACCAAGATTATGGTGGATGAGGTGCTGTCTGTGGATGTTCAGACCAAGTCTCCCTATGATCCCGATTCCCAGTGGAAGGAGGATACGTAATGGCAGAGCCTGTACTGAAAATTGAAAATTTGGGCATTTCCTTTGGCGGACTGAAGGCTGTGCAAAATCTGAATCTTGAGATTCATGAAAAGCAGCTATACGGTCTTGTGGGCCCCAACGGCGCAGGAAAAACAACGGTGTTCAATATGATTACGGGTGTGTACAAGCCCACCACCGGTTCGTTCTATCTGTGCGGTGAGAATCTCACCGGTAAAAGCCAGGAAGTGATCAATCACAAGGGCGTTGCCCGTACCTTCCAGAACATTCGTCTGTTCAATAATATGACCGTCATTCGGAATGTTATGGTTGGTCTTCATAACCAGCCGGAATACAAATGCGGTTTGTTTACCAGCCTGCTTCGCCTTCCCCGGCATTTCAAAGTGGAAAAGGCAATGCGCCAGCGCGCCAAGGAAATTTTGGACGTGGTTGGCTTGCTGGAGGATCGGAACAATTTGGCCTGCAATCTGCCTTACGGCAAGCAGCGTAAGCTGGAAATTGCAAGAGCTTTGGCAACAAACCCGAAGCTCCTTTGCTTGGATGAGCCTGCTGCCGGTATGAATCCTCAGGAGACACAAGAGCTGATGGATATTATCCGCACAATCCGCGAGCAATATAATGTGACGATTTTGCTGATTGAGCACGATATGAAATTTGTTTCGGGTCTGTGCGATGAACTCACAGTTCTGAACTTCGGTACTGTGCTGGCCCAAGGCGAAACCAAGGCCGCTCTGCAGGACCCCGAGGTTATCAGAGCGTATATCGGAGGATAATCCTATGGCATTGTTAGAAGTAAAGGATTTGGAAGTGTATTACGGCGTTATCTGTGCGCTGAAGGGGATTAGCTTCCAAGTCAACGAAGGCGAAATTGTTGCATTGATTGGCGCCAACGGAGCCGGTAAGACTACCATGATGCAAAGCGTTGTGGGCATTATCCCCAAGAAGAGCGGCGTTGTCACCTTTGACGGCACCGACATTACAAAGACCCCCTGTCATAAAATCGTAAAGCTTGGTATGACCCAAGTTCCCGAGGGCCGGCGAATTTTTCAGGAGCTGACGGTCTATGAGAATCTGATGATGGGCGCATTTACCAAGAACGACCAGAAACAGTTCAAAGACGATTTGGACAAAATGTTCGATCTGTTTCCCAGATTAAAAGAGCGCCGCAACCAGATTGCCGGCACCCTTTCCGGCGGTGAGCAGCAGATGCTGGCTATGAGCCGTGCGCTGATGAGCAACCCCAAGCTGCTGATGCTGGACGAGCCCTCTATGGGTCTTGCGCCCATTCTGGTGGATCAGATTTTTGACATTATCAAAGAATTGCACAAGGCGGGCACAACCATTTTGCTTGTTGAGCAAAACGCCAATAAGGCGCTGCAGATTGCAGACCGTGCCTATGTCTTGGAAACCGGTAGCATTATGCTTAGCGGTACCGGCGCAGAGCTTGCCCAAAGCGATGCGGTACGCAAAGCATATCTTGGCGGTTAAATTCAGTCACCCCCTGCATAGACTTTTGCAGGGGGTGTTTTTATGTGCCGACGTAATCAGCTTTGGGGCTGTATCCTGCTGGCATTTGGCTTCGGTGTGATCGTAGGAACGTGGCTGGAAAGCGGTCTGTTCTGTCTCTTGCTGGGACTTCTAGCAATCTTTTCGGGCTTTGCCGTGTGCCGCAGAAAATAATTGGCATAAACTTGTCCGTGGATGAATATGCTTTGGTATCAGAAGTCCATAAGGAGTGATTTGCGTGGAAATGCAGTTTGATAAAATCCCCGTAGAATACCTGCAGAAGCTGACCGACGGTCTGCGTACACAAGAGCAGACACTGGAGGTGCGCCTGCCGGAGGGTATGCCGGATATCGGACGTGTGCTGGGCTCGTGGGGGCAGGTGATTGTCCGGGGTAAGGAATGGAACGGCGACCATATGGCAGTGTCCTGCGGCGTGATGGTGTGGATACTGTATACCCCGGAAAATGAGGAGGGTGTCCGCAGCGTGGAGGCGTGGATCCCGTTCTCTGTAAAATGGGAATTGCCGGAGAGCCTTTACGACGGAAAAATGCTGGTGTCGAGCCTGCTGAAAAGTGTGGATGCCCGCAGTATCTCCGCCCGAAAGCTGATGGTGCGTGCCACATTGGACGTATCCGGTGAGGCGTGGGTGTCGGATAAGGCGCAGGTGGCTACCCCCGGTCAGTTGCCGGAGGATATGGAAATCCTGACCGCCACCTATCCAATGCTGCTGCCAAAGGAAACAGGGGAGAAGGCGTTTTTGCTGGAGGAGCAGCTCAATGCCCCCGGCGGCGCAAAGCCGGAAAAGCTGCTGTATTACTGCCTGCAGCCGGAGATTATGGAAAAAAAGGTGATGGCAGGGAAGCTGGTGTTTCGGGGAAACGCAAGTCTGCACATCCTCTACCGAGGGGATGATAACAGACTTTATAGCTGCGATTATGATTTGCCTTTCTCTCAGTATGTGGATTTGGAGGGCGAATACAGTCAAGACGCATCCGTCTGTGTCCGGTTGTGCGTGACAAGCTTGGATGTGCTGCTGGATGAAAATGGCGCATTGCAGGTAAAGGCCGGCCTTTTGGGACAGTTTCTGCTTTATGACCGGGAAATGGTGACAGTGGCAGAGGATGCCTACAGCCCTTGCAGAAGCGTTGTTCTGCAGGAGGAAACCTTATACTTGCCGTCTGTTTTAGACCAAATCGGTCAAAATGTTCAAGCTGAGCAATTTGTGCAGGCAGATGCCCAGCAGGTGGTGGATTTGGCGTTTTATCCGGTCTACGTACAGCCGCGTCCCTCAGATACCGGCGTGGAAATGCCTATGCACGGTCACTTTCAAATGCTCTACTACAATCCGGAAGGGGAGCTTTGCTGCACGCAAACGCCGTGGGAGGGGAGCTGGATAATTGCAGCCTCTCAGGATAGTATTGTCAGTCCCCAGAGATTCCTTGCGGGAAAACCGCAGGCAGTTCCCGGTCCGGGAACAGTAAAGCTTCGCGGGGAAATAAACGCAGCTGCAGTAGTCACCTCGGGACAGGGAATACCCACAGTTTCCGGCATTGAGGCAGGGGAAGCGGAAAAACCGGATGCAAACCGCCCCAGTCTAATTTTGTGCAGAAAAGGAAATCGCCGGCTTTGGGATGTGGCGAAGGAAAACAGTTCTACTGTGGAAACAATTTTGTCAGCAAACCACTTGGATGCAGAGCCGGAGGACAGCCGCGTTTTGCTGATTCCCGTAAAATAAAAAACCGCCGTTGTGTGGGAGAAGCACAGCGGCGGGTGGCGGTTGTCGCATTCGGGGAGAATGTCCGCCTGAAGATAGAGTAGCGCAGAGCCTGAACGGATTCAAGGGAATTCTGTCGAGGGCTCTGCGCTGTTTTGTTCACAGAAAATTTTGTTGATTTCTGCTATTGGGTGATGTACAATATTACCGAATATTGCTAAAAAACAGAGGAAGAAATATGAACAAATGGTTTGATATGGATAGCCCCATTATGACGGCGCTGTCCCGTATGACAGATATGGTGATTCTGAGCATTTTGTGGTTTGTGTGCTGCCTGCCGATTTTCACCATCGGGCCGGCTACGGTTGCTATGTACTATGTGGCGCTGAAATGGGCAAGGAAAGAGGAAGTGAAAATTTCATCTGCCTTTTTTCAGGCCTTCAAAAAGAATTTTAAGCAGGGCGTTATTATGAACCTGCTGTTTCTTGTTGTGGGCGCAGTGCTGCTGGCAGACTACTTCATTATGGCAACGATGAACACCTCCCGCGGCGATCTCAGCAGCACGGTGTTTTTGGTGATGGGGATTTGGATGCTTTGCATTATGTTCTACGCATATCCAATGCAGGCGCAGTTTTTCAATACCATTCGTCAGACACTTATCAATGCAGCACTGCTGTCTGCTCGGAAGTTTGGAGTCACTGTCATCGTGTTCGTTTTGAATATGCTGCCTGTGATTTTAGGCTTTATCTCCCTTGAGGTGCTGGTGAGAACAGCGCCTGTTTGGGTACTGCTTGCCCCGGGTGTGGTGGCATTCGTGAATGCAAAGCTGTTTGCAAAGCTTTTTGACCCGTTCTTAAAGGCCGCACAAGAGGAAAACGCAGAGAAAACAGAAACAGAATAACCGAAAGGGCGTGCATTTTTGCAACGCCCTTTTTGCCGTAGAATAAGCAGAAGACTGTCCAAGTCCATATAAGGAGGAAACAATATGATGCCGATGGGAGGAAGACCCAAATCCAATTACCAGCGACCCGTCCCGCCAAAGTCCGTAAAAGACGTGCCCCGCTACTTATCGGAGCTGCTGGGTGGCTTCTTTAGGCGGTTTTTCTATATTCTGAAACTGGTGTGGAATACCGGTCACTGGATACCGATTCTACTGAGCTTTGTGGCGCTTTTCAGAGGCGTAACGCCGGTCATCGGCTCTATCATCTCCCAAAATATCCTCAACGGTCTTCAGGATGTCATTGCCCAAGGCGGGTTGCCGGAAAGCGCGTTTTGGTCTTCCGGTATTCTGTATCTGCTGATTGCGCTGTTTGCCTACAGACTTCTGATACTGGTGGTCAATAACATCAATCAGGCGCTTAACCGCATTGCCGGCGAAAAGGTGGTAATGGAAGTTAAAAAGCAGATTATGGAAAAATCCAAGGAAGTGGATTTGGCATCCTTTGATACCCCTGCTTTTTACGAAAAAATGGAAAATGCCAACCGGGAAGCCGGCCACAGACCTTTGCATATTCTCACGGAAACGCTGGGCTTTATCAGCTCTGTGATTGAGCTGATAAGCTTCTTGATTGTGCTGCTTTCTGTGCCGGGACTTTCTTGGATTACCTTTGTGGTTTTGCTGGTATCTATTCCCTCGGCCGTGATCAATTTTGTGTACCGCCGGAAGAATTTCCGGTATATGCGTTTCAGCTCCAAAGAACGCCGTCAAATGAGCTATTTTTCCAGCATCTTGGTGGATAAGGACTTGATCAAGGAGATTCGCCTGTATGACTTGGCAGATAATTTTATCTCCCGTTTCCTTGCTGCTTTTCAGGTCTATTACAAGGGGCTTAGGAAGCTGATTGTCAGCGAAAGCGTTTGGCACGTGGTGTTTTCTGTCCTTACCGGCCTTACCAATCTGGCGTTTTACATCATCATAGCCATACGGGTTTTTACCGGCGAAATTCAAATTGGTGACTACACCCTCTACACCGGCGCAATTGCTTCGGTTGCCACCTGTGTCAGCACACTGATTGCATCTACCGGCACAATCTATGAGGGTACGTTGTTCATTGACAATCTGATTGCCTTCCTTAACGAAAAGCAGACCGTGACCCCCAGACAGCAAATAGCAGCGCAGGTGTCCCACGGGGCAGAGCACACCATCGAATTTGTAGATGTCAGCTTCCGCTATCCCGGCACAAAACGGGATGTGCTGAAGCATATTAACTTGACGATTTGTCCCGGCGAAACCATTGCGCTGGTAGGCTTAAACGGCGCCGGCAAGACGACCCTTATTAAGCTGCTGACCCGTCTTTACGACCCCACCTCCGGATATATTCTTTTGGATGGCAAGGATTTGCGGGATTATGACCTGAAGAGCCTATATCAAACCTTTGGCATCATCTTCCAGGATTTTGGCAAATATGCTTTGCGGGTGGAAGAAAACATTTGCTTAGGCGACATTCACAAAGAGCCCTCTGAAGAATTGGTGGAGTATGCTGCCCAGCAGAGTACCGCAGCGGACTATATCAAAAAGCTGCCCCACGGCTACGATACACCCCTTATGCGAATTTTCGAACAGGAGGGCACAGAGCTGTCCGTGGGACAGTGGCAGAAGCTTGCGGTTGCCAGAGCCTTCTATGCGGATTCGGATATTATGATTTTGGACGAGCCCACAGCATCTCTTGACCCTATGGCGGAACAGGAAATCTTCAACCAGTTTGACCGCCTGCGGAATAATAAGACCACGGTGTTTGTATCCCACCGGCTTTCCAGCGCGACGGTGGCCGACCGGATTATCGTCATTGAGGACGGCAATCTGATTGAGAAGGGAAGCCATAAGGAACTGATGAATCAAAAGGGTAAATATTATACGTTGTTTACCACCCAGTCCAAGCGCTATTTGACCCAGCAGGAAGAAACACCACAGGGAAGGCCTCCCCATATGGGATTTGCAGACAAGGTGCCTTTCTAGTAGAGAAAACGGATACTTGTTTCTCTTTGTAATCAGTTTTGTGTAAATTGACGAATAATTTTAAGGCGTCTTAGTAAAAAAAAGTTCATAAAATTAAAAAAAGTGAAGAGAGTAACCTTGTATTATTTTGCTTTTTGACGTATAATCTATGTGTATACTGGGTCAGAGTATGGACCTATGTAAAACAGACAAACTGAAGCCGGGCAAATCTGCGTTGTTTTGTTCAAGATAGATAGATGGGGTGAAGCAGTGTACAAGCTAGTGATTGTTGAAGACGAGGATAACATCAGACATAGTTTGGAGTGCTTTATTCCGTGGGAGAAAATCGGCTTTCAGGTAGTCAATACTTTTAGCGATGGCTCGGATGCCCTTGCGTATTTACGGGACAATCCCTGCGACGCTGTGCTCACCGATATTTTGATGAGCCGTATGAGCGGATTGGAAATGATTCGCAATCTCCACGAAACGCGTCCGCAGATAAAGGTAGTCATCCTAAGCGGACACAGCGCCTTTTCCTACGCACAGCAGGCAATTCAATACCAAGTCGTCCACTATCTGGTAAAGCCTGTGGACGAGGACGAGCTGATTGATGTGTTTAAGGGCATCAAGGAACAGCTGGATTGCGAGCAGGCTGAGCACACTGTGGCTGAGTCTGATACCCGCGAGCTGAAGCAAATCCTGCAGAAGAGCTTTGTTCGGGATCTGCTGTCAGGCTGTGTTGCATCCGACGGTGAGCTTAGCGCTTACATAAAGCTTTTGGGAATGGAGCGCATAACCCAGGATTCCCAACTGATTGCCTTTGAAATCAAGGCAAGGTCTCCTGCGCAAGACCAGCAGGGAATTGACGTTGCCTCCTTGGAAGATATGCTCAGAGACTGCCTTTCCGGCGCCGACAAAGAGCCCTTGGTTTTTTATGCCGAGGAGCGGCCGGAGCAGTGGAACGTTGCTTTTGTAGGATTGCCTCAGACAGACAGTGCTGAATTCAGAAGGTATTGCAACGAGAAAATCCGCCTATTGGTAGGGTCGCTGAACGAGGAGCTTCCCTATGAGTTCACCTTCCGCTTGACCCATAGCGTAATGCACATTACCGACCTGCTGACCCCCACAAAAAACACGGCTGTGACCGTGCAGCAGATGGACGAAGCACTGTGCCAGTCTGTGGTATCCGACTACAAGCTTCTGATTGTGGAATTGGACTTGGGTAGCAAAGAGACACTTGCACATATCCTCAACGGTATGGTACAGGATTTGGACGGTACTGCGCTGGAGGATATGCGGTTTATATTCAAAAACCTGTATTCTGCAATTGAGCTGAATTACAAAAAGCGTAAGGTGAATGTCTGGAACATCACAGACGGTAAATTCAACTTCAGCCACCTGTATCGGGCAAAGGATGCCGAAACGGTTGCCGCTTGCCTGAAAGAAGACTTTTTTGCCCTGTGTGACGGTTTGGCAAGCAGAAAGTATCACAGCGAGCATAACGTAATTGAGCGAATTGTGCAGTATTTGGATGCCCATTTGGATGAGGACATCGGCCACGATGCTCTGGCTGCCAAATACCGGATTCATCCCGGTTACTTAAGCAGACTCTTCAAGCAGGAAATGGGCGAAACCTTATCAGAATATCTGTTCCGCATAAAAATTGAACGTGCGGCGCAGCTTCTGAAGGAAAGACGGAACAAGATAGGAGAAATTGCCGGAATGGTAGGCTACAGCTCCTCTTCCTATTTCTCTGTTATGTTTAAGAAATACACAGGCTACTCTCCCAGAGAGTACTGCCAGAGGATATCGCTGTAATGGATGGACAAAAAACAGCGTGGCCCTATATTAAAGGCTACAAGTTCAACCGGTTGTTTCTAAAAAACTTTGCGTATGTGTTCATACTTGTCACCTTGCCATTGCTGCTGGTGCTGAGCTTGAACTACAGTAAGTTTCAAAACGTGGTTAACAATCGGATTATGGATACGAATGAGGAGCTGCTGCAAAAAAACGCAGTGGTGACCGATAACACCATAGAAGGTCTGCTGGATACCTTGGACAAGATGTCCCGGCAGGAAGCGGTTGTGGATGCTGTGCAGACCTTGGAAACGGATACTGCGTACCACAAAACCGTGGCGGAAGTGGTCAAACTGATAGAGACCCACGCAATGTCAAATAATTTTGTTACTTCTACCTATATCTATTCCGATGTTAACGATATGCTGATAGACAGCAGTGGCGCCCAGCATATCGATCAGGTATGGGAGATAGGCAAGTGGTACGACCTTTATAAGCACGAGCCAATGTTTTACCCGTATATTTTGGTGAATCAAACAGACAGCATTTTTGTCTGTCAGCCTATTTGGTCTGCCAAAGGACAGAGATCCGGCTTGCTTGTATTGGATGTGGAGCTTCAGAAGCTTCGTGACCTTCTTGAGAGTCAGGATACCTCTCAGCACGGTATCTTTTTCATAACAGATATCAGCGGTCAGACGATTTATTGCAACGAGCAGGACTATGCGAAATGGGATGAAGCCCGTTGCCGCGAATATGAATCCGATATAGCCGGCTCAGAAATCGGCCAGACGCGGATTGTTGAGGCGCACGGTAATAGAATCGTATCGGTGATGGAATCTGTCCACAAGAGCTGGCGCTACGCATACGTCACGCAAATGCCGGACTACAAAGAGGAAAACGCTGTGGTTCGCGGCTTCTTGCTGTCCGGTGTGATTGTGGGTGTGGTTTCCAGTATTATTGTGGCATACCTCATCACAGTTCTTACTTACCGCCCTGTTAAGAAGATTATTAGCGTAATTCAAAACCCGCAGCTGCATTGGGATGAGACAGAGGCTTCAAAGCCGTCTAATGAGCTGCTGTATATCACCAGCAATATTTTGGCTGACAGAGCAGAGAATGAGGAACCCCCCGAAAATCTGGAGGAACGAATCCGAGCTCTGCGGCAGGCCCAGTTCAGAGCCCTGCAGTTTCAGATTGATCCCCATTTTCTCTATAACACACTGGAAACCATCAAGTGGAATGCAGTGGAAGAGATAGGGCTTGGCAATAAAACCAGCAAGATGCTTACAAAGGTTGCCCGTTTGTATCGAATGGGACTGGAAAACGACGATGTAATCATCACCTTAAAAGAAGAAATAGAATTCCTGAAGCTTTATATTGAAATTGTTGGTATACGCTTCGGCGATTCTATTACATTCCATTGGAATATCGACGAAAGTCTTTATGATTGCACCTTAATTAAAATGTGTTTGCAGCCGATTGTGGAAAACGCGATTCAGCACGGCTTAAGACCAAAGAACTATCGGGGCAATATTACGATTTCCGCTTATTATAAAGAGGAATGCCTGTATATTTCCGTGGAGGATGATGGGCAAAGCATAAACCAAAAGGATTTAGATGCATTAAACAAGAAGCTAAAAACCGGTGCAGGCTTTGAGGAAAACAAGGTTGGCCTGCGTAACGTAAATGAACGGATTAAACTGATATATGGAAAGAATTATGGCGTGAGCATTCATAGCAACGGGCCGGAGAACGAAACGGAAACCGAGGCCAGTGTTCGTGTTGTACTGACTTTTCCGTGCAGAAATTTTAATAGGAGTGAAGAAACGAAATGATGCAGAAGATGAAGAAATGGATTGTTGTCTTGCTGGTTGCAAGCCTGCTCTGTGCCCCTGTGGCTATGGTGCAGGTTGATGCAGCTGAGGGCGAAACGCAGAATAACGACTGGGTTTACGACACCGAAAACAGCAACAACACAAACACCTACTACTACTATATGGAGAAGCACCAGAATGCAATTAAGCCCGACCACGAGGCGGCTGTGGACATTGCAGATTTTCAGGTGATTGAGCCGGAGGGCAGCACAGAAGCTTCCGGTACCAAGGCATATGAGAATATGGAAGGCTCCGAGAAAGGTGTCTATATTGATGCCAAGGGTGAGCAGGTGGAATTTACCGTAACAATTCCTGAGAGCGGTCTGTACTGCATCGAATTGGATTACTTCCCTCTGGCAGTTAGCAGCAGCCAGTACCTGTTCGGTTTGTACATCGATGGAGAGCTTCCCTTCACCGAGGCAAACGGCTGTGTGCTGACCCGTGTTTACAAGAACGATCCCATCCGAGAGGACGAAAGCGGCGATGACTTGCGTCCCCAGTCCAGCCAGACACCTCAGTGGAGAAAGCAGTTCCTGTACGACCAGACCGGTGTTTACGGCAACCTGAAGTTCTATATGGAAGCCGGCGTGCATAAAATCGCACTTCGCTTTGACGGCACACCTCTGCTGCTGCAGGGATTGACCTTCAAGCAGGAGCCCTATCTGATGTCCTATCAGGATTACATTTCCCTGTATCAGCAAAAGGGTTACAAGGAAACCGAGGGTGTGCTGGAATTGTTCCAGGCAGAGAACTATTATCAGCAATCCAGCTCCACACTTTGGCCGGATGCGGATAAGAGCAGCCCTCTGACCCAGCCGTTTGAATACAGCAATGTAAAGATCAACTACGGCGGCGGCAGCCAGTGGAAGCAGCCCGGTCAGTGGATCAGCTGGAAGATTGATGTGCCGGAGGACGGCTTCTACAATCTTGGCTGTAAGTATAAGCAGGGTTATCTGGACGGCTTGTTCAGCTCCCGTAAGGTGTACATTGACGGCGTAGTTCCCTTTGAAGAACTGAGCGCTGTGCGCTTTAACTACACCAGCCAGTGGAAGAATTTGCTTCTCGGCGGTGAAAGCGGACCTTACAGCATTTACCTGACCAAGGGTGAGCATATCATCACGATGGAGAACGTAATTGGTGACCTGACGGACACTATGGGTGTTCTGCAGGCGGTAATTGCCAACCTGAATGATATTTATCTGTCCATCGTTATGATTACCAGTAGCAGCCCGGACCCCTACCGTGACTACTATCTGGATAGACTTCTGCCCAACCTGCCCGAGGATTTCCGCAAGAATGCAGACCTCCTGTTCCAAGAGGCTGAGCGCTTGGAGGAAACCGTTGGCGCCAAGGGTGCAGAAAATGCTTATTTTGAAGATGTTGCCTACAACCTGCAGAGCTATGCAGACAACATTACCGACCTGACCTATAAGGAAAGACTTACAAACTTCAAAAACGATATCAACGGCTTGAGCGCAAAGCTTTCTACATATCAGGAACAGGCTTTGGATCTGGACTTCATTGCTTTGCTTTCTGCCGATCAGTCTTTGCCCAAGACAAACTTGAACGCTTGGGAATGGATCGTATATCAGGTAAGAAGCTTCTTCTCCTCCTTCGCAAAGAAGGATTATGAGAAGGATGAAGAGGCAAAAACAATCCGCGTGTGGATCAACTCCGGTATTGATCAGTTTGAGATTATGAAGAATATGATCACTGACGAGTTCACTCCCAAGACCGGTATCCACGTGGATTTGGAGTTGGCGCAAGGCTCCTTGGTGAACGCCTTGGCGGCAGGCACCGGCCCGGATGTTATGGTTGGTGTGACCTCCGATATGGTTGTGAACCTGGCGTTGCGTGGCGCCGCAGTTGACCTGTCTTCCTTTGATACCTACTGGGAAATTCTGGATGAGTACGTAGAAGGTTCCGAAATTCCCTTTATGCTGGAGGGCAGATACTACGGTATGCCCAATACCCACGGCTGTACGGTTATGTTCGTGAGAACGGATATCTTCGAAAGTATGGGCCTTGAGGTTCCTCAGACTTGGGACGATATGTACGATGTAGCGCAGGTGCTCCAGAGATACAATATGTCCTTGGGTACTGCCGCTTCCTTTGCAAACCTGCTGTATCAGAAGGGCGGCTCCTACTTCAACGAGGATATGACAGAAGTTGAGTTCGACGAAGACGTAGCAGTTGAAGCATTGATTCAGCACACAGAGTTCTATACAAAGTACGGTTTCCCCCAGGTATTTGATATGGCTAACCGTTTCAGAACCGGTGAAATGCCCATTGGTATTGCTGCTTACAGCGTTTATACTACCTTAAAATATACTGCACCTGAAATCAGTGGCTTGTGGGACATCTATCTGACACCCGGTACACTGAAGGAAGACGGCACAATCGACCGTACACAGATGGATAATACCGGTAGCGGTGCGGTGATGCTCAGCGGCGCAGAGGATAAGGATGCAGCTTGGGCATTTATCGATTGGTGGTCCCGTGCAGAGGCACAGACCAGATACGCAAACGACGTGGAAGCAGCGCTGGGTATTTCAGCAAGATATACCACAGCAAATATCCAAACCTTGCGTTCTCAGGGATGGACCAACAAGGAGCTGTCTGTTTTGGAACAGCAGCTGGACTGGTTGGAGTTTATCCCCATTGTTCCCGGCAACTACTACGTGACCAGAGGTCTTACCAACTCCATTCGTGGTGTTATTGACGACGGCGCTAACGCACGAGAGATGCTGACAGAATGGACAATCAAAATCAATGATGAAATCCTTAGAAAGAGAAACGAGTTCTTTAAGAATAACTGAGGAATGAATTCTAAAAAATAATTAAGATTATTTTGAAAGGTGAAAGTGATGAGTCGTACGAAAAAACCCTACAGACTAAAAACGACAGTCAAGAGTATGTATAGGGAACGCTCCAGCTACTTTATGATTGCTCCATTCCTGATTGCGTTTTTTATCTTTACAGTGATTCCCGTTGTTGCGGCAATTGTTTTGAGCTTTACTGACTTCAATATGCTGCAAACACCCAACTTTGTCGGGTTCGATAACTACAAAACCCTGTTTTTGAATGATGACGTGTTTATTATCGCCGTCAGAAATACGATGATAATGGCGTTTATCACCGGTCCTGTTGGCTACATAGCTTGCTTTATCTTCGCATGGTTTATTAACGAATTGCCCAATAAGGTCCGTTCTGTTATGACCTTGATATTCTATGCGCCTTCTATTTCAGGTAGTGTCTACGTTATTTGGACCTACATCCTCAGCGCTGACCGTTACGGCTTGCTCAACGGTCTTCTGATGAAGCTGGGCTTTATCGATGCCCCCATTTTGTGGCTGCAGGATACAGACTATATGCTGGTTTGCTGTATTATCGTTCAGCTGTGGCTGAGCTTGGGTACCAGCTTCCTGTCCTTCCTGGCAGGCTTTAAGACCGTGGATACCACCCTGTATGAAGCCGGCGCAATTGACGGCGTGCACAACAGATTCCAGGAAATTTGGTTCCTGACCCTGCCTCAGATGAAGCCGCAGCTGCTGTTCGGTGCTGTTATGCAGATTTCCAGCTCCTTTGCAGTCGGCGCAGTTCCCGCTGCTCTTTGCGGTAACCCCTCTGTTGACTATGCTACCCATACGATTATCAACCACATTGATGACTACGGCGGAGTTCGGTATGAGCTGGGTTACGCCTGTGCAATCAGTACCGTGCTTCTGCTGGTGATGCTGATTGTAAATAAGGTTATCAACAAGGTACTGGTTGAAGATTAGGAGAGAGATTATGAAAATAATACGTATACACAAACAATTGAATCGCTCTCACTTCGGCAACTTTTTAGTCTTTCTTATGCTGGTACTGGTTGGCATCTTTATGGGCTTGCCGCTGTATTATAACATCATTCAGTCTATTAAGCCGGTTGAAGAGCTGTTTATCTTCCCGCCGCGTTTTTACGCAGTAAACCCCACGTTCGGTAACTATTCTCAACTGTTCCAGTTGGTTTCCGACCTGACGGTTCCTTTCTCCAGATACCTGTTTAACAGTATCTTTGTTAGTATTACCAGTACCGGTTGTGGCGTTCTCATTGGCGCTATGGCTGCGTACCCCTTCGCAAAGAAGAAATTCCCCGGCAAGGATATGCTGTGGAGACTGATTATGCTGACGCTGCTGTTCTCCGGCGGTGTTACAGCATTGCCTTCCTACATCGTGAAGGCAAAGCTTGGCCTCATCAATACCTACTGGGTTCTGATTCTGCCCAGCCTTGCATCCACTCTGCATATGTTCCTGCTGCGTCAGTTTATGCTGCAGATTCCGGATTCTCTGTTGGATGCAGCAAAGCTGGACGGCGCAAATGACTTTGTTATCTTTATGAATGTGATTATGCCCAACGTAAAGCCCGCGTGGATGACGGTTATGGTGCTTTCCTTTACCAGCGTTTGGAATGCAGGCTCTGCAGGCGTAGTCTTTAAGGAAGAGCTGAAGCTGCTTCCCACCGCACTGAGCCAGATTAGCGCAGGCGGTATCGCCCGTACCGGCGCAACAGCCGCAGCCGGTGTGCTTTTGATGATCCCTCCCATTGTGTCCTTCATTCTGACTCAGAGCAAGATGCTCCAGACGATGGCTCACTCTGGCATTAAGGATTAAAACACCGGAATGACATTGAAGTGAGGTGTGTATATGAGAAAAAAATTAGGATGCCTGATATTGGCTGTGATACTCATACTGACTTCCTCAGCAATGGCGGTTTGCGCTGCCCAGCCTGACAGGACTTACACGTACGAGGAAAATCAGCCGGTACCGTCTACAAACGCGTATCAGGTGAAAGTCGTTATTGATGAAACCCTTATGGGTGTCACACCGATGAGTGACCCCAGAGACATTTTTGTGGATAACAATGATCAGACTTATATCTTGGATGCCGGCAACTGCCGTGTGCTTGTTCTGGATAAAGACTATCATTGTATCAAGGAACTGAAGGACTTTACCTATGAAGGTCAGCCCACCACTCTTGCAGCGGGTGCACAGGGTCTGTTCTATCGTGAAGAGAACCAGTGCCTGTACATTGCGGACACAGAAAACAACCGTGTTTTGGTGTCTGACTTGGAAGGCAATGTGAAAAAGATCTATGATAAGCCTGTTGACGAGCTTTTGGATCCCACAGTTCCCTACAAGCCCAAGAAGATTATCGTGGATAATATGGGCATTATGTATATTACATCCGGTAATATCAACACCGGCGCATTGCTGGTGGACAGCGCAAATAACTTCTTAGGCTTCTACGGTACCAACAAGCTGAAAATGACAGCTGCAATGCAGATGGAGCACTTCTGGCGTAGCATCTTGTCTGATGCGGCAAATGCTCAGTCGCAGGTGAGCTTCCAGCCCGTGGAATTTAATAACTTGTTCTGGTCCGAGGACAGATTCGTTTATACGGTGTCTCCCTTGGTGGAATCTGTAGCTACCCCGATCTCCAAGCTGAACGCTTTGGGTAACAACGTTTTCCCGCAAAGCGTCGATTTGTTTACACTTACCAAGGAGCGTAAGATTAAGGGTACGGTTCTGACGGATATCACCGTGGATAACGAAGGCGCCTTTACCATTGTGGATATTACATCCGGTCACCTGTTCCAGTATGACGAGGGTTGTAATCTGCTGGCTGTTTTTGGCGGTATGGGTTATCAGGAAGGCCTGTTCTCCCAGCCTGTTTCCTTGGAATCCGACAGCAACAACAGCCTGTTGGTGCTGGACTCCGGCAAAAATACCGTTACAGTGATGGAGCAAACATTCTACGGCAAGATGATTCGGTCTGCAAACTATCTGTATAATCAGGGCTTGTATCAGGAATCCATTGAGCCTTGGATGGAAGTGCTCAGAATGAATGCTAACTACACCCAAGCTTATAAAGGTCTGGGTAAGGCCTATATGAGTATGGGCGAATATGAAAAGGCTATGGAGTACTTTGAGCTTGGCAAGGACCAGGCTGGCTACGGCGAAGCGAAGGCTGCCTTGCGTGATGAGAAGGTTCGTAAGAACTTTGCATTGGTAGCAGCTGTTGTAGTGATTCTTTTGATTGGCATTTTGGGCTATGAAAAGATAATCGATATTACAGCAAATGTATTTTGGAGCATAAAGAAACGGAGGGGTGATAAGTAATGAAACGTACAGGATTTGATACAATGAGCCCCTACGCATATCCGTTTTATATCTGCAAGCATCCGAGAGACGGATTCTTGGAGTTAAGAGCGAATAAGAAGGGCTCTACTGCTGTGGTGCTGATCACCGTAATTCTCTGGCTTTTCGTTGAGCTGTTTTACCGTGTGGCAACAGACTATGATATGAACCAGTTTAAGGCAGCTGACACAAGCTTGCTGCGTACCGCTATGGTTACCGTCTTGATGTTCGTGATGGTTTGTCTGTCCAACTGGTGTATGTGTACACTGATGGAAGGCAAGGGCAAGCTGAAGGATATCTGTGTGGTTGCGGCCAATGCTTTGGTTCCCTATATCATTGTTCGGTTTATAACCACATTGCTTAGCTTGGTATTAGCAGGTGACGAGCAAGTGTTCCTGACCTATGCAGTAACAGTTTCCCAGATTTGGGGCGCAATTATTGCTTTCAGCGGTCTGCAGGAAATGCACGAGTATTCATTTGCGAAGACCATATATGCCATTGCTTTGACGATTGTTTGCCTGATAATCATGTTCTTTATTGTATTAATGCTGTTGATTTTGTTTGAGCAGCTGTATTACTTTGTAGTTACAGTTATTTTCGAGCTTAGATATTAATCGATTTGCATGGAATGGAGAATAAAATGAACATAAAAGAAGTATTTTGGAAATGGAAGCGGGCAATCCGGAAAAGAAGAGAAACGATTACCCGTGTAATCAGCATTTCGCTGATAGTGGCGCTGGTAGCTGTGGTAGGCTACGCTGCTTACAATATCTATCGGGACGATGTGGCGCGGGCACTGGCAGCCAATCAGGAACAGAGTGACGAGAAAATCAGCAACAAAAAGGCAAACTACGGCGAGGCCGGCTTTAATAAGGTTGCTGAGAATTCTGATCTGATTCTGGAAGCAGATTTTACCACCGGTGAAATTTGCGTGACGGAAAAAGCTTCCGGTATGAAGTGGTATTCCAACCCCCAAGACCGGAGCGAAGATAAATATGTGACGATGATGTCCCAGCTGAACAGCCAGATTATCGTAAAGTTTATCAATATGGAAAAGGGTATTTTCGTTGATTTTGATAACTTTGGCGGCAGTATTAAAAAGGGCAGAATGACCCACGAGCTCATCGACAACGGCATTAAATTTACCTTTGGCTTCCCCACAGCCAATGTGTATATCCCTGTGCAGTACACCCTTACTGAGGACGGCTTCCAAGCGGAGATTGTAACCAGTGAGATTAAGGGTGTGGGCAGCAACCCCTATATGGTTGAAGAAATTGCCCTGCTGCCTTACTTTGGTGCCGGCGGCCTTGAGGATGAGGGCTATCTGCTGGTGCCCGATGGCTCCGGCGCTCTGATTGAGTACAATAATAATAAGCAAACCAAGCAAGCTTATTACGCAGATGTATACGGCGAGAATCCTACCTTGGAAAAGAAGGAGCAGGGGACTGTTCAGCAGAAAGTGACTTTGCCCGTCTTCGGCGCAAAGACCAATGACCACGCGTTTTTGGGCGTAATTACCTCCGGTGAGGGCTGCAGCGCAATTGCTGCCTCCACCAGCAAGAAGGATAGCTCCTATAACCACGTGTACGCCAGCGCAGTTCTGCGTGAGTACAGCATCCTGTTTAAGGAAGGTAGTCACATTTCCCGTGTAGACAGCTATACTATTGACTACAGTGAGGATTTGACCCACGGCAAGAATTATGCTGTACGTTACTTCTTCCTCAATGGCGATGAGGCTAACTACACCGGTATGAGTAACCGTTACAGAACATATCTGCAGGAGACCGATCAGCTGAAGGACTCCGAGCTGGCAGATAAGAAGTATATGGTTCTGGATCTGATTGGCGCAGTCAGCATCAAGAAGTACGTAATGGGCGTGAAGCGTCCTGTGGTTACGGCGCTGACCACCTACAACGATGTATGCGAAATTGTTAAGGAATTAAAGTCTCAAGGTGTTGAGAATTTGATTATTAATTACGCAGGCGCGTTGGACAGCGGCTTAAACAATAAAATTTATAATGAGGTTTCCAACGAATCGGTCTTGGGCTCCAAGAAAGAATTTAAGAATATGATTTCTTATCTGGAGGAGCAGGGTGTTCTGCTGTTCTTGGAATCCAACCCTGTGGACTTGTATGAAAACGGCAACGGCTACACAGAAAACGGCGACAGCGTCAAGACCTTCTTTGACGGCTATGCTTTCCAATACAAGTACAATTTGGACTTGGGCACACAAATTAAGGACAGCCGTTGGCACCTGCTGCGTCCCCAGTTGGCTTCTGAAGTATCTGCTATGTTTGCAGATTCTGCAGCAAAGTGGAACGTAAACCAGATTTCCTTGGCAAGATTGGGTGAAATCTTGTACTCCGACTACTCCAAGGACGAAAACCTCATCACCAAGACACAGGTTTTGGATCTGTGGAAACAGACTCTGAAGACTGTGGATGAGAAGACCCAGTATCTGATGCTCCACGGCGGCAATGCCTACGCGATGGCTTATGCCGATGTGATGACGGATGTGTCCGATTGCAACAGTAGCTTTGATATGCAGGACCAAAGCGTTCCCTTCTATCAGCTGGTCTTCCAAGGCAATTCCTTGGTAACTGCAAACGGCATCAACACCACTGTGGACTATGAGTACGCTTTCCTGAAGGCTTTGGAAACCGGTACGAATCTGAAATTCAATCTGATTTACGGCGACGTTTCCCAGCTGGTTGGCACAGATTATAATACAATGGTTTCTTATTCCTACGATTACTGGAAGAATACAGTTGTTGAAGAGTATCTTGCAATGCAAGAGGCAGTAAGCCAGTTTGCAGGCAAGGAGATTCTGAATCACGAATATCTGGAAGAGGATGTCACCTTGACAGCGTACGAATCCGGTGAAGTGATTGTAAACTATGGCGAAGATCCCTACACATACGGCGGTAAGGAAGTAGCCGCAAGAAGTTATCTGGTCGTTACCGGAGGTGCAAAATGAAGAAAACAAAAAAACGCACATTATTGACCCCTACCGATAAGACCGGTCTGCTGTTTGTGTTACCCTTCATTATCGGTTTCATATGGCTGTTTATGAAGCCTCTGCTGGAATCTTTGAACTATACCTTCCACAGAGTTACCGTTGGCAGCGACGGCCTGCTTCTGACACCCATCGGCTTTGAAAACTGGAGATATATGGCCAACGATGATGCGGAATTCATCAAGAAGCTGATTACTATGTCCTCTGAGATGCTGGTTCAAATCCTCGTGATTATGTTCATCAGTATCTTCTTGGCAGTTTTGCTGGTTGATAAATTCCCCGGCCGTCTGTTCTTCCGTACATCCCTGTTCCTGCCTATGATTTTCGGTGCAGCACCCATTATGGCTGCGTTTAACAGCCTTGGCGGCTCATCCGAAATGAAGGAAAGCGGCAACGCATTTATCACCCTGTCCGGCGAAATGACCGGCTTTGTGAATGACATCATCCAAAGCTTCGGTGTGCTCACGCCACTGATAGAAAAATTCACGGTCTATGCGGGCACGTTGTTTAACTTAGTTTGGAACACCGCGCTGCAGATTATCATTTTCATCATTGGCTTGCAGGCAATTCCCAGCCAGCTGTATGAGGTGGCAAAGATGGAGGGTGCAACCAAGTGGGAGACCTTCTGGAAAATCACTTTCCCGCTGCTGACCCCCAGCATCCTGCTGTGCTTGATTTATTCGATTATCGACTACTTCAACACCAGTACCAACCCCATTGTTCAGCTGATTGACACGAATATGATTAACCGCTTGGACTATGCCTGTACCCAAAGCTGGGCATACGCAGTGTTGATTTTTGCGGTGGTATTGATTGTCAATGCGATTGTTTCCAGAAAAGTTATTACATTGGATTAAGAGGGAGGAGAGGATATTCATGTCACCGAATACATTATTGAATAAAAATATGCTTTCCCCCATTGGCTCTTTCCTGTATAAGCTGTTCCGGTACATTTTGCTCTTGGGTATCAGCTATGTTGCGCTGTTTCCCATCATCAAGATGCTGTCCGCTTCTCTGACAATGCCAGAGGACTACTTCGCAGGAAACTCCGGCTTTGTCCCTCCAAGACCCACCTTTGAAAACTTTAAGAACAGCCAAGCATATTTCCCCTTTTGGAAGCCGGCAAAGGTGACCATTTTGATTACCTTTACCAGCACCATTGTTTCCGTGTTCATTTGCTCCTTGGTGGGCTATGGCTTGGGCAGATATAAGTTTAAGGGCAGCAACCTTGTGTATGCAGCTGTGCTGTTTACCATCATTATGCCTATCCAGACCGCACAAATCCCTCTGACCTATTACTACCGTTGGTTCGATTTCTTCGGCATCGGTAAGCTGGTGGGCTTGTTTACCGGCAAGGATTTGACTGTAAACCTGCTGCCCAACTTGGGAAGCTTCCTGATTCCGGCTGTTTTCGGCGTAGGCTTGAAGTCCGGTATCTTCATCTTCCTGTTCCGGCAGTTCTTTGCCGGTATGTCCAAGGACTTGGAGGAAGCTGCAAAGCTGGATGGCTGCAGCCCCTTTAAGATCTACTGGAAGGTTATGCTCCCCAACATTATCCCTGTTTTGGTTACGGTTATTCTGCTGTCTACCATCTATTACTGGAACGATTCCTTGGTTACCGGTATGTCTAACCTTAATATGGGCAGACCCTTGATGGTTGAGGTGGAAAGCTTGATTGCCCTGCGTGTTGGTGCTAACCAGCTTTCTGCAATGCGGATGGAGGTTGAGTACTACTCCATTTTGCTGTTGGCTGTTTTGCCGTTGGTTGCTGTGTTCATCTTCTGCCAGAAGTTCTTTGTGGAATGTATGGACCGTTCCGGCAGCAAGGGCTAATGTGCAATATGCTGTGTATTGGCAGAGACGATTGTACACTTTGCACATACACGCCAAAACCTCGGTTATCAAATTTAACAAAAGTGATAAATTTGATATTGCATACTGTATATGAAATTTGCTACAATTGTAGTGTGCAAAAGCACACTGCAATTGGCAATTTTCAAATAAAATAATAAGAAGGAGTAAAAGCGATGAAAAAACTACTGGCATTACTGTTAGTTCTGTGTATGGTAGTGGGCCTGATTGCTTGCGGCAAGCCTGCAGAGAATCCCGCTGGCGGCACCACCGGCAACAGCGCTAACGCAAACGATGAGACAGAAGGAACCAGAGAAACTGTCGCACTTCGTGACGACGTTTCCGATATGGGCGCAGACGTTGGTCTGGATACAACCAAGGTTCCGGACAGCAACGATGAATTCATCAACCCCGAGAAGTTTGCAGGTAAGTCTATCCAGATTTACGGCTGCGACAGTATCGTATTCGACGATATCGAGAATATGGGCAAGGGCAGCTTCCTGTGGATGATGCGTGCAGCAGTTGATGAGTGGGCAACCCTCAATCAGGTTGAAGTTACTTACGACGGCGGCCTGAACACCAACGACATTCTTGCAGCTATCAACTCCGGCGACAAGCCCGACCTGATGCTGGAGGTTCTGGAGGCTCCTCTGTACTTCTACACCGGCATCACCAGAGGCTTCACTGAGGATGAGTATAAGCAGCTGGCCGATATCGCCGGTGCTCGCTACCTGGACGTTCTGAAGTACAAGGGCGAGTGCCACGGTATGATGTTCCCTTGGTCCGGTAATAGCTTCTGCTACTACAACAGAACCATGTTCGAGAACTACGGTGCTAAGTCTCCCAAGGAATACTTTATGGAAGACAACTGGAACTGGGATACCTTCGAGGACTGCATGGAGAGCGTTACCAAAGATAAGAACGGTAACGGTAAGATCGACGGCGAAGACACCTATGGCTGCAGCTCCATTGTTTACTTCGGCTTAGGCTGCGGTGTTGAGGAAGATCCCGAGACCGGTAAGCTGACCGGTATGATCGGCACCTCCGAGCAGTACAAGAGATATTTGGAAATGAGATACAGAGGCGTAAATGAGACTCTGTCCGTGCTCCCCGGCAACACCATCCAGACCTGTAAGATTGCTACCACACCTCGTCCCGCTATGTATACCGGCGACTGCGAGTGGTACAACTTTGAGCACCTGTATGAAGAGATTGCCAACGGCGACATCATTGAAGTTGTTCCTGTTCCTGCATTCTCCCCTGAGACTGCTACGACCGGCTTCACCACCCAGTTCATGTCCATTATGTCCTCCTGCGATGAGCCCGAGGCAGTTATGTCTCTGATCTCCTATATGCTGAAGGTTGGTATGCGTTATATGTCCGACTTCAGTGTTGGTCTGTACGAGTGCACCTACGAGGGTATGCGCGGCGCTTCCGAGTACAGTAAGGCTTGGAAGGAAAACTTCGCAGACATCTGCGCAGACAGAAGAGAAGCTTTTGCTGAAATCGAAGACTGGGATCAGGAGTGCTACGAGAAGACCGTTAAGGAAATCTTCTCCAGAAAGGCCAGAGGCGGCAGACGTTACCCCGGCGATAACAACACCGAAGCCGGCGATACCAGCGCTATGCCTCCCGCATCCGCAATTCCTCTGCTGGCTGCAGCACAGGAAGGCTGGATTGCTAAGTACAACAGCCTGTACGCCAACTAATTGCATATTGGCTGAAATCCTGTAAATTTTTTGGGACGGTTGCCCTTTGGCAACCGTCCCTTTTCTATATAATAAAAGAAGCTAAGCCTTCCCCTTGGGAGGAAGGTGCCCCGCAGGGGCGGATGCGGGGAAGGCGGGCGAACACAGTTCGCCCCTACAGAAATAAATAATCCCTTTTTGAAAACCGTATATATGAAAAAATGCACAAAACGGTGTTGGTATTTATCTTAAAAACAACGGTAAAAATGGCAAAATTCCATATTGAATCAACTGGATTATTTTGCTATAATGAGGACATAATGTTGCACTGATGTTCTTTGCAGCAATTGAAAAACAATGAAAGAAGGTACGTTATTATGAAAAAACTACTGGCATTGCTGTTGGCTTTGTGTATGGTGGTTGGCTTGATTGCTTGCGGAAAGACTGCAGAGAATCCCGCTGGCGGCACCACCGGCAACAGTGCTAACAACAACAACACTGAAGACGACGAGCCCAAGGAGACAACTCCGATCCGTGAAGATATCTCCGACATTAAGGAAGAGACATTGGTTCTGTCTACCAATGATGTAGACAGCAATGATGCCTATATCAACCCGGAGAAATTTGCCGGCAAGAAGCTGCAGATCTACGGCTATGACAGCATCGTCTTTGACGATATTGAAAATATGGGCTTAGGCAGCTATATTTGGATGATGCGTGCAGCCATTGATGAGTGGGCAACCTTGAATCAAGTTGAGGTTACCTTTGCAGGCGACACGATTGTAAGTGATATGCTCAGCGCAATCAACAGCGGCGAAAAGCCTGACATTGTGATGGGCTCCAACGAATACCCCATTTTGCCGAACAATGGTATCACCAGAGCCTTTACCGAAGCAGAATACGAGCAGCTGGCTAAGATTGCCGGTCCTGTTTGGCTGGATATGATGAAATATAAGGGCGAAAGCCACGCAATCCAAATCCCTTGGGGCGGCAACAGCCTGTTCCACTACAACAGAACAATTTTTGAAAACGCCGGTGCCAAGTCACCTAAGGAATACTATTTGGAAGGCAACTGGACATGGGATACTATGGAGGATTGCTTCGAAGCAACCACAAAAGATGTCAACGGTAACGGCAAAATTGATACCGGCGATACATACGGCAGCAGCTCCTTGTATTATCTGTATGAGCCGTATACCTTGGTAGAGGGGGAAGACGGCAAGCTGACCGGCATCATCGGTACCTCCGAGCAGTACGCAAGAGCCAGAGAGATTATATATAAGGGTCGGACCGAGACACTGTCCATTGGCCTGGGCACTACCATCCAGCAATGCTATATTGCAACAACACCCCGTCCGTCCACCCACATTGGTGACGCGGAATGGTATAACTTTGAGCACCTGTATCGGACCCTTGATAACGGCGACATTGTCGAGGTTGTTCCCGTTCCCGTATACACTACCGAGAATCCCATTCGCTCTCAGCTCTACACTACCAGACCTATGTCCATTATGTCCACCTGTGACGAGCCCGAGGCAGCTCTGGCTTTGATGAGCTATATTTTGAAGGTAGGTATGCGCTACATCGCTGATTATAGCGTTGGCTTGTTTAAGTGCAGCTATGAGGGTATCCGTGGCGCATCTGAGTACAGTAAGGCTTGGAAAGAGAACTTTGAGGACGTCTGCGAAGAGAGAAGAGCCGCCTTTGCTGAGATCGAAGACTGGGATCAGGAGTGCTATGAGAAGATGGTAAGCGACATCTTTGCGCCCGAAACCAAGACCTGGCCTGCAAAGCGTTATTCCGGTTCAGAGGATCCGAAAGAAGACACAAGCAGCATGCCGAATGCATCTGCATTGCCCATCCTTGCCAAAGCGCAGGACGCTTGGATTGCCAAGTACAACAGCCTGTATGCAAATTAATAAATAAAAACGCTATGGGGCGATTGCGGTATGCAATCGCCCCGGTTTTTTGTCCGATTGCGTTGCTGCTTGCAAGTGCAGGACAAAGAGTGGAATAAAATCGTTTTCCCTGTGGATTTTTTTGAGTAAATGTGTTATAGTTACAGTATATGACACATTCGAAATTCAGAATGTAAACTAACAGGAAAGAGTGAAGGTAAATGACGAAAATTGACATTTATTCCGGCTTTTTGGGCGCCGGTAAAACAACCCTGATTAAGAAAATGATTTCCGAGAGCTATGCAGGGCAGAAGCTGGTGCTGATTGAAAACGAGTTCGGCGAAATCGGTATTGACGGCGGCTTTTTGCAGGATGCCGGTATCAACATCACCGAAATGAACTCCGGCTGCATTTGCTGCAGCTTGGTGGGTGATTTCGGAAAGGCGCTGAATCAAGTAATTACTGAGTACAATCCCGACCGAATTGTCATTGAGCCCTCCGGTGTTGGCAAGCTGTCGGACGTAATCGCCGCAGTAAAAAAGGTTACAAATGCAGAGGTAGTGCTGGATTGCACAGTTGCAGTGGTGGACGCCGGCAAGGTAAAGGTCTATATGAAGAACTTCGGCGAGTTCTATAATAACCAGATTGAAACGGCTGCCACCATTGTCCTCTCCCGTACAGACAGCATCCCGCAGCAGAAGCTGGATACCGCTGTTGCGTTGCTTCGTGAGCATAATCCGTCTGCAACTATCGTAACAACCCCTTGGCAGCAGCTTACCGGCGCGCAGCTTATGGAAGCTATGGAGGGCAAGGGAAAGGTTGCAGCAGACCTTGAACAGATGGAACAGGAGCACCACCATCACCACCACGATGAGCATTGCTCATGCGGTCACCACCACGAAGAGCACCATCACCACGATGAGCACTGCGGTTGCGACCATCATCACGAAGAGCACCACCATCACGATGAGCACTGCGGTTGCGACCATCATCACGAAGAAGACCATCACCACGATGAGCACTGCTGCGGTCACCACCACGAAGAGCACCACCATCACGATGAACACTGCTCCTGCGGCCACGACCATCATCACCACCACGCCGACGAGGTGTTTACCTCTTGGGGCGTAGAGACCCATAAGAAATTCACATCCGCTGCAATTCGCCGTGCTTTGGAAACGTTGGACAGCGGAGTTTACGGCGTGGTTTTGCGCGCTAAGGGAATTGTGGCAGGTGAGGACGGCAGCTGGATTCACTTTGACTTTGTCCCCGGCGAGATTGACCTGCGTACAGGCGCAGCCGCGGTAACCGGCAAGCTGTGCGTCATCGGATCTAATTTGAACGAAAGCAGCATCGCAGAAGTGTTTGGAGTGTAATATGGCACAGATTCCTGTCTATGTATTTACCGGATTTTTGGATGCAGGTAAAACCAAATTTATCCAAGAAACCTTGGAAGACCCCCGTTTTAACGCCGGTGAGCGAACCCTCCTTTTGGTATGTGAGGAGGGGGAAGAGGAGTATGACTTTTCTGCCTATCCTCACCAAAATATCTATTTAGAGGTGGTAGACCAGCAAACGGTTACTACTAAGCAGCTGAAGGAATTGGCGAAAAAGCATAAAATTGAACGGGTGGTTGCAGAACTGAACGGAATGTGTATGGTTGGCGATATGTACAGCCGTTTTCCCGATGATTGGGTAGTCGCCCAAGAGGTGATGTTTGCCGACGCCACCACCTTCATGACCTACAATGCCAATATGCGCAATCTGGTTATGGACAAGCTGGTGGGTGGACAGATGGTGGTTTTTAACCGCCTAACTCCCGGGCAGGACATGATGCCGCTGCACAAGCTGGTACGGGCTGCCAACCGGCGAATGGATATTCTCTATGATTACACCGACGGCACAACTGCCTTTGATGAAATTGAAGATCCGTTGCCTTTTGATATCAACGCGCCGGTGATTGTGATTAACGATGAAGATTACGCCCTTTGGTATCGGGATGTGACGGAAGAGCCCCAAAAGTATGACGGCAAGACAGTCAGCTTTAAGGGACAGGTCGCTCTGCTGCGGCGGGAGAAAAACGGAATGTTTGCCCCCGGTCGATTTGTGATGACCTGCTGCGAGGATGACATCCAGTTCTGTGGTGTACCCTGCCGGTACGAACAGGCAAAGACGCTGGAGCCCCGTTCTTGGGTGGCGGTCACTGCCACTGTTCAAGCCGAGAAGCACAGCCTTTACGGCGGCGAGTTAGGGCCGGTCTTGACAGCGGTTCGGATTGCAACCGCAGAGCCGGCTGTGCCGGATGTTGCCACATTTTAATGTGAATGAAAGGAGCGGCTTATGTATCAGCCCTTAGCGGACCAGTTGCGTCCGGAAAGCTTGGATGAAGTATACGGACAAGAGCATATCTTGGGCAAAGGAGCGGTGCTGCGCCGCTTAATTGACTCCGGCAAAGTACCCAATATGATTTTTTACGGTCCCAGTGGTACCGGCAAAACCACTGTGGCGAATATTATTGCCAAGCAGACCAATCGGGCACTTTTTCAGCTCAATGCCACCACAGCGTCAACTGCGGATATTAAAAATATTGTATCCCAGCTGGACACCTTTATGGCGCCCAACGGCGTGCTGCTGTATTTGGACGAGATTCAGTCCTTCAATAAGAAACAGCAGCAAGCTCTTTTGGAGTATATCGAAAACGGAAAAATCACCCTGATTGCTTCTACAACGGAAAATCCCTATTTCTATGTGTTCAACGCAATTTTGAGCCGGTCTACCGTGTTTGAGTTTAAGCAGCTCTCACCGGATGCGGTGCTGCAGGCGGTAGAAAGGGCAGTGCGTTTCTTGGAAGAACGCACCGCGCTGAAAGCCAACTGCGAGGAGGGTGTGCTGGCGTATATTTCCTCTGCCTGCGGCGGCGATTTGCGGAAAGCCCTTAATGCAGTGGAGGTGCTGTTCTCTGCCGGTGTTCCTCAAGGCGACAGTGTTACGCTGACCTTGGAGGATGCAAAGGCCGTTACCCAAAAGAGCGCAATGCGGGCAGACCGGGATGGGGACAATCACTACGATTTGCTCTCCGCTTTGCAGAAGTCCATCCGCGGCTCCGATCCGGATGCTGCCTGCCATTACCTTGCCCGCCTTTTGGAGGTGGGGCAGATGCAATCTGCCTGCCGCCGGCTGATGGTCATTGCCGCAGAGGATGTAGGTCTTGCCTATCCAATGATTATTCCCATTGTCAAATCCTGCGTGGATATGGCGTTGATGCTGGGAATGCCGGAGGCAAGAATTCCCTTAGGCGATGCAGCGGTGCTGATGGCAACCAGTCCAAAATCCAATACCGGACATATTGCGCTGGATAGCGCACTGGCGGACATACGCAAGGGAAAAACAGGAGATTTTCCCCGCCATCTGCAGAATATGCACGCAGATTCCCATACTATGGAGCGGGAGCAGGGCTATCTCTACCCCCACGACTACCCCCATAGCTGGGTAAAACAGCAATACTTACCCGATGCGCTGGTGGGCACGCAGTACTACACCTACGGCGATAATAAGCTGGAGCAGGCGGCAAAGCAGTACTGGGATGCCATTAAGGAGGGGTAATAATGGATATTCAGGTTGGGGATGTGCTCACAATGAAAAAGATGCATCCTTGCGGTGAAAAGCAATGGAAAGTTCTGCGCACAGGCGCAGACTTCCGACTGAAGTGCTTAGGCTGCGGTCACGAGATTATGGTGCCCCGGTTTAAGGCAGAAAAAAATGTGCGTCAAGTTCAGAAGAATCTCTCGACAGATTGAAACGGCAGCCGATTGTATCGGCTGCCGCTTTTTATATTTTGCAGGTTGAGACAGTAGAAACCGTAGGCGGTGGGGGAGAATCTGTATGAAAGTCCACTGCCCCAACCGACGTAATTTTTTTTAGAGGCATTTTATACTAGCCCCATAGACAAGGGGGTGTGCAAATGTCAGCTTATACGAGCGGTGTGTTTTTTATTAGCTTTTTGGTGAGTTTTCTGCTGCTTTTGGCAGCGACACGGCTGTGCGGTTACCCAATCCAATACATCCGGGCGGCGCTTGCGGCGGTATTTGCGGGGGTGTATGCAGCCTGCTGCCTGCTTCCCGACTTTTATTTTCTGGGGAATATGCTTTGGCGCATTGTGAGCATCGGCGCAATTTCGGCAATTGCCTATGGCCTTACAAAGAGCGCCTTTCGTATCGGAGTGATATTTGCATTTCTTTCTATGGCGCTGGGTGGCGCAGTTGTGGGAATGGAACAAGGCGGCGTCATCGGAATCCTATGTACCGCGGCTGTACTGTGCCTGCTGTGCTGCTTCGGCTTCCGTGGACGGGTTGGCGGGACACGCTTTGTCCCTGTGGAGCTATCCTATGGGGATAAGCGTCTGTGCATTACAGCCTTGCAGGATACGGGAAATATGCTGCGAGACCCCATCACCGGACGGGATGTGCTGGTTGTTGGCGGGGATGTGGCGCGGGAACTGACCGGCTTAACTGCGCAGCAGCTGCAAAGTCCGGTGGAGTCTGTTGGCATATTACCGGGATTGCGCCTGATACCGTACCATAGCGTGGGAGCAAGCAGCTTCCTGCTGGCAATGCGCATGCAAAACGTAAAAATCGGCAAATGGCAGGGCAGTACCTTGGTGGCATTTGCACCGGAAGGCTTGAGCGCCGAGGGTGCATACCAAGCACTTACAGGAGGAATCGTATGAACGTTAAAATCTTGGCTTTTCTAGTAAAAATCGGCTGGCTCCCCAAAGGAAGTATTCACTATATCGGCGGCGCAGACGTGCTGCCCCCACCGCTGAAGGGTGCAGATGAGCAGATGGCGCTCCTTGCGCTGGAGCAAGGGGACGAAAGCGCCAAGCAGCAGCTGATTGAGCGCAATTTGCGTTTGGTTGTCTTCATTTCCCGGAGATTTGAAAACACCGGGGTCAATTTGGAGGACTTGATTTCCATCGGCACAATCGGACTGATTAAGGCAATCAATACCTACCGCAGGGACAAAAATATCAAACTGGCAACCTATGCCTCCCGTTGTATTGAAAATGAAATTCTGATGCACATCCGAAAAATTTCCTCTCAAAAAACAGAGGTTTCCCTTGATGAGCCAATCAATATAGACTATGACGGAAACGAGCTGCTGCTGTCGGATATTTTGGGTACGGATGAAGATGTAATATTCCGTCACTTAGAGGACGATGTGGATTTGTGCGTACTGCGGCAGGCGGTGAAGGAATTGCCGGAAAGGGAGCGGGAGATTGTGGTAATGCGTTTTGGACTAAACGGGAATCAGGAGTTGACCCAGAAGGAGGTTGCCCAGTATATGGGCATTTCCCAGTCTTATATTTCCCGACTGGAGAAACGGATTATGTCTAAATTGCGAAAAGAATTGCTTCGTCAGACCAGCTGCGCATAAATGCCCCTTGCAATACGCGAAATGCCGTGCTATAATCGATACAGAAACGTATCGATATACTTCTATCGAAAGGGTGGTAGGTATGGAGAAAAAAGAAATATCCAAATCCGTATTAAAGCGTCTGCCCGGCTACCTTGCGTATTTGAAAACATTGCCGGAGGGAAGCGCTACCTATATCTCCGCAACTGCCTTGGCAAATGCGCTGGGTATGGGAGAGGTGCAGGTACGTAAGGATTTGGCAATGGTATCCGATGGCGGACGTCCGAAAATCGGCTATCTTCGGGAGAGCCTTATGGAGGATATCAGCCAGTTTTTGGGGTATGACAATACCACCGATGCCATCTTGGTGGGAGCTGGCAAGCTGGGACAGGCGCTGCTGGGCTACAGCGGTTTTGCGGATTACGGTCTGAATATCCTGGCTGCTTTTGATATTAACCCCACCATCGACAAAACAGAAGACGGTAAACCGATTCTCCCAATGGAGAAGCTTGAGAGCTTCTGCAAGACCAATAAGATTCTGATGGGCATCATTACAGTGCCGGCCCAGTATGCCCAGCAGGTGTGTGACCGGCTGATTGCCTGTGGAATCAAGGCGGTGTGGACCTTTGCCCCTGTCCATTTGGACGTACCGGACAATATTTTGGTGCAGAGTGAAAATATGGCAAATTCTCTGGCGCTGCTGTCTATGCACCTGCGTGCCCATATGAAAGACAAAAAGTAAGCGGCGCTTACGAAATAGTACAAAAAGAACCTGTTGTGCGATTCTTCATTAGGAAGCCATGCCCAACAGGTTCTTCTTTTTAGTCTGTTCGTTTGTTTCTGCCGTGGGGGAGAATGTAAAGCTGACTGCCACAGGTCTGAGGACCAACCGTGCGGTGGGTGTTGCGGCAATCCTCAATGTAATCCAAATCCTTCTGAGAAAAGTCCTGAATCGGTGTGATGCCGTAGAAACGCTTGTAGAAGTTTTCAACGGTGGGTGCCAGCGCAGCCAAAACCTCTCCAACAGCTTCACCCTCTGCATACCGGCGCATCAAAATGCCCTCCGCCATACACAGACGCCAAGTTTGGGTAAAGTAGTTTTCCTGCAGGAAATGGGCAAACTTGACCAAACGGAGCCGGCTGCCGTAAAAACGCACATTGGTCTCCTCGTGGGGAGATACCTCGCCTGCCACACTGTAGCCCTCCCGAATGGCTTGCAGAATGGCTTCCGTAGAGTTATCCTTGGCAAAGACAATAGAAAAACGCTTGCCGAAATCCCGATCCCGTGAATTGAGGTAGTGGGAGTCGCTGCTGCCAACAACAGGCAGACCGTTGCCTGCCAGCAGCTGCTCAACCCAAAGGGCAACCTGTATGTTGTTCTCCTTGTCAGACAGTCCTGCCATCAGCTCCATAGCATCGAACATTTTTGCCTGCAGCAGCAGATCGCAAAATTCACGGGTCACATTGATTCTTTGTGGCATCCAAGCGGGGTGGGAGAAAATCGCCAGTCCTCCCGCCTTGTGAGCCTCCCGGCAAGACCACGTAGCCAAAGCCATCCGGTGCCGGTATTGCTCCGGAATATGCTCCAGCGTTTTTTCAATCTCACTGACCTCTGCCTCGAACACCTCCGGCTGATGGATGTATTTATTACACACACTTTCCTTGCCGCCCACGTGAACGATATGCAGGATTGTGCCGGGGGTGTGAATTTCCTCACCGGGGATAATGTTGATACCCAAGGGAATACCGTCATAGGTTTTGGCGGCAATCTGAGAGGGGTAATACCGGTTGTGGTCTGTGAGGGCGAAGAAATCGAAGCCGGCCTCCCGAAAATTGGCGGGGGCTACAGTGGCGCAATCGGCGCCATCGGAATAGTAGCTGTGACTGTGCAGGTCACCCTTCAAAGGTCTGCGATTGTAAAGGTCTTCCTCTACTGCATACAGAAACAGCTTCACTTCGCCTTTGCCTTCTTCGCAAAAGCGAATGGCATACAGCTGTTCTGTTTCAAAGCGGTGCACAAAGTGCAGACAGCCGTTTTTTACAAAACAGGGGTGGTCCAGCGGGATGGGAACGTCAAAGGTCAAGCTATCCTCGTCTAAGCCGGTGACAGCAACGTGATAAACCCGATCCTCCCGGAAAGCGCGACTGAGATCACTGGGGGTAATGGCGACCTCTGTCTCACGACCTGCGCATACAACGGCAGGGAAACAGGAATAAAATGGATGTGTACTACGCATAATGGTTCACTCCTTAAAATGAGCACTGCCGGGCAGTTTTGTCCGGCAGTGGATATTATTTACTGGGCTTAAAGCTGTCCTTAAGGCTGACAGAGCGGTTAAATACCAAATGCTCTGCAGAGGAGTCCTTGGAATCAGGGCAGAAATAGCCGAGGCGCATAAACTGGTAGGATGCCGGTGCTTTTGCATCCTTCAGGCTTGCTTCCACCTTGCAGCCATTCAATACTTCCAAAGAATTGGGGTTCAGGCAGGCGAGGAAATCCTTGCCGGAAGCATCGGGGTCGGCATCGTCAAACAGATTGCTGTACTGACGTACCTCTGCATCACAGCAGGTCTCAGCATCCACCCAGTGAATGGTAGCGCCCTTGATTTTCCGTCCGTCAGCAGGGTCGCCGCCACGGGAATCCGGGTCATAGGTGGCAAGCACTTCTGTTACATTTCCGTTTTCGTCGGTAACGCAGCCGGTGCACTTGATGACGTAAGCGCCCTTCAACCGGCACTCAGGTCCTTCGGGATACAGCCGCTTATATTTGGGTACGGGTTCTGCAAGGAAATCATCTGCCTCAATCCACAAGTTCCGGGAGAAGGACACCTTGCGGGTGCCGTCCTCAGGCTTGTTGGGGTTGTTTTCAATTTCAAATTCCTCGGTCTTCTCTTCCGGATAGTTGGTGATGGTCAGCTTTACCGGCTTCAGCACAGCCATAACACGCTGAGCAGTCTCGTTCAGATCCTCCCGCAGGCAATGCTCCAAAAAGGCGTACTCAATGGTGTTGGGGGACTTGGCAACACCAACTCTGTCGCAGAAATTGCGGATAGCTGCAGGTGTATAACCCCGGCGGCGCAGACCGCACAGAGTTGGCATACGGGGGTCATCCCAACCGGATACACGTCCCTCTTCCACCAGCTGACGGAGCTTCCGCTTGGACAGCACAGTGTGATCGATGCCCAGTCTTGCAAACTCAATCTGACGGGGATGGTGGGGTACGGAAACATTCTCCACAACCCAGTTGTAAAGAGGTCTGTGATTCTCAAATTCCAGAGAACACAGAGAGTGGGTAATGCCCTCCAGCGCATCCTGAATGGGGTGGGCAAAGTCATACATAGGATAGATGCACCACTTGTCGCCCTGCCGGTGATGGTGCATATGGCGAATCCGGTAAATAACCGGGTCTCTCATATTGAAGTTGCCGGAGGCAAGGTCAATCTTTGCCCGCAAGGTATACTTGTTGTCCTCAAATTCGCCGTCCCGCATACGGGCAAACAGGTCGAGGCTTTCTTCAATGGGTCTGTCACGGTAAGGAGAGGTGGCAGGGGTGTTCAGATCGCCGCGATTTTCCTTGAATTCCTCAGGTGTCAGCTCACACACATATGCAAGGCCTTTTTTGATAAGCTCTACGGCATACTCGTAGTCTTTCTCAAAGTAGTCAGAGCCGTAATAGAAGCGGTCACCCCAGTCGAAGCCCAGCCAGTGAATATCCTCTTTGATGGCTTCTACGAATTCCACATCTTCCTTGGTGGGGTTGGTGTCATCCATACGGAGATTGCACAGACCGCCGTATTTTTCGGCAGTGCCGAAGTCAATAATCAAGGCTTTGCAGTGGCCAATGTGCAGATAGCCGTTGGGCTCCGGAGGGAAACGGGTATGCACGGTCTTGCCTGCATAGCGTCCGCCTTCGGCAATATCTTCGTCAATAAATGCGTGGATGAAATTCTTGCTTTCGGTAATTTCAGCCATAGTAAACATCCTCTCTGAAAGGTTATAATCCATAATGTGTCATTATAACCGATTTGTATATTTTTTGCAACACAAATATGGCGTTTTAGCAGCATAAACGGGGGAGAAATTCTCTTTCTTTTTGCGGGTATGGGACACACTTTCGTGAAAATGTAAAAAAATCGAGAACAGATAAAGAAAAGTAAATTTTATGGTTGTTATTTTTGCCGTTTTATATTAAAATATATAGCGATAGAGAGGAGTGGTCATTATGTCCAATGTTAAGTATAAGCGTATCTTGCTGAAAATCAGCGGAGAGGCTTTGGCTGGCGAACAGCACAGAGGGCTGGATTTCGAAATTGTGAATTCCGTTTGCCGCGTGATTCGCAAGTGCGTGGATGAAGGCGTGCAGCTTGGTCTTGTGATCGGCGGCGGCAACTTCTGGCGCGGCGTGAAGGACGGGGCAGATAAGATGCAGCGTTCCCACGGAGATGCTATGGGTATGCTGGCAACGGTTATGAATGCTATTGCCGTGGCAGATGCGCTGGAGAAGCACGGTATGGATGCAAGAGTGCTCAGCGCCGTGGAAATGAACAAGTTCTGCGAGTACTTCACCCGGGATACGGCTGACCGCTATCTCAACGAGGGCAAGGTGGTTATCTTCGCCGCAGGTACCGGCAATCCTTATTTCTCCACCGACACAGGCGCTGTGCTTCGGGGTGTGGAAATTGAGGCAGATGCGATTTTGATGGCCAAGAATGTGGACGGTATTTACTCTGCAGACCCCAATACTGACCCCACTGCAGTGAAGTACGATACCCTTACTTACGATGAGGTTTTGGCCCGTCACTTAAAAGCAACAGACACCACCGCTATGACATTGGCAATGGACAATCATATGACCCTGATTTGCTTTGCATTAAAAGACCCAGAGAATATTTACCGGGTAGCCCGTGGAGAGGCTATCGGCACAATCGTTAAGGAGGACTAATTATGAGCGTAGATTTTAGCGAATACAGCAAGAGAATGGATAAGAGCCTTGTGCATTTGGCAGAGGAGTTCGACGCAGTTCGCGCAGGCAGAGCCAACCCCAAGGTGCTTGACCGTATTACTGTGGAATACTATGGCAGTGAGACCCAGCTGAACGGTGTTGCCACCATTTCCTCTCCCGATGCCCGTACGCTGGTGATTCAGCCTTGGGACACCTCTCTTCTGAAGGAAATCCAAAAGGCAATTCTGTCCAGTGAGTTGGGTATCAACCCCCAAAATGACGGCAAGGTCATCCGCCTGATCTTCCCCCAGCTGACGGAGGAGCGCCGTAAGGAGCTGACCAAGCAGGTTAAGAAGTACGCAGAGGAAGCAAAGGTTGCTATGCGTAATATCCGCCGCGACGGTATGGACTATGTGAAGAAGCTGAAGAAGAATTCCGAAATCACAGAGGACGAGCAAAAGAAAGCGGAAAAAGACCTGCAGGATATGCTGGATAAGTTTATCAAAAAGGTGGACGAGGCTACCGCTGCCAAGGAAAAGGAACTGATGGCAATTTAACTGGCTTGAAATTGGGGGTGCTTGCACCCCCATTCGCTACTATTTTGGAAAGGAGTCAGCTATGACACCTTCTGCTGAGAATAAACTGCCTGTCCCCAGGCATATTGCTATTATTATGGACGGCAACGGCCGCTGGGCAAAGAACAGAGGTCTGCCCCGTACCGCAGGACACGCCGCAGGGGCGGAGAGCTTCCGTAGGATTGCCAATTACTGCCGCACCTTGGGTGTGGAGTATTTGACGGTCTACGCCTTCTCAACCGAAAACTGGAAACGCTCCGAGGAGGAAATCAGCGGCATTATGCGCCTGCTGGGGGCTTACTTGAAGGAGGCCCTTCGGGATATGGAGAAAAACCGGGTACGGTTCTGCTTTTTCGGAGATTTGAGCCGGCTTTCTCCCCAGCTGCAAAAGCTGTGTAACGAAGCCCAAAGCCTGTCCAGCGAATATGACGTTCAGGTGAACTTTTGCCTAAATTACGGCGGACGGGATGAGCTTGTCCGCGCCGCAAAGTCCTTTGCAGAGGACGTGGCAAAGGGGGAGCGGAAACCGGAGGAGCTGACCGAGCAGCTGCTGGAGAGCTACCTGTATTCTGCCGATGTTCCGGACCCGGAGCTGATTATCCGTCCTTCCGGAGAAATGCGTACCAGCAATTTCCTTTTGTGGCAGTCTGCCTATTCCGAGTATGTGTTTATGAATGTTTTGTGGCCGGATTTCGGTCCTGCGGATTTGGACCAAGCGATTGAAGAGTATCATCGGCGAAATCGCCGTTTCGGAGGTGTGTGACCGTGAAAAAACGTGTCATTGCGGCAGCAGTGCTGTTACCCCTGCTGCTGATACTGGTGCTGTTGCTGCCAAAGTTTTTAACAGGTATTCTTTTTGGCTTGATTGCTGCCATTGGCGCAAGGGAACTGCTGCACGGCACAGGCTTGGTAGAGCAGCCCCGTTTGATCGCCTATGCGATGATTATGGCATTTTTTGTATCCATTTGGAGCTGTATGTGGTCGGTATATACCCTGCTTCTTTTAGGCGTTTTTGCGTTTTTTGTTATGCTGTTTGCCGAATTTTTGCTGTTCCACAATGTATTAACCTTTGAGAAATTGGCTATGACCTTTTTCGCCGGCGGCGTGATTTCGTTTTTGCTCACCGCAGTTGTGCGGATTCATAATCAGACCTACGGCAGGGTGCTGATTTTGCTGCCTTTTGTAATCGCTTTTTCTTCGGATACCTTTGCTTATTTTGCAGGTCGGGCCTTTGGTAAGCACAAGCTTGCGCCGCAGATTAGCCCCAATAAAACCGTAGAGGGCCTGTTCGGAGGAATGCTGGGCGCAGTAGTCGGCGTAGTTATTTACTGCATTGTGGCAGATAAAGCGCTTCATTTGCAGGTACAGTATCTGTATGTGCCGGTATACGGCATTTTGGGCAGCTTAGGGGCTGTGTTTGGCGATTTGAGCTTTTCTGCTATCAAGCGGCAGACGGGCATCAAGGACTATGGCAATCTGATTCCCGGCCACGGCGGCGTTTTGGACCGCTTTGATTCTATGGTAGTGGTTGCCCCCTTGGTAGAATTACTTATGCTATATATGCCGATGGTGGTGAAATAAATGGTACAATGCGTCAGCATTTTAGGCTCTACCGGTTCCATTGGCCGGCAGACGCTGGATATTATTGACAATTTGCATATTCCCGTTGCTGCGCTGACGGCAGGTACGAATGTAGAACGAATGGCTAATCAGTGCCGGAAATATCTGCCCAAGTTGGCTGTGATGGCTACGCTTGAAGCGGCAGAAAAGCTGCAGGAAGCGGTTGCTGACCTGCCCATTTGCGTAAAATGGGGAGAAGAAGGGCTGATTGCAGCTGCAACCGCCGACAAAGCCGATTGCGTCATCACAGCTGTGGTGGGAATGGTAGGCTTAAAGCCCACCCTAGCAGCCATCCGTGCCGGTAAGCGAATCGGGCTTGCCAACAAGGAGACACTGGTATGTGCCGGCGAGCTGGTAATGGCAGAGGCAAAGAAATACGCTGCGGAAATCATTCCCGTGGATTCGGAGCACTCTGCTATTTTCCAATGCCTGATGGGCTGTCACAGCAGGGAAGAGATTAAAAGAATTATCCTGACCTGCTCCGGCGGACCTTTCTACGGTATGGATAAGGAGCAACTAAAAAACGTTACGAAAGCGGATGCCTTGCGCCATCCCAACTGGAAAATGGGCGCAAAAATCACCGTCGATTGCGCCACCCTTATGAACAAGGGCTTGGAAGTGATTGAGGCAATGCGCCTGTATGACCTGCCTTTGGAGCAGGTGGATGTGTTGGTGCATCGGCAGAGCGTTGTCCATTCTATGGTGGAGTTTACCGACGGCGCTGTGATGGCCCAATTGGGAACACCTGATATGCGCCTGCCCATCCAGCTGGCAATGACCTATCCGGCAAGAATGCCCAGCCCTGTGGATGCGCTGGATTTGCTGACCTGCGGCAATCTCACGTTTTTCCAGCCGGATATGGAAGCCTTTCCTTGCTTGGCGTTGGCAAGAGCCTGCGCAAAGCGGGGCGGCACGGCCTGCCCGGCTATGAATGGCGCCAATGAGGAGGCGGTTGCTATGTTCCTCAATGACGAAATTGGCTTCTATGACATCTATGCCTTGGTAGTGAGCGCAGTGGAAGCAGTACCCTTTGTGAAGAATCCAACGCTGGAGCAGATTTTGGAGGCAGATAAGCTTGCCCGGGAAACTGTTCGTAATGCAGCAAAAAAATAAGCGAGGACTTTTATGACCATTCTGTTTGCAATTTTACTGTTTAGTATATTGATTTTCGTTCACGAGCTGGGCCATTTTTTGGCGGCAAAGGCGTCCGGTGTCCGGGTGAATGAATTTTCTATGTTTATGGGCCCTGCGATTTTCAAGAAGCAGGTGGGAGATACATTGTATGCCATTCGGTGTATTCCCATTGGCGGCTACTGCGCAATGGAGGGAGAAAACGAGGACACAGACGACCCTCATTCCTTCCAGAAAGCCGCGTGGTGGAAACGGCTCATCATATTGATGGCAGGCTCATTTATGAACTTTGTGGCGGGCTTTTTGATTTTTGCCATTGTGTTTGCCCCGGCAAAACAGCTTGTGGTTCCGGTTATCGATTCGGCTGAGGCCGGCTGCACTGTGGTCCGTGAGGATGGCTTGCACGTGGGTGATGAGATCATCCGTCTGGACGGAGAGCGTATTTATGTCCAGTCGGACTTTTCCACGCTGCTATACCTCAACCCCGGCGAAACCCACGATATTGTGGTACAGCGGGATGGACAAAAGCTTGTTTTTGACGACTACCTTATGGAAACGCATCTGTTCCCGGGTGAGGAGACAGAACGCTACGGTTTTTCCTTTGGTGTTGTAGATGCCACTTTTGGCAATAAATTGCAGTATATTTGGAATAACGGCCTGAATGTGGTACGCAATGTGCGTATGAGTCTGCAAATGATTTTTACGGGCAAGGCAGGCTTGTCTGATATGGCAGGTCCTGTGGGAATCGTGCAGATGATGTCCGACACAGCGGAAGCGTCTCCCACGAAACTGGATGCGCTGCTGAATATCCTGTATATTGGCGGCTTTTTGGCAATTAACCTTGCGGTGATGAATCTGCTTCCCATTCCGGCGCTGGACGGAGGACGGGTTTTGGGATTGCTTCTGACCTGTGCGATTGAAGGAATCACCCGCAAAAAACTAGATGCAAAATACGAGGGATATATCCACGGCGTGGGAATGGTTCTGCTGTTGGCGCTGATGGGAATTATCCTGTTTAAGGATATCTTTGTGATTTTTAAGAGGTAATACCTATGACCAGACAGATAAAAGTGGGCAATGTTCCCATTGGCGGTGGCGCACCGGTTGTCATTCAGTCGATGCTCAATACCAAAACCACCGACGTGGAGGGCTCTTTGGCCCAATTGCGGAAGCTCTCTGCAGCCGGCTGTCAGATTGCCCGCTTGGCTGTCCCCAATAAGGAAGCGGCGGAAAAATTTGGAGAAATCTGCAAGGAATCTCCGTTGCCGCTGGTGGCGGACATCCACTTTGACTATAAGCTGGCGCTGCTGGCAGCAGAGGCCGGCGCATCCAAAATCCGTATCAACCCCGGCAATATCGGCGGGGAAGAGAATGTGCAGGCTGTGGTTTCCGCTTGTAAAGAACGGAACATTCCCATTCGAATCGGTGTCAACGGCGGCAGCTTGGATAAGAAACTGCTGGAAAAGTACGGCCATCCCACGCCGGAGGCACTGGTAGAAAGCGCCTTTGAACATTTGGCGCTGCTGGAAAAATTTGGGTTTTATGACACCTGTGTTTCTATGAAATCCTCCAATGTGCCCAATATGGTGGCAGCTGCCCGGCTGTTTCGCAGTAAGTGCGACTATCCCATCCATATCGGCGTGACAGAAACGGGCCCTGTGCGTATGGGACTTATGAAATCTGCGATGGGAATCGGTGCCCTTTTATTGGACGGCATCGGTGATACCATACGGGTAAGCCTGACAGACGACCCTGTGGAGGAGGTTTATGCGGCCAAGGATATTTTGAAAGCCGCAGGCCTTCGTAAGGAGGGCGTGAACATTATATCCTGCCCCACCTGCGGACGTACCCAGATTGATTTGATTGGTCTTGTGAATCAGGTGGACGAGGCGCTGAAGGACTGCCAAAAGCCCATTACTGTGGCGGTTATGGGCTGTGTGGTCAACGGCCCCGGTGAGGCCCGTGAAGCGGATATCGGCATTGCCGGTGGCGATGGCTGCGGAATGCTGTTTGAAAAGGGACAGCAGGTTTGCAAGCTGCCATACGATCAGCTGCTTCCGGCCCTGTTAGAGAGAATTAAGATGCTGTAAGAGGATACTATGACTGAGAAGATTTTCTTTCTGAATATGTTTCCGGACTATGTGCCGCCTGAAGCCCTGAACGGGGCGCTTTCTCAGGCGGCCATTGTTGCTGCGGATATTGACCCGGCTACGCGGACGGTGTCAATTGTAATTCACGCAGATAATTACATACCCACAAGATTGCTGGAACAGATGCAGAGAGAAATCGCGATCACTTACGGATTGGAAAAGTTAGAGATTATTGCGACCCATCCGGCAGATCAGCTGAAACAAATCGAGCCGGAGGAAATCAGAGATTTATTTATTGCCCAGAACTCTATGAGTCGGGGAACCCTCGCCGGCGCCAAGTGGCAGTGGGAGGGAGATACCCTTCATATTTATCTGAAAGCAAACGGCAAGGATGTTTTGAAGGAAGCTGTGCCTGCGGTGATAAATAAACTGAAAGAGCGATTTGGCGTGGGCTTTTCTGTTGAGATTCACGCCGGAGAAGTGCTGGAGGGACAGGCTTTATACGATGCTATGGAGCAAATGCGGGGCACTATGCTGACAGACCTGCCCAAAGCGCCGGTTGCTGCCAAAAAAGAACAGCCGGCGGACAACGCAGTCTTCCTTGGAAAACCCATCAAGGGCAAGCCTGTGTCTATGGATACCTTGGATTTGGATATGGGCAGCGTGGTTGTAGAGGGACGTGTCTTCAGCGTAGAGCATAAGGAACTGAAGAACACCAGCGCCTGGGTCATCAATTTTGATATGACCGACAACACAGGCTCTGTGCGTATTAACCGCTACCTGAAAGGCGCAGAAGCCAAGCCAATCCTTGAAAATGTAAAGGTCGGCTCCGTGCTAAAGGTGCAGGGTCGGATGGAAATCAATAAGTTCGACGGGGAAATGGTGCTCAGCCCCATTGCCATTATGCCCGGCGTTATGGAATCCCGCAAGGATACTGCGGAAGGGGAGAAGCGGGTGGAGCTGCACCTGCATACCCTTATGTCCAATATGGACGCGCTGACCAACACCGCAGCGGCTATCAAGCAGGCGGCTGCTTGGGGACACAAAGCCATTGCCATTACCGACCACGGCTGTTGCCAGTCTTTTACCGACGCGTTGCACACTGTGGAGGGAAAAGGTGCGCCTAAGGTGGCAGGCACAGATGAGATCATTAAGATTCTTTACGGCTGCGAGGGCTATTTTGTAAACGATGTGGATGACCGTATCGTAGTCCACGGAAATCGGGATATGTCCTTTGAAGATGCCTTTGTAGCCTTTGATTTGGAAACTACGGGCCTATCCTCCCGGAATGATAAAATCATTGAAATTGGCGCAGTTCTGATTCAAAACGGGCAGGAAATTGACCGTTTTCAGACCTTTGTAGACCCGGAGCAGAAGCTGCAAAAGGAGACTGTGGAGCTGACAGGGATTACCGACGATATGCTTCGCGGCGCGCCAAAACTGGCGGAGGCTTTTGCTGCATTTCTGGAGTTTGCAGGCGACCGGGTTTTGGTTGCCCACAATGCGGATTTTGACACAGGTTTTGTTCGTGCAGCCTGCGAAAAGCTTGGCTATACATACAATTTCACTTCTGCAGACACCTTGGTGCTGTCTCAGAATTTGCTACCCCATCTGAACAGATTTAAGCTGGATGTGGTGGCCAATGCACTGAGCCTGCCGGAATTCCAGCACCACAGAGCCGCAGATGATGCGGTTACCTGTGGCCTGATTATGGCAAGGCTGTTTGAGAAGCTTAAGGAAATGCAGGTACAGACCCTCCAAGGCATCAATCCTGCTATGGAAGGTCTCCGTTCATCGACCCAAATCGGAAACCGTCACGCCCGGCATATCATACTGTTTGCCAAGAATCAGATGGGCTTGCGGAACTTATATGAACTGATTTCCCTTTCTAATTTGGAGTATTTCAAGCGTGTTCCCCGTATGCCCAAAAGCGAAATTTTGCGCCTGCGGGAGGGCTTGATTATCGGCTCTGCCTGTGAGGCAGGCGAGCTGTTCCAAGCGGTGTTGGACGGAAAAAGTGAGGATGAATTAAAGCGTATCGCTTCGTTCTATGATTTTCTGGAAATTCAGCCCCTTAGCAACAATTCCTTTATGCTGGACCGGGGTACGGTCAAAGAGGAAGAGGAGCTGCGCCAGTTTAACCGCACGATTGTGCAGCTTGGAGAAGAACTGGGTAAGCCGGTGGTGGCAACCGGTGACGTGCATTTCCTAAACCCCGAGGATGAAATTTTCCGCCATATCCTTCTTGCCACCAAGGGCTTTGATGACTGTGACCGCCCCAATCCGCTGTATTTCCGCACAACAGACGAAATGCTTCGGGAGTTTGCTTATTTGGGCGAGGAAAAGGCCTATGAGGTGGTGGTTACCAACCCCAACTTGATTGCGGATATGTGTGATGTGGTGCGTCCTGTACCCCATAACCTGTTTGCGCCCAAAATCGAAAACTCCGTTGAGGACTTGAAAGCGCTGGTTTACGGGAAAATGCACCGGCTCTACGGCGAGAATCCCCCCGAGCTGATTCGCAGCCGTATCGAGACCGAGCTGAACGATATTATTACCTGCCATTACGATGTGATTTATATGTCTGCCCAGCGCTTGGTGCAGAATTCCTTGGAGCACGGTTATCTGGTTGGTTCCCGTGGCTCGGTAGGTTCATCCATCGTGGCGTATATGTCGGGTATCACCGAGGTGAATTCCTTCCCGCCCCATTACCGCTGTCCCAATCCCGATTGTAAGCATACCACCTTTGACGTGCCGGAGGGCTATGCCTGCGGCGCTGACCTGCCGGATGCAACCTGCCCCAAATGCGGCACACCTTACGCCAAAGAGGGCTTTAACATCCCCTTTGAGACCTTCTTGGGCTTTGGCGGCGATAAGGTGCCGGATATTGACTTGAATTTCTCGGGAGAGTATCAAGCCAATGCCCACGTTTACTGTACGGAGATGTTCGGAAAATCCCACGTGTTTCGCGCCGGAACGGTGGGCGCTGTTGCAGATAAGACTGCCTACGGCTATGTAAAAAAATATCTTTCCGAGCGGGGAAAGCTGGCAAGCGCCGCGGAAGTGAATCGCTTGGCGGCAGGCTGTGTAGGCGTGCGCCGCACAACCGGACAGCACCCCGGCGGCTTGGTGGTTATCCCGCAGGAGAATGAAATTTGGGATTTCTGTCCGGTGCAGCATCCTGCAGATGATTTGAATTCCGACCAGATTACCACGCATTTTGAATACCACTCTATGGAAGAAAACCTCCTGAAGCTGGATATGCTGGGACACGATGACCCCACTATGATTCGTATGATGGAGGATATGACCGGTGTGGATGCCAAGACAATCCCCTTGGACGATAAGGCGACTATGTCTATTTTCACATCTTCCAAGGTCTTGGGCTATGAAGACGACAAAATTCTCGGACCTACCGGCGCGGTGGCTGTGCCGGAGTTCAACACCCGTTTTACCCGCGGCGTTCTGCTGGATACCAAGCCTACGAAATTTGATTTTCTGGTGCGTATTTCCGGCTATACCCACGGTACGGACGTGTGGCTGGGCAACGCCAAGGATTTGATTGTGTCCGGTACTGCCCGGGTTGACCAAACCATCGGCTGCCGTGATGATATTATGATTTACCTGATCTCCTGCGGCTTGCCGGAGAAGCGGGCATTTAAGATCATGGAATCCGTCCGTAAGGGCAGAGGCTTGCCGGACGGGGCAGAGGAAGAGATGGTTGCCGCCGGTGTGCCGGATTGGTATATCGGGTCTTGTAAAAAGATTAAGTACCTGTTCCCCAAGGCCCACGCAGTTGCCTATGTTATGATGGCGTTCCGCATTGCTTGGTTTAAGGTAAACCATCCTTTGGCGTTCTATTCTGCCTATTTCTACCGCCGCAGTCAAAAAGGCGGCTTCGATGCGGAACTCATGACCGGCGGAATGGATACGGTAATTGCCAACATTAAGGCAATTGAGGCAAATGAATCGGCTACAGCCAAGGATGAAGATTTGCTCACAACCTTGGAGGTTGTTTATGAATACTACCTTAGAGGCTTTGATTTTGCCCCCATCAGTCTGTATGAAAGCCACGCAACCAAGTTCCTAATTAAGGATGGCAAGTTGATTCCGCCCTTTGTGGCAGTTCCCGGCTTGGGTGAAACCGCTGCGTGGGATTTGATGAACGGCAGAGAGGGAAAGACCTTCCTGTCCGTGGAAGAGGTGGCAGCAGCCTGTCCCAAGGTTTCTAAAACCCATATTCAGATGCTGAAGCAGGCAGGTGCTTTTGGTGACCTGCCGGATACCAGCCAGGTCAACCTGTTTGACCAGTTTTAGGAGGTGCTTTTATGCAAGATATTGGTATGCAGTTTCATATCCGCTGTAAAGAGGGGGATGTGGGAAGATACTGTTTCTTACCGGGTGATCCGGGGCGTTGCGAGGCAATTGCCGCACATTTTGACAACCCTGTGCACATTGGTATGAATCGGGAGTACAACATCTATACCGGTACTTTGTTGGGCGAAAAGGTGTCCGTCTGCTCCACAGGCATTGGCGGCCCGTCTGCCTCCATTGCTATGGAGGAGCTTTCTGCTATCGGCGCAGATACCTTTATCCGTATCGGCACTTGCGGCGGTATTCATATGGATGTACAACCGGGTGATGTGGTGGTTGCCAGCGGCGCAATCCGTTTTGAGCATACATCCTTGGAATATGCGCCACTGGAATTTCCCGCCGTGCCGGACTTTGATGTTACCGCAGCGCTGAAGGCTGCCAGCGAGGAGTTGGGCTATCGCACCCACGTAGGTGTGGTGCAGTGTAAGGACTCCTTCTACGGACAGCATACACCGGAGAAAAGCCCTGTGTCCTATGAGCTGCTGCAGAAGTGGGAAAGCTGGAAGCGTTTGGGCGTAAAAGCCAGCGAAATGGAGTCTGCCGCCTTGTTTGTGGTGGCAGCGGCGCTGGGTGTGCGTTGTGGCAGCTGCTTCCACGCAGTCTGGAATCAGGAACGGGAAAAGGCAGGCCTTGCTATGCCTATGACCGAGGATACAACCGGCGCGATTCGCGTGGGTATTGCGGCAATGAAGCGCATCATTGAAATGGACAAAAAATAAAAACCATATTTTCTATGGAGGATTGTTATGAAATACGATGTTTTGATTATTGGTGCAGGTCCCGGCGGTATTTATTCTGCCTATGAGCTGACCAAGCAGAATCCGAAGCTCAAGGTAGGCGTGTTTGATGCCGGCAACGAGCTGGATAAGCGGCACTGTCCCATCGACGGCGAGAAGATTAAAAGCTGCATCGGCTGCAAAAGCTGCTCCATTATGAACGGCTTTGGCGGTGCAGGCGCATTTTCTGACGGCAAGTACAATATCACCAATGATTTTGGCGGCACATTGTATGAGTACATCGGCAAAAAGCAGGCGCTGGATTTGATGCATTACGTAGACGATATCAATATGCGCTACGGCGGATCGGGTACAAAGCTCTACTCCACAGCAGGTTCTAAATTCAAGAAGCTGTGTATTCAGAACGGCTTGCACCTGCTGGATGCCTCTGTCCGCCACTTGGGGACGGATATTAACTACGTGGTGCTGACCAACCTGTATAACGAACTGAAGGAAAAGGTTGATTTTTACTTCAACACTCCGGTGGAGAACATTTCTGTTTTGGAAAACGGTTATGAGATTCACTGCGCAAATGCCGTATATACCTGCGATAAGTGCATCATTTCTGTGGGACGCAGCGGCAGCAAATGGATGGAGTCGGTGTGCAAAAAGCTGAACATCGAAACGAAATCCAACCGTGTGGACTTGGGCGTCCGGGTGGAACTGCCGGCAGAGGTTTTCTCCCATCTGACCGACGAGCTCTACGAGAGTAAAATCGTCTACCGCACTCAAAAGTATGGCGATTTGGTACGTACCTTCTGTATGAACCCGAAGGGAGCTGTGGTAAACGAGAACACCAATGGCATTGTCACGGTAAACGGCCACAGCTACGAAGACCCCGCCAAGCAGACAGACAACACCAACTTTGCGCTGCTGGTGTCCAAACATTTTTCTGAGCCCTTTAAGGACAGTAACGGCTACGGCGAGTCCATTGCCCGTCTGAGTAATATGCTGGGCGGCGGTGTGATTGCCCAGCGGTTCGGCGATTTGATTCGCGGACGCCGTTCCACAGAGCACAGAATGGGCGATTCCTTTATGACACCCACCCTGAACGCCACAGCAGGCGATTTGAGTTTGGTGCTGCCAAAGCGAATTCTCGACGGCATTATCGAGATGATTTACGCCCTTGACAAGATTGCACCGGGTACAGCCAACGATGATACGTTGCTTTATGGCGTAGAGGTAAAGTTCTACAATATGGAAGTAGCAGTCAACGAGCGTTTGGAAAGCTGCCATAAGGGCCTGTACATTATCGGTGACGGCAGTGGCATTACCCACAGCCTTTCCCACGCCTCTGCCAGCGGCGTACACGTAGCAAGAGATATTTTATCCAAATAAAAAAAGGACACCTAAGGGCGTTGCCCTTAGGTGTCCTTTTTTGTTATAGACTATGCTTTTATTGTGTTTTTATCCGGCAGTTGAGACAGAATCACAGCAGCGAAAACCAACACACAGCCAAGCATTTCCCATACGCTAAGCCGTTCATTCAGAATCAGCCAGCCGGATAAAACGGCAAATACGGATTCTAAGCTCATAAGCAGGGATGCAGTTGCAGGGGCAAGGTCCTTTTGCCCGAGAATTTGAAAAGAATAGGCCAGACCTGTGGAGAGGATTCCGGCATAGGCTATGGAGCCGAAGCCGCCCCATACACCGTCTAAGGTTGGTGTTTCGGTCAGCAGCATCACCACAGCGGACAGCCCGGCGCAAATCAGGCTGTTAATGCAATTAAGCCGCAGGCAGTCGACTTGATTTGCAAACGCATCCACACAGAGAATTTGTACAGCAAAAGCAACCGCGCAGCCAAGTAAAAGCAAATCTGCCGTAGCCACTGTGGTGACACCCATACAGCTTAAGAAATATAAACCCACAACCCCAAGCAAAACACTAAGGGGAATCCATTTTGTAGGCTTTTGACCACGGAAAATCCCGAAAACCGGCACAAAAACGATGTACATAGCTGTTAAAAATGCAGACTTTCCCGCATCCGTATCCTGAATTCCCAATTGCTGCAGATTCATTGCGATAAACAGCGGCACACCACAGCACAGGCCAGCCAGCCAAAGCCTTTTATCGCACCAGCGGGAGAGAAATGTTGCGCCGTCATTTTTGAATTTATCTGCGATAAAAATAATCGGCAGCATAAACAGAAAACCTAAAAAGCACCGTGCCGCCTGAAAAGTAAACGGCCCGATGTGGTCCATACCAAGACTCTGCGCAACAAAGGTCGTGCCCCAAATAACTGTTGCCAGAATGATAAAAATGCTGCCTCTGATTTGTTTGTTCATATCATCACCGAGTAGGATTTTACCATAGTTTCAAAATAAAAACAAGGCTATAAGTTGCATTTTAGGGGAACTGTGGTATAATAACACAAAATCCTTTTTGGAGGCATTCTTATGTCCAAAATTCGTAATCGCTCTGAAATTCCCGTAGAAGACACTTGGGCAACTGAGGATATGTATCCCAGTGATGCGGCTTGGGAACAGGAGCTTGCCACCCTTGACGGGGATAAGCAGGTGCTGTCTTCCTTTGCAGGCCGTTTATCTGAAAGCGGAAAGACCCTTTACGATTACCTGTACCGTATGGAAATGACGGACGCGAAGGCGTCCCTTTTGGCAAATTACTGTATGCGTAAAGCTGATGAGGATACAAGGGATGCAACCTATCAGGCAATGAGCGGCAGGTTTATGAGTGCTGTTGTAGCCCTTGGTGCTGCGCTGAGCTTCGATACCCCGGAGATTATGGCAATTTCCGAGGAAACTCTCACGCAATTCTACGCAGATTGCCCGGAATTGGAGCGTTACCGCCGCTATTTAACCAATCTCCGCCGGAAAAAAGCCCACATTCTTACCCCTGCGGAGGAGAAGCTGCTGGCATCCGCCGGGGAGTTGGCGCAGACACCGGATACGGTTTACGGTATGTTTGCGGATGCAGACCTCAAATTCGGTGATGCGCTGGATGCGGGTGGGAAAGTCCATTCTGTGAGTCAGGGTACTTTTGTGCCGTTGCAAAACAGCGCTGACCGAGTTCTGCGGAAAAATGCTTATGAGAGCCTGTATCAAGGCTTTGGAAACTTTAAGAATACTGCCGCGGCATTGCTTAATGCGCAAAATAAGCAGCTGAAATTCTTTGCCGAGGCACGGCATTACCGCAATGCCTTTGAGGCATCCTTGGACAGCACCAATGTACCAACCTCAGTTTATTTGAATTTGATTGAAGCCGTCCACAAAAACTTAGACAAAATGCACCGCTATGTCCGCCTGCGGAAGAAAATGCTGGGCTTGGACGAACTGCATTTTTATGATATTTACACGCCGCTGGTAGCGGATGTGGACAGAAAAATTCCCTTTTCAGAGGCAAAACAAACGGTGTACGATTCTCTTGCACCAATGGGAGAAGCCTACCGCAGTATCCTGAAAGAGGGCTTTGAAAACCGCTGGATTGATGTATACCAAAACACCGGCAAGCGCAGCGGCGCATACTCTGCCGGCGCGGCGGTGCACCCTTACGTGCTGCTGAACTACTCAGGAACCTTGGACGGTCAGTTTACCTTGGCTCACGAGATGGGACACGCAATCCATTCCTACCTGTCCAATAAGCACCAAAATCCCATTGATGCCCATTATGTGATTTTTGTGGCTGAGGTGGCATCCACCTGCAACGAAGCCCTGCTTATGGAGTACCTTCTGAATAAGACTACGGATAAGAAGGAGCGAATTTACCTCATCAATCACTTCTTGGAGCAGTTCAAAGGCACCTTGTACCGTCAGACGATGTTTGCCGAATTTGAATTGAATATCGGCAAGATGGTGGCAGAGGGGCAGACCCTCACAGCGGATATCCTTTGCGCAGAGTACCGCCGTTTGAATGAACTTTATTTTGGCCCGGACATTGTGGTGGATGACCAAATTGCTCTGGAGTGGGCAAGAATTCCGCATTTTTACTATGACTATTATGTGTTCCAGTATGCAACCGGCTATTGCGCAGCCATTGCCCTTTCCCGGAAAATATTGAAAGAAGGCGCCCCGGCAGTAGAGGACTATGTCAGCTTCCTGTCCGGCGGCTGCTCCAAGACGCCGATTGATTTACTGAAGGGCGCAGGCGTGGATATGACAGGCACGGAGCCTGTGGAGGCTGCGCTGCAGCTGTTTGGCGAATTGATGGATGAAATGGAAAAGTTGATTGGAGAATAAAATGGCAGATATTTTTCTTCCTACCCTGCATAGCTTTGCAATGAACAATCCCTTTACAGGCTCCTGCGGCGAGCTGCGATTCAAAATCGTTCCCAATGTGGAAATGCTTACGCCCAAAGAGGTGGATATGGAAAAAAGCACCATTTATGTCCAGTATTGGTACGGCCCGCTGTGCTATGAAAAAAGCCAAATGGAGGGGGAGAATACCTTTCCTATGAGTGATGAGGGACGTTTGGCGCTGAAAGCGTGGCTGGAAAGCAAAGCTGCTCAGTAAACAATGTGCAAAACAAGACCCTAAATAAAAATAAAGGATAGAGACAAAAATGGAAAGAAAGAGTTTTTGGTGGATTTTTCGCGTAGTAGCGTTATCCTTACAGCTGATCGCCAGTGTGGTGGCAAGCATTTTGCTGATTCAGCTGAATATGCTGCCGGGCGTTTACGTTGCGCTTATTATTCTGGCACTGGTGCTGCTTTTGGAATTTTCCCTGCTGTTTATGTTTATAAAGGTGAAAAACACGGTTTCTTTATGGCGTAGAATTGTCTCCTGTGTAATTGCCTTTGTGGTAGTGATTGGCTGCGGCGTGATTTCTAAGTTTGTATGGGACACAAAACGTATGCTGGATCAGGTAGCAGATGATGTTTCCGGTGCCCCCAGTACATACGTACTGGTGTTGAATGAAAACCCCGCCCAGTCCCTTGCAGATACCAAGGGATACCGTTTTGGCGCATTGGAAAACTATGACACGGAGCTTACCCAGCAGTTACTGGCTGTTATCGAAACGGAGATAGGTAATTCTGCAGACGTAGTCTATTTCAAGCAAACAGCTGAAATGGTTGACGCGCTGTATAACGAAGATGTGGATGCTTTGATTATGAGCGCCGCGGGAATGTCGCTTTATATAGAGGAGGACGATTCGCAAAACCTGTTGGCGCGTGTACGGTTCCTGTATACCCATACCTACCGGAGCGAAAAGGAAGAAACGCCGAAAACAGAAGATGTAAATGTTACCAACACACCCTTTGTGTTTTATATCAGCGGCTCAGATACCCGCAGCAAGAAGCTTACTGTCAGCCGCAGTGACGTGAATATTCTGGCAGTTGTGAACCCTGTGGATAAGCAAATTTTGCTGATCAATACGCCCAGAGACTACTTTGTGGCAAATCCTGCGGGAAAAGACGCATTGGATAAGCTGACCCATTGCGGCAATCACGGTGTAGAAAACTCCGTAAAGGCACTGGAGAAGCTATATGACACAGAGATCACCCACTATGCGAAAATCAATTTCTATGGGTTTAAGGCTTTGATTGATGCCATTGACGGCATTACAGTTGTCTCTGATCAAGCCTTCACCACTTTTGAGGGTATCTATATCAAAAAGGGCGAGAATAACCTGAACGGTGAAGAGGCACTGGCTTTTGCAAGAGACCGTTATCACATCAGCGGTGGAGATGATAGCCGCGGAAAGAATCAAATGCGGGTGATTCAGGCTGTTGTAGATAAAATGACACACAGCACCACACTCATTTCCAACTACGGAGAAATTCTCAAGGGCTTAGAGGGTATGTTTGTTACCAGCCTCAGCACAGAAGAAATGGGTGACCTGGTAAAAATGCAGCTGAGCGATATGGCTGCCTGGGATATGCAAAGCTTTTCTGTTACTGGCACAGGCGCAATGAAGGAGACCTACTCCGTTCCCGGACAGAATCTATCTGTGAAGATTCCGGATGAAGATGTGGTTGCCTACGCACAAAAGCTGATTCAGCGTGTGCTGGATGGGGAAGTGCTGGAAAGCGCGGATATGGCGATGCCTCAGGCTGCAGAATAAACGTTTCAAATGGGTGGCAAACCCTGTAAAAAGAATTAAAATGCTGCGAAACCATTGACTTTTTTGCCATTTATGGTAGAATAGCTTTGGATATGCAAAAGCAATGCGGAAGCCAAGAAGTTGGATTCACCCAAGCGAGAGGGGGATGGTGAGAGCCCCTTGTGCAAGCCGGCTTTTCGCCACTTCCAAGCAGACCGGGAGGACCGGTACGGGAGCTCCCGTTACAGAGCAACTAAGATACTCCCTTTTTCGGGAGTGAATTAGGGTGGTACCGCGACTTACCTCGCCCCTAAATCAGGGGCGAGGATTATTTTTTTATGGAGGTAATTCCAATATGAGCAAGAAACCGTATGGCGTAAACGAATTGCGTGAAATGTTCCTGTCTTTCTTTGAGAGCAAGGAGCATTTGCGTCTGCCCAGTTTTTCCTTGATTCCCCAAAACGATGCATCCCTTTTGCTGATTAACTCCGGTATGGCGCCGATGAAGCCCTACTTTAAGGGTGAGGTGGAGCCCCCCAGAAAACGGGTGTGCACCTGCCAGAAGTGTATTCGTACCGGTGATATCGAGAACATTGGCAAGACTGCCCGTCACGGCACCTATTTTGAGATGCTGGGCAACTTCTCCTTCGGTGATTACTTCAAGCGCGAGGCAATCGCTTGGAGCTGGGAGTTTTTGACCCAAGTGGTGGGCTTGGAGGCTGACCGCCTGTATCCCTCTATCTACGAAAATGACGAGGAAGCGTTTGAAATTTGGAATAAGGAAATCGGTATTCCTGCCGAGAATATTTTCCGTTTCGGCAAGGCAGATAATTTCTGGGAGCACGGCTCCGGTCCTTGCGGCCCCTGCTCCGAAATTTACTATGACCGGGGCGAGAAATACGGCTGCGGCAGCCCCGATTGTAAGGTGGGTTGCGAGTGCGACCGCTTTATGGAAGTGTGGAACAACGTGTTCTCCCAGTTCGATAACGACGGACAGGGCAATTACACCGAGCTGGTGCAAAAGAACATCGACACCGGTATGGGCTTGGAGCGTTTGGCAGTGGTCTGTCAGGACGTAAACAGCCTTTTCGACGTGGATACCGTTATGAACATCACTAACCACGTCACAAAAATCACCGGCGCATCCTACGGTCAAAGCACCAAGACCGATGTAAGCCTGCGTGTGATTACAGACCATATCCGGGCATCTACCTTTATGATTGCCGACGGTGTTCAGCCCACCAATGAGGGCCGCGGCTATGTGCTGCGCAGACTTCTCCGCCGGGCAGCCCGTCACGGCAAGCTGCTGGGTGTGAACCGTCCGTTCCTGTACGAGGTTGTGGAAACCGTCATTCAGGAAAATGAGAACCACTATACCTATCTCCGTGAGCGTGCAGACCATATTATCCGCGTGGTTAAGACCGAGGAGGAGAACTTTGCCCGCACCATTGATACCGGTATGCGTATCTTTGGCGAAAAGCTGGCTGACCATAAGGCAAAGAATGAAACCGTATTCTCCGGTGAGGACGCCTTCCTGCTGGCAGACACCTACGGCTTCCCTGTGGACCTGACAGTGGAGATGCTGGAAGACGAGGGCATGACCCTGGATATGGAGCGCTTTACCAAGTGCCGTGAAGAGCAGAGAATCCGTGCCCGTGAAGCCCGTAAGGCTTTGGGTGACCTTGGCTGGGCTGGTATTGATTTGGGCTTGGACACCACCCCCACAGAATTTGTGGGCTATGAAGTCAATAACTGCGAGGCAAAGGTGCTGGCAGTGTGCGTAGGCGAAGAGGTTACCGGCGCAATTACCGCCGGCGAGCAGGGCATTGTCGTGCTGGACAAGACCCCCTTCTATGCAGAAATGGGTGGCCAGTCTGCAGACTTTGGCGTGATTCTGATGGGCGACAGCCGCTTCAAGGTCACCGGTGTCCAAAAGGATAAGGGCGGCAAGTACCTGCACTCCGGTGTGATGCGCAGCGGCTCTTTGAAGACCGATGATGTGGTGCTGGCAGCCATTGATGTGGAACGCCGCAAGGCAATTATGCGTGCCCACTCCGCAACCCACCTGCTGCAAAAGGCGCTGAAGAGCGTGCTGGGTGACCACGTGCATCAGGCGGGCAGCTTGGTTGAGCCGGACAGATTGCGTTTCGACTTTACCCACTATTCCGCTGTGACAGCTGAGGAGCTGGCAAAGATTGATTCTCTGGTGCAGGAGGCTGTACTGGAGGGCTATGAGATTGACGTGCGGGAAATGCCCATCGAGGAAGCCAAAAAGCAAGGTGCAATGGCGCTGTTCAGCGAAAAATACGGCGATACCGTCCGTGTTGTCAATATGGGCGGCTACTCCATTGAGCTGTGCGGCGGTACCCATTTGGATAATACGGCAAAGGTCGGTCCGTTCCGCATTGAGAGCGAGGGCAGTGTGGCTTCCGGAGTACGCCGGATTGAGGCAATCACCGGCAAGGCCTGTCTCGAGGATATGGCCCATACCCACAGCCTGCTGTACACAGCAGCCGGTGAACTGAAGGTAAAACCCGGTGAGCTGGTGGACAAGATTCACGCGCAAATGGACGAAATCAAGGCGCTCAAGAAGACCATTGAGTCCTTCAAGGCAAAGGAAACTGCCGGAGAAACTGACCGCTTCCTGATGGGTGCCCATGAGGTAGGCGGACTGAAGGTTCTGACGGCAAATGTACCGGGCGCCGATGCAGGCAAGCTTCGTCAGATTGGCGATACCCTGCGAGATAAGGCAGCCAACGTGGTTGCAGTTCTGTCTGCTGTAAACGATGACAAGCTTACCTTCTTAGCTGTGTGCGGCAAGGATGCAGTGGCAAAGGGCGTCAAAGCCGGTGACCTTGTGAAGCAGGTTTGCTCCGTTTGCGGCGGCTCCGGTGGCGGAAAGCCGGATTCTGCGATGGGCGGCGGCAAGGATGTCATGAAACTGGATGATGCTTTGGCAACTGTGGACGATTTTGTAGCAGCTAAGCTCTAAAAACACAATAGGACGCTACCCGCGGGTGGCGTCCTTTTTACAAAAGGGGGAGCGCTATGCGTAGGCTAATGTGGTTTACAATCGGTTTTGCCGCTGCCTGCGCAGTAGGCGCATATTTGGCAAGCGGCGTATACCTTGCTTTGCTGGCGGTGTTTTCCTTTGCGGCACTGCTTGCCTTGTTCTCCATCCAAAGTAAGCTGAGCCGTAAGGCAAGGTGTGTCTTGCTTGGCTGTGTGATTGGCTTTTTATGGATGTGGGGATTTGATTATTTGTATCTGAAACCTGTCCGCCAAATGGATACGCAAGCGGTGCCACTGGAGATTACAGTGTCGAACTACAGTCACGCTACTGAGTATGGAATCTCTGCAGAGGGCAGTACGGAACTAAACGGGAAACGCTATGCCGTGCAATTTTATATGAATGATGATGTTTCCCTTTCTCCCGGAGACCGGGTGGAAGGAAACTTTACCTTGCGATATACAGGCGGCGGCGCTGAGGCGCCGACTTACCACAAGGGAGATGGCATTTTTCTTCTGTGTTATCCCAAGGGCGGGCAGAATATAAATCCGCAAACAGAGGTGCCTAACAGGTATTTGCCGGCAGTGTTGCGGCAGAAAATACTGGCTTCACTGGAAGTGTTTTTTCCGGAAGATACAGCGCCTTTTGTAAAAGCACTGTTGTTAGGTGATACAGAGGACCTAAGCTACGAAACCAAATATGCGATGAAGACGGCAGGTGTCTATCATATCGTTGCGGTGTCGGGTATGCACGTGTCCATTCTGTTTTCTCTTGTTTATCTGCTGTGCTTAAAGCGCAAATGGTTGACAGCGGTAATTGGGATACCTGTGCTGGTGTTGTTTGCAGTAGTGACGGGGTGTTCACCCTCAGTTGTACGTGCCTGCATTATGCAGATATTGGTGATTTTGGCGCTGCTGCTGAATCAGGAATATGACCCGCCAACAGCGCTATCCGCGGCCGTACTTGTGATTCTGGCAAGCAATCCCTTGAGCATTACATCCATCAGCCTGCAATTGTCAGCAGGCTGTATGGTGGGCATTTTCCTGTTCAGCCAACGGATTCACAGTTATTTGTTAAGCAATACCCGCTTGGGGCCAGCCAAAGGAAAGCGCATCAAAGCACGCCTTTCCCGTTGGATTGTCGGCTCTATCAGCGTAACATTGGGCGCAATGTCTACCACAACGCCCTTGAGCGCATTTTATTTTGGTATGGTCAGCATTTCGGGAATCGTTACGAATTTGCTGATTCTTTGGGTGATTACCTTTGTGTTTTATGGGATTATGGCAGCCTGCATATTCGGCGCGATTTGGCTGCCACTTGGCAAGGTGATTGGCGGGGTCATTTCCCTGCCGATACATATGATTGTTTGGGTGGTAAAAATGATTTCTAAAATTCCTGTTTCCGCGGTGTATACCAGCAGTGTCTATATTGTGGCTTGGCTCATATTTACCTATGTTCTGCTGGCAGTGTTTCTGAAACAGCACAGGAAGAAGCCGTGGGTGCTGATTGGCTGCATTCTGGTAGGCTTAATTGCATCTATTACCCTCTCTTGGATAGAGCCAAGGCTGGATGACTACCGGATAACTGCTGTGGATGTGGGGCAAGGACAATGCTTGCTGCTGCAAAAGGACGGAAAACATTATATGGTAGACTGCGGCGGAGACAGTGATGAGAAAGCCGCTGATGAAGCAACAAAATTGCTTCTTTCCCAAGGAATTTTCCGCTTGGATGGCCTCATCATTACCCATTTTGATGCAGACCACGCAGGAGGCGCAGATGCGCTTCTAAGCAGAATTCCGGCCGAAAAGCTGTATTTGCCGGTTGGGACGGAAGAAAATGATATTCAAAACACGCTTATTTCCAAATATAGCGACAGGATTTCCTGGGTGGAAGCGGATTTGGCGCTAAAAGAAAGCAATATTACCATTTATCCCTCTATCCAAGGGGAGGATTCCAACGAAAGAAGCCTCTGCGTCTTGTTTCAGCCGGAGAATTGTGATATACTGATAACAGGCGACCGTTCCGAAGCCGGCGAACAGGAGCTGATGGAGCATACACAGCTGCCGGATTTGGAAATTCTAGTCGCAGGACATCACGGCTCCAGAGATTCCACCTCGTGGGAGCTGCTGAACGCAACGCGTCCGGAGGTTGTTATTATTTCTGTGGGCGCAGACAACAGCTACGGTCATCCCACTTGGGAGACGCTGGAGCGATTGCGCCTGTTTGGATGCGAAATTTTCCGCACAGATTTGGAAGGAACGATTATTTTTAGGGGGTGAAGGTATGGCGAAAAGGGAAGAACAGCCGAATATGCTTCCGGTATTAAAAGAGGATATCCGTCAGAATAACCCGGGCAGGCTGTACTTTTTCTTCGGTGAGGAAACCTTTCTCCTGCACCATTACCTGAAGCAGCTGCAGAAGGTAATCGTTGACCCACTGACCGAGTCCTTCAATTCCCATAAGCTGACCGCGGAGACCTTTGATATGCGCACATTTGCCGATTGTGTGGAAAATCTGCCGATGATGGCAGAGCGTACAATGGTGGTCGTGGATGAAATTGATATTTTTAAGCTCAACGAATCGGACAGAGAGCGAATGATTGAGCTTCTCTCTGATATCCCGGATTATGCGACGGTGGTGTTTACCTACGAAACTACACCCTTTAAGCCGGACAAGCGGCTGAAAAAGCTGTGGGATGCAGTGAGCAAGTACGGAACCTTGGTTGAATTCCAAAAGCAGAACCAACGGGACTTGATAAGCTGGATTACCCGCCATTTTGCGGCGGCTAACAAGAAAATTACCCCCGATTTGTGTCTGCATCTGATTGATATTACCGGTGGAACGATGACAGCCCTGTCCGGTGAAATTTCTAAAATCTGCGCATACTCCGGCGCGGATGAGATTTGTAAAAGCGATATCGATGCTGTAGTGGAGCCGGTGCTGGATGCTGTGGTGTTCCAAATGACAGATTTGCTGGGGCAGGGGGAATACGGCGCAGCGCTCTTGCAGCTGCAGAAGCTATTAAAAATGCAGCAAGAGCCTATTCAAATTCTTGGTGCAATCGGCAGCCATTTCCGCCGCTTGAGTACGGCCAGAATTCTGCTGGATAACGGCAAAAACTCTGCTGATTTTATGAAGCTGACGGGGCTTTCCGACTATCCCGCCAGAAAAACTATGTCTGCAGCAGGCCGCTTTTCTGCCGAATTTTATAAAAAAACTTCCCAGCTTGTGCTGGAAAGCGATGTGCAGATGAAAACCTCCTTTGACGATGCAGACAGAATCCTTGAGGTGCTGATACTGCGGCTTGCGCAGGAGGCTAAAAATGATTAAAGTTCGTGAGGCCATCGTAGTGGAGGGGCGGTATGATAAAAACACCCTCTCCCAAATTGTGGATGCGCCTATTTTAGAGACCTCCGGATTTGGTATTATGAAGGACAAAGCCCAGCTTGCGCTTTTGCGAAAGGTTGCAGAAAGCCGCGGGCTGATTGTGTTTACCGATTCCGATGGTGCTGGCTTTGTGATTCGGAATTTCTTAAAGAGCGCCATCCCGCCGGAACAGTTAAAACACGCCTATATCCCCGATGTCTTTGGAAAAGAACGGAGAAAATCCGCTGCGGGCAAGGAAGGAAAAATCGGCGTAGAGGGTATGCCGCCACAGGTAATTGTGGACGCTCTTCGCAATGCAGGCGCAACCATTGAGGGGGAAAGCGCCAAGCGAACTGTGGGTAATATCACAAAGCAGGATATGATGGAATTGGGGCTTTCCGGTGGCGCAGACAGCGCATCAAAACGGTTGGCGCTATTAAGGAAGCTGGGGCTTCCGGAGCATATGAGCAGCAATGCACTCCTGCAGGCACTGAATCTGCTGACGGATTTAAGCACGCTGCAAATGTTGGTATGTGGAGAAAACGATGATTGATATAGGCGTTAAAAACTTAACAAAGTTTTTTGTAATCGGCGAGAACCTGTTGGAAGACCTGTCTTTTGACATTCAAGAGGGTGAGCGGGTCGCCATATTGGGGCGCAACGGCTGCGGTAAGACCACCCTTTTTAATATTCTTACAGGACAGATGGATTATGATGCCGGTGAGGTGTTTGTAAATCCCCACAAAAAGCTGGGCTTAATCTCCCAGATTCCCCGTTTTCCCGACGGCTATACCGTTGAAGATGTGCTTCGCTCTGCCTATCAGGCGCTGACAAAAACCCGTGAGAAAATGATGCAGCTGGAGCAACAGATGACCCAAGGCGCCACGGAAGAACAGCTGCGGGAGTATGACACTTTGGTAAACCGTTTCCAAGCCGGCGGCGGCTATGAAATGGATGTGGAAGTGGATAAAATCTGCAACGGCTTGGGAATTTCCCCCGAGCAACGCACGCAAAGCTTTTCCAGTCTGTCCGGCGGTGAGAAGACAAGGGTGAATCTGGCAAGACTTCTGCTGGAAAAGACCGATATTCTGCTGCTGGATGAGCCAACCAACCATTTAGACTTAAGAAGCGTAGAATGGCTGGAAGGGTATATTAACAGCTTCAAAGGCACGGTTTTGGCAATCTCCCATGACCGCTACTTTTTGGATACCATCGCACAGCGTGTGATTGAAATCACCGACGGACACGCGGAGTTCTACTCCGGCAACTATTCTTTCTATATTGAGGAAAAGCAGGCAAGATTCAACTTACAGCTAAAGCAATATGAGCAGGAACAGGCAAAGCTGAAGCAGTTGGGCTACACGGTGGAACGGATGAAAGGGTGGGGAATCAATAACCGCACACTGTATCGCCGGGCAATGTCCATTCAGCACCGTATGGAGCGCATCAAAAAGACCGAGCGCCCCAAAACCGAAAAAACTATGAAAGCAAGCTTTAGCCAAAAGGATTTTTCAGGCGATGTGGTTTTTCAAATGAAAAACGTGGAAAAATCCTTTGGAGAGCGGACGCTGTTTTCCGATGTTGAACTCAAGGTTGAGGGCGGAGAACGAATCGCTCTGCTTGGTGACAACGGCACAGGAAAATCCACATTTATCAAATGCCTGTTGGGGGAAGAGGATTGCAAAGGTAAGATTCAATTCGGGCCCACCGTAAAATCCGGATACCTGCCGCAGATTATCCACTTCGACCACCCGGAGCGCAGCCTGTACGACACAATGCTTTACGAAAAAAACTGCACGCCACAGGTGGCACGTGACCGTTTGGGCGCCTTTTTGTTTCAGGGTGAAGATGTGTTCAAAAGCGTAGGCAATCTCTCCGGAGGCGAGCAGTCACGTCTGCGGCTGTGTATGCTGATGGACGAGAAAATCAACCTTCTCATATTGGACGAGCCCACCAACCATTTGGACATTGCATCTCGGGAATGGGTAGAGGCGGCCATTGAGGAGTTTGACGGGGTGCTCTTGTTCGTTTCCCACGACCGGTATTTCATTGAAAAATTCGCAGAGCGAATCTGGCTACTGGAAGACGGCCAAATTCGGGACTTTAAGTGTGGCTATCAAAAATACCGCTCCATTTTAGAACACGAAGCGGCAGCGAAACCGCAGGAAACTGCGGTCAGTAAACCCAAAAAGGAAAAGCCAAAGGGTGGCACCAAGGAGAACGATAAGCTGATTCGCCGTCTGGAACGGGAGATTGAAAAGCAGGAGGCTGAAATTGCCCAACTGGATGCGGCGATTGAAGAAGCGGCTGCAGATTATCAGGAGCTGACCCGCCTTTTGGAGGAAAAACAGCAGGCGGAAGCCAGCCTTTTGGAATTAATGGAAAACTGGGAAAAAGCCCAGTCTTGGGATTGAAACCCAAAAAAGCAGGCCTATCATAGGCAAATAAGAGTGAAAAGGAGTAACATTTATGAGTTCGTGTAGCGGAAATTGTGCATCTTGCAGCAGTTCCGATTGCGGTGATCGGAAGAAGGAGAGCTTGCTCGCCAAGCCGAATCCGAAATCCAATATTAAAAAGGTAATTGCCGTTGTGTCCGGCAAGGGCGGCGTGGGTAAGTCTACGGTGACCTCTATGCTGGCTGTTGCGATGGCTAAAAAAGGCAAGCGCGTGGGTGTGTTGGATGCAGATATTACCGGCCCGTCAGCGCCTACAGCCTTTGGCGTGAATGAATGTCAAGGTGCCAATGATGATGGCTTGTATCCGGCTCTTAGCAAAACCGGAATTCAGGTGATGTCCATTAATCTTTTGCTGGACGATGCGTCCTCACCGGTTGTGTGGCGGGGTCCTGTGATTGCAGGCGCCGTGAAGCAGTTTTGGACAGATGTGATTTGGGAGGATGTGGACTATTTGTTCGTGGATATGCCTCCCGGAACAGGTGATGTTCCTCTGACGGTGTTCCAAAGCCTGCCTGTGGACGGTATCGTAATTGTTACCAGCCCGCAGGATTTGGTTTCTATGATTGTGACCAAGGCAGTAAAAATGGCAAATATGATGCACATTCCTGTGCTTGGATTCGTTGAGAACTATGCTTATCTGGAGTGCCCGGATTGCGGCAAACGTATCAATGTGTTTGGCGAAAGCAAGCTGGATGCGATTGCTGCAGAGTTTGGAATCCCCGTGCTGGCAAGACTTCCCATCGACCCCAAGATTGCAGAAAGCTATGACAGCGGCAAGATGGAGGAGGTCAACACTGACGCAATGGCAGATGTCTTGACAGCCGTTGAGCAGGCAGAGAGGAAACAGTAATGGCTGAGACAACAATACTCCTTGTCCGCCACGGGCAGAGCGAGGGAAATATCCTCAATGTGTTTACAGGTCACAGCGGTTATTCGCTGTCGGACTTGGGTCACAAGCAGGCAGCGTTGACGGCTGCGTATATCCTTGGGAATTATACTGTGGATGCAGTCTATAGCAGCGATTTGCCCCGGGCTTTTCAGACGGCAGAGCATATCGCCAAAGCCTTTTCGCTACCCATTGTTACAGACTGCCGTGTTCGTGAGATCAATGCAGGCGCGTGGGAAAACAAACGGTTTACAGATTTACCCGACCTGTATCCGGAAGATTTTACGGTGTGGTGCGAGGATTTGGTGCATGCCCGGTGTACCGGCGGTGAATCGGTTTCGGAGGTTGCTGAGCGGACAGAAAATGCGCTGCGGGAGTTTGCTGCTGCCAACCCCGGAAAATGTATTGTTGTGGTAGCCCACGCAACCACCATTCGGTCTATGCTGTGGAAGCTTACCGGCGGTACGAAAGAAGCTATGGAAGCCCTTACTTGGGGCTGCAACTGCAGCGTCAGCAAACTGACATATACTGACGGAGAATTGCAACTGGAATCAGCATACTACGGAGACCACCTGCGGGGATTTTCTACTGCACTGCCATCGGATGTATAAACAGGAAATAACAACGAAAAAAACGGACACTTCAAAAGAAGTGTCCGTTTCGTTTTTTCTTAGTCGGTGGTATAGTTATCGAAATAACCTTGGATATAGATAATGGGTGTACCCTTGTCTCCGGAGCCGGAGGTCAGGTCACACAGAGAACCAATCAGGTCAGTGAGCCGACGGGGGGTTGTGCCCTGTGCAGCCATATTGCCCACCAGACTGGAGCCATCCTTCTGCAGAATCTTATCCTTAATGGCATCCCGCAGAGCCTCGCCGGAGAGGTTGGCAAAATCGTTATCTGCCAAATACTTCAGCTTTAGTTCGTTAGGCGTACCCTCCAAGCCTGCGGTGTAAGCAGGGGAGACCACAGGGTCAGCCAGCTCCCAAATCTTGCCAACAGGGTCTTTGAAAGCGCCGTCGCCGTAAACCATAACTTCCATACACTTGCCAGTGGCATCCAAAAGACGCTTCTGAATGTCCTCCACCAAATCCTGACACTCACGGGGGAAGAGCTTGATGGTGTCCTCGGTAGATTTGTTGGAGCCCAACAGGCCGTAGCGCTCGTTGTAACCGCTGCCATCAATCGGCGCAGTCATAATGTCATCCATACCGTAAACCCGTTCTGCGCCGGCGGCCTTCAGCAGACGCTTGGTGCGGGCGCGGGTGTGAATGTCGCAGTTAAGGACATTTTTGGTGTAGTTCAAAATGGCTCTGGGATCGTTTGCGAAAATGATCTCTGCTTCAGCGCCGCACGCTTCAATCAGTGTCTTGTAGTACTCTACATAGTCCACACCGGTGAAGGGATGCTTCACATAGCCAAACAGCTGCCGATATTTCTCCTCGGACAGAACGTCCTTATAGGGATCAACGTTGTTTGCGTCCATCATATCCCAGTCGATGAGGTGGTTGCCCACTTCATCGGAAGGGTAGCTAAGCATCAAAACAACCTTCTTGCAGCCTTTGGCAATGCCACGCAGGCAGATAGAGAAACGGTTGCGGCTGAGAATGGGGAAAATAACACCGACCGTCTCACCACCAAACTTTGCGCGAACATCTGCAGCAATATTTTCTACAGTGCAGTAGTTACCCTGTGCACGGGCAACAATGGATTCGGTCATCGCTACGATGTCCCGGTCGCGGGGTGTCAGACCATCTTCCTTGATGGCAGACAGAATAGAACCGGTAATGATTTCTGCCAAGTTATCACCTTGACGAATAATAGGTGCACGCACACCCATAGAAACAGTACCTAACATCCGGCTCATAGTTACACTTCCAATCTGATTAGAATCATTCGATTTTGTAAAAGGCAAAAGCTTTTTTACCTGCCTATTATAATACAAGTGTGTGCATTTGTAAAACAAAAAATTGCGATATTAGAAAAAATTTTACAAAAGCTTACCCACAATGTACCACAGCACCACCAACAGAATAATCAAGGGAATGTAGGCAGCAAGTGCTGCGGAGGCAATGGATATTGCTACAATGCCCATTTTTTGCAAAACCAAAACAAGACCTGCCAAAATAGCGGTGGTCAATATGGCTTTTGTGATTTGCTTGCCCACAATGTTTGCAAAAAAGAAGGTGTAAAGCGCTGCGATTAAGGGGTTTACAGTGGTGAGCACCAAACCAACAAGGAATTTCAGTGCGCCGGTCAAAAGCATAAGCACCAAAATAGCCAGCAGAATCACGGGTGCGTAGGTAACCAACCCTTCAGGCAGATAATTTGTCAGCATTCCGGTGACAATCAGGTGAAGCACCAGCGCAATGACTACACCCAAGCAGCGGAAGAATACCCAGCTGAGAATGTGCTTGCCTGTGGGCAGCCAGCCGTCAGCCAAGTTCATCAAAAACGACAGAATGATCATACTTAGAATCTGCGTGCACACAATTGTGTAGTCAGCTTGGAAATTAAACAAAACCATCGTGTCGTTCTCAATGGTAACAAAGGGAAGGGGAGCGATGAATTTTTGGAAATCCTCACCTGCGCCGCCTAACAAAATGGTAATGACGTAAACAAACAGAATGCCAATGGCGGAGGAAACCGCCAAAATCAGAGCAGACCGTTTGCCAAATACAAAACGGCCAAGAATTGCCAGCACCAAAAGCGCTGCAATCAGCATACCGATTCCCTTCAGGAATGCGCCGATATCCAAATTTAAGGATGCGAAATAGTTCACAATAGATTCCATAAGAACCTCCTAAAATGCAAACAGCCGCCAGAAAACCGGCGGCTGTTTTTTGTGTGTAAAATGAAGTAATCTTACTTCATCTCGGCCTCGGCGCCAGCTTCCTTCAGCTTTGCAACCATCTGCTCTGCATCTTCCTTGGAAACAGCTTCCTTCAGAGTCTTGGGGCAGTTGTCAACCAGATCCTTAGCGTCCTTCAGACCCAGACCGGTGATCTCACGAACAACCTTGATGACGTTCAGCTTGGAAGCGCCAGCGTCCTTCAGGACAACGTCGAACTCGGTCTTCTCTTCAGCAGCCTCAGCAGCAGCACCAGCGGCGGGAGCAGCAACAGCAGCAGCAGCGGCGGAAACGCCGAAAACTTCCTCCAGAGTGTGAACCAGCTCGGACAGCTCCAGAACGGTCAAACCCTTAACTTCCTCTACGAGAGCAGTGACTTTTTCACTAGCCATTGTAATATCCTCCTAAATGTTAATGTGTTGTA
>SVKL01000005.1 GCA_015068495.1 Oscillospiraceae bacterium | reverse complement strand
AATACCTTCAACACGCCGCCGGAAGACACTGTAACGGCAACCTCCCAGATTTGCTGCTTTGCATAGCTGTCGCCTGCAGTAATTTTCCCGGGAAGTGTTTTTTGGGTCAAAGTGGAAGTACCGGTCATTGCCAAGGCCTTGTCGCCGACGTTGGTCTGCACCTTCAGAGCAGAACCGTCAACTGTCCAAGTTTGTTTATCCTTAGCCGCAGTGCTATTGAAGGTGGTGCCGGCGGAATAGGATTCAAAGTTTTCCATATAGGAGGGATACTTGCTGAAGCGGTCGGTATCGTTGATGATAACCGGCTGCACATTGGCAGGGGTTTCAATCCAATAACCGCAGGAACCGATCATATGGATATCGCTGGTTTCAATGATTCTGCCCTGGGGGAAGATAACGGTCTGACCGTTAACGGAGAAGGTAGGCGCTTTATCCTTCACCTTAAACTGAGAAAGGGACACTTCATCTGTGTTGGGTGTGATACGCCACACGTTCCTACCGCCGGCATACATACCGGAGAGCACGTAGTCGCTGTTCCAGTCATTGAATATGCTGATGGGCTCCCGGTCGGCTGCGCCAACGAGCTTTGTCAGTTCCTCCAAGGACTCGGAGATAATCTGCATAGCATCGTCGTAGTGCTCATCACCCACGTCCCTTTGCAGGGTATAGCCAATAAAGGGCTGGGGATTCAGCAGACCGATATGGAAAAGAACCTCTGTATAATAGGGTGTTTCGCCAATATAATCCGTTGAATTCGAATTACCCGCTGTCTTATAATTATAGCCGGCAATCCATGCGCTGATCCGCTTGCAGTCTGCAGAATCGTACATGTTTTTGAACATCATCGTTTCAAACATGAAGGCGTGGAACTTGCTCATATCGTATACGGCGTTATTATATGCGGGGGGCTTCACGTACTTATAGGTACCGCCACTTACATAGTAATCATCATGGGGTCTTCTTAAGTAGAAGTTCTGGTTGGCTGTGTTGCCTGCGTAATCGGTATTGCCGCCATTGCCCACATTGCCGTTATTGGCAACGTTGCTGTTCCAAGCCTTGCTGGAGGGATAGCAGTAGTTGCTGACCAGGGCATCGGGGTAATACTTATACAGGGGGGCAACTGCCTCGTTGATATATGCGCAGAGACGGTTTGTGGCAACTGCACCCCAGATACTATAGTTGGTGGAGTTGCTTCTCATCGTGGAGATTTCGGGATCTCCCTCAAATATGTAGCCACGCTCTTCCAGCAGAGGACGGATCTCCGTTGCATAGCGGGGATCGTTTACGATTTCGTTAAACAAATCAGGCATATAGTGCTCGTTTGTTTTATCGTTGGCAGCCAAATTGACGTAATGCGCGTGACAGTAGTTGTACTCCACGTCCACCACCAGACCGTCAATCTTACCGCCGATTCTTTTATATTCCGCAAAGAACTCGTCGATCCACTTGTTGAAAAGGTCTGTGCCCTTGTCCAGATAGACACATTTTTCCGCCAATGCCTCGATGAACAAGGCAAAGTTAATGTACCGCGTACCTTCCGGATACTCGTCAAACTGCGCCTTTAAGCCCTTTGCCAAACTGGTAATCGTATTGGCAGGACGGCCGTCAAAGGTGCAGTTCATCGGTGCTGATGTCGTGTTTTCATTGATTGTGCTGCAGTTAAATTTAGGCATCTTATAGATATTATCAAAATCTATAATATCATCGTCCCAGTTCACAAAATAGAACGGTTCGACTTCTACGCTTGCGGCGCTGACAGGCATCACTGCTCCCATAGGGATCAACAGAGCCAGCGCCAAAAGCATCGCAAAAAGCTTCTTCATTTCTTATCTCCTATCTACGAAAGATTGTTCTATAAACATTACGTTTACGTCTAGTTACTTATACTATAAAAAGCTTGGCAAGTCAATGAATTTTTGACTATTTTGCAAAAAAGAGACACGTCTTCAGACGTGTCTCTTTCCGTTTATTTAGGCGCTTTGATTCTGCTGAGTTTTTTGTTCAGCTTCAGCAGGTCTTCCTTGGTGAATTTGGCATCCATCATACCGCCTGCCATGGTCAGCAGACGCAGCACAGTGAAGCCGCCCATCATACTCATCAGCTCCGGGGTCATCTCAAAGCCCATGGGCTTTGCCTTTTCTCCCTTCTTCTTGCCGCCAAGCATCTTGCCCATCAGCTTTGCAAACAGGAGCTTGCCGCGAAGGGTGGAGATTACATCGCTCATCTTGGAGTTCAGCGACAGTCTGCCGGGCTTCTCCTCAATGTCAAACCAGTTGAGGATTGCGCCAACCTCTACCAAACGGTAGTCCTCGTTGAAGGTATCTACCTTACGGATGACGCTTTCGTCCTTACACTCCCCTGCTACGGCTTCCAGCTTGGTTTCACCGCTATTGGGAACGTCAAAGTAGAAGAAGTGATCGGCTGCTTCCTTTACGCCCAAGCTCTTGCCGTTGGCAAACAGCTCAACTGCAGGCTGGTTGGAGTAGACCGTTACCTTGGTCACATCCTCCACCCGATCAACATAGCGCTTGCCGCACAGGTGGACAAAGGGCTCATCGGACAGCCACGCCTTGTAGGCATAGAAGGAATCCTTCTTGTAGCTGCGGTCGAAGGTCACCAGACCCTTATGGTTTTGGCCGTTTTCGCCGCCTTCAGCACGGGCATCGGCGCCGAAGTCGAACATATTCCACACGTGGGTTGCCCACATATACTTACGGGTGAACAGCTGCTTAATCAGCTCTTCGTGGTAGTATGCCTGATATTCCTCGGTGTAATCGCCCTGACGGGGGTCAGAATTGTGCCAGTTCAGCGCTTCGCAGCCGTACTCAGAGCAGCCGATGGGGATATTGGGGTGCATTGCGTGGAACTTATCGAACCAAGGGCCGTTCATAGAGGTGTCGCCGCCATACCAGCCGAAGTAGTGGTTATAGGAAACCACGTCGGGAATCTGCAGGTAGGGATCTTCCATCTTACACATAGAAACCGCTGCGATGGTGGTCAGTCTGGTCTTATCCATCTCGTGGCACAAATCGTTAAGGATGCGGTGATTCTCCAGCAAATCAGCGTCGCTGCCACCAATGGAAATCTCATTGGACAGACCCCAAACTACGATAGAGGGGTGGTTGTAGTTTTGGGCAATCAGCTCAGTCATCTGGCTGACGGTGTTCTCCCGGCCGGTGGGCATATGCTTGGAGATATAGGGAATTTCTGCCCAAATCACAAGGCCCTTTTCGTCACACAGGTCATAGAAGTACTGATCATGCTGATAGTGGGCCAAGCGGATGGTGGTTGCGCCTACCTCGCAAATCAGCTCAATGTCCTCCCTGTGGTCCTCGGGACTCAGGGCATTGCCCTTGCCCCAACGGTCCTGATGGCGGGATACGCCCCGCAGGGGGTACTCCTCGCCGTTGAGGATAAAGCCGTTATTGGGGTCAATCTCAAAGCTGCGGCAGCCGAAACGGGCATCTACACTGTCGATGGCATTGCCTGCTTCCAGCAAAGCTGCCTGCGCGGTGTACAGGTAGGGATTCTTGCGGCCGTGCCACTTATTGACATTTTCGATGGTGAAATTGGCCTTGGTGTCTGCGCTGACGGTCTGGGCAACCAAGTTACCCTCCCGGTCAGTGATGGTGTAGGAAATTTCCTGACCGTCCTTCTTGTTGGTGACAAATACTTCCACTTCCACCTTGGCGTTGTCGCCGTCCATCACAGGGGTGACCTTGATGCCGGGAGCGCCGTAGTAGTCCAAATCAAAGTGGGAGTCGCTGACGCAGATGATATTTACGTCCCGGTACAGACCGCCGTAGAAGGTAAAGTCTGCCATTTGGGGATAAACGGTCTCGTTGGCTGCATTGTCCACGGAGATCACCAGCAGGTTCTCTTCCTGCAGGCTTTCGGTCAGCTCCACGCGCCAAGTGGAGTAGCCGCCATCGTGGTGGGCAAGCTTAGCGCCGTTTAAGGTTACGTCGGCAGAGGAGTTGGCGCCGCGGATTTCCAGATAATACCGGTCGGCTGCGGGCAATTCTGCCTTCGTAAAGGACTTGGCGTACTGGCAAGTGCCGCGGAAGTAGTCATTGCCGCCGTCCTGTCCGTCCACTGCGTTCCAGCAGTGAGGAACACACACCTGCTCCCAGTCTGCAGGCAGTGCAGCAGGTACCTCGGCCTGCTTTGCAAACAGCCAGGAAGCATTAAAATTCAAAACATTTCTCATAAATCATTCTCCTTGATAAAATACCGGACAGGCAGTATACTGCCTGCCCGGGTGCAGTTAAAAATAGGATTATTCAGCAGAAGCGTGGCGTGCTGCCAAATCTTCGTTCATCTTTGCCAAGGTCTTCTTGTCGATGTTATAGATCAAGGTAACACCAACGAACTGGCAAACTGCGCTGAAGGCATAGAGAATTGCAACCAGCCAGCACATATTCTGAGCAGTCTGAGCAGACTGACCAATGGTACCCAGAGATTCAACATAGCCGATCAGAGAAGTACCCATAATGGCAATAACTGCTGCGGGGCCAACGCCCTGCGCCAGCTTGCGGAAGAAGGAGTGCAGTGCATAAACAACGCTCTCCTCACGCTTGCCAAACTTCCATTCCTGATAGTCGATAGCATCGCCCATCATAGCCCAGGAAACGCAGTTGTAGAAGCCCAGACCCAAGCCGAAGAAGATCAAACCGACCATATAAACAATCAGCTGTACATCCTTGGGGCACAGGGGGAACACACAAAGGATGGCGCCGCCAATCAAGCCTGCAATAGAGCCGATGGAAGCAACTTCCTTCTTGCCAAACTTCTTAACCAGCTTGGTGGCGAAGGGCATAAAAATGAACATAGGCAGGAAACCAACGGCGGTTACCAAACCAGACATAGATGCCTTACCGAAGTGGGTGGCGAACATAATGGTGTTTGCGGTGGTAGCGGACTGCATACCCAAGAACATACCCATAGCAGCGACGGTGCAGCCAACAGCAGGACGGTTCTTCATAAAGGTGCCGAAGGACTTGAAGAGATTAACCTTTTCGCCCTCAGAATTCAGCTCTGCATACTCGTTGCCGCGGATGGTAACATTCTTGATCATAAAGATGAAGAACAAAAATGCAATGACACCCATAATGAGAGCTGCAATGAACACATTTTCGCCCAAAAGGACCTCGATCTGACCACCGGTCAGAGGGCTGAGGACCTTATCACCAGCCTGATAAGCTTCACCGGTCAAGGGGTTATTGAGGAAGTTCTCGGGAGCGAAAGCACTCTCTGCACCCTCGGGAATCTCGATCTTGTCCAAGAACCAAGTGGGGTTGGCAGGATCAAATGTAACCTTGTTCCAAATCAGCATCGGCAGGATGATGCCGGGAACCAAATTGCCCACAATGCCGCCGATAGAGCGGAAAACAGACAAAGAAGCACGCTCTTCGTTGTTTTCGGTAACCAAGTTCAGCATAGTGCCGTAAGGAACATTGGCAACAGTGTAAGCAGCATCCCAAATGACATAGCCCAGAACGAACAGAACAGCCTTAACCACAGTAGTGGCATTGGGGAAAGGAAGGAACACGGCTGCGCCGCCAACAACCAGACCGATAGCACCAATAAGTACGTATGTCTTATACTTGCCCATCTTGTACTTCCGCTTATCGCTGTCGATGAGGGTGCCGATGAGAGGGTCATTAATTGCATCCCACGCCTGCACCAGCAGCAGCAGGATGGAGAACAGACCGGTTTCCAACATCATAAATACCAACCAGAAGGTCTGCACTGTGCTCTTAAGGCCAAAGCTCAGGTTGCAGCCTGCGTCGCCGGCCGCATAAGCCAGCTTGTCCCGCATACCGAAGGGACGAAGTTGTTTTGTCGCTTTCACAAAGAAAACCTCCTAAGTATTTTATTCAAGAAACTCACTTTGGTTTCTTATATACATTTCTTGGATGTTTAGATGTAATTTGTGTATTTATACCATATATCTATGCTAATATAGCATACTTTTTCATCAATTGCAACGATAAATTTTATGTAAATTTTGGGTGCAATCGGCAAAATACAACGCGACTTTTTAATACAGTTTGAAAAGCTCCACCACTTTGCGGGCGGTCTTATACAAAGGTCCTTCCAAGGCCTTTTCTACGTTTTTCAGTTCCTTTCGAATCTGAATCCCTTGCGGGCAATGGCTTTCGCACTTGCCGCAGCCGATGCAGTTGGACACTGCCGTGGATTTTTGTCTTGCAGCGCTGCACATAAAATGCTCCTTTAAGCCGGCAAACTTCCCCTCGGATGCCATACGGTTATAGGCCGCAAAAGCGCCGGGGATATCCACCCCCTTGGGGCAGGGCATACAGTAGCCGCAGCCGGTACAGCCCACTTTCATATTGCTATTGATTGCCGCCACAACCTGAGATAGCATCTGTTCCTCTTCCCTGCCCAGCTCTCCGATTTGGGTGGTGGAAGCGGTTTGCACATTATCTGCAAGCATTTCCATAGAATTCATTCCGGACAGAACGCAGGTAACCTCTTTCTGATTCCAAAGCCACCGAAATGCCCACTGGGCAGGCGTCCGCTTCACAGGATACCGGTCAAAAATATCCAGCGCCTCTTGGGGCAGGCGGTTTACCAGCTTTCCGCCCCGCAGTGGCTCCATAATAATCACGGGCAGGCCCTTTTGGTGGGCATACTGCAAGCCTTTTCGGCCGGCCTGCGAATGTTCGTCCATATAATTATACTGAATCTGGCAGAAGTCCCAATCGTAGGCGTCCACCAGCTTACAGAACATATCCGTGTTTCCGTGGTAGGAAAAACCAATCTGCCGAATGGCGCCGGAGGCTTTCTTTTCCTCCAAAAATTCCAAAATGCCCAATTTTTTCAGCTTTTCCCACGTGTGCACGTCGGTGAGCATATGCATCAGGTAATAGTCGATGTAGTCGGTCTTTAACCGCTTCAGGTGCTCAGCAAACAGCCGCTCCATTCCCTCCCGGGATTTGATTAAGTAGTGGGGCAGCTTTGTGGCAATATAAACTTTTTCACGGACATTGTTTTTGGCAAAAATCTCACCGATTGCCGCCTCGCTGCCGGGATAGATGTAGGCGGTGTCAAAATAATTCACGCCGGCATCGATTGCCGCCAGCAATTCCCGCTCCGCCTCTGCCATATCAATGCCGCCACCGCTGCGCTGAAAGCGCATACAGCCGAAGCCTAGGGCAGAAATTTCATTGCCGTATTTGTCCTTACGGTATTTCATAGCTTCACCTTTTTCCTTGCCTGATAGTACTTTCTGAAAGCAAACAGCTCCGCCACTGCACATACGGGCAGTGCTGCGAAAATATCCACCACAGAGTGCTGCTTGGTAAAGGCAACCGACAGGCAAACGCCAACCACAAACACCGTCACCAGCACCTTTACATACCACGCGGCGGACTTTTCTTTCAGCCAAGCGGATGCAATGCCGATGGAGTATGCCACGTGCAGCGACGGGCAGACGCCTGTATTGGTGTCAAACTGATAGATAATCCCCATAATCCACGTGAGAAAATTCTCCCGGGGAAAGGTTTCCGGACGCAAATCCTGACGGGTGGGAAAGGCAATATAGCATATCATTGCCAGCGCTTGAGTCACCATAATATAGGTTTGCAGGCCCTTGAAGCTTTCCACGCTGTACAGCAGGAAGTATCCCAAGGAGAGGACAATCAAAACATACCAGCCCACATAGAAAATCACAAATGCTTCGTGAAAGGGAATCAAATCATCCAGCTTGCACCATACCGGATAGCACTTTTCCGCCGGAATCAAGTTCTCTGTCAAGAAATACAGGCAGAAGTAAACCACCCAGCCCAACAGCAAAAGAAGATGGCGGTACTGGGGCGTTGTAATGTTGGAAAGCCGCAATTTGCGGTAATCAACCACAGGTTTTCTCATAATACTGTCTCCTCTTTGTTATACGGATAGTCCTTCTTGGGTATGTTGGGATAGGGTACCACCCGATGCCGGGGAAGGCTTACTGCAATGGCTGTAACCTCGTCCATCAGGTAATTGACAATCCGCTCCCGCTCTGCTTCCATAGGCGCTTCCGGATTGAATCGGGTAGGCACGCCGAGATACACTTTTTTCAGATCCGGCGCAACATACATCGGCACAAAGCAAACCGCTTTGCCGGTACGCTTATAATAGAGCTTTGCCACATCGATGAATTTATCCTGAAACTGATGGACGATGTGATTATGGGGCGTATAGCACTCGGGGTAAATGATGACATTCTCACCTTCTTCCAGTGCGCCAATGGTTTTTTTGAAGGTGGTTATCAGCCGGTTATCCCGAAATACAGGGATGGTTTTGGCATTGGTAAACACGCACACCGAAACCGGGGCAATTATGTAGGAAAGCATTTTATAAAACCAATGGCTCCACTTGGGCTTTTCGCTCCAAAAATCCGTAAAGGCATACTGAGGAACCTCTTTTATATACATCATCTGATGGGCACACCAGATTTTCCGCTTTCCGGGGAAATACAGCTCGCCGCAGATAGGACCGTTCATTTTGGTATGATTTCCCACCACAATACAGGCTTCTTCCGGCAGATTCTCCTGCCCCTCAACGGTTATTTTGGGGTAAAAAAGCCATATCAAAAACCGGATGACCCGAAAACATATATAAGAAAAGCCTTTTTTATCTTTCATTGCACATTCCCTCTTAACGGTATAGCTAAAGGCATTATATCACAAAAAATTGGTCTGTCCATTAAATTATTATAAATATTATTGCTTTTTCCTATGGCAAATGCCTTGCTTTTACAGATTTACGGTGGTAAACTACAATATTATAGCCAAGCTACGAAAAATGGAGGTCCGCTATGAAATTAAATGCCGAAATCTTAAAGGAAATTGAAGATAGCGCCCAAGAAGCGCTGGACCTGCTGATTGAACTGGGCAAAATTCCTGCCCCCTCCCATCAGGAGCACAAGCGCGCAGAATTTTGCAAAAACTGGCTGATTCAGCAAGGGGCAAAGGGTGTATACATAGACGAAGCTTTGAATGTGGTATATCCTGTAGGCTGCACCGATGATAACCCTGTGGTTGTGTTTGCCGCCCACACGGATGTGGTGTTCCCTGACACGGAAACCCTGCCTATGACCGTTGCCGACGGCAAAGTTTACTGCCCCGGCATCGGCGACGATACCATACACGTGGTAGCTCTGCTGATGGTTGCCAAGTATGTTGCCCAGCACAATCTGGTGCCTGAAAACGGAGGCATCCTGTTTGTGGCAAATTCCTGCGAGGAGGGCTTGGGCAATCTGAAGGGCGTGCGGAAAATCGCAGAGCAATACGGCAGCCGTATGACGGAATTTGTCACCTTTGACGGCCCCGGCTGCAGTGTGGTAAACAAAGCGGTGGGCTCCAAACGATACAAAATCGAAATTGACACCGAGGGCGGACATTCCTACAGCCGTTTCGGCAACCGGAATGCCATTGTGTATCTCGCCTCTTTGATTGATACGCTGTATGCCTTGAAGGTGCCTACCCGAGGCAAAACCACCTATAATGTAGGCACCATCTCCGGCGGCACCTCCGTGAACACCATTGCTCAGCACGCAGAAATGCTCTATGAGTTCCGCTCCGATGACCGGGAGGATTTGGTGGAAATGGAAGCCCACTTAAACGCCGCCCTTGCCTTTTATGCCACCAAGGGGATTCAGGTCACCTGCACGCTGCTGGGCGAGCGTCCCTGCGGCAGCACAGTGGATGCAGACAAGCTGGACGACTTGGTTACACGGGCCAAAAATGCTCTGAGAACCCATATGCACGAGGAGCCCGGTGTTCGCTCCGCCTCCACCGACTGCAACATTCCCCTTTCTATGGGAATTCCCTCCGTGATGGTGCCCTGCGGTCGCGGTTTTGGCGCTCACACCCGGGAAGAATACATTGAAATCGACAGTCAGATTGACGGCATAAAGGTTGCCTTTGAATTGGTGCTTCACCACATAAAAGGAGAATAACGATGGCTGACAAAACAACATTTATTGCTACCGGCGATTCCTTTATGACACGCAGACTTCCCAAGGACGGCTATCCGGGATTTGCGGAAATTCAGCAGATTCTAAGCCAATACGACGTGCGTTTTAACAATTTGGAGATTACCATCCACAATCAGGAGGGCTACCCCGCCACCGTATCCGGCGGCACTTGGGCTATGGCTGAGCCGGAAATTTTGGATGATTTGAAGCGGTATGGCTTCAATCTGTACAACACAGCCAACAATCACTCCGGCGACTATGGCTGCGGCGGTGTAATGGCTACGATTAAGTATCTGCGCCAGCGGGATATGGTATTTGCCGGCACAGGCGAGACATTGCGGGATGCCGCTGCCCCCGCTTATCTGGAGACCCCCAATGCCCGTGTTGCTCTGATTGCCGCCAACTCCTGCGTGGCCGGCGCTTCCGCCATTGCCGGCGACCGCAGCGTCAGTATGAAGGTTGGCCGTCCGGGGCTGAATCCGTTGCGCCGTGTCACCACTTACCACGTGGAGCAGAAGTACTTTGATATGTTGAAGGAAGTTGCGGAGACCACCTGTATGAATGCCGCGCAGCTCTACTCCATCGCCTGCGGTTACTCCAACCCCCTGCCCGAAGACAAACTGAACTTCGGTGGCATCAGCTTCAAGCTGGACGACAAAACCGAGAAGCACACCGCTCCTAACGAACAGGATATGGAGCGTATGGTCGCCAACATTCAGGAGGCGCGCCGTCAGGCTGACTATGTTCTGGTCAGCATCCACTCCCACACCTTTGATGCTTTGGATACCACCATCCCTGCTGAGTATCTGAAGATTTTTGCCAAGGCTTGTATCGATGCCGGCGCAGACGCCATTTTGGGTCACGGCCCCCACGAGCTGCGGGGCATTGAGATTTACAAGGGCAAGCCTATTTTCTACAGCTTAGGTGATTTCATTTTCCAAACGGAAACTGTCAGCCATCAGCCTGCCGATGCCTATGCAAACAAAAATATGCCCCACGATACCTTCGTAGGCGCTTATATGAATCAGCGCAGCGCAGACGGCACCCGCGGCTACTGCGTGCTGGAGAACATTTGGCGCAGTGTTATGGCGGGCTTTACCGCAGAGGACGGCAAAATCACGCAGATTCAGCTCTACCCCATTGATATGCAGATGGGAGCTGCCAGAAGCAAAATGGGTATCCCCCATTTGGCAGAAAATGACGAAGTGCTGAAGTACTTAGCAGAGCTCTCCGCGCCTTTCGGCACTAAGATTACCATTCAGGACAATGTAGGTTACATTGATCTGTAACAAAAAACCCGCTTGCTAAGCAAGCGGGTTTTCTTTTGCTGTTTAGTTCTTGCCGGGAACGCCGGGCTTTGTCATATTGTGAGCGTTGAGGATGTTTTCCATTTCCTCCGGGGTGAGCACGCCTCTTTCAACCAGCAGTGTACGAACAGGAACACCGGTCTTCAGGGCTTCCTTTGCCAAGGATGCAGCCTGTGCGTAGCCAATATAGGGACACACAGCGGTAATGGTACCAACGCTGGCATTCAACAAATCCAAGCAGCGCTGCTCATTGGCGGTGATGCCCTCTACGCAGTTGGTGATGAAGGTATTCACAGCGCCGGTTAGCGTGGTGATGGACTGAAACAGTGCATCAAACACCACAGGCTCGAAAGCATTCAGCTCCAGCTGACCTGCTTCAACAGCCATAGAGATGGTCATATCGTTACCCACGATTCGGTAAGCCACCTGTGTGACCACCTCGGGAATGACGGGGTTTACCTTGCCGGGCATAATGGAAGAGCCATTCTGACGGGAAGGCAGGTTGATTTCGCCAAAGCCGGTTCTGGGGCCGGAGGACATCAAACGCAGGTCATTGGAAATCTTGGACAGCGCCAAGCCGCACTGCTTCAATGCGCCGGACACAGCGGCAAAACAATCAATATGCTGTGTGCCGTCTACCATATCCTCTGCCTGATAGAAAGGAACGCCGCTAAGCTCTGCCAGCACCTTGGTAACACGGTTGAAGTAAGTAAGGTCAGCGTTGATGCCGGTACCGATGGCAGTGCCGCCCATATTGACCGCATACATCTCTGCCTGCACCGCATCAATCCGCTTGATGCTGCGGCGGACAGCGGATGCGTAAGCTGCAAATTCCTGACCCAAGCGAACAGGAACAGCATCCTGCATCTGGGTACGGCCCATTTTAATCACGCCGTCAAACTCCTCTGCCTTGGCGGAAAATGCCTTTTCCAGTCTGCCGAGGCTCTCAAGCAGCGGTTGCAGCAGAGCAATCACGGTCATCTTGCCGGCGGTGGGCACGATATCGTTGGTGGACTGACCTTGGTTTACGTGGTCATTGGGGTGTACAATACTGTAATCGCCCAGCTTGCCCCCCAGCTTCTCGATGGCAACATTGGCAATTACCTCATTGGCATTCATATTCATAGAAGTGCCGGCGCTGCCCTGAATGGGGTCGACAATAAACTGATCCAAGAATTTACCGGCGCAAATATCGTCACAGGCTGCTACGATTGCATCTGCAACCTTGGCTTCCAGAACGTTTGCTTCCTTATTGGCAATGGCGCAGGCCTTTTTCAGCAGCGCCAAGCTATGAATCATCGGGGTAATCATCCGTGTGCCGGTGATGGGAAAGTTCTCCACGGCACGCAGGGACTGAACGCCATAGTAAACGTCAGCAGGCAGATTTTTTGTGCCGATAGAATCGGACTCTGTGCGCATAGCGCAAGTGCAAGTGCTCATATGCAAACCATCCTTTTTTTGTAATTTCAATGAGAGTATAACACCCCCGCTATTTATATTCAAATACATATACTGTTATAGGATTTATTTATTATTTATTATAATTTTTCCGGTAAACGGTTGACTTTCATTTTTCACGGTGTTACAATTTTTTCTATAAATCGCCATAAAGCGAGGGATTATTATGGATAATTTATTTTACCGTAAGGATCTGATTTACACCATCGCCAAGGAGCGCAGTTTCTCCAAAGCTGCGCAGAAGCTTTTTATCGCCCAGCCCTCTTTGAGTCTGATGGTAAAAGCCTTGGAAGAAGAACTGGGTACGCCTTTATTTGACAGAAGCTGCAAGCCCATCCGGCTGACAGAGGCCGGCGAGGCATACATCCGCGCCACCGAGCAGATTCAAGCCATCGAGAGAGCATATGAGGAGTATATTCTGGCGCTGAACAATTTGGAAACCGGCTCCCTTTCCGTGGGAAGCAATCAGCTACTGTCGTCCTTGGTGCTTCCGACGTACATCTCCCGCTTTCTACTGTCCCATCCCAAAATCCAGCTCACCCTCATGGATGCCAACTCCCGAACACTGGAAAATGAAATCACTGCCGGCACATTGGACATTGTGATTGACAACAGCATCCTGCCCACAGACATCTTTGAGCAGGTTTATTTGACTTCGGAGCATCTTTTGCTGGCAGTCCCACGCCATTTTTCAGAAAATGAAAATTGTCGGGACTATGCCCTTTCCTATGAAGATGTAATGGAGAATAAGCACACCTCTGACACACAGCCCGTTCCTATGAAACATTTTGTCAATACGCCGTTTATCCTGATGAATCGGCACAACGACACCAGAAAGCAAAGCAATGCTATCTTCCAAGAGACGGGTTTCTCCCCCAATGTATTGCTTGAAATGGATCGGCTTACCACCCTTTATTCCTATGTGGAGCAAGGCATTGCCGCATCCCTCGTCAGCGATACCCTTGTGCGAAATATCCGCGGCGCAGACCATAGTCATATTGTTTTTTACGCGCTTCCTACCAAGCACAACAAGCGTAATATTTATGCCTATTACAAGCGGAACAAATTCTGCACCAAAGCAATGACGACCTTAATTGACAGCTTGAACGGTCTTGCATAATATAAGAGCCTTTTACCGGCAGGTAAAAGGCTCTTTTTTTATTCTTCTTCTGCAAGCACAGGCAGTTTGCGGATTGTGGCAGTTTCCACTTGGTAGTTGTGCAGCTCGGTAACGGTTATTTGCAAGCCCTCCAGCTCCACCTGATCATTTATTTCAGGGGACGTTCCCAAATGGTGGAAAATCAGACCGTTTAAGGTGTCGTACTCCTCGGACTCCAAGGACATCTCCAGCACCTCAGACAGCTCCTCCAGCAGAACGCTGCCGTCAACCTGCCACAGGTTCTCCTCCAGCGGCACAATGGGTTCAACCACCTCTTCTTCGGCGATATCATCCTCCAGGTCGCCTACCAGCTCCTCAATCAAGTCCTTGATTGTAATGATACCGCTCATACCGCCGTATTCATCCAATACCACTGCGATCTGCTCGTGTTCCTTCTTCATATTCCGGAACAGCACGTCTGCCTTCAGGGATTCAGGCACCACATAGGCTTCCGTCACCGCTTGCTCCAAAACCGATTCCTTGGTTCTTTCCTGCATACGGAAGTAAATTTTTGTGTTCAGAACACCTGTAATTTGGTCGGGCGTCTCATCGCAAACCGGATAGTATGTAAAGCGTGTTTCCCGGATTATCTTATCCCAAGCTTCCAAATCGTCTTCCAAATACAGGAAGGTTACATCGGTTCTGTGGGTGATGATTTCTTCCACGGGCAGATTATCAAACTCAAACACGTTCTGAATGAATTCCCGCTCTTCGTTATCGATGGTGCCTTTTTCGTTGCCCACATCCACCATCATACGAATCTCTTCCTCACCGACTTCCTCCTCCTGGGCGTTGGGGTCAATGCCCATCAGGCGGAGCACGCCATTTGTGGATACTGTCAGCAAGCCCACCAGCGGCGCGCAAAGCTTGGAGATGAAGCTGATGAGTCCGGACATACCCAGCGCCAAGGCTTCTGCCTTTCGCATAGCTACCTGCTTCGGCACCAGCTCACCAAAGACCAAGGTGAAGTAGGACAGCACAATGGTGATAACCACCACTGAAACAGAGTGCATTGCCTCCATTGTCAGAGGAACGCCCAAGCCCAGCACCAGCCAAGAGGCCAATCTGTCAGCAAAGTTCTCTGCGGCAAATGCAGAGCCTAAGAAGCCGGACAGGGTGATGGCTACCTGAATGGTTGCCAAGAAACGGGCAGGCTGGCTGGTAAGCCGCGCCAAGCGCACTGCGCGCTTATCTCCCTCCGCTGCCATTTTGGCAAGCTTATTATCGTTCATAGAAATCACTGCGATTTCCGCACAGGCAAACACAGCGTTAAGCGCTATCAGCACCACCTGCAAGCCTAATGTCAAAAGTATATTATCCATAATCTGTTTATTTCCTCCACATTTATACCATAAATTTCCTCAAAAAACGCGCAAAAAGGCAAAGCCTATATCCTACATCCGAAAATGAGGACTACGCTTCGCCTGTACAAACTTATGACATAAAGGAGGATTATCGGGATTACTGTCGCCGTCGTCCATAGTTGTCTAAACTGCTCCTTTCAGCATTATTACTGCCAATTATAGCATAGAATCCGGAAAATGCAAGCACTATTTATGCGCCTGCTCCTCTGCTTTCTTTTTGTTTTTCCTTTTTCGGATTGCTTCCTTGGCTTTTTCCCGCATTTCGTACAGCACCGCAAGGGTCTTTTGGTCATTGGGAAACAGCCACCGCAGCAATGCCACGGCTATGGCTACTGTCAACAGCTTTTCCGGTGAAAAGGGAAACCACAAAATCGCCATATACGCACTGCCCACAGCAATCATCCAGTTTATCTTAAAAAATGTACCCATTCCCAACACAACATAGGACCAGCCGTTGGTAATCATCCACGCAACAGCCAGACACAGCAGCAATCTGGGATTGGTAAAAAATTGCAGGAAGGCTTTGATTTTCTGTTTCATTGTCTCCTACTCCTCGTCTTTCTATCTGCCGCGATACTCTGATTTCAGCACCTCTGCCATTTCCTCAGGGGATTCCTGACAGCCGCCTGTCAGCCACAGCTTGATGATGGCATTGAGTCCGTTTCTGAAAAACTCAATATGATATTTAATATTGCCGTCTATCTGTTCCTTTTCAGCGCGCTTGGTGTCATAAATGGAGACAAGATGCTTTTCATCGTAACACAGCTTGAAATAGGTCTTGTAAAAAAGCTGGTTTTCCTTAATATGGGTAAACATCTTCAGGGCGCCGGTATGCTCATTAAAATAGTCGTAGTCCGCAAACAGATTACTAAACTCCTTTGTGAGTATTTCCCTTGTCTGATCCGCCAAATCGAATATATCCACGTAGTTTGCATAGAAAGTGCTGCGGTTTAATCCCGTTATTTTAATAATGTCGGATACCGTAATATCCTTGATTTCACGGGTTTGCAGCAGCTCTATAAACGCTTTTTCGATTTTTACTCTCGACTCTCTGCGCCGCTTATTGTTCTTTACGTTCATAGTGTTTCTCCATTATTCCAACACTTGTTGTTTCTTTGTTGATTGTTTTCCCTTGCGAAAAATATTATACTGTAGCCGTAATAAAAAAACAAGTGTTGGTTTAATGAAAGGAGATTTCAATATGAAAAAAAGCAGTTTTTTTGCACTCATTATGGGAACGGTGAGCGGCGTTTTGTTCGCTTTGGGTATGTGTATGGCGCTTCTGCCTGAGTGGAATGCCTTTACAGAGGGTGTCGTTTTCGGTGCTGTCGGCATTGTGCTGGGTGTTATCACCACCCTTGTCTGGTGCAAAATGGAAAACAAGAAGCTGCCGAAGATGAACGGCAAAAATGTGTTTCGCATCCTATATGCAATTGTTGCCGCTTTGGTGCTGGGTGTGGGTATGTGTATGTGCCTTGTGTGGGAGCAAATCATTTGGGGCACACTTGTGGGCTTGCTTGGCATTGTAATGCTGATTGCCCTCATCCCGATGATTAAGGGCATCAAATGAGAATCATCAAATTTGCAAAAAATCCCTATACAAGCCTTTTGCTTAACGCCGCCTATGCAGTTGGCAATTGCGTTTTAGGCTTTATTTCCCATTCCTGGTGGTTTATTACTGTGGGTGCGTATTATACAGTGCTGGCAATCACAAGGTTTTCCGTGCTGCAGGTGAAACGGAAAGCAAACGGCAATTATGACACAGAGGGCTTTGCCCGGCGGATTACCGGTGTTTTGCTGGTCGTGCTTTCTTTCTGCATTGTGGGTGTGAACGTTCTGTCTGCTATGAAAGACAGAGGCACTGCCTTTCACGAAATTGTAATGATCACCATTGCCACATACACTTTTACGAAAATCACCGTTGCAATTACCGGTATGGCAAAGGCAAAACGCTCCCCCTCCCCGGTATTAAAGACGCTTCGCAACATCGCGCTGGCAGATGCCTGTGTTTCTGTTTACACTATGCAGCGGTCGATGCTCGTGTCTTTTCCGGGAATGGCAGCAGGGGATATTTTACTGCTGAATATTTTTACAGGAACAGCCGTATGGCTGGTGGTACTAACCCTTGGAATGAATTTGATTGGAGGAAAATATACAAATATGGCAAAATCTAAAATTGTAAAGACAAACGAGAAGATTGCTGAGGCAGTAACCGGCGGTTACAAGAAAATTGAAAAAGGCGTTGTAGACGGCTACAAAAAGATTGAACAAGGGGTTGTAGGCGGCTACACCAAGCTGGAAGACAAGTTTGTGGATGCCTACCTCACCAAGGACGGAGAAACCGTGGAAGAAGCAAAGGCAAGACTGAAGAAAGAAAGCAAATAAGAAAAGAGACACACCATATGGTGTGTCTCTTTTGTTTTTAGGTGCAGGTCGGCTTATTCTTCCCGTTTCTTAAAAGGATCAAACCAACAACCAGCAGAGCCGGAAACAGTGTCGCCACCAGCAGTCCTGTTTTCAGATTGCCCCCTGCCATTTCGGAAATGCTTCCCACCATCGTGGGGCTTGCCGATGCGCCCAAGTCGCCGGCCAATGCCAAAAAGGCAAACATTGCCGTTCCGCCTCTCGGGCATCTCTGCGCAGACATACTGATTGTACCGGGCCACATAATGCCAACCGCCAAACCGCAAAGGGCGCAACCTGCAAGGCCCAGCGCCGGCGACGCTGACAGAGATGCCAGCAGATAGCAGCCCACGCACATAACACTGCAAATGAGCATCATTTTGGTCAAATCAATTTTCTCGCTGTGCTTGCCGTACAACATACGGGCGATTCCCATAAACAACGCAAACAAGCACGGGCCTGCCAAATCACCAACGGTTTTAGATACGCCCAGCGCCGCTTCTGTAAATGCTGATGTCCACTGCGTCATCGTTGCTTCTGATGCTCCCGCGCACACCATAAGGATTATCATCAGCCAAAAAATTGGCGTTTTCAACAGTTTGCCAACGCTCAGGCTTTCGCCCTCTTCCACCAGTCGTTCAATGGGGCATTTGATAAAATTAAATGTGTTATACAGCGGCACCAACGCCCAAACACAAGCAAGAATTTTCCAATTCTCCACGCCAAACAGGGAGAAAAAGAGTGTAGAACCCAGAATAACACCCACTGCACCCCAACAGAAGAAGGAATGCAGCAAGCTCATCACACCATCCTTATTTTCAAAAGGACAGGCCTCAACGATGGGACTTAACAAAACCTCAACGAGGCCGCTTCCCATAGCATAAAGCACCACTGAAATCAAAATACCTATAAACGGCACAGGAAGAAGCTCCGGCAAAATTGCCAGTGAGGCAAGGCCTACCGCCGACACCACCTGAGATACCACAATGCACACCCGGTATCCGATTTTGTCGGCATACTTGGTAGCCGCCAAATCAACAAGCAATTGGGTGAAATAGAACACCAAAGGGATGATTGCAATCTTTTCCAGCGTAATTCCGTATGTGCTCTTAAAGGTCAAAAACAGAAGCGGTGTAAAATTGGCAGTGATTGCTTGCGTAATATAACCAAGATAGCAAGCAGTCAGTGTCCTTTTGTAATTTCTTTGTTTTGTCATAAGGCTTTCCTCGTAAAAATCATCGATGCTTCATACATTATAATCTCCCAAAGCAAAAAAAGGAAGACGTAGGTAATAAAATTGCTGAATATTTCCTTTTTGGTTTTTCCGAAATTCGCATCTCAACAAAAGAAAAAATCGAACACCTTTTGGTGTTCGATTTTTTCTGTCTATGGGCTGCAAAAAAGATATTTTTTGCGTTTTGCAATAAGGTTTTGAACTCAAACGGGTTTTAATTTAACTTCAATCTTTATTTTCAAAACTTTTCTTTGCATTATCAAGTGTTGCAATGATCAAAGCACCGCAAGCACCAAGAGTCGGGGACAATCCGTTTGGAAATCCAGCGACGAATTCAACAAACATCATAACAGTTCCAAGCGATCCGCCTATCAAGAAAAAATAATAGAAAAAGCACATTGTTTTAAAAGAGGCATTGATACTTACAACCCTATACATCAACCGAACAAAACCATACACAACAAACGGTATAATAAGAGAAAGAATGAGAACCATTACTTTATCTTCTCTGTTACCAAAAATCAACGCCACAGTCCAAAGAGCAAGCAAAACAATGGCATAAACAATCAATATCAGATTTTTCTTTTGAATAATTTTGTTTATCATGCGGTCTCTCCTTAAAGTTTTTGAAAATTATTTATTGAGATTATTATAGCATAAAAATCTTTGTTTGCAAATAGTGAAGCATCGGCTGCGCCGAAGTGATGTAGTGCTATCGCACAGTGATGTATTGCTCCTTCGTCGCAAAGTGATGTGATGTGTTCCGCCTCCTCACGCGCGAAGCGCAACATCATTGATGCGAAGCATCACATCATTTGCAACTTGTTGCAACATCATTTGAGGCAGCGCCTCAACCTCGTTCAGTTGTGCCGAAAATGAATAACGATGTTCTCTCTTTGCTCGAAATGATATTGACCTTCGGTCAAATGATGTTGTGCCTGTCGGCACAAATGAAAAAATCCAACTCTTACGAGTTGGATTTTTTGGCAGAGGATGAGGGATTCGAACCCCCGCAAACGGAGTCAGAGTCCGGTGTGCTACCGTTACACTAATCCTCTATCACACGGACGAGATTTATTATACGCAAATTATGGAAAAAGTCAAGCCTTTTTTCCATTTCCTGCAGATTTTTATCAGTCGTCCGAAAGTAGTATTTCCAAGGGCAAATTTTTTATTCCCGGGAGATTGTTACGTTGGGAGCGGACCGTCGTTCGCGCCGGTCCCTACAACAGCAAACCACGGTTAAGATTCTTCCCAAGGGAAGGGTTTTCCCTTCAAAACGTGCTTCTTGATATAGGAAAACGTTCTTTTTTCGCCCTTATCCCGCAGCATTTCCAGTATATAATCCAGTTCCTTCTGCGTGTTGGGGTGCATACGGGTACGCTCCATACTGTTGCGGAAATAGGTAAGCGCCGCGCCGTCAGTATAGCTTTTCCCTTGATAGGTCATACAGGCAGCCCGTCTGTCCATAACCATCTCTACCAAATACCGCCTGGGCATATGCAGGGATTCATACTGGCGGGTTTCCTTGTTGATATCCGTCCAATATTCGTAATGGTGACGGTTTCTGCCTTTGTGGTGCATCCACGCCTCACTATAGCCCTTTTCCTCACGCTCTGCGGTGTTGGGGCTACGTGTTCCCTGATAGAATCTTGCGCCGGTGAGGAATTCTGTGGGAGAGTATTTGGACAAATCGTGGGTGAGCCCCTGCCAATACAATCCCACCTTGAAGCAGCCTGCCATTACCAAAAAGCGGTGCTTGGTGACGGTCTTAAAATGTTGCCAAATTTTCACACTATTTACAACTCGCTTTCTACCCTCTCAGTCAGCGGCTTGTTCCGCACCGCTGCCAGCTCTCCCAAAGGGAGAGCCAAGAACGGACCGTCGAGGACGCCGGTCCCTACAAAGCGAAAAGAAAATTATCTTGCCAAGAAGCCGACTTTCTTATAGACCTTGCGGAGGGTCTTTTCCGCTTCATAAGAGGCACGCTCCGCACCATTGCGGTAGACGCTCTCCAAGTATGCCTTATCCTTCAGCAGGCGGCTTGCCTCCTCCCGGATGGGACGGAGGGTTTCAATAACCGCCTCACCCACCTTGGGCTTAAAGGCGCCATAGCCGCAGCCTGCAAACTCGGTTTCGATTTCCGCATAGGTCTTGCCGGTGACGGCAGAATAAATGCTCATCAAATTGGCGACGCCGGGTTTCTTCTCCGGGTCGAAACGGACGCAGTTTTCTGTGTCGGAGTCGGTAATCGCACGCTTGAACTTCCGCTGAATGTCCTCGGGGCGCTCCATCAAGAACACACAGCCCTCGGGCATAGATTTGCTCATTTTGCTGTCGGGTGCATTCAGGCTCATCACACGGGCACCGGTTTCGGGAATATAGGGCTCGGGAATCTTGAACACGTCACCGTAAATGCTGTTAAACCGCTGAGCAACGTCACGGGTCAGCTCACAATGCTGCTTCTGGTCGTGGCCTACAGGCACCAAATCCGGCTGATACAGCAGAATATCTGCCGCCATCAATGCAGGATAGGTAAACAGGCCGCCGTTGATATTCTCAGCATTCTTGGCAGATTTATCCTTAAACTGGGTCATACGGCTCAGCTCACCGAACATTGTGTAGCAGTTCAGCACCCAACCCAATTCCGCGTGCTGATGCACGTGGCTTTGGACAAAGAGGGTGTTCTTCTCCGGGTCTAAGCCGCAGGCAATGTACTGTGCCAGCTGCTCCAAGGTCCGGCGGCGCAAATCCGCAGGGGTCTGACGGACGGTGATGGTGTGCATATCCGCCATAAAATAGAAGCAATCGTACTGCTCGGCACGGCTGCTCCAATTCTTAATAGCACCCAAGTAGTTGCCCAAGTGCAAATCGCCGCTGGGCTGGATGCCGGATAACATTCTTTTCTTAGCTACTTCTTCCATTTCATTCGCCTCTTTTCATAAGTTCTTTCTATCTTACCATATCGCATACAAAAAGGCAATGAAAAATTGACTTTTCCATTCTCCCCGTGCTATAATATTGGGGAATTTATATAAGGAGTATTGTCCTATGTATGTAGACAAGGATTATATTATCCGGATACGCCGAGAGCTTCACCAAATCCCCGAATTGGGCTTTGAGCTGGAAAAGTCAATGGCTGTGATTCGCCGGGAGCTGGATGCAATCGGTCTTCCCTACACAGAAAGCATCGGAAAGTCTTGCATTATCGCCACATTGAATGAAGGTGTGGGCAACAAGACCATTGCCCTCCGAGCGGATTTTGATGCGCTGCCCATTGCGGAAAACACCGGTTTGGAATTTTCCTCCCGGCACCCCGGCAAAATGCATGCCTGCGGTCACGATTGCCACGCGGCAATGCTGTTGGGCGCTGCAAAGGCGCTTAAGGCGATGGAAAAGGACATTACTTGCTGCGTCAAGTTCATTTTCCAGTCTGCAGAGGAAATTTTGGGCGGCGCAAAGAGCATTTGTGAAACCGGCTTTATGGATGGGGTGGATACCATTCTCGGCTGCCATATTCGTCCGGGCAGCCCCACCGGCAAAATCAGCATCAACCGCACCTGTGACAGTGCCTGCAGTCGGGGCTTCAAGCTGCATCTGTACGGAAAGGCCAGCCATATGGCTTCCCCCCAACACGGTGTGGATGCCATTGCGATGGCGGTGCGTGTATATACCGATGTGCAGTTTTTGCGTACCCGGCAGCTGAGTCCCTTGGAAAAGATTGTCATCGGCGTGGGCACCATTCACGGCGGCAGTGTAAACAACATTGTCTGCGACCACGTGGAGATGAGCTTCTCACTTCGCACCCAAAGCACGCCGCTTAACAACCATATTTATGAGCGGATTCAGGAAATTGCCAACAATGTGGCATCTGATATGGGCGGCAGAGCCGAATTTGAGCCGCTAAAGTTTACCCCGGCGCTGCGCAACGATTTGACGGTCAGCGACCACGTACAGGCCGCAGCCGCCAAGGTTATCGGCGCAGAAAATGTAACAGATAAAAGTGAGAGTATGGGCGGCGAGGATTTTGCTTACTACTTAGAGCACAAGCCCGGTTGTCTGTTTAATTTGGGCATTACCAAGCCCGACACCCCCTACATCCCCCTGCACAACGAAAAGCTGATTGTGGACGAGGACGCTCTTGATGTTGCGCCCAAGGTGTACGTCCAATACATTTTAGATCAAATGAACAAATGAGGTATAGACGATGGATTATCAGGTATTAGCTGATTTATTATTTCCCAATGTAACCGACACCCCCGCGGATGTGGAGGCGAAATTCCCTCCCAGAGAGCTTCCTGAGGGTGCGGTGGTTTCCCGTATGGCGCCTTCCCCCACCGGCTTTGTCCACTTGGGCAATCTGGTACAGGGTCTGATTTCTGAAAGAATGGCCCATCAGAGCGGCGGCGTGCTGTTTTTGCGGGTGGAGGACACCGATGCCAAGCGGGAAGTGCCCGGCGCGGTAGAGGTGCTGATTGACACCTTAAAGCACTACGGCATTGTATTTGACGAGGGTGCTACCCACACCGGTGACAGCGGCGCATACGGCCCTTACCGTCAGCGGCAGAGAGCGGACATTTACCACGTTTTTGCCAAGAAGCTGGTTGCGGAAGGACAGGCATACCCCTGCTTCTGCACCGAGGAAGAGCTGACTTCTATGCGTGAAAAGCAGGAAGCAGCCAAGGAGAATTTCGGTTACTACGGCAAGTATGCCGTTTGGCGTGACCGTTCCATCGAGGACATCAAGGCAGAGTTGGATGCAGGCAAGCCTTGGGTGCTTCGTTTCCGCTCCACCGGCTCCATTGAGAATCAGTATAAGTTTGACGATGTGGTGAAAGGCAAGCTGACCATCACGGAAAATGACATTGACCACGTGCTACTCAAGTCCGACGGCATTCCCACCTATCACTTCGCCCACGCAGTGGATGACCATTTGATGCACACCACCCACGTGGTACGGGGCGACGAATGGATGGCTACCCTGCCCTTCCACATTCAGCTGTTCAAGGCTTTGGGCTTTAAGCTGCCCAAGTATGTCCACATCGGACCGCTGATGAAGATGGACGGCACTTCCAAGCGGAAGCTCAGTAAGCGGAAAGACCCGGAGCTGGCGCTGACCTTCTACAAGGCAGAGGGCTTCCCTGTGGAGGCGGTATATGAGTATATTATGACCCTGCTGAACTCCAACTACGAGGATTGGCGGCGGGCAAATCCCACCGCGCCGGCAACGGAGTTTAAGTTCAGCGCCAAGAAGCTGAATCCCGCGGGCAATCTGTTTGACTATGCTAAGCTGACAGACGTTTCCAAGAACGTGATTGCCACGATGGATGCAGACAAGGTTTACGCACTTCTTTTGCAGTGGGCAAAGGAGTTCGACAGCGATTTTGCAGAAAAGCTGGAAGGCAATCCGGAGCTTGCCAAGGCTGTTTTGGCAATTGGCCGCGGCGGCAAGAAGCCCAGAAAGGACATTGCCGTTTGGAAAGAGGCAAAGGCATATATGGGCTTCTTCTACGACGAATATCTGGAAAAGCCGGTATTTGACGAGAAGTTCAGCGCCGATACCGTAAAAACCGCCCTTGCCAAGTTCTTGGAGAAGTTTGACATTTCCGATGATTCCTCTGTTTGGTTTGACAAGGTAAAGGCCATCACCGAGGAGATGGGCTTTACCACCGATATGAAGGCCTACAAGGCTGACCCTGATGCCTTCCCCGGCACAGTGGCAGATATCAGTACCTTTATCCGGCAGGCCGTCACCGGAAAGACCAACTCCCCCGACCTGTACACCGTGATGCAGATTCTTGGCTATGACAGAACGGTAGCCAGAATCAAGGCGGTTATGGAGAATATGTAAAACAAAAAGCGTGCAACGACAGTTGCACGCTTTTTTACACCTTATCCGCCACGGCGGGAGCAAGCCCCCGCCCTACATTTTATAATTAGTTCTTTAGGCTCTGCAAGGGAGCGGGGATTCTGCCGCCGCGGGCGATAAAGTCCGCCGCAGACTCACCGTGCACCGGCATTACCGGCGCGCTGCCAAGCAAGCCACCCATCTCTACCCGGTCACCCACGGTCTTGCCGGGGGCAGGAATGATACGGACCGCGGTGGTCTTGGAATTGACCATACCAATGGCTGCTTCGTCTGCAATGATGGCGGAAACGGTTGCCGCGCTGGTATCCCCGGGAACTGCAATCATATCCAAGCCCACGGAGCACACGCAGGTCATAGCCTCCAATTTGTCCAAGGTCAGCACGCCGGACTCGGCGGCGGCAATCATTCCCTCGTCCTCGGACACAGGGATAAATGCGCCGGACAGGCCGCCAACGTGATTACTTGCCATCACGCCGCCTTTCTTCACTGCGTCGTTCAGCAGCGCCAAGGCAGCGGTTGTGCCGTGAGTACCACAGGTTTCCAAGCCCATTTCTTCCAAAATACGGGCAACGGAGTCACCCACCGCGGGAGTAGGCGCAAGGCTCAAATCCACAATACCAAAGGGCACGTCCAACCGTTTGCCGGCCTCCACACCCACCATCTGACCCATACGGGTAATGCGGAAGGCGGTCTTTTTAATGGTTTCCGCCACCACGTCGAAGGGCTGCCCCTTCACCTTCTGCAAGGCGTGGTAAACCACGCCCGGGCCGGAAACGCCCACGTTCAGCTCTACTTCCGGCTCACCTACGCCGTGAAATGCGCCTGCCATAAAGGGGTTATCCTCCACTGCATTGGCGAATACCACCAACTTTGCGCAGCCCAGACCGTCATTATCAGCGGTGAGTTCGGCGGTTTTTTTAATGATTTCGCCCATTTTGGCAACCGCATCCATATTGATGCCTGCCTTGGTGGAGCCAACGTTTACACTGGAGCAGACCAGATTGGTCTGCCGCATAGCTTCAGGAATGGAATCCATCAAAATCCAGTCGCCTTTGGTACAGCCTTTCTGCACCAAAGCAGAGAAACCGCCGATAAAGTTGACGCCGCATTCCTGCGCTGCCTTATCCATTGCGATTGCCAAGGGCACATAGGAATCGGTATTGCAGGAATTGCCAACAATGGCAATGGGGGTGACGGAAATCCGCTTATTCACAATGGGAATACCGTATTCCCACTCAATCTCCTGTCCCACCTTTACGAGATTCTCTGCCTTGCGGGTGATTTTATCGTAAATCCGCTGGGCGCATACATTTACATCCTCGTGAGCGCAATCCAGCAAGGAGATACCCATCGTGATGGTGCGGATATCCAAATGCCGCTTGTCAATCATATCCTGAGTAGACAAAATATCCTTAAAATTCAGCATATTCTCTCCTTACACCCGATGCATCGCTTCAAAAATCTCTTCCCGCTGCAATCTGATGGACAGACCCATTTCCTTACCCTTTTCCTCCAGCTTTTGGGCAAGCTCTGTTAGCGGGCAGTTGCTGCCCGACACGTCTACTACCATCATCATTGTAAAGTAGCCCTGCATAACCGTCTGGCTGATATCCAGCACGTTCACATTGTATTTCGCCAAATCCACACAAACTGCCGCAATAATGCCTACCCGGTCCTTACCGACCACTGTTAGAATTGCTTTCATTTTTCTTTCTCCTCACAGGTCATAATCCGCACATACGCGGGTATCCAAAAAATCCCAAAAATGCTCTTTGGCTGCCAAGTGCGCCGGATGGGTGGCATAGTTTTTCAGTGCCTCCCGGCTTTCAAATTCTGAATACAGGGCATAGTCCATACCGCCTTGGTATGCGCCACGGATTTCCATATGGGTAAGGCCGGGAATCACGCCCACCAGCGGCTCTAACTGGGCTTTGATTATCGCAATTGCCTCTGCCTTATCCACACCGTCTTTTAATGTATATAACACAATATGCTTTACCATTGTTTTTCTCCTAAAACAAATACCGGGACCGGTTCGCCGGCCCCGGTATGTAGTGTGACTTAAGCCTCTTCTGCCACAGCTTCGGTCTCTTCTGCAACTGCCTCAGTCTCTTCTGCAACTGCTTCAGCTTCCTCAGCTACTTCCTCTTCGGGCTCCAACAGAGCACGGATGGACAGGGAGATACGCTTATTCTCAGCGTCAACCTCGGTAATCTTTACCTGTACTTCCTGACCCTCTGCCAAAACGTCCTCGGGCTTGCCGATACGCTTATTGGCAATCTGAGAGATGTGAATCAAGCCGTCCACACCGGGAATGATTTCGGCAAATGCGCCGAAGGTCATCAGCTTGACAATCTTAGCATCTACAACATCACCTACGCTGTAGGCAGTCATAAACTTGTTCCAGGGGTTCATCTCTGCGGTCTTGTAGCCCAGAGAAATCTTGCGCTTCTCAGCATCCAAGGAGATGACGTAAACATCGATCTCATCACCAACGGAAACAACCTCAGCAGGTGTCTTGATACGGTTCCAGCTCAGCTCGGAAACGTGAACCATTCCGTCCACACCGCCGATGTCCACAAATGCGCCGTAGGAAGTCAGGGACTTAACGGTGCCGTGGTACTTTGCGCCAACCTCGATTTCGCTCCAAATCTTCTCCTGAGCAGCCTTGCGGGCCTCAGCATTTACAGCGCGGATAGAACCGATGACACGGCGACGTGCACGGTTAACCTCGGTAATTCTCAGCTCAGTGGTCTTGCCAACCAAAGAAGCCATATCGCCGCCCTTGGCGATGCCGGACTGAGAAGCAGGGATAAAGACGCGGATGCCCTTAACGGTAGCAACCAAGCCGCCCTTGTTCTCCTCGGTAATGGTACCCTCGATGGTGGTCTTTTCCTCACACCAGGTAGCCATATCGTCCCAAACCTTCATGCCCTCCAGCTTCTTTCTGGACAGCTGGCATACGCCCTCCTGATCGTTCACGCGGACAACGAATACTTCGATTTCGTCGCCAACCTTCAGAACATCCTCGGGCTTTACAGTGGGATCTGCGCTGACTTCATCATACGGAATATAACCGGCGTGCTTGGTGCCCAGGTCGATCTGGACTTCAGTGGTGCCAATACCGGTCACAATGCCGGTAACCTTATCTCCTGTATTTAAAGTCTTGATGGACTGCTCGAGGAGCGCTTCAAAATCCTCCTGCACAGTCTCAACTTTCGTAATTTCGCTCATAGTCTTATTGACCTCCTTTATAATCCACGCCGGCGTTGATGCGCCAGCCGTGATTCCAACATCAGCCACACCGCGGAACAGCTCAGGATCCAACTCCGATGCATTGTCCACCAAAGCGACCCTGTCGCAGTGTTCTCGGCAAATCATCGCCAGACGGCCTGTGTTGGAAGAGTGGGTGTCACCTACAACGACCATGGCCTGACAAACTTTACTTAAGCTCGCCGCCTCGCTTTGCCGAAATTCAGTAGCTTTGCATATTGTATCAAAGATTTTCAAATTAGTAAACACTTTTTTTGCAAAATTTTCGCAAGAAATCCATAAAGATTCCGTGGAAGTGGTCTGACACACCATACTGATGGGAAAATCTGGGGAAATTTCTCCGGATTTTGCCCACGCAGCCAGTTCTTCCGCGTTCTCAAAAATCTTGCATTCCCGACACCAGCCGGCAATTCCCTCTACCTCGGGGTGTGCGCGGGTGCCGATAATCACCGGAAGTCTGCCCTCTTGCTCTGCCTTGCTGACAATGCTGTGAATCCGCTTCACAAAGGGGCACGTGGCGTCAATTACCTCTACGCCCCTTGCCTCCAGCGCCTCTTGGGTTGCTCTCGTCACACCGTGGGAGCGGATAATCACCGTCTGTCCGGGCTGCGCTTGCGCGGGGGTGTCAATTACCTCCACACCCATTTCCTGAAAATGAGCAACTGCGTGGCGGTTGTGGATAATCGGCCCTAAGGTGCAAACCTTTTTTCCGGATTGCGCCGCCTGCTCCACCAGCTCCACCGCCCGATTGACACCAAAGCAAAACCCGGCGCTTTCTGCTACACGAATGCTCATAGAGGAATCTTCTCCCCGATAATCTTTTTCATTGCCGCCACAACGCCCTCAATATCCAGCTCGGAAGTGTCCAGCTTAATGGAATCTCTTGCCATTTTCAGGGGAGCGATTTCCCGATGGGTATCCTGATAATCCCGCTGCTGGATTTCCTTCAGCACCACATCAAATTCAGCCTTTTGTCCCTTGGCAATCAGCTCGTCTGTACGGCGTTTTGCACGCACCTCTGCTGAAGCAGTAAGAAAGATTTTCACATCTGCCTTGGGCAGCACCACTGTGCCGATATCCCGTCCGTCCATAATCACATTATGGGCCTTTGCCACATCCCGCTGCATATCCAGCAGCACCTCGCGGACAACTGCGTGGGCGGATACCAGACTTGCCTTTTGAGAAATGTCCTGTGTACGGATTTCACCCGTCACATCCATACCGTTCATCAGCATATGCTGCTTGCCCTCGGCATCGTACTCAATTTCAATGGTCAATTCGTCGATGTACCGCTCAACCCCATCTACATCCTTGGGGCTAACGCCCAGCAGGTCCAAAAAATACGCCACGGTACGGTAAATCGCACCGGTATCCACGTAGTAATATCCCAATTCTGCCGCAAGGCGCTTTGCAATGGTGCTTTTACCTGCGCCGGCAGGACCGTCAATCGCAATTGCGTATGTCTTTGCCATTTTATTTCCTCCTCATAATCACTGCTGCCGCAGTTTTTGCAGCGCGGCGGTTTCTATTTGAACAACCTCGTCCGGAGTCAGCCCCAAAGCCTCCCCGGTCTGTTGCGGCGTCATAGGCGCGCCACCTTCCAAGCCAAAACGCAAGGTCAGCAGCTTTGCCTCTTGCTGGCTCAAGGTGGACAGCAGCTCCAAAATCCGCTGACGCATCTGAAAATAGGCGGTATCCTCTACCGCGTGCTGATCGTCCGGCGTTTCTTCCTTAGGTGCCCGGACGCTGTCTACCTGTTGGCGAAGCCTTGCCTGCGCCAGCACGGAAGCATAGGTATTTGCCTCCTCCACTGTTACGTGGATTGCCTCGGCAATTTCCTCAACGGTGGGATTTCTGCCCAGTTCCACAAGGAGCTTCTGATCCATATCCTGATAGTCCTCCATTCCCCGACGCAGCTTTTGGCCGATGTCAGAGGAACTGGCCTGCAGCAGCACAGCCTTGGCCAAGTACTGGTGAATCCACCACGTTATATGGTTTACATAATTTCCGCCTTGGTAATGGAGCAGGCCTTGCCACAGTCCCAAGCTGCCCTCTTGAATCAAGTCCAGCAGCAGAACGCCCCGGCCGGTCATTTGGCAGGCGCTTTCCACCACCCGATTGAGTGACAGATTCACAAGCTGCTGGGTCACGGAATCGTCACCTGCGGCATACTGGGCTGCCAACTGCTCTGCATCTTCCGTGGACTGCATATCTGCCAGTTCTTCCAAGTAGAGCCGCAAAGGATCGGTTTCTGCCAATCCGGTCAATAATTCCCCTTTTTCTACCAGCTTTTGCTCTAAATTCAGACGCACCGCAGCTGCGCCGGTGCCGCTGCTCTTCGGAAGGTCGGATATGTCCAAGGCGACACCCTTTTCCTCCAGAGAAAGCAGCGCTTCCTCCCCTTCCGCTTCCGACAGCTCCTCCAGCAGATGCAGGCACTGCATTGCTGAAATTTTGTCGCCGGCACGCAGCTTATCCACAGCCAATTCCCAAGGGGATGGCTCAAACGTAAATTCCATCAGCTTAAAAAGTCCTCCAATCCCAAGCCAGCGCTAAGCGCCTGCAGCTTGTTCATCGCCTGATGCTCGATTTGACGAGCACGCTCCTTGGAAACACCCAGTTTCTCACCGATTGCTTCCAAAGAATAGCAAACGTCATCCTCCATACCAAACCGCAGCCGCAGAAGGAGTCGCTGCCGCTCCGTCAGCTGTCCCAAAAGGGCGTCCATTGTATGCTCCAGTTCCCGACGAATCAGCGCTTCCTGGGGTTGCGGCGCTTGCAAATCCTCCAAGAAAAGCCCCAGCGTACCATCCTCTTCACCGGCAGGCGCATCCAAGGAGCAAATTTCCGGGACCAAGGACATATATTCCTTGACCTTTTTCAGAGAAAAACCCGTTTTTTCCGCAATCTCCTCCGGCAGCGGCTCCCGCCCCTGCTCCTGCTGCAGCGCCGTCTTCACCGCGAACACCTTGCGGATTCGCTCCGCGGTATGTACCGGCACACGAATCAGGCCCGCGTGGTTTAGGATGCATCGGCTCACACCCTGCCGAATCCATTTGGTGGCATAGGTGGAAAACCGATAATCCAAGGTATAATCAAACTTTTTCGCGGCAATCAGCAGACCGATACTCCCCTCTTGAATCAAATCCAACAGCGGGACGCCCCGTCCGGCATATTCCTTTGCTACAGACACCACCAGTCGCAAATTTGCGCTGACCATTTTACGGATTGCCTCTTCGTCTCCGTCAGCGCACAGCTTCGCCAATTCCCGTTCCTCTTGGACCGTCAGGCGGGGGATTGTGCGAATCTGCTGCAGATACTGCTGCACCTCGTCCTCCCCGTGGCTGACGGGAATCTCCTGTTTTTCCAGTAGGGTCATACTTTCGTTCCCTTACTTTCCTTCAGCTTATTTCGCAGCGCCATCAAATCATCGTCAGATTGGATTCCACGGCTCTGATTCTCTGAGAGAATGGTTTTGACACAATCCCGGAAAGCGGTTTCATTCACAGGCCCTGTCTGTCTTTGGCAGATGCCGGCAATATGTGCGCTTTCCTCCGGTGTCAAATCCGCCAACACACCAACAGACAGCTCCATTCCCTTGCTGTGCCGGTCTTGCAGCTGACCGTACACCCGACCCAAAAGGTCCACAGAAAAATGCGCCGGTGTCAGATTCCGGCAAAGGTCCAGCAGCGCCGGCTCCCGCAGAGCTTGGACGATAATGCCTTCCTCTGCCAATGCGGATTTCATATTCTCATAACGGATAGACCGGTCCTTTGGCTGCAACGCCTTCATAGGCGCCAAGTCTACCTTTTCCTGTTTCTTTTTCTCAATGGCAATACGCCGCTTAAAGGCCTTGTTGACCTCCAGCTTCATAGCGTCCATACTGATGCCGGCAGACTCCGCCACACGGCCGCCGTAGACCTCCCGCTTAATGGAGCTGTCCAGCGTACAAATCAGCTCTGCCGCCTCGTGGACATAACGGATTTTCTGGTCGTCCACAGACAAATCGTACTTTTTGCGAATGGCGTTTAACTGATACTCTACCCGATTGGAGGACTCCTCCAGCAGAAGCCGGAATCTGTCTGCACCGAATTTTTTCAAAAATTCGTCCGGGTCTTTTGCCCCTTTCACGTGCAAAACCTTCACCTGCAGGCCTGCCTTTTCCAAAATGGGAATTGCCCGGGCGGTTGCATTTTGCCCTGCCTGATCGCTGTCGTAGAGAAGAATAATCTGCTCGGCGTACCGGGTCATCAGCGCCGCCTGCTCCTCTGTAAGGCTTGTTCCCAAAGATGCCACTGCATTGTCAAATCCGTATTGATGCAGCGCCACCACATCGATATTGCCCTCTACCAAAATCAAGCTGTTTTCCTTGCTCTTTTTGGCAAGGTTCAAGCCGAACAGATTTTTCCGCTTATTGAAGATAATGGTTTCCGGGGAATTTAAGTACTTGGCAGTATCCTTATCGTTTTTCAGTGTACGGCCGCCAAAGGCGATGACATTGCCACGCACATCGATAATGGGGAACATCAGTCTGTCCCGGAATCTATCAAAAATGCTGCCGTTTTTCTGGGATTTGGTCACCAAGCCGGAATCAATCAGCTCCTGCTCCGTATAGCCCTTGGCTTTCATCGCCTTGATCATAGAATCCCAAGAGTCCGGGGCGTAGCCCACGCCGAAGGTGGTGAGGATGCCTTTGGACATTCCCCGTCCCAGCGCATATTCCAATGCGTGTTTTCCCACAGGCGCATACAGCTGGCTGTGGAAGAAGCGAGCCGCCTCCTTATGCAATGCCCATAGGCGCTCCTGCGCGCGGTAGCGACTTTGGTACTGCTCATCCTCCGGCACTTCCATTCCCACCCGTTTGGCAAGGGAACGGACAGCGTCCGGATAGCTTAAGCCCTCCAGCTCCATCATAAAGTTGATGGCGCCGCCGCCTTTATGGCAACCGAAGCAGTAATAGATGCCCTTATCGGGGGCTACAGAAAAGGAGGCTGTCTTCTCCCCGTGGAACGGACACAGTCCAAACATATTGGCGCCGGAGCGCTTCAGACTCACATACTGACCCACCACTTCTTCAATGGGGTTGCGAGCCACAAGTTCATCGATAAACGACTGCGGAAAAGCCATTATTTTGCCTCCTTTCGTGAAATTTCAAATCATTTGACGGGGTAAAGATTTTGCAGCTTTCCCCAATAGTATTGCGCAAGGACTTTGCCGCCTTTTGCTGTCAGGTGGATTTGGTCCTGCACATATTCATTATCCTTACCCATACGGTAATAGCCGAGACCACCCTCTGCCGCGCCGTTCCAGCAAGGGATGCCGTGCATTCGGCAGATGGTTTCCACAGCCTCTTCCCAAACCAGTCTTTCCTGTACAAATTCACTGTTGGGAGTATATTGTTCTTCTTTGTTCTGATAATTGTAACGGCTTCTTGTGGCAATCAAGACCGCAATTGCCGCTTTTGTATTTTCCTGCAGGTATGCCAACATTTGGTTCACGTTGCCGCAGAAGGTATCATCTTCCCAGTCCGTAACTGCGCCCAGCGGCGCTGCCATATCATTGGGAATGATTTCCACAGTGATAAGATCCGCTTCTGCTTTCCCGTCCTCCAAGGTCATAACCCGGGATTTAATGCTGTCCTGCCCGTGGATGGACGGTACGACACCGCTGCCGCCCTTGCCGAAGTTATGCTCCTCCAAGCCAGCCATTTCCGCCAAAAAGCCGGAATAGTAGCCGGATTTGATGTCGCCGCGATTATCTGTCATAGAGGTACCGTAGCAGTACCACTTCTTCCCGCTCCATTGTTCACACATAGCAGTCAACTCCTTTGATACGCAATTATCCCCGGACATTCCAGCCGGACGGGATAAAAATCTCGGTGTATTTGTCCACTGCGTAGTTATCGGTCATACCGGCAATATAGTCGCAGACCGTACGCTCCATCCCCTCCAGAGACATCTGGGGCTGGAAGTCTGACGGTAACGCCTGGGGATTGCGGTAGTAGTAATCATAGAGCCGTTTCAGCATTTCCTTTGCCTTGGTTTCCTCACCCTTGGCAACGGGATTGCGGTAAACCCGCTCAAACATAAATTCCCGCAGCTCCTGCAGGGCTTTTTCCACGTGGCCGGACAGGGTAATGGCACCTGCCTCCCGGGAAGCAGTAATCATATCGCACACCAAGGTGTTGATTCTGGCAGAATGGGTTGCTCCCAGTGTCTTCAGCACAAACTTGGGAATATCACTGTTTTGCAGAATTCCTGCCCGAATCGCATCGTCAATATCGTGGTTTACGTAAGCCATCCGGTCTGCCCAGCGGACAATCTGTCCTTCCATAGTTTCCGGAATCCGGGGGCCGGTGTGACCCAAAATACCCATACGTACTTCGTAGGTGAGGTTCAAACCCTCACCGCCGTTTTCCAACACATCCACCACCCGCAGGCTTTGCTCATTATGGCGGAAGGGTTGTCCCATCGCTTCAGACAGCGCAACCTCACCGGCGTGGCCGAAGGGGGTATGTCCCAAATCGTGGCCCATTGCCACCGCCTCTGCCAAATCCTCGTTCAGGTCAAGGGCTTTGGCAATGGTGCGGGCAATTCGCGCCACCTCAAGGGTGTGGGTCATACGGGTACGGTAGTGGTCACCCTCCGGGCTTAAAAACACCTGTGTCTTGTGCATCAGCCGGCGAAAGGCCTTGCTGTGGACAATTTTGTCCGTATCCCGCTGATAAGCGGTACGCACGTCCTCCACCTTGGCTTCCTCCGGATGGAGTCTGCCCTTGGTTTCGTCGGCAAAGGCTGCCCGTTTATCCAATTGCTCGTGTTCCAGTTTTTCCAATTCTTCACGAATGGTCATTACATTCACTCCTCTACGGGAAATGCTCTGTATTCCTGACTTGTCTCCATTCCCTCCACAGTACCGGAGGTCATATCCAAAATCTTATCCAAAAATTCCTGCGCTTTTGGCTGGGCAACCAGAATTTCCAGCTCCACTTCCGCGCCGAACTGTGTGTCCCGAATAACGCCCCCAAACGCCTCTGCCTCCAGCTTCACCCGCTCGTAAAAGCTGTAGGGGCAAGGTATGTACAGCACGCTCCACACCCGTTTCATAGATTTGCCTGCGGCGTCTATGGCAATTTTTGCGCCTTTGGTATAGGCTCTGACCAAACCGCCGGCGCCCAAAAGTGTGCCGCCGAAATAGCGGGTGACCACACAGCACACATTGAACAGGTTTTCCTTTTGCAGCACCTGCATCATCGGGTTGCCGGCAGTACCTCCCGGCTCACCATCGTCAGAAAACCGCATAGCGCCGCTTTTCAGCACATATGCCCAGCAATTATGGGTGGCGTCATAGTGCTGCTTTTTCATTTCTGCTATTTTGGCAAGAGCCTCTTCCTCCGTCTCAACGGGCCAGACCCTGCCGATAAACCTTGACTTTTTTTCAACAAACTCGTCCTCACCGTAACCGGAAGGTACCAAGTATTCCTCCAAGGCTTAACACTCCTTTGTGATATACTCTTTCAGCCTGCCGTACAAAATCGGGTCTACAACGGTTTCCACCACAATCCCCTCGGCAGTATAGTCGGTGCTGAGCACCTGCGCGCTGCTGTGAAGGGTTTCTACCATACCGCCCATAGAATAAGGCAGTGTCACTTCAATATGGTGCCGGCTGTGGCCCAGCGCATCCTCTATGGCTTTCAACAGGGCGTCCATTCCATAGCCCTTTTTGGCGGAAATCTTTACCACGTCCTGCCCCACGGGAATCTCCTCGGGGCTGACCAAATCCGCCTTGTTATAGCACCGGAGCACCTTGGTTTCCGGCTTTGCCAATTTGGCAATCAAGCTATCCACCACATCGATATGCTCCTGCCGGTTGGGGTCAGCGGAGTCGATTACGTGAAGCAGCAAATCTGCATACTCCAGCTCCTCCAGCGTGGCGCGGAAAGCATCCACCAAATGGTGGGGCAGCTTCGCAATAAAGCCAACGGTGTCGGACAAAATCACGTCCAGATTATCAGACACAGTAAGCTGACGGGAGGTGGTATCCAAGGTATCAAACAGGCGGTTGTTGGCGGGGATACCTGCATCTGTCAGGTGATTTAACAGGGTGGATTTGCCTGCATTGGTGTAGCCCACGATTGCCACCACCGGCACAGAATTCTTCTGCCGGCGCTCCCGCTGGACGCTGCGCACCTGCCGCACCTGCTCCAGCTCTGACTGCAGGCGGGCAATCCGTTCACGGATGTGCCGCTTATCCGACTCCAGCTTGGTTTCACCCGGACCCCGGGTGCCGATGCCGCCGCCTTGACGGGACAAGCTTTTGCCCATACCGGACAGGCGGGGAAGCAAGTATTTATACTGCGCCAGCTCCACCTGCAGACGGCCTTCCTTGGTCTTGGCTCGCTGGGCAAAGATATCCAAAATCAATGCGCTTCTGTCAAGGACAGTTACGCCTAAAATCTCTTCCAATGCACGGATATGGCCGGGAGACAACTCATTATCGAACACCACCATTGTGGCTTCGGTAAACTCACAGAGCATTTTCACTTCCTGCGCTTTTCCCTCGCCAATGAAGCTATGGGCATCGGGGGCGTGGCGGTTTTGCAGAACTTTTCCCGTGCAGAAGCCGCCGGCGGTCTCTAACAGCGCCTCCAGCTCCTCCAGCGTTTCGTCGGTAGCGGTCTGCTGCAAAGAAAAGGTATCGGCGTTTAAGCCGACAAGCACTGCCCGTTCTACCTTGTTTTCCTCAAAATTCTGTTCCATCGTGACTCCCCTATTTCATCGTTATCTTATATTATACCACATCATACCGCCTGCACACAACCTTATTCTTAAAAAAGGAAAGAAAAAAGTCCGTACTACGATGCGTAGCACGGACTTAAATCTTACTTCAAGCCGAATCTCTTATTGAAACGGTCAACACGTCCACCGGTGTCAACCAGCTTCTGCTTGCCGGTATAGAAAGGGTGGCACTTGGAGCAGATTTCAACCTTGATGTCCTTCTTGGTGGAGCCGGTCGTAAAGACGTTGCCACAAGCACAACGAATCGTTGTCTGTTCGTAATTGGGATGGATGCCTTCCTTCATGTTGTTCACCTCTTTCAAGTAAGCTAAAAGGGCATAATTACCCTAGCAATTCTTAATCGCTTGGATATGATACCACAACTAATTCCATAATGCAAGGGTTTTTTTGAAATTTTTTGATTTTTTATCAGAAAGCCCAGTTTCCGTTTCTGAAAATGGGGATTACCTTGCCGTCACGGGTGATGGCATCGATGTTCATACTGGGGCAGCCAATCATAAAGTCCTCGTGAATCATAGAGTCGTTGACGCCCAGCTGGCGGCACTCCTCAAGGGTCTTATTATGATGGTCGCGGATGGTATCCACATAGCCCATACCCAACGCCAAATGGCAGGCGGCATTTTCATCGAACAGGGTGTTATAAAACAGCAGGCCGCTTTCTGCAATGGGGCTTTTCTCGGGAACCAATGCACATTCGCCCAAGTAGGCTGCACCCTCGTCCATAGAAATCATGGTGTTGAGCAGCTCTTCGCCTACCTCTGCCTTTGCCTCCACTGCCTTGCCCTTTTCAAAGCGGATGGAGAAGTTGTCAATCAGCTGACCCTGATAGGAAAGGGGCTTTGTGGAATACACGATTCCCTCTGCCTCTCCCCGTTTGGGAGAAATGAAGCATTCCTCGCTGGGAATGTTGGGGTTGAACACCACGCCCGGACGGGAAACCTCGCTGCCGCCGCAGAAAATCGCCTCGGGAATCATACCCACGGTAAAATCCGTGCCGTTGTCGGCAGTATAGTGGAGCTTTGCGATGCCCAAGCTATTGAGGTAATCGCATCTTGCGTGGATATTTTGATTGTGCTTTTCCCATTCCCCGATGGGGTCTTCCGTGACACGGGAGGTATACAAGATAGCCTCCCACAGCTTTTCCATAGCCACACTTGTCCGCACGCCGGGGAACACCTTCTTTGCCCAAGCGGCGCCGGGCACAGCGGCGATACACCACTGCTGATTTCCCTCACGCATATCGATATACGGCTTCAAAATGGGATAGCTCATTTTCCGTGCCTTTGCCACTTTTTCCATATTCATACCCTTTAATCCGTCCGGGTCTTCGGAAATCAAATGGATACGGGCAGGCATGGTGTCGCAGTAGTGCTGCTGACGGGCTTTTTGGAAATCGGTGACTGTGCCCATCGTCTTCACAGACTGATACCGCACATGCAGCTTTTCCAATGGCTGGTAGTTCCATTCTACGGTGACCTTCTTGGCCTTCGCCTTATAGGCCTCCTCTACCACCAGCTTTACAAACTCCGGCTGGTCCAGCTCTGCATAAATCAAAACTTCCTGTCCCTTTTGCACATTCACACCGCAGCGGACAATCAGCTCTGCGTAGGCTCTTAAAACAGATTTTTTCATTAGGTTCGCTCCTTATTTGAAAGTTCCTTTATTTTAACAGAATTCCCCGGCTTCGTCAATGTATGTTGATTTTTTTGCAAGAGCAGATATAATAAAGGAGAAAAGGAAGTGATGCTATGCTCACAAGAGAAGAACTGTCTGCATATCTCCAAAAGTGCGTGCTTTTAGACGGCGCCACCGGCTCCAACCTGCAAGCAGCGGGTATGCCCCGGGGCTGCTGCACCGAGGAGTGGATTCTTGCCAATCCCGATGCACTGGTCTCCCTGCAGCGGCAATATGCTGCCGCGGGCAGCCAAATTCTCTATGCGCCTACCTTTCAGGCCCAGCCCATCGCTTTGGATCGGGTGGGGCTTGCCAAACAGGCAGAGGCAATCAATGCCCATTTGGTGGCATTGAGCAAATCCGCTGTGCCGGACGCGCTGGTTGCGGGAAATCTGACCACCCTCGCCACCTACTGTGACAGCTTTGACCCCGCCACCTTTGACCTTTTGGTGGAGAACTACCGGGTGCAGATCGGCGGTCTTTTGTCCGGCGGCGCTGACCTGCTGGCGGCAGAAACCCTGATGTACCCCCAAGAGGCAGAAGCCATCTTCACCGCTGCAGAATTAGAAGGCGCAGAGGCTATGCTGTTTACCTTTACGATGCAGCCGGACGGCAGCCTGTTCTCCGGAATGGACGCAGCCCCTGTGTTGCGGGAGCTGGAGGATGCCGGCGCCTGCGCCGTGGGCTTTAACTGTGTTGCTGCGGACAATATGACGGCAGGCTTGGTCAGCAGACTCCGCCGGTATGTAAAAGGGCCGCTTGTATGTAAACCCAACGCCGGAATCCCTGTAATCGGCGAGGACAAGCTCCCCCACTACCCTATGCAGCCGGAGGAATTTGCGCGAATTGTTGCCGACTGCGCCGGTATGGGCGCCACCGTTTTCGGCGGCTGCTGCGGCACAACCCCAGCGCATATCAAGGCTGTGAAAGAGCGGTGCTTATAAACGCTTCTTGATTTCTCTTGCTAACAGCAGTATAATTCGTCTTGGTTAAGAAAAATGGGGGAATTTGTAAATGAAGAAGAGCTTGGAATATGTAAGCATCGTTTTGGTTGCGGTCTTGCTGGCTTTTGTCTACTATATTTTTATCGTTACCAACAATTTCGCGCCTGCCGGTCTTAACGGCATTGCAACGATGATTCAGTACAAAACCGGCTTCAGTATCAGCTATATGTCCCTGCTGATTAACATTCCGCTGTCCATACTGGCTTATTTTCTGGTGCAAAAGGATTTTGCGGTGAAAACGCTGCTGTTTTCCCTTGTGTATTCGTTTTCCTTCCTGTTCCTGCAAAAATCAGGTCTTTCTTTTATTCAGTATAACGCGCTGGGACACGACACCATCTATCCCGTAATCCTCAGCGGCGTTCTTGCCGGCGCAGTTTACGGCGTGTGCTTCCGGAGCAACGCCTCCACCGGCGGCACCGACATTATCTCCCGTTACATAAACAAGCGCCGCCCGGATACCAATTTCTTTGTAGTTACCTTCACCTTAAACGCCATTGTGGCAATTGCATCCATCTTTGTGTACTCGGAAGGCAAGCTGAATTACAAGCCTATGGCGCTGTGCATTATGTATTGCTTTATTTCCACATTTGTTGGAAACCTGCTTCTGAAAACCACAAAAACCGCTTACAAATTCACCATCATCACCACCCATAAGGATGAATTCATCGAAGAGATTACCCAAAATCTGCACCACGGCTGCACGCAGATTGATGCCATCGGTACTTTTACAGGTATCCAGCGGTCTGTGCTGATTTGCGTAATTAACAAGCATCAGCTGAACGACTTCCAAAAAATCGTGGCGAAATATGACAACACCTTCTCGTATTTTGAGGTTGTCAACGAAACCTACGGCAATTTCAAAAACATAAAACAGCACGTAAACAAGGCTTGACCGATTGGTCAAGCCTTTTGTGTTAGAAAACATTGCATAACGCCGGTAATGTGGTATAATAAACGAAAAGCGAGGTAACCAATATGAAATCTATTAAAACTTTATATAAAATCGGTTTTGGCCCTTCCAGCTCCCACACAATGGGACCGTCCTTTGCTGCCGCTACATTTTTAAGCTTATATCCGCAAGCTGATTTCATCCAAGCGACACTGTTCGGCTCCCTTTCCAAAACAGGAAAAGGACACGGCACCGACAGAGCAATTTCAGAAACATTAAAAAATGTCAAGCATCAAATCATTTTTGACTATGAAACCGAAACCACTGTCCATCCCAACACCATTGAATTTATCGCTTTCCAAAACAATTTGGAGCTGGGTAGAAAATTCTATTACAGTATCGGTGGCGGGGAAATAAAATCTGACGATGCCGTTTCCCATGCAGAAAGCCAAGTTTACCCCCACAACAAATTCAGCGATATTGCCGACTTCTGCAAGGCGCAAAACATCCGGCTTTCTGACTATGTGTTCGAAAACGAGGGCCCTGACATCAAACAATACCTGTTGACCGTTTGGAAAACCATGCAGAATGCAATCAACGAAGGTTTGAGCAAAAGCGGAACGTTGCCGGGCGGTCTTTCCGTTGAGAGAAAAGCGCAATTTCTGTTCAATCAGAAGCACATCGATGAAAGTCCGCAAACCAGAGAAAATCGCTTGGTTTGCTCTTATGCCTTTGCGGTCAGTGAGCAAAACGCAGACTGCGGCGTTATTGTTACCGCGCCTACCTGTGGCTCTTGCGGCGTTCTGCCTGCCGTTTTGAAATATATGCAGGATAAAAACCGCTTCACAGATGATGATATGATCCGCGGGCTTGCAGTTGCAGGGCTTGTGGGAAATGTTGTCGCTACCAACGCATCCATAAGCGGTGCAGAATGCGGATGTCAGGCCGAGGTTGGCACTGCCTGCAGTATGGCCGCTGCCGCTTTGGGTGAACTGTTTGAAATGGGAATTGACCAAATTGAATATGCTGCCGAGGTGGCTATGGAGCATCATTTGGGGCTTACTTGTGACCCCGTTTGCGGTCTTGTGCAAATTCCCTGCATTGAGCGAAACGCGGTTGCGGCAATGCGCGCCATCAATGCTCTCAGCCTTGCAAATTTCCTGTTTGCCAGCAGAAAAGTGTCTTTCGATGTGGTCGTGGAGACGATGTACCAAACGGGAAAGGATTTATCCCATCTTTACCGGGAAACATCTGAGGGTGGTCTTGCAAAGCTATACACAAACAAAAGCTGAAAAGGTTCATTACACCTGAGGAGATATCCATATGCTAATTGATTTACACGCACATTCTTCCAAAATCAGCCCTTGCTGCGCTGTTTCTTATAAACAGGCGTTGGAGCAAACCCTGCAGCACGGTATGGACGGGGTTGCGCTGACCAACCACTATCAAAAATCCTACATTCCATCTGGCCGTATGGATGAATTTATCGAAGACTATATTGCAGAATTCTATGCCGCGGAGCAATGCGGCAAAGAGATTGGGTGCAAGGTCTATTTCGGAATTGAAGTAACTGCAGAGCGATACCCCCGCGTGCATATGCTCATTTACGGAGTCGCGCCGGATTTTCTGCGGCAGCATCCCTATGTTTTCGATTACACTCAAAAGCAGCTGTATGAACTGGTCAAAGCCAACGACGGTGTTCTGATTCAGGCGCATCCCTTTCGCAACGGCACTACGGTTTTGGACACGGATTATATGGACGGTGTGGAAATCAACTGCCATCCTTTGTACGGAAAATCCTTTTCAAAGGAGCTGCTGGAAATCGCCCAAAGCAAGGATTTAATCGTTACCTGCGGCGGCGATTACCACGCGGATACCTACCGCCCCAAATGCGGTATGTATATCCCCGCCACCGTCAAAGACTATAAGGATTTGCGGACATACCTGCTGTCCCCCGAAAGAAAAAGGCTCTGCATCCAAGAGCCCAACACCGATAGCTGCAACATCATTGAAATAGAATAATTTGCAAAAACTGTTGCATTGTTTACTAGCTCGTGCTAAAGTATTCCTGCGACACAACTTTATATTTGGACAAACTACAGGGGAAACGTTTTTTTGTTTCGGCAAAAACACATTCTCCAGTTTTGACGTTCTCTTGTAGTTTGTCAGAAGTTGTGTCGCAGCAATCGGGGTTATGTGTTTTTCAGTGCGTAGCCTCGGCTGCGCGCTTTTTTATTTAGAGAGAAAGGGAATGACTATGAAAAAAGTATTATCCTTGCTACTTGTGATTGTTCTACTGCTGAGCCTGTGTGCTTGCGACGGGGGCAGCATACAAAACACCAACCCCAGCACCACCCCTAGTCAAATCACCACCAACAACACAGAAAAACTTACTGATAGCAACACTGAGGACACGCAAGCTTCCACTGAGAAACCTACTACCGCACCTACTACTGCACCTACTACCGCATCCACCACAAAGCCTCCACACACGCATAGCTTTAGTGCGGCTACCTGCACTTCACCCAAAATTTGTTCTTGCGGTGCAACAGAAGGCAGCGCCAATGGACATAACTGGAAAGAGGCAACTTGTTCTGATCCCAAAACATGTACTGTATGCGGTACAACAAGTGGCTTGACTGCCGGACACAATTTTTCAAACGGAAACTGCACAACATGTGGAAAGGAAGATCCCGACTACAACCATGAAACTATGGTCTGGATTCCCACAAATGGTGGCACCAAATATCATACCAGTGCAGGTTGTAGCAATATGAACGATCCTGAAAAAGTAACACAATCCGAAGCAGAATCGCGTGGCTTTACACCGTGCAAACGGTGTCACTAAATTAAAAGGCTTGACCGTTTTGGTCAAGCCTTTTTTTCGGGCGGATGGTATCCGCCCCTACTGTGTCAACTGTGGTTGGGTCTATGAAACAGTGGGTATCCAAACAGGTCGGCAAAGCCATTGAAATATTTACTATAAAAGGCACCGTAAAACGGTGCCTTTTTACGTGCAAGCAGAAAATCACACCGCTGCGTGTTTTTTATCGAAAACTGTAATTAAAACGCAGGCGGAAATCACCAACACAGAGCCCACGCACATAGCCGGGGTAAGCTGCTCCTGAAACGCCACAACGCCCATCAGCACGCCGGTCAGCGGCTCTACTGTGCTCAAGACAGAGGCGCGTTCACCGCCAATGAGAAATGTTCCCCGCTGAAACATAACCACCGCCCCCACGCCAATCACCAAGGCAAGCAGCACGCATAACAGCCAGCCGCTTACCCTTGCAGGCAAGGTCAGCCGTCCGGTCAGCAGGCACACCGCCAGCATCGCGGCGGAACACACAGCCGAAACATAAAAGCTCAGCCGAAAGCCGGAAACTTCACTATACCGAAACACGGAGAGCAGCACCACATAGATTGCGTAAGTAACACCGGAAGCCAACGCAAGGGCGCAGCCACGCCAATCCAGCTGCTGGTCGGGATTATAAAACAGGCACAATCCTCCAACGCACAGCAGCACCGCCAAAAGCGTGCCGGCGTTTATTCTTTTTCGCAAAAACACCAGTCCGATCAACACCACCACAGCCGGGTATACAAAATGGAACACCGTTGCCGTGCCGGTGGCAATGTGCTGATAGGAGCCGTAAAGCAGCAGCGGCGTGATGCAGCAGCCCATCAGTGCAATCGCCACGATTGCAGGAATTGCCTTAGCAGGAATTTTGAAGGATTTTTCCTGTCTGTAGGTAAGCAGTGCCAGCAGCGGCAGCGCCAGCAAATTCCGCAGCAAAACCACACTTTCCCGATTGACCCCTGCGGCATAAATATACCGCGTGATAAGGGGCATACACCCAAACAAAAAGGCGCTTACAATCACCAGTATGCTGCCTTTTATCAATACTTTGTTTTTCATTGACTTTCCTCAGTTTTCTATAATCTCATTGCTGGCAAACAGCGCTTCCGACTGGCTCATTCGTTGCATTGTGGCTTCCCCATTAGCCATTGCCACGGCGTTACACAAATAATCCGAAAGGCAAATTGGCGCCAAGGCAGAGTTTTTGATGCCAACCCCATCCACCTGACAGGGCAGCAGCACCGTTGCAAACCGTGCCACCTGCTCCACCGGCGGAGAGGTAATCAGAATCACCTGCACGTTCCGTTCTTTTAAGGCTTCCAAGGTTCGCAGTGTCTGGCGGGTATATCGGTGGAACAGAAACACCACAAAGACATCCTCTTTCGTTGCGCTCAGCAGTGCCTCCACATTGCCGGTGTAGCCGTCCTGATACAAGAACACGTCTCCCCGTACGGTGAGCAATCGGCTGTAGGCATAGGCTGCCAGCGCTTGCGACTCCCGCATACCGAAGGTATAGACCCGGCGTGCGCCGGCAATGCGCTTTACGGCATCCTCAACCGCTTCAAAAGGCAGCTCCCGGAAGGTCTGCTGGATGCAGCGGATTCCCTGCTGCACGGTCTGCGCCAGTAGGGTGTCCTCCAGCTGATTGTCCGCGGTGCGATGGAATTTATCCAAAAGGTCCGGGCTGTACTTCAAATCCGTCCGAACCGCCTGCTGAAACTGCTTGAAGCCGTCAAAATCCAATCTGCGGCAGAATCGCAGCGCCGTTGTGGTACTGACGTCCACTTGGCGGGCAAAATCCTCCAGCGTGAAGAAAGCAATATCGTTCATATGTCCAAGGGCATACAGCGCCACCCGCTGCTCTGAACGGGTCATCTGTTCCATCTTGCATCGAATCTGCTCTACAATTCCCATACCCATCTCTCCTTTCCTTAAGGATACGATACGAGCAAGTCTGTGTCAATGTATTTTTTACTACATTTTCCTGTTATTTTAATACACTTCCCGGAATCTATTGACACAAATATCCTCTGTTTTCTATAATAATGCCAAGAAATAAACACTACATTTTGAAGGGAGACAAGCACTATGGGCAAGGAAACCAGTTTTCTTTATTTGAACGAAGAGGATATGATCAAGGCAGGTGTGTTGGACGTTGCCCACTGCATTGATGTGGAGGAAGAGCTGTTTGGTCTGCTGAGCAAGGGCGACTATGTAATGGGCGGTGACAAGCACAACGCCCATGGCATCGCGCTGAAGTTCCCCAAGGAAAGCCCCTTCCCCAATATGCCGCTGGATGCGCCTGACCGCCGTTTTATGGCCATGCCCGCCTACGTAGGAGGCCGCTTTAACGTTGCCGGTCAAAAATGGTATGGCTCCAACATTATCAACCCCCAGCGGGGTCTTCCCCGTTCCATCCTGATGGTTATGCTCAATGACGCAGACACCTGCGAGCCTTTGGCCCTTATGTCCGCCAATCTTGTAAGCTCTGTCCGCACCGGCTGTGTCCCCGGTGTTGCCACCCGGTATTTGGCGCAAAAAGACGCAAAGGTGTGCGCCTGCATTGGCGCAGGCCCTGTCAGCAAGGCTTGTTTCGATGCCATCGCCCTTGAGGCAAAGAAATTAGAAGAGGTCATTGTCTGCGACTTGTTTTTGGAAAAAGCAGAGGCCTTTGCCAAGGAAATGTCTGAAAAGTACCATCTGAAAGCAAGGGGTACGACCTGCTTAGAGGATGCTGTCAAAGCGGCTGATATCGTCAGTGTGGCTGCCTCCTCTGTGAAGCCCATTCACATTGATGACACTTGGCTCAAGCCCGGCAGCCTTATCATTTTCACCGGCCGGGGCACCATTGGGCAGGACTACTATACTGACGCAAAGATTATTTGGGATCACGCGCCTATGCACGAGGTTTACTACGACGAGCACCTTTTGCTGCCGGAAAACGAGCGGTTTGTCAACGGCATCGGCGTGCAAATCTACCGGATGATGTACGAAGGCAAGCTCTCCCCCATCACCGAGGCCACCAGTTTGGGCGATGTGATCAACGGCACACGCAGCGGACGGGAATCTGACACAGACCGAATCTGCTTTGTCACCGGCGGTCTGCCTGTGTGGGATGTGGGCTATTCTTACGACATCTATCAGAACGCCTTGAAGCTGGGGCTTGGACAAACATTAAAGCTGTGGGATGACCCCTATTTGAATTGAGAAAAAGGCTTGACCGAGAGGTCAAGCCTTTTTGTTGTAGGGGACGGGTTACCCGTCCCGTGGGAGGCGAAACGCCTCCCCTACAAGCGGACGAGCAATGCTTGCCCCTACCGAAGATAGCATCTGCCTTGTAGGGGCGGTTATTAACCGCCCGATATCATTTGAACAAGCCAATAAATTAGGTCATAGACTACGCTGGCGCTTACGCCATATACAATCACAGGTCCTGCTATTGTGAACATCTTCGCGCCCACGCCGAGGACAAAGCCTTCTGCTGCTGTCAATATAGGACACACCTTTTTGGGCAAAATTATTTACATTACATCGGCAGTGTGGTATAATAACGCAAACCATATTGTAAAAAGCTGTTCGATGTATATGAAAGGACTTACTCAATGAATATCTTGCAGAAAATAGAGACCCTGTCACAGGTCATCCCCTCGAACACTGCCATTACAAGCATCCGTTATGAAAGCGCGGGAACTTTTGCAACAGATGAGAAAACCTTCACAGATTTACCGGCCTTTGTGCGTGTTGCCCTATTGGTCACGCCTTCTGCGCAATCCAAAATCAACGTGGAAGTATGGCTACCGGAAAATTGGAACGGCGTGTTTATTGCAAGAGGAAACGGAGGCATGGCCGGTGCTATTCCGTATCATACGCTGGCGGAAGGAATACGGAGTGGATATGCTGTCGCACAAACCGACATGGGAACCGCCAATGGTAGAACCGGAGGCATTGGAAATCCGGAAGTTTGGAAAGACTTTGGTTGGCGGGCAACCTATTTTATGAGCGTTATCGGCAGACAACTTGTTTGTGCATTTTACGAAACAAATCAATTTAAATCATACTTTTACGGAACATCTACCGGCGGACAGCAAGCTCTGGCCATGGCCCAGCGGTTTCCAGAATATTATGACGGCATCATAGCCGGTGTTCCAGCGAACAACCGTACACATTTACACACGTATTTTCTGTGGAATCACATTCATTTAAGAACCCCTGCAGGTGAATGCCTGTTTACCAACAAGGAAATCGAAGACATCACCGACACTGCCGTTGCCTTTTACCAGCAGTGCGGCGATGGCGAGACGGGAGACACCTTTATCACCGCACCGAAAGCAACCCCGGAAATCATCGAGGCGTTTCTGTCGTTTTTATCCCAAAGATTCCCCCATTTTTCTCATCCGCAACTTTGCGCGCTTCGTAGCATTTATACCGGTCCTGTAGACCCCGTAACCCACCGGCGGATCTACAACGGTATGCCTATGGGTTCAGAAAAATACGACTGTGGAATCCGCAACTGCCAAGCACCGGAAGCACCCCATTTTTATCCCTTCCTTTGGGCCTTTGGCAGCAACTACAATGGGCGTGATTTTGATTTCAATAACGACATGCAGATGATAGACGACTGTTTGGCAGAAGACTTGAATGCCAACGATATAAACCTAGACGCATTTTTCGCCAGAGGCGGCAAACTGTTTCTATATTCCGGTACAGCAGATCCCTGCGTCCCCTTCCCCGATGCCGTGGGCTATGTGCAGCGACTTGCCCGGCGATATGACAACCTGTCAGATAGTTGCCGCTATTTTCTGATACCGGGTCACGACCACGGGGCGAATATTTTCCGTTATGGCTCGGCGATGCTAAATGGGAACATCGAACTTAGCGACAACATATCCGTAATAAGGAAGTGGTGCGAAGATGGGCTCGCTCCGGATTGTTTCGACTTTCTTCCTACACAGCATTCTAAAGGATATCGACGTTTATTCGCCTATTCCACCTCTCCGGATTCCTCTGCAGACACACCTGCCTGCTCAGACCACTATCTAATGCGGAAAGCAAAAAATCAATAATACTGTAAAAGGCTTGACCGCTCGGTCAAGCCTTTTTATAAAGCCTCCTTCTGACGAGGGAGGTGGCAAAACGAAGTTTTGACGGAGGGAGAGATTCTCTCCCCCAGTCTTTTGCTTCGCAAAATCCAGCCCCTCGTCAGAGGGGGCCTTTTCTCTAAAACAATTTCGTTACCCAATAAATCAGTCCATACGCCACACTTGCAAGTGTTCCGTAAACTATTACGGGGCCTGCAATGGTAAACATCTTTGCACCGACGCCTAATATGAACCCCTCAGTTTTGAATTCTACGGCAGGGGCGGCGACAGAATTGGCAAAGCCGGTAATGGGAACCAGCGTGCCTGCCCCTGCGTGCTTGGCAATGTTGTCATACAGGCTCAGCCCCGTAAGCAGCGCAGACATTGCCACAAGGGTCATTGAGGTTGCCGTGCCTGCGTTTTCTTTATCCAGTCCCAACGCGGTGTAGCCGTTGAGCAGCAGCTGTCCGATACAGCAAATCAATCCGCCAATCCAAAAAGCATTCAAGCAGTCCTTTTTGATGGGCGATTTAGGCGCCATATTTTTTATCAGCTTTCCGTATTCCTTTTCCGTCATAAAAAATCCCTCCTGTGCTATTTTTTCCGGCACAGGAGGGTTTATGCAATTTTTATTTGTTGGGGAACAGCTTTTCGATTGCCAAGCGGGCAGCATCCTGCTCCGCGCGTTTTTTGCTGGAGCCTTTGCCTTTTCCCACAACCGCGCCGTTGAGCTTCACTTCCACAACAAAGGTTTTGTCGTGGTCGGGGCCAAATTCCTCTACCGGCTGGTAGCTGATTTGCTGGTCCTTTTTCTGCTGCACCAGCTCCTGCAGAGCGGTTTTGTAATCCTCATTATGGAGCTTGGTCTCAGGCACTTTGCACAGCACAAACTTGCGGATAAAGCTCTCCGCCGCCGCCATACCGCCATCCATAAAGCAAGCCGCCAGCACCGCCTCCACCGCATCGGAGAGAATGGAGGGGCGTTGTCTGCCGCCGTTTTGCTCCTCGCCGTGTCCCAACAGCAAATACTTTCCCAAATCCAGCTGCTGGGCAATCTGCGCAAGGCTCTTTTCGCAGACCATATCTGCCCGCATACGGGTCAAATCTCCCTCCAAACGGTCGGGGAAACTCCGGAACAGAAACTCGGCAACCACCATTCCCAAAACAGAATCGCCCAAAAACTCCAGTCGCTCGTTGCTTTTCAGGCTATCGTGCCAATGCTCGTTGGCATAGGAGGAATGGGTCAACGCTCTTTGCAAATGGGTAATATTCTTGAACTTATAGCCGATTGCAGCTTCTAAATCCTTAATCATTCTCAGACTCCTTTTCCGTCAGCGCAGACAGGCTTTCCTCCAATTCGGCAGAGAAATCCGTCTTGGCTGCTTCCATTGCCTGACGCACTGCATTGCGGAACGCAAGAGCATCGGAGGAACCGTGGGCCTTGATAACGGGCTTACGGATACCCAAAAACTGGGTGCCGCCGATGGTGCGGTAATCCAGCATTCCCATCACCTCGTCCACCCCCGGCTTACAGAACAGATAGCCGATTTTCGACAAGAAGCTGCGCTTGAAAATCTTGTGCTTCATAAGGCTGCCCATAAACATTGCCGTGCCTTCGATGGATTTGAGCAGCACGTTGCCGGCAAAGCCGTCACACACCACCACGTCCACCATTCCCAAAGGCACATCCCGTGCCTCGGCGTTGCCCACGAAGTTGATAAGTCCCTTATCGCTTGCCTGCTGCAAAAGGGCATAGGCCTCTTTCTGCAGGGGTGTCCCCTTGGTTTCCTCTGCGCCAATGTTCAGAAGTCCCACCTTGGGATTCTCCACACCTAAGTACTTTTTGGCATACAGCGAGCCGACGATACCAAACTGCAGCAAGAATTCTGCGGTACATTCGGCGTTGGCGCCGCAGTCCAGAATTACGGTTTTGCCGCCGGCTTTGTTGGGCATCACAGGGCCCATTGCCGCCCGGCGGATTCCCTTCACACGCTTTACAAGCAAGGTTGCGCCGGTAAGCAACGCGCCGGTTGAGCCGGCGGAGATAAAGGCATCCCCCTCACCGCCAGAGAGCATTTTCAGACCTATCATCATAGAGGAGTCCTTTTGCTTTCGCACCGCCGCGGTAGGGTCCTCGTGGATATCCACCACTCCGTCAGCGTGGACAATCTCGATTCCCTTGGGGAGGGTTTCAATTCCCTGCTGGCGAAGCACCTGAAGAATTTCATCTCCCCTGCCTACCAACACAATTTGGGCACCAAATGCCTTCGCTGCCTCCACTGCACCCATTACAGGCGCCAAGGGCGCAAGGTCACCGCCCATTGCATCTAAAATAATCTTCATATTTATATACCCTTTTCTGCAAAAGCATCAATCCACGCCAACGCACGGTTTGCAATGGCAAGGTTTTTCTCTGCTTTCTTCTTTATACGCTGCTCCAAGGGAGCAATGATACTGAAATTGATGTTCATCGGCTGGAAATTTTCAATCCGCTCGTCGCTGATATACAGCCCCAACGCGCCGATTGCCGTTTCCTTGGGGAATTCGGGAATCTCTCTTCCCTGCACCTTAGCCGCCATAGCAACGCTTGCCAAAAAGCCGGATGCGGCGCTTTCCACATAGCCCTCTACGCCGGTCATCTGTCCGGCAAAGGCCACCAGCGGATTGCGTCTGTCTGCATAGTATCTGTCCAAAAGCTTCGGGCTTTGCAGGAACGTATTTTGGTGCATAACGCCGTATCGGACGAACTCTGCGTTCTTCAGGGCTGGAATCATAGAAAACACCCGTTTTTGCTCGCCGAATTTCAGGTGCGTTTGGAAGCCCACCAGATTATACACACTCTTTGCCGCATTGTCCTGCCGCAGCTGAACAACCGCATAGGGCTCTTTGCCGGTCTTGGGATTTGTAAGACCCACAGGCTTCAGCGGACCGTAGCGCAGCGTATCCTGCCCACGGCGCGCCATTACCTCCACAGGTATACAGCCCTCAAAAATCCGTTTATCCTCAAAGCCGTGAACCTCCGCTTCCTCTGCGGCAATCAATTCCTTTACAAAGCTTTCATACTGCTCTTTGTTCATTGGGCAGTTTACATAATCCGGTGTTCCCCGGTCATAACGGCTCTGCCACCAAGCCTCATCCATATCCACAGATTCTGCGGTTATCAGAGGCGCCGCCGCATCAAAAAAGTGGAGATAGTCGCTGCCGAAGTATTCCCCGATTGCCTTGGACAGGCTATCCGAGGTCAGCGGTCCTGTGGCAATAATCACAGGCCCGGTCGGAACCTCTGTCACCTCACCGGCAATCACCGTAATGTTGGGGTGATTCCGGATTTTCTCCGTAACCAAATCAGAAAAGCCTTGGCGATCCACCGCCAAGCACCCCCCTGCTTCCACACGGGTTTCGTCGGCGCAGGAGATAATCAAGCTTCCCAACCGGCGCAGCTCTTCTTTCAGAAGGCCCACCGCATTTTCAATTTTGTCACCCCGCAGCGAATTGGAGCATACCAACTCGGCAAAGGTATCTACGTGATGGGCAGGCGTCTTTTTGTGGGGCTTCATTTCGTGCAGCTCCACCTGCAGCCCTCTTTGGGCAAGCTGCCAAGCGGCTTCCGCTCCGGCCAAGCCCGCGCCGATGACTTTCACTGTTGTCATTTGGTCTCCTTGGTTTTTGTAGACTTCTTTGTTGTTTTTGCAGCGGTCTTTTTCGCCGCTGTCTTTTTTGCAGTTTCTTTGTCCTCTGCCGGCTCTTCGGTGTTCTTCTTATAGTAACCCCGTTTGTCCTCCGGCAGGAAGTTTTCACAGGCTTCGTTGATACAGAAGGGCTTCATTCTGCCCCGTCCGGATTTTTTGAACATAGTCTGTCCGCACTTGGGGCAATCCTCAGCCGTGGGCACGTCCCAAGTCATAAAGCCACACTCTGCGCCACGCTCGCAGCCGTAATAGGCATAGCCGCGCTTGGATTTCCGCTTCAGAATCGTACTGCCGCACTTGGGGCATCTGCCCGGCATTTTTTCCACAATGGGCTTGGTGTTCTTACACTCGGGGAATCCGGGGCAGGCAAGGAATTTACCGAATCTGCCGATTTTTACCACCATATTTCTGCCGCAAACCTCGCAGATTTCCTCGCTTACCTCATCGGGAACTTTAATACGTGTGCCCTCCAGCGCCTTCTCTGCATCCACCAATTCCTGATGGAAGTCCTTATAGAATTCAGTAAGCAGCGCTTTCCAGTTTTGGTTGCCTGCTTCCACTTCGTCCAGACGGGTTTCCATATTGGCGGTAAATTCCACGTCGATGATGTCGTTAAACCGCTCCATCATCAGCGCTGTAACCACCTCGCCCAAGGCTGTGGGCTGCAGGCGCTTATCCACCTTATTGACATATTCTCTGTCCTGAATGGTGGACACAATGGTAGCATAGGTAGAAGGTCTGCCGATGCCCTTTTCCTCCATTGCCTTTACGAGGCTTGCCTCGTTATAGCGCACAGGGGGCTGGGTAAAGTGCTGCTCCGGCTTCATTTCCGCAGCCTTAGCTTTATCCCCCTCCTGCAAATCCGGCAGAGGTGCGCCGGTTGCCTCTGCTTCCTCATCTCTGCCCTCCTCATAGACGGCAAGGAAGCCGGCAAACTTTACGCTCTGATGTGTTGCACGGAAAATGTGGCCGGCGCACTGGGTATCGATTGCCACTGTGTCATACACCGCATTTGCCATTTGGGATGCCAAAAAACGGCTCCAAATCAGCTTGTAGAGCCGATACTGTTCCTTTGTCAGGCTCTTTTCGATTCTCTCCGGGTCTAACTCCACGTGAGTGGGGCGGATTGCCTCGTGGGCATCCTGTGCGCCGGACTTGGTCTTGAATACGTGGCGGGAGCCGTAGTGATAGTTCTTGCCATAGCGGTTTGTGATAAACGCCGCCGCAGCATCCATCGCCTCGTTAGACAGGCGCAAGGAGTCGGTACGCATATAGGTGATGAGACCCAAGGTGCCCTCACCTGCCACGTCCACGCCTTCATACAGCTGCTGGGCAATGGCCATTGTGCGTTTCGGCGTCATATTCAGCTTGCGGGCAGCCTCCTGCTGCAAGGTAGAGGTGGTAAAGGGAGGGGCGGCAGAACGTTTTTTGTCTGCCCGTTTTACGCCCACAACGGCAAATTCACCGTCAGTAATATCCTTGACGATGGCCTGCACCTGTTCTTCATTTGCCAACTCTTTTTTCTTGGGGCTGCCGTAATAGCGAGCCACAAAGCTGCCGGGCTTGCCGATCAAATTCAGCTTTACATCCAGCGACCAGTATTCCTTGGGAACAAAGGCGCGAATTTCATTTTCTCTGTCCACCACAAGGCGGGTTGCCACCGACTGCACTCTGCCGGCAGACAGACCTCTGCGGACCTTCTTCCACAGTAGCGGAGAAAGCTGGTAGCCCACAATTCTGTCCAAAATGCGCCGTGCCTGCTGGGCATCCACCAGATTTCCGTCAATGGCTCTGGGGTTGGCAATGGCCTCCTTGACCACATTTTGGGTAATCTCGTTAAAGGTGACCCGGTGGGTTTTCTCCAACGGCAGTTCCAAAAGCTCCTGCAAATGCCAGGAAATTGCTTCGCCCTCCCGGTCCGGGTCAGTTGCCAGATACACGGTATCTGCTTTTTTTGCCAGTTTTTTCAGTTCGCTGATTACATCGCCTTTATTGGGCAGCGGGACGTATTCCGGCACAAAACCGCTTTCAATATCCACACCCATCGTGCTTTTGGGCAGATCACGCAGGTGACCCATACTGGCTTTTACCACATAGTCCGGTCCCAGATATTTTCCAATGGTCTTCGCCTTAGAAGGCGACTCCACAATTACAAGATTGGAGCTCATAATTTCCTCCGCAATGATTATTTTAGACTGACACGCCCGCCGGGATGCTTCAGCACTAAGCCTTTTACCGTCAGCATAGTCAGCGCCGACAGCACCTTTCCCGATGGCATATCCAATTTGGCAATTATCTCCGCCGGCTCTTGGGGATGGCGGGTCAACTGCGCTAAAACAGCCTGCTCATCGGCATTGAGAGCAGGATGGCTATTTTTTAATTCAATATACGTGCTATTTACTCGATTGTCAACGGATTTTTTCCGAGCCGTTTCTATTTTTTCCGAAAATTCCGGTAATGCGTCCTGTTTTTCCGTCCCGTTTGCCGGCAACATTTTTCCGTTTTTCTTCACCCTATCGGGATAGAGAAATTCATAGCAGCTCAGCACATCCCAGCCGGACAAGGCCGGAATTGCGCCCTCTTTCAGCAGCGTATTGCTGCCTACAAAGGAATCGGCATTGATATTCCCCGGCACAACAAATACATCTCTGCCCTGTTCCAATGCCCGCTGCGCAGTAATCAGCGCGCCGCTTCTCTTAGGCGCTTCCACCACCAGCACACCGTCACTGATGCCACTGATGATGCGGTTTCTGGCAGGAAAATGCCAAGGGATTCCTTCTTCCCCCGGAGCATATTCCGAAATCAGGCAGCCCTTTTCCACCACTGCCTCAAAAAGCTTACGGTTGCTGCGGGGATATACCACGTCCACACCGCAGCCCAAAACGCCTACCACAGGGCAGCCCACATCCACGCTGCCCTGCATTGCTGCGGTATCGATTCCCGACGCGCCGCCGGAAACCACAATGCCGCCGGAGGCAGCAATCTCGCAGCTTAACTGACGGGCCGCCTGCAGGCCGTATGTAGAGGCCTTTCTTGTGCCCACGATACCGATTGCCGGCTGCTTTTCCCACTCCGGCAGGATACCTTTATAATATAGAAGCACAGGGGCATCGGGAGTATTGCGCAATCGATAGGGATAGCTGCTGTCCTTTATCGGCAGAAGCTGAATCCCTTTTTGGGCGCATCTCCGCAAAATCTGTTCTGCCGGCATTAAATTCTTATCGACGATTTTCAGTTTTTCCAACACTTCGTCGGCAGTATTGTATAGCTCCTCCGGATCACCGAACCGCTCCAGCAGCCGATGCTTTTCCATTAGGGTTATACTCTTTAATTCTGCAAACCAAATCCAATGCAGCAGCATATGCCTTTCCCTTTCCTGTTATTCTTTCATTTGCCACATCACAATGGCCGCGGCAATCGCCGCATTGAGAGACTCGCAATTGGGATTCATTGGGATAATCAGCGCCTGCTTGGCGCTATCCAAAATCTCCTGCCGTACCCCCTGTCCCTCGCTGCCGATGACCACTGCCATCGTCTTCAAAGGCGCTTCCCGCAAATCCTTGGCTGTGGCATTCAGCGCGGTTACACCTACGGGGATTCCTGCTTGGGTGCAAGCTTGGCAGGCCTCTGCCCACGTGGTCTGCACCACATCCATACGGAACACCGCCCCCATACTGGCGCGGATGACCTTATGATTATAGGGGTCAGCGCAGCCCTCCAGCAGCGCTACGGGAATTTGCAAAGCATCCGCAGTGCGAAGGATTGTGCCCAGATTGCCCGGGTCCTGAATACCATCCAACAGGAGCATCCCCGCTTTGGGTACAAAGGATTTTTTCTCAGGAAGCCGGCACAGAAACAGAGCGCCTTGAGGGCTTTGCATAGGAGAAATCGACTCCATCACATCCCGGGGCACCGTCACTGTCCGCACGTTCTGAGGAATTTCCGCATCCACATCTTGGGACAGAATAACCGTGTGAAGACCCGGCCACCAGCGAATTGCTTCCTGCAAAAGCTTGGTGCCGTCCGCCACAAACAGGCCTGTAGCTTCCCGTTCTTTCCGGGAGGTTAAAAGCTTTCTTACTTGCTGCAGCAGAGGATTTTTTCGAGAGGTAATGTGTTCCCTCATAGCTTTTGCACGGCGTTGAGCGCATCCGTGCCCCCCAAAATGACCATTATATCCCCCGGCAGAATCTCATAATCCGCGCCGGGCGCTACGTTAATGGCTTTGCCGTGCTTGACCGCAATAATATTCACGCCCATTTTTGCCCGTACATTCAAATCCTTAAGGCTCTTCCCTACCCAAGAAGCGGGAGCGGGCACTTCAATGATGCCATAATCGTCAGACAGTTCAATATAATCCAACACATTCCGGCTGGACAGATTCCGCGCCAAGCGATTTGCCTGCTCCTGTTCCGGAATGACCACCCTGTCTGCTCCAAGCTTCAGCAGTACCTGCCGGTGCACTTCATCGTGGGCTTTGCATACCACATAGCCAATGCCCAGTTCCTTCAGATTCATCGTTGCCAAAACGGAATCGCCCAAGCTGTCGCCAATTGCCACAATTGCGCAGTCAAACTCTGATGCGCCAAGGGCCTTGAGTACCTCTTTATCCCGGGCATCTGCCACCACCGCCTGTGTCACCTCTGCACTGATTTGCTGCACCAATTCGCTGTTGCAATCCAGCGCCAGCACCTCGCAGCCCAATTCACACAGACGTTTGGCTGCTTCACTGCCGAAACGTCCCAAGCCTACAACAATATATGATTTCATTGTTTTACCTCCTACCCAATCAACAAATTGGTATCTGCATAGCGGAAGCGGTCCTCCGCTTTATTCCCCATCAAAAATCCTAAGCTGATGGTCAGCACACCTACGCGGCCAAAATACATAAATGCAATCATCAAAAGCTGCGCGGGAATGCCCATTGCCGACGTGATACCGGTAGACACACCCACCGTTGCCAATGCAGACACCGCCTCAAACAGCCCGTCTGTAAAGCTTATCGCTGCCGGCGCAGTAGCTGCAACAAAGAATCCGCCAAAGAACGCCAGCGCAGTCATAATAAAGAAAATGGTCATCGCATCTGTGGCTTTTGCGTTGGGAATGGTTCGGCGGAATACGTGCACTGTGCTTTTGCCCCGGGCCTTTGCCCAAATAAACAGCACCAGCACCACAAAGGTGACGGTCTTTAAGCCACCGGCAGTAGAACCGGAGGAGCCGCCGATGAGCATAATCACTATAGACAGCGCCTTTGTACTGTCCTTCAGCAGTCCTTGATCCAAGGATACAAAGCCGGCTGTCCGCAGGGTCACTGTCTGGAAAAAGGCATTGAGTACCTTCTGCAACGGGGTCATATTTCCCAATGTATCGGGGTTATTCCACTCCAGCAGCAGAATCAGACCGGTGCCCAAAAGAATAATAACCGTGGTTGTGAGCAGCACCAATTTTGAATAGACGCTTAATCTTTTGAAGGAGCGTACTCTGATCAGCTCCTCCCACACAAAGAAGCCCAAACCGCCTACGGTAATGAGCCCCATCAGTGTTATTAGCACTACTGCATCATTTTGAAGGGGAATCAGACTCTGTCCGGGAGCAATGCTTCCAAAAATATCAAAGCCTGCATTACAGAAGGCGGATACCGCGTGGAACACGCCCCAAATTGCCGCCTGACGGAGGCCGTACATTGGCAGGAAATGGATTGTCAGCACCAGCGCGCCGGCAAATTGGATGCCTAACGAGCCAAAAATAACAATCCGCTGCAAGCGGACAACGCCTTGCATATCGTTAAGGCTCATAGCCTGCGCCATTACCATCCGCTGCTTCAGCCCTACCTTCCGGCGCAGCATAAAAATCACCAAGGATGCCGCGGACATAAAGCCCAAGCCGCCCAACTCAATAAGCAGCAGAAGTACCCCTTGTCCAAAGCCGCTGAATTGACTCCACGTATCAAACAGCACCAAGCCCGTTACACAGGTGGCAGAGGTGGCGGTAAACAGCGCCGGAAAAATGCCGCAGGAGTTTCCGTCCCGTGAAGATACGGGCAGCGCCAGCAAAACCGTGCCCAAAAGAATGATGCCAAGAAATGCCAGCGCAATAATCTGCGTGGTACTTAAATGCAGTTTTCGGATTTTCTTCCATAGCCGCAGCCAGCTTTTTTCACCGGACACAAGACTCCCCCCTGACAATTGTAGTTTACCTTATTATAACAGCTTTACGCTTCTTTGCAAGCTAGTTTTTCCCAAAGACCCTTTTTGCGGTGTTTTACATATAAAAAAGCAGGCAACAAGCTTCTCTGCTTCGTTGCGGAGAAATGTTTAAGGATTGCATATAGGGGCAGCCATTGGCCGTCCGTTACCGCGAGCGAATTCATTAGAAGCGGACGAGCACTGCTCGCTCCTACAGAAACTCCGGCAAGATAAGACGCCATACTTTTTCACCGGCAAGAGAAGACGCCATACTTTTTCACCGGCAAGAGAATAGGTATGCCTCCGGCGGGTAACTTTCTTGTTCCGGCAAGAAAGTTACCAAAGAACCGGCTTAAGGGGATCACTCGAGCTCCCGCTCGAGACGCCGTGCCCCTTAAGAATCCCCCGGGCCCTTCTTTTTTAGTGCTGAAAAATGAAACACATTTTATACCGCAAAGAATTGGGTTTTCCGAAGGGGGAAATGTAGAATAAGTTGTTTTTGGCTTTGTTTATACATTTCCCCCTTTGGTCGTGGGATGTGTATTTTTCCTGCTGGTGGCGGACCCTGTACAACATAAAAAAGCAGGCATCCGAGGATGCCTGCTTTTAATTATTCGGTTTGCTTACAGAGCGATTCTCTTCTTGGTGAAGACGAATGCTGCAGCAGAGGTCAGCATAACAACGATGCACAGAACCAGAGCGGTGTTATCGCCGGTCTGGGGGTTCTTGCCGCCTGCTTCTACCTTACGGGTGTGCTCACAGCCAGGGTTGTCACAGGTGGTGTCTGCATTGTCGGTGTACTTATGAGCCTTTTCTGCAGTAGCAGCAGTGCCACAGCTTGTGCACTTGTCAGCAGTGGTGCAGTCCTTGTCGAAGATGTGAGCGCCTGCAGTAGCCTTTACTGCGCAGCCAGCGTTCTGACAGGTATCAGCAGTGGTGCAGTCCTTGTCGAACACGTGAGCAGACTTAGCTTCAGCAACAGCATCACAGGTAGCGCACTTGTCAGCGGTGGTGCAATCGGTATCGAATACGTGAGTGCCAGCAGTTGCAACTACATCGCAGTTAGCGCACTTGTCAGCAGTCTTGCAGTCCTTATCGAATGCGTGAACAGGATTTGCAGCAGCCTTTGTTTCGCAGTTTGCGCACTTGTCAGCAGTGGTGCAGTCATTGTCGAACACGTGAGCAGCCTTAGCGTCAGCCTTTGCCTCACAGCCAGCGTTCTGGCAAGTATCAGCAGTGGTGCAATCGGTATCGAATACGTGAGCGGTCTTAGCCTCAGCTACTTCATTACAATATGCGCACTTGTCAGCAGTGGTGCAGTCATTATCGAACTTGTGGATGCAGTTGTAGGAGATCTTCAGGTATTTAATGTAGCCATCAACAGCAGTCATATCGGTGTCTGCAGCGATGTAATCTGCATCTGCGGTATCGGTGGACAGGAAGCTCTTCAATGCAGTGTCGCCCTTAGCGTACTTGTACTCAACTGTGTGTGCACCAACGGTCTGGGGGAACTTAGGCAGCTCTGCGCCGGTCCAACCAGTCTGGCCATTGGTTGCGTTCATGCTGATTTCCAGTGTAGCCTTGTCAACAATTACGCCGCCAGCTGCGCCGATGGGGTGAGCGTTACCGTTACCGGAAATCTGCACGTTAGCGCCATTCTTGATGGTCACAGTCTTGGAGGTCATTGCACTGTTGTTGCTTGTGCCCTGACCCCAAGCGCTTGTAATGTAAGCGATACCACGACCGTTAGTCATGTTGGTCAGCTTTACCTTAGCGCCGTCGATGACCAACAAACCGGGCAGCTGTGCCTCGGTGTCGTTGGAGCCGGCGAGGGTAATACAAGCGTGGTATCTTGCGCTCATAGTCAAATCCAAATCTGCATCCTTAATAGTCAAATTGTACTTTGTACCAATGACGGCTGCAGTGTTGCTGGAGGCATTATCACTTGTACCAACCAGTTTACCAGCACCGGTTACAGTAGTACCGCCAACTGCGGCAAAGTACAAGGGATAGGAGTTATAAGTACCATTGGTGTTAGTGAAAGTGTTGGTTGTGCCTTCTACAGAGCTCAGAACGAAAGCACCTTTTGTTTCAACTTTCAGAGCTGCAACACCTGCTGCAGCAGTCAGCTTAGCGTTCTTCAGGTACAAAGTGGGAGTCTGACCGGCGGTGTAATCCAGATGGATGTTCCATGCGTCGGACTCAGTACACTCGGTAGCGGAACCGGCATCGTTGGTGGTGGCGTACTTGTGGGTGCCCTCTGCAATGTCCTTCCACTCAAGGCCGGTCATTGTTACAGTAATTGTCTCGGCTGCTGCGAAAGCGGTAACGGGCAGCAGACCTACAACCAGACACAGAGCCAACAGTAAGCCTAAGATTTTCTTCTTCATTTTTCATTCTCCTTTGATAAATTTTTTGTTGGGCAGAGATCGTAAAACCCCCACCCTAAAGTACGGGGAATTCTGCACACAGAAAAGCTTTTGGGCTCAACAAAAGCCTTCTTTATACATAGGTTTATGATACCATAAACCCTTTGCGCTTGCAAGTAATTTCGATTGGTTGATTTCGCCAAAATACACCACGTTTTTTTGGTAAAATTGAAATATACGCTACTTTTACTTTACATACGCAATGGAGGTCTCCAAATACTGCTCCCACGGGTAGACTTCTGTTTTCTTTTCCAGATTATAAGCTTCGCGGATACCCGTACACAGCCGCAGCAATTTCTCCTTCATAATGGGCGATGTGAACATTGCGGCATTGTCCGGCAGCATAGCATTGTAGAAAATCCGGCAGCGGTCCTCGTGGGGATAGGTCATGGACAAGACATCGGCAAAGGCCTTTCCTTCACCTTCCAGATATTCGGGTTTTTCTTCTGCGGCAGCGGCATAAGAATAGGCAAAGCCTTCCGGATTCAGCTGATCCCAGTTGTCAAAGTCCCGGCTGTTTCCCAGCACACGGCTGTCAATGGCGTAGGCCATTCCCTGCAAAACAGCATCCACCACATCTGCTTTCGCAGACACCAGCACCCAGCTGTCTCCTTCTTCCCAGAATTGCACCCAGTCTTTGTCGCCGTCGATGGTCTGCACAAAGGCGATTTGAATCCAGCCTTTTTCTACGGTTTTTTGCAGGAATTTTTCGGGGAACTGGCTGATCAGCGGCTGCAGCTTTTCCAGCATACCCTTTATGATGTGGGTGTGATACTCAGCAGTAAGGCTATGGCTGCCTGTACGCTTCACCGCATCCTCCCAAAGCAAAAGCTTGACACCGTAGAGCTTCTCATATTCGTCTGCCAACAGACGGCATTCGGCAAGGCCTTGGGTGTCCGGATTTTGGGCGGTGTAAAGCGTTCCCGTATAGACAGTCTCATCTTCCACCGGGGATTTGGTAATATCCCACCGGTACAGCGCATAGCTTTCATCCGCTGTCAGAATCCAAATATACGTACCGTCGGTATGGAGCTTGGTGGGAAGCTGCATACCCGGAACAGTAACCTGCGCGGTGCGTTTGCCGGATTGCATATCGTAATAGGTAAGCTCTAATCCGCTTTCTGTTTCCACATACTCCACTATGCCGTGCATAGCCGGCAGGCTTACGCGGCCTACAGTTTTACCCTCCGGCTGAGCGGGCGGCAAAAAGCTTTTGGCCTCTGCCCCTCTTGTTCCGTAAACAGACTGGTGCACAACGCCGTCCTGCCAGTAGACAAAGTACTCATTTCCGTGGGTTTGCAGGTTGGAAAGTCCTTGGCCGCTGCTAAGGGTCTGACCGGATTCCGAGGAGATATACTCCAGCTTTGTGTTGCCGGATTCGTCTGTCATCTGGCACAGCAGCACCGCGCCGTCAAAATACGCTCCCATCAGGGATTGCTTCGCTACAGTCTGCTGGCGCAGCAGACGGGAAATGCCGGTATTCATATGCAAGGCGCGAATTTCATTGCCGGTAGAATAGTAGATTTCATTCTTTGTAAGGCTGATCACCGGCTTACCCACAATGGTCTCAGGCAGTGTCAGCTGTGTGACACTTTTCAGCTGGGGATTGAGCACATTTACCTGACGGGTGGTGGTTACGTAGTATGCCATACCGGTGACGGCAGTGTCCACCACGGAAACCGGCGTAATGTCTCCCGTTTCCAAGGATGCCATCACCTCTCCCTGTTCCCCTGCCAAAACCATCAGTCCCTTTTGTCCCACAACCAGCAGGTTTGCTCCCATACCGGCAAGGTCAAAGTAGGTATCTGCACGCAGGCTATAGGGTCGCACCGCGCCGCCGGTTTGCTGCTCCACCGGGCTGTCCGGCACATATAAGCCTTGGGTTTCTTCTGCCGGGGGTGTGCTTTCCGTGGCTTCCGGTTGGGGCTGTCGCCTCCCACAGCCAACCAGCAGCAAAGCTACCAGCAGAAATAGCCATAATCGTCTCATTTACTGTCTCCTTGCCAATGTATAGTCATCGCCCTGCCGATAGTAGGGGCAGTGCTCCTTGGGCCGGGTGTACAGCCGGTACACCTCGTCCTCGTCTAAATCCATCTTGCAGTAATATTCGTCATACTCTTCATCGTAATCGTAGTACCAACAGGTTTCGCACTCATTTTCCATAATCAAAGCTCCTTAAGTAAGCATCCACATCAAAGGGGCGTATAACCTCATCCTTCCGCAAATACAGCGGGTGGTGGGGGTGTCCTTTTTTGCTGGTACGGCCTGCGCAGTACCAACTGGCGCCGTATTCCTGTCCCACAGCCAGCATATCCTGCAGGCATCGGGGCAGATAGTCCCGTTTCTCAATAATCGTGCCCCACGCCGCCCAAACGGCAGGCCGGGGAGAGATAGACAGCACGTAGCGAAACGCCTCTAAATTCTCCTTGTGGAGCTGCAGATTACAGGTTCTTTCCATTGTATCCGGGTCTGTTGCCCTTTGGGCATAGACGTTGAACATAATAAAGCTGTCAAAGCCGTTGCCAAGGGCAATCCGCTCCACAGATTTTAATGTATTATCCAAGTCCCCCGGCTGGGCGGTGGAGGGGTTAATGCCGATGCAAATCAAGGGATTCTTACCCCGGGTGCCCAAAATATACCGATAGTCGGCATAAAAATTGGGGGCGTAAATCCAGCGGCTTACATCGTAGCTTTCGTTGGGGGTATTTGCCATTTCCAGCGCCTGCTGAAAACGCACCAGCTCCAGCGTGTGGGTTGTGTCAGAGGGAATGTGCATAGCTTTCTCCTATTTATGCCCACAAAACGGTATCCACAGGAATATCAAATTCCTCCGTGGGCAGACTTTCTACAATCTGAAAATCGTAGCACAGCGCCAAGGTGGGATGCGCCGGCTCATCTGCCAAAAAGCGGTCATAAAAGCCGCCGCCGTAGCCGATGCGGTCACCGTTTTTGGTAAAAGCAACACCGGGCATCAATACCAGCGCCGTCTTATCCTCTGCCACCGGCTCGTCCGCCACCGGCTCGGGGATTCCCATAGCGTTTTTCTCTACCTTGGAAAGGTCATCTAAGTACAGAAATTTCATTGTATCCCCATAGATTTTGGGGACAGCTACCCGCTTTCCGTCCCGGAGCGCCTGCTGCAATATGGGCACAGTGCGTACCTCTTGATTATAGGGCAGGTAGCCATAGACGGTTTTTGCATTTTGGTAAGCCGCAGACGTTACAAACAGCTGTTTCAGCTTCTCGCTGCGAAGGACAATCTCCTCCTGAGTCATTGCCTGTTTCCGCTGCCGTATCTGCTGACGCAGAGCCTTTTTATCCATTTTGCTCCTCCTTTGGCTGCTTGCGAAACAGCCGAAACCAGAGGAATACCGCAATCTGCCCGGGAATTCCCAGCAAAAACAGCTTCCAGATGTTCAGATGGGCAAACAGCAGCAGCGACATATACAAGCTCAGCAAAGCGCCCCACACAATGACAGAAATCAAGGTCTTGTTCCAGCGAAAATCGTGCCACGCAGAGCGCAAGCTCAGCAGCACAATGGCATTGGCGGGAATGGCATAGATAAAAGCAATCCAGCTTTTGGGAATCCCCAAGGAGGACACAACCACAAACGCAAGCAGCGCCACAAACCACACCAAAATTGAGCTAAGCCCCAAAATGCTCTGCTTGTCCGCTTTTCGCTTCAGGGTCTTTTCCACGGCTTTTTCCATTTTGCCTACCACGATGCCGGAATCCGGCGGCAGGCTGTTGGGGTCTGCCAGCAAATCGTTGACGCTCACGTCAAACAGCTGCGCCAGCTGCACCAAGGTAAGCACATCGGGCATAGACTCTCCCCGCTCCCACTTGGAAACAGCTTTATCCGAATAATTTAATTTTTCCGCAAGCCCGGCTTGGGTAAGTCTCTGCCGTTTGCGGTAGGATGCAATATTGGCGCCCAATATTTCCTTCAGCTTTTCGTCGTTCATTGTTTGCCTCCGAGGTACAGTTTCCTTTATTTTAGCAGAAAACACCGTGTTTTTCAACCATAGAAAAACACGGTGTTTATGTATCAATCCTCAGGAAACAGCTGCTTATAGCAATATTTGATAATGGCGCTTCGGGTAACGATACCGATGAAGGTGTCTTTATCGTCTACCACCGGTACAAAGTTCTGACTGTTTGCCCGCTGCACCAAATCGTGCATATCGGTGGTAACACGCACCGGCACATTGTCCTTCCGGCGGGTGATCTCCATAATCCGTCTGGCTTCTGCCTGCCGCATATCCATATAGCACATATTTTTCAGTGCCCACAGCAGGTCGCCTTCTGTTAAAGTTCCCCGATATTCTCCGCGCTTGTTCAAAATGGGCAGCGCCGCAAATCCGGCGGACTCCATTTTCTCCAAAGCCTGACGTACCGTATAATCATCATATAAGAAGGCGCACATAGCCTTCGGCGTTAAGAAAAACAGGATATTATTCATGATAGCTCCTTTATTGCAGTGGTTCGGCGGCGTTTGCTACCACTAATAGTATACCATAGATTTCTGAAATAAGCATATGAAATATTCGTAAACCTTTTGTTGGAGCAGAGAAAAACCGCCCCTGTTTTTGTGCATAATGCACATTATCAGCAGAATGCACGCCCTTTCGATTGTGAATATGCGCAAATTCTACCACTCTACCCACCGTAGAATCCCCATTCCTCTCCGGCGGGGAGGTGGGAAACAGACCGGTAGGGTGTATTTTTTCCGGAAGGGTGTTATACTTGCAGTACGAAAAAGGCGGTGAAGCTTATGGCAAAACGAATTAAACTGCGGGACAGGCTTCTTCCCGACTATACCCGCGGGGAAGAAATTATGAATATGGTCACCCACATTGTGGGCGGTGGACTGGGCGTTTTAATTTTGGCGGTCTGCCTGGCAAAAGCCATATTGGCAAAAAGCATTTTGGGTATCGTCGGCTCAGCCATATTCGGCGGGACGATGATTGTGCTTTACACGATGTCCAGCGTCTATCACGGACTTCGGGGCGGCACCAGCAAAAAGGTAATGCAGATTATCGACCACTGCACCATTTACTTTCTCATCTGCGGCACCTATACGCCGATTCTGCTGTCCGCCTTTGTGCCTGTCTATCCCCTGCTGGGCTGGGGATTACTTGCTGCGGAGTGGGCTTTGGCAATCCTAGCCGCCACCCTCACCGCCATCGATTTGAAGAAGTACAATGTGTTTTCTATGATTTGCTACATTACAATGGGCTGGGGAATCATTTTCTTTTTGGATCACGCCATTTCCGTGTTGACCAAACCGGGCTTTCTGCTGCTGCTCAGTGGCGGCATCGCCTACACCGTAGGGGCAATCCTTTACGGTGTAGGCTCAAAGCAGCGGTGGTTTCATTCCATTTTCCATATTTTCGTGGTGCTGGGAAGTGTACTGCAGGCCTTGGCGATTATTCTGTATGTGCTGTAAAAACGGACGGTCAACGACCGTCCCTGTAAAAAAAGGGCGTACCGGTCGGTACGCCCTTTTTTGTTGTTTAGAAGTTACAAAGCACACTATCCTAACCCAGCCATTTGCTTAGCCATATCGAGGATGTATTCATGATTTTGCTTTTGCAAAGCCGTCTTGTTCGCCGACAATTTTTGTGCCTCAATCATTAAATCATAGCCTTGCAGAGCTGCATTTCCATAATAATTTTCCTTAATATACTCCCCTTGACCTTCTAAATCATAAATCACCTTATTGTTCTTATAATCAAATAAGCATATATAATCACTTCTTACCACGCCACCATAAGAATTGGTACCAGAAGCATCTACTATAACAGCAATGTAATCGCCACTCTCATTTTCATTATATGATCTATTATAATATCCTGCATAAACCGAATATACTTTGATCGAGTCTGGATTTTTCAAACTCTCAATGTGCTTTTTTACAGCAAGAATGCTGTAAGAGTAATAACCTTGATTGCCACACATACTACATTGGTCTGCTCCGTTATCGCCAAGTTTGTAATCGTGGTCTGCTTTCGATCCTTCGGTTGCACCACAAACTGTGCATGTTTGTGGCGCCTGACAAGTTGCTGTATTGAAAGAATGACCTGTAGCTACACCATTCGTAATTCCGCATTTTGTACACTTTTCCGGCTCCGTGCATGTTGCCTTAGTATAACTGTGACCACTGGCTGTGCCATCTGTTTTGCCGCATCTTGAACATGTAGCAGGCTCGTCACAACTAGCAACACTAAAAGCATGTCCAAGCGCAGTTCCTGACGCAATACCACACTTGGTGCATTTTGATGCCTGAGTGCAGCTTGCTTTGCTATACGTATGAGAACAAACTTGCTCTTTCGTTTGTTCACAAGCACACATCAACATTATTAACAGCAGTGCAACAACAGTTACCGTTACTTTCTTCATTTTTCTACCTCCTTTATGCTCTATATATAGAACATCTTAAGTATACTCTATATATCGAGCATTGTCAAGTAATAGAGCAGAAATTATCATATCTTTGAGGTGAGATGATGATTTCTTACGAACCTTTTTACAAAACACTAAAAGCAAAGAATATATCAACCTATAAATTGATTAACGAACATGGTATTAGCCGCAGTCTTCTTGACAGGCTTAAACATAATCGTCCAATCAGCACCGTCACCTTAAATGATTTGTGCAATATCTTACATTGCCGGGTCGAGGATATTTTGCTTTTTACAGAAGATTAAAATGGATGATTCTCTATATAAAATATAAAGTGAGCGGCGGGAGCAAGCCCCCGCCCTACAAGCAATTCAAAAAAGAGCGTGCCGGGTGGCACGCTCTTTTGTTATTCTTCGGTTTGGATATTGTCAAAAAGGGTGGCTTCCTGTGCCTGTCCGATTTCTCTGCCTGCCATACAGTCGGCAAACTGAGCGCCTGTCATCGTTTCGTTTTTCAGCAGGAATTCCACGATTTGCTTCATCTTGTCTGCATCACGGGTCAGGATTTCTTCGCAATGGGCATAGGCTTTGTCCATCAGAGACTTCACTTCGTCGTCGATGGTGCCGGCAACCTTTTCGGAATAGCCCTTCACCTTCTCATAATCTCGACCGATAAACAGCTCGTCGCCACCGGTGTAGGACACGGTGCCAAGGCTTTCGCACATACCGTAGCGGGCAACCATATCCCGGGCAAGCTTACTTGCTCTGTCGATATCGCTGGATGCGCCGGTGGAAATATCCTTCAAAAACAGCGCCTCTGCCACACGGCCGCCCAGCAGACCCACAATCCGCTCGTACATTTCGTTGCGGGTCAGGTGGTTGCTGTCCTCCTTCGGGGAGGTCCAGGTCAACCCCAGCGCATTGCCCCGGGGGATAATGGAAATCTGATGGACCGGGTCGTGGGTGGGCAAACTGTGCATTGCCACCGCGTGACCGGCCTCGTGAATGGCGGTAATCCGCAAATCCTTCTCCAAACGGACACGGCTGCGCTTTTCAGGACCTGCCATAATTTTCATCATCGCATCGTTCATATCCTGCATATTCAGCACAGGGCGGTCTTCTCTTGCCGCCAAAATCGCAGCTTCGTTCAGAAGATTTGCCAAATCCGCGCCGGTAAAGCCGGCAGTTGCCAGCGCCACGGTTCTTAAGGAAACAGAATCATCCAGCCGCTTGTCCTTGGCGTGAACCTTCAGGATTTCTTCTCTGCCCTTGGCGTCGGGTGAGTTTACATAAATCTGTCGGTCGAACCGGCCGGGACGGAGCAGCGCCGGGTCTAAGATATCCGGACGGTTGGTTGCTGCCAACACAATCACGCCCTCGGTTCTGCCGAAGCCGTCCATCTCCACCAGCAGCTGGTTGAGGGTTTGCTCCCGCTCATCGTGACCGCCGCCCATACCGGAGCCACGCTTCCGACCTACGGCATCAATCTCATCGATGAAGATAATCGCCGGTGCAACCCGCTTTGCCTGCGCAAACAAATCTCTGACGCGGCTGGCGCCTACGCCCACATACATCTCCATAAAATCGGAGCCGGAAATGGACAAAAATGCCACATCCGCCTCCCCCGCCACTGCTTTGGCAAGCAGTGTCTTACCGGTGCCGGGAGCGCCGGCGAGGAGAATGCCGTGGGGAATTTTTGCGCCGATATCTGTAAATTTCTTGGGGTTTCGCAGAAAATCCACAACCTCCTGCAGCTCTTCCTTTTCCTCATCCACACCGGCTACATCATTAAAGGTTACCTTCTTGCCGGACTGACCCACACCCACACGGGCTTTTCCGAAATTTGCCATAGGATTGTTTTGGTTGGCTCTGCCCATCAGGAACATCCAAACAAGCAAAATGAGCAGCCCTGCCAAAGCAACCGGCAGGAAGAAATCCCACGGAGAAAGCTTCTGGCCTGCTACAAAATTGTAGTTTTCCAAAATACCGTTCTGGGACTGGGTCTGCAGGGTTTCCCACATTGTCTGCCGGAAGCCCTCCGGGTCAGCCAGTTCTGCCTGCAACGTGTCCTTGCCGTTATAGGGGGTGTGGAGCTTCAGCTGAATCTGCTCTCCCTCCACCACAAAGCTTTTCACCTGCTCCTGCCGGAACAGCTCTACGATTTGCGAGTAGGAAACATCATTTGTTTTGCCGCCAAACAAGCCCAGCATCCAAGAAAATGCCAGCACCAAAACGGCTAAGTATATAATCAGGGTAATGATTCTACGATTTTTCAACTTATGGGGTTCTCCTTAATTTTGATATACTTCCGGCTTCAAAACGCCGATATAGGGTAGATTCCGGTAATGCTCGTTAAAATCCAGCCCGTAGCCTACCACAAATTCATTGGGAATCACAAAGCCTGTGTAGTCCGGCACCAAGGTAATCCCCGGCTTCCGGCGCTCCGGCTTATCCAAAAGCGTGCAGATTTTCAGGGATGCAGGCTCCTTGCCCAGCAAGTACTTATACACGAAATCCAAGGAATTGCCGGTATCATAGATATCCTCCAAAATTACCACGTGGCGGCCCTTAATATCCACAGACAAATCCTTCTTTACCACCACATTGCCGGTGGAAGAAGTACCGCCATAGGAGGAAATGCACATAAAATCAATTTCACAGGGCGTATTGATTTTCCGCACCATATCCGCAAAGAAAATAACCACACCCTTGAGTACGCCTACAAATATCGGATTCTTGCCTGCATACTCTTTATTTAAGGCATCTGCCAGTTCCTCTACCTTTTGCCGGATTTGTTCTTCGGTAATCAAAATCTCTTTTATACTCTTCTCCACCCCGGTGTCCTCCCAATATCTTTATTTACAGGTATTCTATTTCTATTCTAACGGTTGCTTCCGCGGAAATCCTATCTAGGTTTCCACCGAAGCCAACCACACCCAAAACGCCTGCGTCATCTGCAATTACAGGAATTGCATCTCGCTGGGCGGCAGGGATTTTTTCATCAATAAACAGCTTTTTCAAGCTTTTTGTGCCGCCAAGAAGACGAATGGAATCCCCCGCTTTTCTGCTTCGCACCACCATATTTCCTGTGGGTGTTACGGCAAAGGAGTTTTTCGTCCTTTGGTTGCTATGGTTGGGCGTGCAAGTAATTCTGACGCCCGAAATTTCACTTTTTCCCGGGCAGGCCAGATCTTGGGTCTGCAGCGCCGCTGTCTTGGAGGCCGGCGCCAGCACGTCATAATCACGTGCAAAAACTACGCCGTTAGAAAATGCAAGTCTAGCAGAGGGTTTTTCAGAAAAAACCAGCTTTTCCAACGCTCTGATGTGCTCCGCTTCCGGCTCTTTTACTCCTGCTTCCAGCAGCAGCTGCGCCAGCACACGGCTGCGAATTGCCGGCTGTAACAGGCGAAGACCGGACACAGAATTGGTTTTCTGCGTTTGGGCAAGCCTATCCAAGCTCTCTTCATCCTGCCGCAGGCGCAGCGCCATTGCGGAAAGGTTTTCTGCCAAGCTGGGGTTTTCCTGTTTCAGCAGAGGCATTACGCTGTGGCGCAGACGGTTTCGCAGAAAAGCATCGCCGGCGTTGGAGCTGTCCTCCCTGTGGGGAATGCTGTATTCCGCCAGAAAGTTCATTACCTCTGCCCGTGTTACGTTCAGCATAGGGCGAATCAAATTGCCGTTTACCGGCATAATGCCCCCCAGCCCTTTCAGACCTGTGCCCCGCACCAAGTGCATCAGCACCGTCTCTGCGTTGTCATCTGCAGTGTGGGCTGTGGCAACTAGGCCCGGCAAGCCCTTCAAAAAGGCATATCTTGCCTCCCGCGCCGCTGCCTCCAAACCCTTTTCGCCGGCGGTCACCTGCCGGGAATCGGTCACAAAAGGAATTCCGTAACCGGCGCAAAAATCCCGCACAAAAGCCTCATCTGCATCGGACTCTGCTCCTCGCAGGCGGTGATTAAAGTGGGCAGCAGAAATATCCAGCTGCAGCTTGTCCTTCAGCAGATACATCCCCCATAATAGCGCCATAGAGTCTGCCCCGCCGGAAACTGCGCAGATTATCTTTTCTCCCCGATAGGGAGCCATAAATGCTTTCAGCTTATTCAGCATGCTTCCACTCCCGATCGGTAAAGGTCTGGTATTGGGGAACCCATTGCAGCTTTACAGTGCCCACCTCGCCGTGACGGTTTTTGGACACGATACATTCTGCAACACCCTTATCCTCGGTGTTTTCGTTATAATACTCATCCCGGTACAGGAACAGTACTTCGTCTGCATCCTGCTCGATAGCGCCGGATTCACGCAGGTCGGACAGCATAGGCCGCTTGTCCGTACGGCTTTCCGGGCCACGGGAAAGCTGGCTGAGACAAATGACAGGAACATTCAGTTCCTTTGCCATAATCTTTAAGCTACGGGAAATATCGCTGACCACGTTTACACGGCTGTCGCCGCCCTTGCCGTAGCCGGAGCCGTTCATCAGCTGCAGGTAGTCGATGACCACCAAGCCCAAATTCTCCACACGCCGGCATTTGGCGTTCATCTCAGCCACCGTAACAGAGGGGTTGTCGTCAATGCGGATATCCGTCTGACTTAAGGCGACAGACGCCATACTCAGCTTGCTCCACTCCTCTTCCGTCAGCTTGCCGGTGGCCATTTTCTGTCCGTCTACAAAGCTTTCAATGGCGAGTAAGCGCATTGCCAGCTGCTCTCTTGACATTTCCAAATTGAAAATAGCCACGGTTTTATTGTACTTTTTGGCAACATTCAGGGCAATATTCAGCGCAAAAGCGGATTTACCCATTGCCGGACGGCCTGCCACCAGCAAAAGGTCGGAATTATTCAGGCCGTTGATTTTCTTATCCAAATCACGCATACCTGTGGACAAGCCCGGAATTGCAGAGTCGGATTGGCTCAGCTCCGTCAGTCGGTCAAAGACCTTGTGAAGGGTCACACCGATATGCTCCAAAGAATCGCCACGCTCGCCCTTTCGCAGCGCGTAGATTTTCTTCTCTGCTGCCTCCAGAATCTCTCCGGTGGTGCCTACCTGCTGCTCCACCATTTTGGAAATATCCGTAGAGGCATCTGCCAACCCCCGAAGGGTTGCCTTGTCCTTGACAATGTTGGCATACCGCACCGCATTGGCAGCGGTGGGGGTGATTTCCATAAGCTGGAGAATATAATCCCGGGAATTGTCGTGATATACGCCCAGCTCACGCATCTTATCCAGCACCGTCACCGGGTCGATGGTTTGGGAGAAATTGAACATAGTGTAGATGGTCTCATAAATCTCCCGATTCTGTTCCAGATAAAAATCCTCAGGGCGGACAATGCCAATCACTTCTGTGAGGCAGCGGCTGTCAATCAAAATAGAGCCCAGCACCGACTGCTCCGCCTCCAGAGAATGGGGACGTTGTCTGGCAATCAGTTCTTCATCCATGCTCAGCTCTCCTTTCTTTCTGTTTTATGCTTCCTGAATCTTTACCGTTAAAGGCGCAACAATCTCATAGCCCAGCTTGCACTGCACTGTATAGGTGCCTACGTGCTTGATAGGGTCAGACAGAACAATCTTCCGCTTATCAATCTCAATGCCGGATTTCTCTTTCAGCGCAGTGGCAATTTCCTGACTGGTAATCGCGCCGAACAGCTTACCGGCGCCGCCACCCTTGGCAGTGACCACCAAGGTCAGCTCCCGGAGCTTTTTGGAAATCTCCACTGCCTCAGCCCGTTCCTTTGCCGCCTTTTCGGCAGCTGCCTTATCGTTCATACGCATAGTATTGATTGCATCTGCAGTGGCTTCCATCGCCAGCTTCTTGGGCAGCAGATAGTTTCTTGCATAGCCGTCGGAAATCTCCGCCATCTGTCCTTTCTTGCCTTTGCCCTTTACATCTTGCAGAAAAATAACTTTCATTTCTTGATCCTCACTCTTCGTAAAATTTGTCAATGGAAGCAACCAATCGGTCTAATACCTCTTTCACTGTGCTTCCTGTAATCTGTGCGCCGGCAATGGCTGTATTGCCGCCGCCGCCCAATTCCTCCAGAATTACCTGCACATTGGTCTGTCCGATGGATCGGGCAGATACAAGCACCTGCTCGCCGTCCGGATACAGCACAAAGGATGCGGTAATGCCGGAAATATCCAACAATTCATCTGCCGCCTGAGAAGCCAGCACACGGGAAGTAGGCTCGCTAAGGGCCGCAATGGCAATCTCGTTGCGGTATAGCCGGGCGGATTTGATGATTTGGAACTTCTCCATAGTGTTTTGGAAATCATTTTGCAGTAATCGCTTCACCTCAATGGTATCTGCTCCCAGCTGCCGCAGGAAGGCAGCCGCCTCAAAAGTACGCTCGCCTGTGCGGACATTAAAGCTCTTGGTGTCCAGGAAGATACCTGCCATCAGCGCCTTTGCCTCAATGGGCAAAACATCGTTCATCTCCACCGCATATTGCAGCAGCTCTGTCACCAGCTCCGAAGCAGAGGATGCGTACGGCTCGTGAAGATTCACCACCACGGGCTTAATGTAATCCGCTGCCCGGCGATGATGGTCCACAACGCAAATTCTGGGGGATGCCTCCAGCAAATGCTTGCACTCCACCTGATCGGGCCGGTTGGTATCCACAACCACCACAGTTGAGCGGTTATCGCAAACCAGCAGCGCATCCTGCCCGGAAATAAAGGCGTTGGTATAGGTGGGATTGCTGCGTATTTCCTCCAAAAATTCCTGCGCCATATTATTTTGCAGGTCCATAACAATGTGCGCTTCTTTGCCTTTTTTCCGGCACATACAGTATATGCCCAGTGCGGCGCCGATGGAATCCAAGTCTGCATTCTTATGGCCCATAATCAGCACGCGGCTGCTCTGGCCAATCAGCTCCATTAGAGAGTTGGCTGTCACACGGGAACGCACCTTACTGCGTTGCTCTGCCTCTTTGTTGCGTCCGCCGTAGAAATTGAAGTTCAGCCGGTCCTTCACCACCGCCTGATCGCCGCCGCGGCTCAGCGCCATTTCTATTGCCAGCGCGGCAAACTGGTAGCCTTCCTCAAAGGTTTCACCCTCAACGCCCAAGCCAAAAGATATGGATGCCGCCAAGCCCGAGGGGCTGGTGATTGCGTGCACATCCTCCAAAATGGAGAACTTATCCTCCATTGCCTGCTTCAAGTCCCGCTTTTCAAAGATGAACAGGTAGCGATTACGCTCCAGCCGGCGAAGCAGGCCGTGGTAGCCTTCTGTCCATTGGGTGATTGCATCGTTGATTTTGGCATTCAGGTTGGACATTGCGCCCTCGGAGAGATTCTGAGTCATCTCCTCATAGTTGTCCACCAGTATAATCGACACCACGGGGCGGGAGCGGATATATTCATCCCGAATCTGATACAGCTCAGTCAAATCCGCAAAATACAGCACCGCCAGCTGGGTATCCTGCGGGTCGCCTGCTTGAATGGGAGCGCCGTAAACCCGATAGCGGTGACCCATCAGACGCACATCGTAAGGGTACTCCGTTTTGCCGGAAATCAACCACTGGGTATCAAAGCTGGGCAGCATATCGGCAATATTCCGTTCCTTCATTGTGTCGTTAAAGCCGGTCAGCTGGATGAAGGTGTCATTGACGTAGATAATGCCGCCGTCTGCCATACGCACCACCACCATAGGGAACGGAGCACGCTGTCCTTCCACGCCGCTTTGCTCGTCGGTCACTTTTTCCACGAAGGCTTTCAGCTGTTTTCTCCGGTTGGCCCGGCTTACCAGATACAGCACCATAAAGCCAACCCATATTCCCATTTCCACACCTGCAAGCACGTATTGCTGCAAAAGCGCTGTTATGATTGCAAAGCACAGAAGAATGCCAAAATAAAGCAGCATATTGGGCTGCAGCAGCCTTCTTGTTTTTTTACTCAACGTCCCCGCCTCCTTGTAAATGGGTATACTATCCATAATAATCCATTGTTCCTTACATTATAGCAAATCGCCACCAAAGGTGCAACTATGTTTTTTGTTTCTGCAGGTATTTTTTTGTTTACAAAATTTATGTATACAACACACCTTTTTTGTGCTATAATACTACTGTCAGCACCGGGTGGGCAGACCCGTGCGATTGCAAGAAAAATACAGATAATTTGCAGGCGTTTTTGTGTTTCTCCCAACGGTACAGGGTTGCGGCGGACACATACGGTTGCCTGCTTTTTGTGTCTAAATTTCGTTTTATGAAAGGAGTTTATACGAATTGGCAGAAAAATTAAAGATTATCCCCCTTGGCGGATTGGATGAAATCGGTAAGAATATCACCGTTTTGGAATATGGCAAGGATATGATTGTTGTGGACTGCGGCGTAGGCTTTCCCGATGAGGAAATGTACGGCGTAGACCTGGTAATCCCCGACTTTACCTATCTTGTTCAAAACGCCAAAAAGCTCCGGGGTATGTTTATCACCCACGGACATGAAGACCATATTGGCTCTATCCCCTACTGTATGCAGCAGGTGGTGTGCCCCATTCACGGCACCGCTATGACCAACGGCCTTATCAAGCTGAAGCTGGAAGAGCACAAACTGGCAGATGTAGTAAAGCTGATCACCCACAAGCCCGGTGATATTGTCCGAGCAGGCTGCTTTACTGTGGAATTCATCCACGTAAACCACTCCATCGCCGACGCTGTCGCCTTTGCCATCACCACCCCTGTGGGCAAGATTGTGATGACCGGTGACTTCAAAATTGACCCTGCCTCCAAGGACGGTATGACGGATCTGACCCGCTTCGGTCAGCTGGGCAACGAGGGTATTTTGGCGTTGCTGTGCGACTCCACCAACGTGGAGCGTCCGGGCTATACCCCCAGCGAAAACATCGTTGCCGAAGGCTTGGACAGGCAGTTTAAGAACTGTGACAGCCGCATTGTTGTCACCACCTTTGCCTCCAATATGCACCGGATTCAAGCGGTTTTGGCCACCGCTCACCGCTACGGCAGAAAGGTTGCCGTCACCGGCCGGAGTATGGAAAATATGCTGAAGGTGGCGCAGGAATTGGGCTATTTGACCATCCCTGCCGGCACCTTGGTGGAGCTGAGCGCCACCAAGAGTCTTCCCAAGAACAAGGTGGTTATTGTATCCACCGGCTCTCAGGGCGAGAATATGTCCGCTTTGTACCGGATGGCGTTTTCCACCCATAAGCAGGTGGACATTCAGGCCGGCGACCGGATTATCATCTCCGCCTCCGCCATTCCCGGCAACGAAAAGGCTGTTTCCCGGATTATCAACGAGCTTTACCGCAAAGGCGCTGAGGTAGTATACGAAAAGAGCGAGGGTCTCCACGTTTCCGGCCACGCCTGCCAAGAGGAGCTGAAAATCATTCACGCGCTGTGCAAGCCTAAATTCTTTATCCCAGTTCACGGTGAGCAGCGCCACCTGCAGCTTCACGGCAAGCTGGCTGTGGGTATGGGTGTTTCGCCTAAGAATGTGCGTATCGGCGAAATCGGCTCGGTGATTGAATTTACCGGAAAAAGCTGCAAAATTACCGGCACTGTCCCTGCCGGCAAGGTCTTTGTGGATGGCACCGGCGTGGGCGATGTAGGCAGCGTGGTGCTCCGGGATCGGAAGCATCTTGCCCAAGACGGTATGATTGTAGTGTGCATCAACATCAGCGCACAGGACGGCTGCCTGATTTCCGGGCCGGACATCATTACCAGAGGCTTTATTTACGTGAAGGAATCCGAGGAATTGATGGAAGAGCTGCGGGATGTGGTGCTGGAATCCATTGACCGTTGTGAGCGCAAGCGTATTCGGGACTGGACAACCTTGAAGACCACCATCAAGAATGATTTAAGCGGCTATCTGTTTAAGACCACCAAACGCAATCCTATGATCCTGCCCGTGATTATGGAAGTATAAAAAGCAAAGGGGATGTGCAAAAAACACATCCCCGCTTTTGTAGGAGTACATATATGCGATATTATTTTGCCCCGCTGGAGGGGCTGACCGACAGCATTTACCGCAAGCTGCACTACAGCTGTTTTGGCGGTGTAGACCGGTACTACACCCCATTTTTCTCCCCCACCGTCCACAGAGCCCTTACGGCTCGGGAAAAGCGGGAGCTTCCCCCGGCAGATACGCTGGGTTGTCCCGTAGTTCCCCAGCTGCTTACCAAAAATCCGGAGGATTTTCTCTGGATGGCGGGGGTCTGCAAGGATTTGGGCTATGAGGAAGTGAATTTGAATACAGGCTGTCCTTCCGGCACTGTCACCGCCAAAGGAAAAGGCGCCGGTATTCTGCGGGATTTGGAGGCCTTGGAACGCTTTTTGGATACTGTCTTCTCCCAAGCTCCCCTGCCCGTTTCTGTGAAAACCCGCATTGGTTTTGACCGTCCGGAGGAATTTGAGCGGATACTGGAATTATACAACCGCTATCCCATTTGTGAGCTTACCGTTCACCCCCGTGTCCGCGCAGCATTTTACAGCGGGCCTGTGGATATGGACAGCTTTCGCTACGCGCTGCAAACAAGCAATGCCCCTGTGTGCTACAACGGAAGTCTTGCCAACCGCAGGCAAATTCAAAAATTCTTTGAAGCGTATCCTACCGTAAAGGCTGTGATGCTGGGACGTGGGCTAATTGCCGACCCGGGACTGCTTACTCCCACCGGCACTACCCCTGCCGCTTTGGCCCAGTTCCACGACGGGCTTTTAGGGGAATACATCCGCACCTTCGGCGGCAGCAGAAATGCTATGTTCCGGATGAAGGAAAACTGGCGGTTTTGGCTGTGCAAGTTTGTTGGCGCAGAAGCCTTGGGCAAGCGCCTGCGAAAGACAACCGACGAAAACGAGTACCGTGCCATCACACGGGAAATTTTTACGAGCCTGCCTATGCGGGAGGAAGTTCAGCCGGACTGGGACTGAAAATACAAAAAGCAACCCTTTTACTTTCGTAAAGGGTTGCTTTTTATTTGCTGGCTTTTAAGATTCGGACAAATCCAGATTGCCCAGAACAATCTTGTTGAATTTGACCTCCATAGGCCACTTTTCCTCCGCCTCTGCCAACAGCTTGTCGGTGGTTTCAGACAGCAGCGCAGACCGGGCTTCGTGCTCCCAAATGGGGGTACTTCCGCAGAAGTACATAATATGGTAGCCCTGCACAGAGCTTTGGGTATTCTTCACCAAGCCGGTATCACCGGGCTTTCTGCCCTCTTCTGTGTACCAGTTTTCAAAATCCTCGATAAAGCCATAATCCTTGGTCAGCATAGGATACAAACCGCCATTGGAGGCAGAGCCGGGGTCTTTGGAGTTACTCACTGCCAGCGCTGCAAACTTCTCCTCGGAGGGTTCGTTTGCCAAGAAATCATCCAGCATTTTCTGCGCAGCGGCGCGGCAAGCCTCCCACTCTGCATCGGAATAGGTGGTTACGCCGGACTCGTCCTTTGTGCCGCCTTCAATCTGCAGCAAAATGTGCCGCACATCATAGTAATCGCCGTCATCCTTGCTCTGACCGTTGGTCTTAAAGGTTTCTTCGTTGGCGGTATAGTAAGCCTCAATTTGCTCCTGAGTGGGTAGCATACTGTCATAGATGGAATCGTAATAGCACAGGGCTATGTGGCTCACTTCCAGATATTTCATATAGGAAGCCAAGGAGCTGTTGGGGAAGAATTTCTCATCAATAAATTTCTCAACGTCTGTGTAGCCTTCCTCCTGCGCCATTGCTTCCACATTGGTACGCACTGTGTCCAGATATTCCTTTTCCTCCTCGGAAAGGGTAAAGCCGTCCTCTTTTGCCATTTGGGTCAGAATCGCATACCGCTGCCAGCTCTTAAGGGCATCATCCAAGAACATTTGCTGGAAGGTCATACCGGTTTCCTTGTCGTAGACCTGCTCATCCAAGGGTTTGGTTGTATCCAAGCCCATCATACTCAGATAATAACCGTAATCGTTGAGGAAGCTGAATACGTTCATCCAGTAGTGAGCCTGCAGATCGCTGTTGGTAAGTGTCTGATCGCCCACGGTTGCCACAACCACATCGCTCTTTTTCTCTGCCACGGCGCTTTCCACAGTATAGGAATCCTTGCGGTAAACATCGTTCTTCGGGAATACCTCGATGCCCAAGCCGTACAGCACAGCGCCAACCAGCGCCGCCAAAAGCACCACGCCGGCAACCGCAGCCAGCACAATCTTCCAAGCCTTGATTTTTTTCTTTTCCTCTACTTGGGGCTGCTCCTCTGCTGCCTCCGCAACATCGGTTTCCTCTGTTGTTTCTTCTGCGGTTTCCGCGGTCACTTCTGCAGATTCCTCGGCTACTGCTTCTACAGTTTCTTCGGTGGTTTCTGCAGCTTCTTCGGCTACCGTTTCCTCGGTTACATTCTCTGCTTCTTCGGCAGTTTCCTTCAGCGCCTTACCGCACACAGGGCAGACCACTGCATCCTCTTCCAGCTCTGCCAAGCAAAATTTACAAGTCATAAATAATCCTCTTTCTCCCTTTTTGGGGGTAATTCCCACTTAGTTTAGCACGCCGGCGGCATAAATGCAATACTATTTCCAAATTGTTCACAATTCCGCGAAATCCATCCTTTCCCCCTTGCAAAAAGTGCTGAAAAATGGTATGATTCTATATTGAGAAGTTTTATGCACAAGGAGTTCTCCCATGACAGGAAAAACATCGGTAATTACCAAAGAGCAGCTGGATATTCAGCTTGCTTTTTGCGATAAAGTAAAAGCTTACTGGCACAGCACAGGCACTACCCCCACCGCCTATGTGGAAACCTACGGCTGTCAGCAAAACGAGGCGGATTCCGAGCGGATTCGCGGCATATTGATTGAAAGCGGCTACGCCATTGTGGGTGAAGCCGAAGGGGCTGACGTGGTGGTGATGAACACCTGCGCCATTCGGGAACACGCAGAGCAGCGGGTATTCGGCAATTTGGGAGCGCTGACCCACACCAAGCGCCGCCACCCCGGTCAGAAAATTTTCCTTTGCGGCTGTATGGCAGGTCAGGAGGTTGTGGTAAACCGCATTAAAAACAGCTACCCCCACGTGGACGGAGTTTTCTCTACTCACCACTTGTGGCAATTTCCGGAGATTCTCTCCCGGGTGCTGCTCACCGGCAAGCGCACCTTCTTTACCGAGGACGAAGCCGGCTCTATCGCAGAGGGTCTGCCCCAAAATCGGGACAGCGGTCTGAAGGCTTGGGTATCCATTATGTACGGCTGCAACAATTTCTGCACCTACTGCATTGTGCCCTATGTCCGCGGCAGAGAACGCAGCCGGAAGTGGGAGGATATCCTTGCAGAATGCAAAGCCTTGGTAGAAAGCGGCGTAAAGGACATTACCCTGCTGGGGCAGAACGTCAACTCCTATGGCAAGGATTTGGACCAAGGGGTGGATTTTGCGGATTTGCTGGCGAAAATTGCCCAGCTGCCAGGGGATTTCCTCATTCGCTTTATGACCAGCCACCCCAGAGATGCCTCTAAGAAGCTGTTTGATACTATGGCAAAGTATCCAAAAATCGCCAAGCAGCTGCATCTGCCCTTCCAATCCGGCTCTTCCCGGGTGCTAAAGGCGATGAACCGCCACTACGACAGGGAGAAGTATTTAGAGGCTGTGAACTATGCAAAATCGGTTATGCCGGAGCTGGTGCTTACCTCTGATGTGATTGTTGGCTTCCCCGGCGAGACGGAAGCGGAATTTGAAGAGACCATTTCTCTGGTAGAGCAGGTGCAATACGATTCCCTGTTTACCTTTATCTTCTCTCCCCGTCCCGGCACGCCGGCGTACACTATGGAGGACCCCACGCCGAAGGCAGAAAAAAACCGCCGATTTGACAGACTTTGCGCTGTGCAAAACGGCATATCCGAGGAGCTTCACAACGCCTACATCGGCAAGACCCTTCGCTGCCTTATCGACGGCAAGGACAAGGAATTCCTCACTGCCCGCACCGAGGGCGGCCGTTTGGTGCGGCTGACAGGAGACGATAGCCTAATCGGCACCTTTGCGCCCATTACCATCACCGGCGCAACCACTTGGAGCTTAAAAGGAAGGATGGAAGACGATGGCAACCAAGTCTAACGAAATGACCCCTATGCGGCGGCAATATTTTGACATTAAGGAACGCAATCAGGACTGTATTCTGTTCTTCCGATTGGGCGACTTTTACGAGATGTTCGATGACGATGCGCGTCTTGCCGCCAAGGAGCTGGATTTGACCCTCACCACACGGGACCGGACCAAGCCGGAAGAAGAGCAGACGCCTATGTGCGGCGTCCCCTACCATTCTGTGGATTCCTATATCGCCCGTTTGGTGCAAAAGGGCTACAAGGTCGCCATCTGCGAGCAGATGGAAGACCCTGCCCAAGCCAAGGGCATTGTCAAGCGGGACATCACCCGGATTATCACCCCCGGCACTGTCACAGAAAGCTGTATGCTTGAGGAGAGCCGGAACAACTACATTGCCTGTTTGTACGGGCAGGACAGCCGTTTTGGCCTTGCTTTTTGTGATGTGTCCACCGGCGCATTCTATGTGACCGTCTGCGAAGACGCGCCGTCCGTTTCCTCCGAGCTGGGCCGTTTCTCTCCCAGCGAGGTAATCCGCTTTGGCGATGGCACTGATTGCGATGTGATCAACGATGCCCTGCAGCACAGACTGCACTGCTGCTTGGACGAGGGAAAGCCGGAGCAGTTCCAAATGGATAAGGCAACCGCTTTGCTCCAGCAGCACTTTGGTAAATCCACAGAAGCGCTGGGGCTTGCCAGCCTGCCTGCAGGCATTATGGCAGCCGGCAGTCTGCTGCAGCTGCTGATCACTCTTGCCAAAAATGATTTATCCCACATCCGGGAGCTGCAATACTACACCACCTGCAAATTTATGGAACTGGACATCGATGCCCGACGGAATCTGGAGCTGCAGGAAACCCTCCGCGCCAAGGACAAAAAAGGCACGCTTCTGTGGGTCTTGGACAAAACCCACACCCCTATGGGCGGCCGCCTTTTGCGCAGCTGGCTGGAAAAGCCGCTGCTGGATGCCAGTGAGATTATCAGCCGCCAAAACGCTGTGGATGAGCTGGTGAAAGACACGGTTTTCCGCGGAGAGTTGGAAGAAGCCCTGAAGTATATCACCGATTTGGAGCGGGTTATGACCCGGATTGTCACCGGCACTGTCAACTGCCGGGATCTGCTGGGGCTGTCCTCCGGTCTGCGGGCTCTGCCGGAGGTAAAGCGCCAGCTGCAGCAGGTAAAATCCCCTCTGCTGAAAAAGCTAGAAGAAGCCATTGACCCCCTGACCGACTGCGCCACTTTGATTGACAGCACCATTACAGAAAAGCCTCCGCTGACAGTTCGCGAGGGTGGCATCATTCGCAAGGGTGCAAACGAAGAGGTGGATAGGCTCCGGGATATTATGGACGGCGGCGCCGGCATTATGGCCTCTATAGAGGCTTCGGAAAAGGAAAAGACCGGCATCCGTACCCTCCGCGTCAACTACAACCGGGTGTTCGGCTACTATATCGAAGTATCCAAATCCTTCGTTGACCAAGTACCTGCCCACTATATCCGCCGGCAGACCTTGGCCAACAATGAACGGTACATCACCCCCGAATTAAAGGAGCTGGAGGAGCAGGTGCTCACCGCCAAGGAGCGCTGCACCGCCCTTGAATATCAGATTTTCTCCCATCTGCGGGAGCATTTGGCGGCGCAAGCCCCCCGTGTACAGACTGCTGCGGCCGCTGTTGCCGTGGTGGATGCACTGTGCAGCTTGGCTACCGTTGCGGTTAAGAACAACTATTGCCGCCCGGAAATTGCGCTGGATAACACCATTTCTATTACCGAGGGGCGTCACCCTGTGGTGGAAAAGGTGCTTAAAGACACCCTCTTTGTGCCCAATGACACCCTTCTTGACGGCAAAAACAATTTGGTATCCATTATCACAGGCCCCAATATGGCAGGTAAATCCACCTATATGCGTCAGGTGGCTTTGATTGTGCTGATGGCGCAGATTGGCTCCTTTGTGCCGGCAAAGCAGGCGAAAATCGGTCTTGTGGACAGAATTTTCACCCGTATCGGCGCCAGCGACGACTTGGCCTCCGGACAGTCTACCTTTATGGTGGAAATGGCTGAGATGGCAACCATCTTGAAGTATGCCACCGCCAAGAGCTTGCTGATTTTGGACGAAATCGGCCGCGGCACCTCTACCTATGACGGTATGGCCATTGCCCGGGCGGTATTGGAATATGTGGCAAATCCCAAGCAGCTGGGCGCAAAGACTTTGTTTGCCACCCATTATCACGAGCTGAGCGTCATTGAAGACCAGATTTCCGGCATCAAGAACTACAACATTGCCGTGAAGAAGCGTGGCGACAAGATGATTTTCCTTCGCAAAATCGTCCCCGGCGCCACCGATGACAGCTTCGGTGTGGATGTGGCCAATTTGGCCGGTCTTCCCAACCCGGTTATCAGCCGAGCAAGAGAAATCCTGCAGGAGCTGGAAACGGAGGGCAAGCCCCAGCCCAAGGTAATTCCGGCAGAGCCGGAGGATGACCAGATCAGTATGCTGGATTTGCGCAGCCAGCAGGTTTGCGCAGCCTTGGAGGGTCTCAGCGTAGAAACCCTCACCCCCATTGAAGCGATGAATGAGCTGTACAAGCTCAAGAAAATGTTGGAGTAATATGAAGCTATCCGTATCTATGACCCGGCGGGAAACGCTCCTCGGGTGGAGCTATCTGCTGTTTTCCCTCTTTGTTCTGCCTACAATACTACGCCTCACCGCCGATTTACTGGGCTTTCCTTTGTCCCCGACCGCATTGAACATTCTCTATTTTGTCACAAATTTTGTCTGTGTGACAGGTATCTTTCACAAATTCCTGTGGGAATCTGTAAAGATTACTTGGGCAAAGCCTTGGAAATGTCTGTGGTGCGCATTGAAGGGTTTAATCTGCTACTACTTATTCACATTTTTGGTATCCTTTTTGATTATGCCGTTGGTAGGACCGGATTTCTCAAATGTGAACGATAATTCGATTTTGGAATTAGCCAAAGAGCATACCGGCATCTTCGCTTTCGGCACGGTTCTTTTGGTGCCTGTTGTAGAAGAAACCTTTTATCGCGGATTACTGTTTCAGGGAAACTACCGGGCCAAGCCGAAGCTTGCCTTTTGGCTGTCAGTTTTGTGCTTTGCGGCAATCCATATTATCGGTTATATCGGCAATACCGACTGGAGAACGTTGCTTGCCTGCTTTTTGCAGTATTTGCCTGCCGGAATTGCTTTGGCAAATGCCTATGTGGCATCTGACACCATTGTCACACCCATTTTCATTCACGCTGTCCTCAATTTCATTGCTGTTACTGCCCTGATGAGGTGATTTTATGTCAAAAATTATCAAGCTCTCCCCCCACGTTGCCAACTTAATTGCCGCCGGTGAGGTGGTGGAACGTCCTGCATCCGTAGCAAAGGAATTGCTGGAAAATGCCGTGGATGCCGGCGCGTCTCAGGTGACACTGGAAATCCGCGACGGTGGGATGACCTTTTTGCGTGTTACGGATAACGGCTGCGGTATGAGTCCCGAAGACGCCCGCACTGCCTTTTTGCGTCACGCCACTTCCAAACTGAAAACCGCTGAGGATTTGGCAGCGATTGTAACTATGGGCTTCCGCGGAGAGGCCTTGGCTGCCATCGCCTCTGTCAGCCGAATTGACCTGCTGACAAAGACACCCGGCGCAATCAGCGGCACCGCTTTGCATTTGGAAGCCGGCAACATTACGGAAGATACCGAGGCCGGCTGTCCCGACGGAACAACCATTATCGTGCGGGATTTGTTTTTTAACACACCGGCGCGGATGAAATTTATGAAATCTGACACCGTAGAGGGTAGCAAGATTGCAGCGGCTGTACAAGCCCAAGCCCTTGCCCATCCGGAGGTGGCTTTCCGCTTTTTGCGTGACGGCAAGGAAGTCCTTTCTACCCCCGGCACGGGAAGTCTGGAGGCTGCTGTTTACTGCGTATACGGCAGAGATTGCAAGCTGATACCCTTAGACAGCAAGTGGGACAGCTTTACCCTCACCGGCTTTGTGTCCAAGCCTACCGATGCCAGACCCAGCCGCGCCTTACAAACCTTCTTTGTAAATGGCCGTCCCGTAAAATCCCGGTTACTCATTGCTGCGCTGGAGGAGGCCTATCGCAATCAGATTATGGTGGGAAAATTCCCCGCCTGCGTGCTTCATTTGACTACGCCGCCTGCCGCTGTGGATGTAAACGTACACCCTGCCAAGACAGAGGTGAAATTCTTAAACGAAAAAGCGGTCTTCGATTGCGTCCATTACGGCGTTTTGGGTGCATTAAACAAAACCCCCGACAGACCGCAGATGCAGTTTAAGCCTGCAACAACAGGTGCGCCTGCACCGCAACCCCCTACAGCTGTCCCGCCGAAGCAGGTGAATTTCTCCCGCATTTTGAGTGCACACTTCCGCGCTATGAGCGATGAGGAGTATAAAAATTTTGCTTCTGCGGTAAAGGATGCCCCCAAGCCCTCCCCTGCGGCTGCCGCAGCTACTGCGCTGGCGGTAGAAGAAACTAAGCTGCCGCCCCTGCGGGAGTCTGTTATTCTCCCCACTGCTGCCCCTGCCATTACGCCGATTCCTGTTTCTCAGCCTGTCTCCCAACCGGAGGAGGTGCCGGAGCAAACGGTTATTCCCACAATGCCCACGGACATCCCTTGGCGGTATGTGGGCGAGCTGTATAACAGCTACATTCTCGTGGAGCAGGGAGAGGACGCCTATCTTATCGACAAGCACGCTGCCCACGAGCGGATTCTCTTTGAAAAGCTGAAAGCCAATCAGGAGACCATTTCTGCCCAGGCCCTTTTAACGCCAATTGCCCAGCGTCTGACCCCTGATGCACTGGCGATACTGCTGGAAAACCAGCCTCTGTTGGAGGAACTGGGTTTTGAAATTCAGGAATTCGGTGAAAACACCCTTTTGATTCGCCAAATCCCTATGGATTTGGACAGTTCGCTGGCAGCCGATGCGCTGGAAACCTTAGCTGCGGATTTGTTAAACGGCCGCGGCCAGCATCGTGAATCCGTCCGGGACGAATTGCTCCACACTGTCGCCTGCAAGGCCGCTATTAAGGCCGGCTGGCAGAGCAGCGAGCAGGAGCTTTTGAAGCTGGCCGAGCAGGTGCTGAGCCGGGATGACCTAAAGCACTGCCCCCACGGCAGACCCATCTGCATCAGCCTAAGCAAAAAGCAGCTGGAAAAGCAATTCAAACGGAGTTAAGCTATGAAGAATCTCATTTGTATTGCAGGGCCCACCGCCTCCGGCAAAACCGCCCTTTCCATTGCCCTTGCCAAGGAGCTGGGTGGTGAAATCGTATCCTGCGATTCTATGCAGGTCTACAAGGGTATGGACATTGGCACCGCCAAGCCCACAACCGAGGAAATGGAGGGCATCCCCCACCATATGCTTTCGGTGGCTGAGCCTTGGGAGGATTTCTCCGTAGGCAAGTATTGCCAAATGGCAACGCCCATTGTGGACGATATCCTCTCCCGGGGAAAAACCGCAATTGTTGCAGGCGGTACGGGGCTTTATATGGACGCCCTCATCCGGGGCAATGACTTTGCTCCTGTGCCCTCCACCGGCCGTCGGGAGGAGCTGGAACAGCTGGCAGAGGCTGAGGGCATTGAAGCGGTAATCGCAAAGCTTCGGGAAGTTGACCCGGAATCGGCAGAGCGGTTACACCCCAGTGACCAAAAGCGAATCATCCGGGCGATGGAGGTTTACTTGGAAACCGGCGAAACCATCACAGAACACAACCGGAAGACCCAGTTAATTCCGCCCCGCTACAATCCTGTTTGGTTTGCCTTGGAGGATGCCGACAGAGCCACCTTGTATGAGCGAATCGACCGTCGGGTGGAAGTAATGCTTCAGCAAGGTCTCCTTGAAGAAATTCAAGGTCTGCTGGATGCGGGTATCCCCGAAAAATGCACCGCGATGCAGGCAATTGGCTACAAGGAATTTGTAGATGTGCTGAAGGGTCGCAGCACTATGGACGTTGCTACCGCACTGGTACAGCAGTCCTCCCGAAAGTATGCCAAGCGGCAGCTGACGTGGTTTCGACGGAATTCCGCCATCCACTGGCTATGCCGAGAAAAAAATGATGGCACTGCGCAAATTCTTGCAAAGGCCCGACAGATTTTGGCAGAATATGACAAGTGAATAATGGTAAGATTTGTGTATCCCAAAAGAAAGAAGGCGTACATATGTCTGACCAATTTAATTTACAGGAAGCGATTCTGGGGGAAGTATTGCGGGACAAAATTCCCGTGACACTGTTCCTGATGAATGGTTTTCAGCTCCGGGGCACAATCACAGGGTACGATAACTTTGTGGTGGTACTGGTAAGCGATGGCAAGCAGCAGATGATTTACAAGCACGCTATCTCTACCCTAGCCCCTATGAAGCCGATGAAAGCTGTGTAGCAAAAATACGGCGGAGCACTGCTTCGCCGTATTTTTGCGTTTCGATAAGGAGTCAATATGTCTATCAGAGAAAATGTAGCCCATATAAAAGAAGAAATGAAAAATGCCGCTTTGGCTGCCGGCCGCGACCCTAAGGACATCCTTTTGTGCGCCGCCACCAAAATGAATGACGCTGCGGCTGTCCGGGAGGCAATTGCCGCCGGCGTAGACTGCTGCGGCGAGAACCGCGTGCAGGAACTGACAGCAAAGCAGGCGCAGAATGCCTATGACGGTGTCCCCGTGCACTTCATTGGGCATCTGCAAACCAACAAGGTCAAGCAGGTTGTAGGCAAGGTGGCGCTGATTCACAGTGTGGATTCCCTGCGTCTGCTGGAAGCAATCCACAAGGAAGCAGCCCGGCAGGGTATTCAGCAGGACATCCTGCTGGAAATCAACGTTGCAAACGAGGAGAGTAAGTCCGGTTTCTCATTCGAGGATATGGATTTCGTCCTTTCCCAGATTTCCCGTTTTCCGTCAATTCGGGTGCTTGGATTGATGGCAATTCCCCCAATTTGCCAAAATTCCACAGAAAATCACAAATTTTTTCAAAAAATGTATAACCTTTCTGTTGACATAATGAGAAAAAAATACGATAATGTATGTGTCAATATATTGTCTATGGGTATGTCCGATGATTTTGCAGATGCCATTGCCTGCGGCAGCACGATGATTCGTGTGGGTACTGCTATCTTCGGCGCTCGAGACTATTCATAGTTTTCTATGAGAACATATTAGGAGGATACAGAAATATGAGTTTTTGGGATAATGTTAAGAAGTTTGCCCAGCCTTACTCCGATGAGGACTACGATGATTATGATGAGGAAATGGATGCCTACGAAGAGGATGTGCAGGAGCCTGCACCCCGTGGCCGCCGTCCTTCTCCTTTTGCTGCTGTAAATCAGGATGTTGAGCCCGCACCCGCTGCTGCTCCCTCCGGCAATTTCGGCGGTCAGGTGCTGAATATGAATTCCGGCAAGCAGGAGGTTGTCCTGTTCCACGCCAAGACCTTTGACGACACCGCCAAGGCCGCTGACGAGCTGCGTAAGAGAAAGGCTGTTATCCTGAATATGGAAAACGTGGATAAGTCCTTGACCCGTCGCGTGGTGGACTTCCTGTCCGGCAGCGTGTATGCGCTGGACGGCCGCGTAAAGAAGGTTGCTCAGTCTACTTACCTGTTCTGCCCCCACAATATGGATGTGGTGGGTGATTTGGAATCCCTGCAGACAGAAACCGACAGCTTCATCTAAAAACAGAAAGGACACATTATGTTTACACCCCAACAGATCGAACAGATCTCCTTTAACCGTGCCACTTTCGGCGGCTATGATATGCAGTCTGTGGACGAGTTTCTGGAGCCTTTGACTGAAGATTATATTACCCTTTACAAAGAAAATGCGCTGCTGAAGAGCAAAATGAAGGTCTTGGTCAGCAAGCTGGAGGAATACCGTACCAACGAAGCCAGTATGAAGGACGCCATTGTCAATGCGCAAAAGACCTGCGACTTAATGGTGAAAGAGGCCGAGGCAAAATGTGCGCAAATGCTCACCGATGCTAACGCCGCAGCCATTGAAAATGCAAAAAATGCAGACGCTATGATTGCTGCTGAGGAAGCCCGGGTTGCGGAAGCCCGCAAAACTGCCGCTGCAAAGATTGATGCGCTGAAGGAGGAGATTGCCTCCTGCATCAAGGCCTTGGATCGCATTAAGGCTGCACACCCCCCTGCCCCCGCGCCTGCCGGTATGTTTGATTACGATCAGGTCGAAGGCAAGGCACAGACCGAGGCTGACGCTGTAGCGGATGAAATTGCCGCCAATCTGCAGGCTTTGGTAGGCACAACCGAGGACCACAGCCCTGTGGCTGAGCCCAAGCACCCCACCGTAGAGACCACCACCGGCAAGTTTGCCAACTTGCAGTTTGGTCGCAACTACGACCCCACCAAGCGTAATTAATATTCAATGCTTTGATAAGGACACGCAAAGTCTGGTAATGCCAGCAGAGAGCTGTCGGTCGGTGCAAGACAGCAGACATCCAGCCTTTGTATCCCCTTTGAGCAGCGCACCGAACTTTTAGTAGGCTGCGCCGGCTGCACCCGATACCGTGCACGCGAGTGCCGGATATTTTCCGGAACAAGAGTGGTACCGCAGAGGTTATAACGCCTTTGTCTCTTACGAAAGAGGCAAAGGCGTTTTTTATACCTATCATTGCGAGCCGACGTGGCAATCTCCTGCTATAATGGAGGTAATATGCTTATCCTACGTTCATTTTGCCAATCCGATTGGAATGTCATTGTACAGTATCAGCACCCGGATATGGATCAAGAGCAAGCCGTGGCGTTAATTGCAGAATTTAATGCACCAACTTATCACGGCAAATTTCACAAGCTGTTGGCAATTGCCGACGGTGACCAAGTTGTGGGATATGTTTCTTTAATCGAAACGGAAGCAAACACTGTAAGCATCGGTGCAGAGGTTTACGCCCCGTTTCAGCGCCAAGGATACGCTTATGCTGCCATATTACAGCTTTTAACTATGGCAAATGCCTACGGCTATCACACTGCCGCTGGGCAAGTCCGCAAGGATAACACCGCAAGCCTTGCATTATGTAAAAAGCTTGGTTTTGCTATTGTCAACGAGGGAATCAGCAAGCGTGGCAGACCTGTGTATAACCTTACAAAACCAATTTGAGAATTCGGCGGGAGCAAGCCCCCGCCCTATAATAGAAATTTACTATGGAGGTATTTCCGAATGGAATATAAAAACACCATTATCACCCCGAAGACAGACTTCCCTATGAAGGCCGGTCTGCCCGCCCGTGAGCCGGGTATGCTGGAGCGCTGGAACGAGCAGGGTCTTTACAATCTGATGCTGGAAAAGAACAAGGGTCTTCCCCCCTTCGTTTTGCACGACGGCCCTCCCTTCTCCAACGGCTACATTCATATGGGTCACGCGTTGAACAAGACTTTGAAGGACTTTATCATCCGCAGCCACGCAATGATGGGCTACTACACCCCCTATGTGCCCGGCTGGGACAACCACGGTCTGCCCATTGAGCGTGCCATCGAAAATTCCAAGAAGAAGCTGAACAAGGATATGTCTGTTCCTGAATTCCGCAAGGCCTGCGAGGACTTTGCAGAAGACTTCATTCAAAAGCAGATGGGTGGCTTCCGCCGCTTGGGCGTTGTAGGCGATTGGGAAAAGCCCTATCGCACTATGGACAAGCATTTTGAGGCTCAGGAAGTGAAGGTCTTTGGCCGGATGTTCGACAAGGGCTTCATCTACAAGGGTTTGAAGCCTGTCACCTGGTGTCCTGCCTGCGCCACAGCCGTTGCCGAGGCTGACATTGAATACAAGGACGATCCCTGTACCTCTGTATATGTAAAGTTCGCTATGGCTGACGACTTGGGCAAGCTGTCCGACTTTGATTTGACAAAGACCTATTTCGTCATTTGGACCACCACCATTTGGACCCTCCCCGGCAATATGGCTATCTGCCTGCATCCCCGGGACAGCTATGTGCTGGTGAAGCCTGATTACAGCGACGAAACCTTCATCGTAGCAGAGGCCTTGTGCGAAAAGGTTATGGGCATCGGCGGCTATACCAGCTATCAGATTTTGGCTACTTTCCCCGGTCAGTTCTTTGAGAATATGCTGGCAAAGCATCCTTTCTTGGATAAGACCAGCCGGCTGGTAAATGCAGAATATGTCACTATGGACTCCGGTACAGGCTGTGTCCACACCGCTCCCGGCTTCGGCGCTGACGACTATCAGACCTGTATGCGCTATGGTATGGAGCTGGTTGTTCCCGTGGATGATTACGGCCGTCACACCGACTATGCCGGCAAGTACGCAGGTCTCAAGACCGAGGAGAGCAATCCGGTAATTCTGGCAGATATGAAGGAAAGCGGCGCGCTGTTTGCCGCTGAGGAGATTATCCACTCCTACCCCCACCACGACCGTTGCAAGAAGCCGGTTATCTTCCGTGCTACACCCCAGTGGTTCTGCTCTGTGGAGTCCTTTAAGGATCAAGCGGTAAAGGCCATTGAGAATGTCCAGTGGTTCCCCGCTTGGGGTGAGGACCGTATGGTGAGTATGATTCGGGAGCGTGCTGACTGGTGTATCTCCCGCCAGCGCCGTTGGGGTCTGCCCATCCCTGTGTTCTACTGCAAAGACTGCGGCAAGCCTGTTTCCACCCCCGCGTCCATCGAAAAAATCTCCAAGCTCTTTGACGAGTTTGGCTCCAACGTTTGGTTTGAAAAAGAAGCGATGGAGCTGGTGCCCGACGGCTTCACCTGCCCCCACTGCGGCGGCAAGACCTTCGACAAAGAAACCGACACCTTGGACTGCTGGTTCGACTCCGGCTCTACCCACTACGCTTCTCTTATGAAGGACACCCCCGAGCTGTGGCCTGCAGATGTATATTTGGAGGGCGCTGACCAGTATCGTGGTTGGTTCCAGTCTTCCCTGCTCACATCCGTGGGCGCACTGGACAAGGGCGCTCCCTTTAAGCAGGTGCTGACCCACGGCTGGGTTGTGGACGGACAGGGCCGTGCAATGCACAAATCGCTGGGTAACGGCGTTGACCCCGCTGATCTGATTAAGGATTTCGGCGCGGATATTGTCCGTCTGTGGTCTGCCTCCTCCGACTATCACGCAGATGTGCGCTGCTCCAAGGAAATCTTTAAGCAGGTCGCTCAGAACTACTTGAAGTTCCGGAACACCGCCCGTTACTGCTTGGGTAACCTAAATGAATTTGACCCCAACAACCTGGTTGCTCCCGAGGATATGGAGGAGCTGGACAAGTGGGCACTGACCAAGCTGAATGCTTTGGTTGCCGCCTGCCGCAAGGCTTACAACAACTACGAATTCCACGTGGTTTCCCACATTATCAACGACTTCTGTGTGGTGGAGCTGTCCTCCTTCTATCTGGACATTATCAAAGACCGGCTGTACTGCGAGCTGCCCGACGGTCTGCGCCGCCGCTCCGCTCAGACGGCTCTGTTCCTGATTCTGGACGCAATGGCAAAGCTGTTTGCACCGATTCTTGCCTTTACCTGCGATGAAATTTGGCAGGCAATGCCCCACCGGAAGGAAGATGACAGCAGAAATGTGCTGTTGAACCAAATGCCCGAAAACTTCGACAGCTATGCCCTCGATGCTGCTGCAATGGCAAAGTGGGATACGGTGATGAAGCTGCGTCAGGATGTAAACGGTGTGCTGGAAATCGCCCGTGCAGACAAGCGTATCGGCAAGGCTTTGGAAGCCCACGTGTCCCTGCAGACAGAGGATGCTGCTGTGAAGGCCGCCTGCGAGGGTCTGAATCTGGCAGAAATCTTCATCGTCTCCTCCTGTGCTTGGGAGACTGCTCCCGCCGGTGCTACCGTAGGTCAGGGCGCAAACCTGCCCCAGCTGACGGTTGGTGTTACCGAGGCACGGGGCGAGAAATGTCCCCGCTGCTGGATGCACTCCGAGGAAGCGGACGAGAACGGCCTGTGCAAGCGTTGCGCAAGCGTGCTCTCCCAGCTGGATTTTGAGATTTAATAACAAAAAAAATGCGTGTTGCTTAGCAACACGCATTTTTTATTATTGTTTTTTCTTTTTTAATGTAAACACCAGCAGGACAACCAGCGCCACTGCGGAGGCAAGCACCAGTGCTACCACCAGCACAATATTAAAGGTATCGCCGGTATAAGGATTGGTGGTATCCTGCGTTTCCTCTGTACCGGGAACAATTTTCATATACTTAAAGGAGGCATACTTCTTTACGTTGAATTTAATCAGTTTTTCAGATGTAATACCGCCCCGTGCAATTACGCCCTCCAGCGTGGGCTTTGTGCCAAAGCAGGAGTTTGCACCGCAGGTCAGCTCCAATTCGCTGTCCTTAACCAAAATCTGGCCGGAAGCGCCAATATTCCAGCTGTCTGCACGGCCAACATACTTGGTGCCATTTTGGATGGTCAAGTTCTTTTTATCGGCATCGTTGATCAAGTAGTGCTTCTCATAATAGAGCTCACCCTCCGGCCCAACCTTGGTGAACATCCAAATGTTGTTGCCGCCCTTGGAGTCCAAATCCAGTTCGCAATGGTCAATGGTGAGGTCGCCCTTCTTGACGCAGATAGTGGCAATCGCAGTACCGGAACCTGTAAGGTCCGATCTTCCCACCAGCTTCAGATCCTTCATCAGTACACCGCCATCACAGCAAAAAGCCATAGTGATCAGCTTAGAGGAAACGCTCAATTTTCCAGCGCCGGTGATCGTAACCTTACCGGTAGTAATCACCTCAAAAGCGGAGCTCCTTCCTACTTCAATAGAGCTGTCCTTTTCCACCACGATGTTCAGGTCCGTATTGCCGGTAATCAGCAGGCCTCTGCCGTTCTCATTTTTAATGGTGGCGCCTCTGAAGGTAAGAGTGGGTGTGCCGCCTGCAGGATACTCGAATTTAATATTCCAATCGTCCGCTTCCGTCACATTCGCCATCGTGCCGTCTTCCGCTGTGGTGGCGTACTTCACCGTGCCGGGGCCGAATTCTGTGTTCCAGAAATGAGATACCGGCTCCTCGGTGTAATAAAAACCGACCATAATGGAATTATCATCGGCAGCAAACGCCGTAAAGGGCAACAAGGTAATCAACAGACACAGAATCAAAAACAGACTTGCAATTCTTCTTTTCATAGTAAGCTCCTTTTCCTTCCTTGGCAAAATTATCCACTGGGAATATGTATTACTATATCACAGCACATCGCTGTGTTCAATGCTTATTTCCGATTTTTGTCATATTTTTCAGGGACTATTTTTCAAATACCTTTGCGGCATTTTTCATCATTTCCCGAATGGGCAGGTGGTAGGGACACCGTTCCTCACACACGCCGCATTCGATACAGTCGGAGGCAGTTTTGGCCAGTCCTGCATAACGGGTGGTTGCCCAATCGGTCAGATTATAGCGGCTGTAATAGCCCTCAATCAAGAAAACCAGAGGAATGTTAATACCTGCGCTGCAGGGTGCGCAATAATTGCAGCGGCGGCAGAAATTGGTGCCCAAAAGCTCCCGAATCTTGCTGACCTTTTCCTGTTCTTCATTGGTAAGGGGCGCTGTATTGGCGGTTGCCTGCACGTTCTGCATCAGCTCTCCCACCTCTGCCATACCGGGGATTACCACCGTTACGTTGGGGTTGCTCACCACATAGCGCAGCGCGGTATCCGCATCATCAATGGCGCCGCCAGCCAGCGGTTTCATACAGATAAAACCGATGTTTTTCTCGTTGCATTGGGCTATCAGCTCCTCGGCTTGGGTTTCCACAATGTTGTAGGGGAACATAATGGTTTCCACCCAAGGATACGCCAGCACCTGCTGAAACAGCGCCACGGAATGGAGGGTGATGCCGATATGACCGATTCTTCCCGCGGCCTTTGCCGCCTGCAGCGCCTCAAGTGCGCCACCGGGAGCCAGTATCTCCTCCAGCGCCTTTTCGTTGGGGTTGTGGATTTGGTACAGGTCAATGTAGTCTGTCCGCAAATTCTGCAAACTGGTGGCAATATCCTGCTCCATCGCCTCCCGGGTGTGCGCCATACTTTTGGTTGCCAGCACAAAATGCTCCCGGATTCCCTCCAAAGCATAGCCGATATAGGCTTCGCTGACGGTATAAGCCCGGGCGGTATCAATGTAGTTTACGCCTTGCTCCAACAGCTTATGAAACAGCGTTTTTGTGCCTTCTTCGTCAATTTTTTGAATGGGGATGCCACCAAAGCCCATACGGGAAACCTTTAATCCGGTTTTTCCCAGCTGTCTGTATTCCATAGTTCTCTCCTTACTGATTGCCTAGGGTGATTGCGTTTTTACTTCCAAGCCCACAGCCATAAATATACGGCTGGTTTCTTCTATGTTTACATTATAATTTACACGGGATAAAATTGCAACCCTAGTGTCACTTTGCATAGCAAAAAACATCGGTCAGTGCTCGTCCGTGGGACGGGAAACCCGTCCCCTACAATCCTTTCCCCGCATCCGCCTGCAAAGATAAGGTCTTTGTACAACAAAAAGGGCGTGCCTTTCGACACGCCCTTTATATGTTATAAAATTAGCGAACTACGCTCTTCTTGTTCAGCACAGTGATTGCTGCCAAGGTAGCTGCGGAGGCCAGTGCCAAAGCAGAGACCAAAGCTACGTTGAAGGTATCGCCGGTTGCGGGGTTGGTAGCAGTGTTACCGCCGGTAGTGGTGTTGCCGCCGGTAGTGGTGTTACCGCCGGTGGTGGTGCCGCCGGTAGTGGTGTCGCCGCCAGTAGAGCCGCCGGTAGAAGCAGCAACATCAGGACCGATCTTAATGTAGGTGTACTGAGACCACTTCTTCTCAGCGTAAGCCTTAGCAGAGGTGGGCTTCAAGCCACCCAAAACGCCGTAGGAGCCTTCCAGAGTGGGCTTAACAGCAAATACATTCTGCTTACAGGTCATTTCCATTTCGCTGTCCTTAACAACGATTTTGCCGGAAGCGCCGAAGCCCCAAGCAGCGGTGGTACCGGTGATCTTAGAGCCGTTCTGGATGATCAGATCCTTTTCCGAGACAGTATCCTCAATGAGGTAGTGGCCTTCGGAAACAGGCTTTCCTTCAGCGTTCAGCTTCTCGAACATCCAAATAGCATTACCCTTAGGAATGGAGAAGTTGATCTCGGAGTTGTCGATGATCAGATTGCCCTTACCCTTCAGGATACCTGCGCGGCAGGAGGAGTCCTGACCGTCGGAGATGATTTCCATCTTAGCATCCTTAATGTAAACATCGCCCTCGTTGGACAAGGAACAAGCATTACCTCTCACAGAGTGCAGAGTCAGCTTGCCGGGGCCGGTGATGGTCAGATCGCCCTTCATTTCGCCGGTAGCCCAGAAGCAGGTGTGGGTACCGTTGTTGACTTCGCTGTCTTCCTCAACAACAACCTTGAAGCCCTTGGTGCCGTAGAAGTACATACCGTGACCCTTCTCGTAACCCTGAATCTTAGCGCCCTTGAGGGTCAAGGTAGCGACACCGTCAACGGGGTACTCGAACTTGATGGTCCAGTCGCCTGCAGCCTCGGTGGTCATAGCTACGACGCCCTCTTCATTATTGGTTGCGTATACAACCTCACCACCGGGAACGATTTCCTTTCTCACGGGGTCCTTGCCGTCATTGTTGTAAATACGGACGTACGCCTTGGCTTCTACTGCGTCCTCTGCCAGAGCTGCGAAGGGCAACAGACCAACGACCAAGCACAGAGCCAGCAGCAGAGTCAAAATTCTTGTCTTCATAACTTTTCTTCCTTTCATTATTTTATAGTTACGTTTTGCCTGTGGCAACGGGATAATTCCCCACCACAGGCTTTGTGTCATTATAGCATAACAAAGAAGGCTTTGCAAGGAAATTGTTTATGATTTTTCCAAATTTTTTGGTTTTTTTGGAGCGAAAATACCTTTGTTAAAAATACACAAATATCCTTTTTATAAGGCGCTGCAACAGCTTTTGGATTTGTGAACATTTACACTTCATCCACTCCGTCCAAAGTATGGAGTAGGGCGGGAACCCCGTCCCCTACGTTTGTTTCTGTAGGGACGGATGCCCGCATCAGCCCGTTTTCTCCTCATCCGCCCCTGCGGGGCACCTTTCCCCCAAGGGGAAGGCTTGGTTTTTGCGTAAACAAAAAGGGCGTGCCTTTCGACACGCCCTTTGTATGTTGTAAAATTAGCGAACTACGTTTTTCTTGTTCAGCACAGTGATTGCTGCCAAGGTAGCTGCGGAGGCCAGTGCCAAAGCAGAGACCAAAGCTACGTTGAAGGTATCGCCGGTTGCGGGGTTGGTAGCAGTGTTGCCGCCAGTGGTGGTGTTACCGCCAGTGGTGGTGCCGCCGGTGGTGGTGCCGCCGGTGGTGGTGTCGCCGCCAGTGGAGCCGCCGGAAACAGCATCAAGGCCAGGACCGATCTTTACATAGGTGTACTGAGCCCACTTCTTCTCAACGAAAGCCTTAGCAGAGGTGGCCTTCAAGCCAGCGATAGCGCCGTATCCGTCGCTCAATTCCAAGGTGGGTTTAACAGCAAACACATTATCCTTACAGGTCATCTCAACTTCGCTGTTCTTAACAACGATTTTGCCGGAAGCGCCGAAGCCCCAAGCAGCGGTGGTGCCGGTAATCTTAGAACCGTTCTGGATGATCAGGTCCTTTTCCAGAATCGTATCCTCAATGAGGTAGTGACCTTCGTTCTGAATCTCAGTGGTGCTGCCTGCCTTGTACTTCTCGAACATCCAAATAGCGTTGCCCTTAGGAATGGAGAAGCTGATCTCGGAGTTGTCGATGATCAGATTGCCGCGGCCCTTCAGGATACCTGCGCGGCAGGAAGAGTCCTGACCGTCGGAGATGATTTCCATCTTAGCGTCCTTAATGTAGGTATCACCCTCGTTGCCAAAGGTACATGCATTACCTCTGGTGGAGTGCAGCTTCAGCTTGCCAGGGCCGGTGATGGTCAAATCACCCTTCAGGCTGGAAGCCCAGAAGCAAGCGTGGGTACCGTTATTGACTTCGCTGTCTTCCTCAATAACGACCTTGAAGTCGCCGGTGCCGCCATAGTACATACCGTGACCGGTGGAGTTACCCTGAATCTTAGCGCCCTTGAAGGTCAAGGTAGCGATACCGTCAACAGGGAACTCGAACTTGATGGTCCAGTCGCCTGCGGCCTCAGTGGTCTCCTTTACAACGCCATCAGCATCGTTGGTTGCATAATACACATCGCCGGGCTTGATGGTCTTCATGAAAGCATTTGCGCCGCCTTCGTTAAAAATACGAACATTGGCACTAGCCTCTACTGCATCCTCTGCCAGTGCTGCGAAGGGCAACAAACCAACGACCAAGCACAGAGCCAGCAGCAGAGTCAAAATTTTTGTCTTCATAACTTTACTTCCTTTCATAATTTTATTGTTGCATTTTGCCTTTGGCGACGGGACAATTTGCCGCCACAGGCTTTTTGTCATTATAGCATAAGAAGCACGACTTTGCAAACAAAATGTTTATGTTTTTTTCCAAAAAATTTGGTTTTTTTTGGAGAAAAAACACCTTTGTTAAAAATACACAAATATCCTTTTTATAAGACGCTGCAACGGCTTTTGGATTTGTGAATATTTACACTTCACAAACTCTGCCCAGTGTGTGGAGTGGGACGGGAAACCCGTCCCCTACATTTACTTCCCCATCACCCGCCCCTGCGGGGCACCTTCCGCCAAGGGAAGACTTTATAAAAAGCAAAATCGACAGGTCGAAACCTGTCGATTTTTGGCGGAGACGGCGAGATTCGAACTCGCGTGGGATTGCTCCCTAACTGATTTCGAGTCAGCCCCGTTATGACCACTTCGATACGTCTCCGTATTCGCGGCTGCTTTATTATAGCAAGGAGCCTTGAAAAAATCAAGGCTCTTTCTTCTTTGCCAGCGCAATAATCCCCTCCATTTTTGCAACCACCTTTGGGTAGTTCTCCCGTCTGTGGGGGAAGGTACAGGCAGAGCAATCCTTGATACCTTTATCTGTATAAGTAAAGCTTCCGCCGCAGTTTTCTCCCAGCGCATAGAGGGGGCAGTAGCAGAACAGGCAATTAAAGTTCTGTTCCTCTCCGCCGGCGTGACATGGGAAATATTCACATTCCCGGTTTTGATAAAAATCGTAGTTTGCCATATGTGTCCTCCTTAGGGGTTGCAATTGACTGTTTGGGGCTTTTATTGTATAATAATGGGTAGTTTCGTTTATACAGAAAAGAGGATTCTTATGAATTTCCTGATACAGGCAATTGGCTTTTTAGGGCTGGCAATCAGTATCATTGCCTTCCAGTTTAAACAGCACAAGCACATCGTCCTTTGCAAAATGTCCTCGGAGCTATTCTTTTCCATACAGTATATTCTGCTGGGCGCGTGGACCGGCGCTGTGCTGGATTTTATTTCCGTGATTCGCAATTTATTGTTTTACAAACTGGTGAAAAAGAACATTTCCACAACTCCGGTGATTATCGGCTTCGGTCTGTTTGTAATTGCCACCGGTTTTTTCACTTTTGATGGTATTATCAGTCTGATGCCCATCGGCTCCAAGCTGCTGACCACCGTTTCCTACGGTATGAAAAACGAGAAGTGGCTGCGCCTGATCACGCTGCCGTCTTGCATTATGTGGATTATCTACAATGTTGTTGTCGGCTCTATGGCAGGTGTTTTAACCGATTCTATCACCTTGGTTTCCCTGCTGTATGCCATATACAAATTCGATTTTAAGGGTCAGAAGCAGGTCCAAGGATAACGCTCCGGCGGCTCTAACATAAACTCCATCGGCGCGCCGGTTTCCGGGTGGGAAAACGCCAAACGGTAGGACCACAAGGCGATTTCGCAGTCATCCTCCAGCAGGCTGTACTTTCTGTCTCCCACCAAGGGCAGCCCCCGTCCGGAAAATTGCGCACGGATTTGGTGGGTTCTGCCGGTTTGCAGCTGAATCCGGACCTTTGTCAGCTCCGGCGTTTTTGCCAGTGTCTGATAGGTGAGAATCGCCTCCTGCACACCTTTTGCAGCTTCCGTGACAATATAGGTTTTTCGCTCCTGTTTGTTCCGCAGCAGCAAATCCCGGAATTCGCCTTTTTCGGCCTCGGGATGGTTGTGGACCACTGCCAAATATTCCTTTTGAAATCCGTTTTCCCGAATCTGCCGGGAAAGCTCTGACGCTGAATCTGCAGTTCTGGCAAGCACCATTAGTCCCGAGACTACCCTATCCAAGCGATGGACAGTACGAATATCCTCGCACCCCAACGCCTGCCGCACCAGCTCCGGCATACCGCCCGGCTCATCGGTGGACAGCACCCGCGGCGGCTTGACACACACCACAATTTCCTTATCCTGATAAATCAGTTCCATAACACACCCCTGTGTTTTTCTATTATCCTAGCAAAAAAGACGGCATTTTTCAAGTGCAACGGAGGGCTTCTATGAAAATCGTTATTTTGGACGGGCACGCGGTCAATCCCGGCGACCTTTCTTGGGATTGTTTTCGGCAATTTGGCGACGTAACCGTATATGAGCAGACCGACAATGACCAAGCAGCGCAGCGAATTGGAGATGCGGAAATCGTGATGACCAACAAAACGCCCATCACAGAGGCACTTCTCAACGCCTGCCCCAACCTTCGGCTAATCTGCGTTTTGGCTACCGGCTACAACGTAGTAGACTGCGCTGCCACAAAAAAGCGCGGTATCCCTGTGTGCAACGTGCCGGATTACGGCACTGCTGCAGTTGCCCAGTTTACGTTCTCCCTGCTGTTAGAGCTTTGCAATCGGGTGGGGCTCCACGACAACGCCGTTCACAACGGCGACTGGACAGCTTGCCCCCACTTCTGTTTTTGGACGACACCTCAAATGGAGCTTGCCGGAAAAACCATTGGGATCATTGGCTTTGGCAGGATTGGCAGAGCTGTGGGTAGAATCGCCAAGGCTATGGGGATGCATGTGCTTGCCTATAATCGCAGCCGGCATCCGGAGGGCGAGGAAATCGGAAAATATGTGACGCTGGACACGCTTTTGGCGCAATCGGATATTATTTCCCTCCACTGTCCCCTCACCGCGGAAAATGCCGGTCTTATCAATAAAACCACCATCGCCAAGATGAAAGACGGGGCAATTTTGCTGAACACAGCCCGCGGGGGACTGCTGAACGAACAGGATGTTGCAGAGGCGCTGCGCAGCAAAAAACTGCGGGGCGCCGCGGTAGATGTGGTATCACAAGAGCCGATTTTGGCGGATAATCCGCTGCTGGTTGCTCCCAATTGCATCATTACGCCCCATATGGCTTGGGCGCCAATCGAAAGCCGGCAAAGAATTCTGGACTGCACCGTCGGCAGCATAGAAGGCTTTCTGTCGGGCAAGCCTGTGAACACCGTAAACTGACAAAAAGCACCTCACTGAGGTGCTTTTTCTTTTTGGGATTATTTGTTCGGTTTGCTTGCACTTTATGGAAAGCAGTATTATAATAGAGGCAGTATTACGATAAAAGGAAGATGATTGTGTGGAAGACAATATCAAACCACTCAGAAAATCGCCCAGCTACAAATGGGTGATTCTTGCCGCCTGCTTTATGATGGAATTTGTCTGTCTGGGCTTCTGCAGCAGTAACCCCGGTCTTTACACCACCGCCGTTACCGAGGCGCTGAACATCCCCCGTAGTCTATACGCCATCGGCACCAGCATCCGTTATATGGTACAGGTGCTTGTGTCCTTTTTCTTTGGCTCACTTATTCAGCGTTTTGGACACAAAAAATTGGTCGCACTGGGACTGTTCTCCCTTTGCGCATCTATGCTGGCAAGGTGCTACGCCGCAAACATCGTCCACCACTATATTGGCTGCGCCTTGTGGGGATTGGGCATCGTCCTTTCCGGTGGCACTATGGCCAGCGCTGTAGTGCGTCAATGGTTCCACGAGGACATTGGCAAGTATACCGGCATCGTGATGTCCGCCAACGGCATTGGCGGTGCAATTGCTGCGCAGATTATCTCCCCCATTATCAACAACGGCGAGACCTTTGGCTACCGGAAGGCATACCTTCTGTCCGCAGCCATCTCTTTGGTTATCAGCATCGTGATTCTGCTTCTGCTACGGAATAACCCTAACCAAACCGCTTCTGCCGGTACAGGCAAAAACAAGTCCCGGGGGCAGATTTGGGCCGGCATTGAATATGCCGTAGTAAAGCGAAAAGCCTACTTTTACCTGATTTTCATTTTTATTTTCCTCACCGGAATCAGCCTGCAAAGCATCGGCACAATCAGCATTGTGTATTTCGAAGATCTGGGATTTGACGACAAATTCGTCGCCACAACAGCTACCGTATCTTCTTTGGTCCTTACGGTTGCAAAAATTGCCTGCGGCTTTGCCTATGATAAGAAGGGTTTGCGTTTCACGCTGCTGATGTGTCAGCTCTGTGTGATTATTGGTTTTCTGATAAACGCCACGCTAAAGCCTTCCAGCCTCGGTATGGTGCTTGCTATGACGGCAACGGTTCTGACCACCATTGCTATGCCTCTGGAAACCGTTATGATTCCGCTCATCTCCAACGATTTGTTCGGTTCAGCCTCCTATAGCAAGGTATTGGGCATCTTTATGGCTGCCAACTCCCTTGGTCTGTGCCTTGGCTCTCCCCTGTGCGACATTTACCGGGATCTGTCCGGTGGCTCCTATGTGTCCTGCTACTGGTTTTTCTCCGGTTTGATGCTCGTTGTAATCGTTGGTTTCCAGCTGGTAATCAACGCTGCAAACAGGGAAAAAGAAAAGGTTCTGGCGGCTGCCGGTACAGAAGTATAAAAAATTGCGCGTCTTTTGCCCAATTAACAAGCATCCCCCACAGCCAACAGCTGTGGGGGATTTGTTTAGTAATATACTTCATCTATGGGCGTGTCGTCTGCCAAAAGCTCTTTGTGGTGGCTGCGGTTAAAAATCAGCTCCATCACTTCTTTCATTTTTTTGGCGCTGCAGAGCTGGACCTTCGCATCTCCCAGCTTCCCGTCAGCAATACAGCCGTGCTTCCGAAAAGCCGGCTCATAATTGCCAAAATGCACGGAAACATCCGCGATCCCTTCGGCATACAGGGGATATATCTGCTTTTCCGCAACAACACCGTCCGGGCGGCACATTTTTAAGGAAATTGGCTGCTCTGCCGTCCTGTTTGGAACACCCAGCATTTCTTCCACACAATGCAAAAAGGTGTTTTTCTCTTGTCCAACGCCAATCAGTAAAACATAACCATCCAGCCGGTACAGCTCCTTGCAGCATATAGAAACCATCGTGGTAGCGGCATCATCCAGACGGGCAAATTCCGCCGCCTGCTCACCAAAAACTGTCACCGAATGGGTAATGTGGGCGCTTCTGACACCACGGCCATCCTGCAGTGCAAGGTTTGGCAGCACGCCTAAATTGCTTTTTGGTGTCACTAGGTCAAGGACAATCTCCTCGCCCGCTTCCATATAGCCCCAGCTGTGGGTAGGAATGCAGAGCAGTCCTCCCTCTGCCGTGCAGTGCTCTATCAGCGCGTCCAACAGCATCTGTCCACCGCCCTCCATTGGGCCAATGCTCCGCAGAGAGGTGTGGACCATTACGGGTTTGTCCCGAGGGACGTTCATCTTATTTAACACATCCGCAATGTCTGATTTTGTCAGCATAATCCGTTTCACCTTCCTCTTTTGCATACTGTTTAAGTGTTCCTATTATATCATTGCAGCATAAGTCGCGCAAGCACAAACACAACAGAGCCGGGATTACTCCCGGCTCTCTACTGTTACCGTACATTTATCAGCGAATTAACAATACGCTGAAACGCCTCACTATTCTTGAATTTTTCTTCAAACGGATACTTGTTTTGCATAAGTCTCATCATTTTCTCGCTTGCAGAAAATGGTTTTCCTAACGCAGTCTTGTCAAATTTCTTTCCATTAAAAATGGTGGATTTCATAACGGATATTTTGTCCAAACGATCAAACTCAATAGCTAAGTCAGCGCATTTTTGCAAATGCCACAACACTTTATCTGTTTCACCAATCTCATAATAAAAAGCAGCAAGGTATCCATGTAAATACATCACCACAAGCCATTGTTTTCCATAATGACCATCATCAAAAAGCAACTCGTTCAGCTTAAGAGTTATTTCTGCAATTTTAATCCGCTCCTCCACCGGTGTATCTAGTTGAAAAATTCCGTAATGGTGCAATCCGTGATGGAGAATGGCGATCTCCTCTTGGAGCGTATCTCTTATTATTTCCTGTCGTTCGGGGTGCTGATAATATAAAAACGATTTACAAAACTCCTGAGAATCTCTGAGTTTTGGCATTTGCTCCACAAGGCTTTGCACATCCGAAAAAGTATATCCGCTCTCCTTGATCTCAGAAAGGGCATTATAGTATTGCGCCATATATCTTCGGGCAACAAACCTTATGGTATCATCCGTACAATTGGTCTGAATATAATTATAAATTGCTTGAACTTTTGACCTAACCTGCACGTAATCCTTCCCGTTATTCCGAAACATAAGGTTCGCCATCCACCGCAGTTGCAGACGAAAATCCGCAGGGTACTCAGAAATCGCCTTTTGGATCAGTTCAGCCTTCTTAGGATCACCCTCGCTTTTAATACCATCCAATTGTTCGATGATTTCCTTGATTTTCTCCTCAGTTTCCGTCGCATCTACGCCCAAGAGTGCGTCTGTACTCACACCGAAAAACTTTGCAACATCTGGTAGCGTAGCAATATCCGGGTATACATCACCACGTTCCCATTTGCTAATAGTTTGAAAAGAAACACCCAAAAATTCGGCAAGATTCTCCTGCGTCAATTTTCTATCATTGCGGAACTTCTTTAGGTTGCTTCCAAAATTGATATTCATAGAATCCCCCCTCAAAATATTCAAAAGCGCTTTTGTATCTTTATGATACAGTAGAGCGAATTCGAAATCAATAACTGATACTGAGAGAATCTTTCTCACATTTGGGGAGTTTAGGACAACAAAAAAAGAGCCTCCACTAAATAGTGGAGGCTTGTGTTCGCGTTACCTATCTTCCCGGGCAGTCGCCCGCCAAGTATTGTCGGCGCAAATGAGCTTAACTTCTGTGTTCGGTATGGGAACAGGTGGACCCTCATCGCAATCAACACGAACTATTCTATTACCAAGGCTTTCGCCTTTGCAACCATCTTCCATAAGGATTGGTGACCCGTGGGAGAATCGAACTCCCGTTACCGGCGTGAGAGGCCGGTGTCTTAACCGCTTGACCAA
>SVKL01000038.1 GCA_015068495.1 Oscillospiraceae bacterium | reverse complement strand
AACGGCACCGGCAAGCGTATCTCCATTAAGGATACCCGCGGCATCATCGACGCCATTCTGGATGGCTCCATCCTGAAAGCTGAGACCAAGACCATCCCCTACTTCGGCTTGACCGTTCCCACCGCTTTGCCCGGCGTGGACAGCGGCATTCTGGATCCCAGAGACACCTACGCAAACGTAGAAGACTGGAACACCAAGGCTAAGGATTTGGCTGCCCGCTTCCAGAAGAACTTCGTGAAGTACACCGGCAACGACGAAGGCAAGGCTCTTGTAGCCGCCGGCCCCAAGGCTGAGTAATACGAACACACGTCAGCCGGGGGTAACCCCGGCTGACTGTTAGAATGCAAAGTGTAAAGTGTAAAATGCAAAGTGAAGGTATCGCCGCAGGCGATTTATTAAAAGCCGTCGGCTGTGCCGACACATTCATTTTGCATTTTGCATTTTGCATTTAGCATTTTGCACGCAACCACATTATTTCTGTGAAACCGCTACTTTATTATCATATATATGGAGGAAACATACATTATGGCAAGAAAAGTTCAGTTTGTGGAAACTGTATTGCGGGATGCCAACCAGTCTCTGATTGCAACCCGTCTGCCCTTTGAGAAGTTTGAGCCTATGCTCTCTACCATCGACAAGGCCGGCTACTATGCCGCTGAGTGCTGGGGCGGCGCTACCTTTGACGTTTGCCTGCGGTACTTAAACGAAGATCCTTGGGAGCGTCTGCGGAAGATTCGCGCCGCTATGCCCAACACCAAGCTGCAGATGCTGCTGCGTGGTCAGAACGTTCTGGGCTACTCCCACTACCCCGATGATTTCGTAAAGCTGTTTGTCAAGAAGGCTGTGGAGAACGGTATGGATGTGATCCGTATCTTCGACGCTTTGAATGACGTTAAGAATATGAAGGTTGCTATGGAAGCTACCGTGAACGCCGGCGCTATCGCCTCCGGTACCATCTCCTACACCACCTCCCCTGTCCACACCCACGCCAAGTACGTGGAGATGGTCAAGGAATTGAAGGAAATGGGCGCTTCCACCATCTGCATTAAGGATATGGCAGGCATTATGGGTCCTCAGGAGGCTTACGATATGGTTTCCGCCATCAAGGACGCTGTGGATATGCCCATCGACCTGCACACCCACTCCACCACCGGCCTTGCCTTTATGACCTACCTGAAGGCTGTTGAGGCTGGCGTGGACATCATCGACACCGCAATTTCTCCCTTCTCCGGCGGCACATCCCAGCCCGCCACCGAGACCATGGCTTACGCGCTGCGTCAGCTGGGCTATGAGGTGGATCTGGACGACAAGATCACCCGCCAGATGTCTGACTACTTCAAGGGTGTTCGTGACGAGTTCATCGCCGACGGCACTTTGATTCCCAAGGCTTTGGCTACCGATACCCAGTGCCTGACCTATCAGATTCCCGGCGGTATGCTCTCTAATTTGATGAGCCAGCTGAAGCAGATGAACGCTTTGGACCGCTTGGAAGAGGTTATGCTGGAGACCCCCAAGGTCCGCGCCGATATGGGTTATCCTCCTCTGGTTACTCCCACCAGCCAGATGGTTGGCGTACAGGCTGTTACCAACGTGCTGGTAGGTGAGCGCTACAAGAAGGTTTCCAAGGAAATCACCGCTTACTGCCGCGGCGAGTACGGCACCACACCTGCTCCCATCAATGAGGAGATCAAAGCAAAGATTCTGGGCGACGAGAAGGAAATTGAGGGCCGCTACGCCGACACCTTGGCTCCCATCGTAGAGCCCACCCGCCAGAAGCTGGCAGGTATCGCCAAGTCCGACGAGGATGTGCTGAGCTACATTGCATTCCCCAATCTGGCAGAGAAGTTCTTCGAAGAGCGCAAGGCTAAGGAAGAAAACGAAGTTACCTACTCTATTGTGGAGGCCTAAGGAGGTAACCCTATGATTCTCACATCTTTACATACCGAAGGCCCCACTCAGCTGGATAACATTCTCACGCTGAGCTTGGTTGGTCTGCTGGCGCTGGTTGTGATCATCGCGATTATCCGCAAGGCTGTTTCCAATAAGAAAGCCGCTGCCAATGTGGTGGTTGAAGCGGTTTCCGCTCCTGCAGCGGAAGCCCCCACCGCTCCCGGCTCCGCCGGCAAGATGAAAATTTACGATGTATCCCCCAAGACAGCCGCTATGCTGATGGCGATTGTGGCGGACAAGCTGCAAAAGCCCCTGAATGAATTACGCTTTGTATCTATCAAGGAGGTTAAGTAAAATGAAATACAAAATCACGCTCAACGACCGTGTTTATGAGGTCGAGGTTGAAGAAGGCAAGGCAATGCTGCTAAGTGAGTACGAGGCAGTTGCGCCTGTAGCCGCTGCCCCCGCTGCTGCCGTTGCAGCGCCTGCCGCTGAGGCTGCCCCCGCTGCCGCTGCCGCTCCCGCTGTGACCGGCGCCGGCGAGCCTGTTACCGCGCCTATGCCCGGCACCATTGTGAAGGTGAACGTCACTGCCGGTCAGGCTGTGAAGGCCGGCGATGTGCTGTGCGTACTGGAAGCTATGAAGATGGAAAACGATATCACCGCGCCGAAAGCGGGTACTGTCACGCAGGTTGTTGCCGCTAAGGGCGCTTCCGTTTCCACCGGTGATGCTTTGGTTGTGATTGGCTGATAGGAGGGCAAAATGGACAATTTTGCTATTCTCTATGAAAATCTGCTGAAATTCCAGTGGCAGGACATCGTGATGATTCTGCTGGGCTGCCTGCTGATTTTCTTGGCTATCAAAAAGGAAATGGAGCCGAGCCTGCTGCTGCCTATGGGTCTGGGTACTATCTTAGTAAACATCCCCGGCTCTACCGCGCTGATCGGCCCTATCCAAGAGCTGTACAACGCCGGTATCGCCAACGAGCTGTTCCCGCTGCTGCTGTTCATCGGCATCGGCGCGATGATTGACTTTGGCCCGCTGCTGACCAATCCCAAGCTGATGCTGTTCGGCGCTGCTGCCCAGTTCGGCATCTTCTTCACACTGGCTATGGCAAGCATTTTCTTCCCCGAGGCTAAGGACGCCGCCTCCATCGCCATCATCGGCGCCGCTGACGGCCCTACCTCCATCGCTGTGGCTAACACCTTAGGCTCTAACTATGTTGGCGCAATCACCGTTGCCGCCTACTCCTATATGGCGCTGGTGCCTGTGATTCAGCCCCCGGTTATCAAGGCGCTGACCACCAAAAAAGAGCGTATGATCCGTATGCCCTACGAGCAGAAGTCTGTGTCTAAGACCACTCGTATCATGTTCCCCATCATCATCACCGTTGTGGCTTCCGCAATTGTGCCCGATGCCACCGCTTTGATTGGTTTCTTGATGTTCGGTAACCTGATTCGTGAGTGCGGCGTGCTAGACTCCCTGTCCGACACCGCGCAGAACGTGCTGGCAAACCTGATTACCATTTTCTTGGGCATTTCCGTTGCCTTTAATATGGTAGCAGACAAGTTCCTCCGGGTGGATACCCTGCTGATTATGGGCTTGGGTCTGATTGCCTTCATCGTGGACACCGCCGGCGGCGTGCTGTTTGCTAAGCTGATCAACGTCTTCTCCAAGAAGAAGATCAATCCTATGATCGGCGCGGCAGGTATCTCCGCATTCCCCATGTCCGGCCGTATCGTACATAAGATGGGCTTGGCTGAAGATCCTCAGAACCACCTGCTGATGCACTCCATCGGTGTGAATGTTTCCGGTCAGATTGCTTCTGTTATCGCCGGCGGCATCATTCTGAGCATGTTTGGAGGTTAAGTTATGGACTTTTACTTTAATCCCATGGGCTTTGTAAGCCGTCTTTCCAATATGGGTGTTGGTATGCTGGTGATTTTTGTGGTCATCGGACTGATCATCCTCACCACCCTGCTGATTAACTGGTTGTTCTCTGATAAGTAATGACAGAATGACTGCGGGGTTGGTTTTACACAAACCAATCCCTTTCAACCCTTAAGGAGATAATTATGCTTTTAACAAAAATTCCTATGAGCGATGCAGCTATCACTGCCCTTTTGGGCTACGCTATTGTGTTCTTCGGTCTGATTCTGCTGATGATTGTGGTAGTTCTGCTGGGCAAGGCCTTCATCGCCGCCGAAAAGAGACATGCCCCTGTGGCGCCGGTGGCGGAAACCCCTGCCCCCGCTCCCAAAACCGCTCCCGGCTCTGCCGGCGGTGTGAAGCTGCACAACGTAGAGCCCAAAACCGCCGCTATGCTGATGGCAATCGTGGCAAACAAGATGGGCAAGCCTATTAACGAATTGAGATTTATCTCTATTAAGGAGGTAGACGAATGAATATTGGTGAAACCCTCCTGAAGCTGTGGAACGACAGCGGCTTTGCAAAAATGATTTCCGGCTTTATGGCAGAGGGCGGCTGGCAGAACTTGGTGATGATTCTCATCGGCTGCGTGCTGCTGTACTTGGCAATCGTCAAGAAGTTTGAGCCCCTGCTGCTGTGCGGCATTGCCTTCGGCTGTATCCTTTCCAACCTGCCCGGTGCAGGTATGTACCATCAGGGCCTTTGGTCCTGCTACGTGGAAGGGATTCCCTATGAAGTGCTGGACGAAGCCGGCAATGTGGTGAAAACCCTGACACAGGACACTATGACCTTCACGGATATTCTCCACTACGGCGGTCTGCTGGATATCTTCTACATTGGTGTAAAAACCAGCATCTACCCCTGCCTGATTTTTCTGGGTGTAGGCGCAATGACCGATTTTGGCCCGCTGCTTTCTAATCCCAAGAGCCTGCTTTTGGGCGCAGCTGCCCAGATGGGCGTGTTCGCCGCCTTTGTAGGCGCGATTCTGTTAGGTTTCAGCGGCAACGCAGCTGCTGCCATCGGTATCATCGGCGGCGCAGACGGCCCTACTGCTATTTTCCTCACCTCCAAGCTGGCCCCCAATCTGCTAGGCGCAATCGCTGTGGCAGCCTACTCCTATATGGCGCTGATTCCCCTGATTCAGCCCCCCTTTATGAAGCTGCTGACCACCAAGAAAATGCGGGAAGTGAAGATGGAGCAGACCCGGAAGGTTTCCAAGACCGAGAAGATCATCTTCCCCATCGTAGTTACCATTTTCGTGGCTCTGCTGCTGCCCTCCACCGCTCCCCTGATCGGCTGTCTGATGCTGGGTAACCTGCTGAAGGAAACCGGCGTTACCGACCGTTTGAGTGATACCGTTCAGAACGCGCTGATGAATATTGTCACCATTCTGCTGAGCCTGTCTGTTGGCGCAACTATGGTTGGTTCCACCTTCCTGGCTTGGGATACCCTGAAGATCATCGTGCTGGGTGTGGCTGCCTTCATTCTGTCCACTTGCGGTGGCCTGATCGGCGGCGTGATTATGTACAAGCTGACCGGTGGACGGGTCAACCCCCTCATCGGCTCCGCCGGCGTTTCCGCAGTTCCCATGGCTGCCCGTGTGGCCAACAAGGAAGGCCAGAAGGCAAATCCTGCCAACTTCCTGCTCATGCACGCTATGGGCCCCAATGTTGCCGGCGTTATCGGCTCTGCCATCGCCGCAGGCTTCCTGCTGAGCGTATTTGGTTAATAAAAAAGAGGACGCAGTGCGTCCTCTTTTTTAATTAAAAATTAAAAATTAAAAATTGAGAATTAGCGATTTATATTTGAAACGCCCTAAATTTTTAACTTTTAACTTTCAATTTTTAACTTTTTATTCTTCCCCCACATCTTTATCTTGACAACGATAGCAAAAACGGGGTATAATACCCCAAGATATGTAAAAGACCGGGAACGGAAGAGTACGCAGAGATATCTATTCAGAGAGCCTCGCAGCGGTGGAAAGAGGTATAGAGAAGGCTGCCGAAGATGGTCCGGGAGTCGGTGTGTCGATAGGTAGGCACACCCGGGTACGCCCGTTATTGCGTTTTGAGGCAGAAATTTCTAAATCCCAAAAATCGCGTCATTCTGAGCGGAGCGTAGCGGAGTCGAAGAATCTTCGCACCCAATGACTGCGTAGATCCTTCGACGCAGGGCTGACGCCCTTTGCTCAGGATGACAGGCATTTGTGTTTTCTGCGAATCAAGGTGGTACCACGAAGTATTTTCTTTCGTCCTTGCTCTGCAAGGGCGATTTTTATTTTATATCATCATTGACAATTGTCCATTGTCAATTGTCAATTCTTTAGGAGGAATCTCTATGAGCAAAGGTAACTACTATATCACCACCCCCATTTACTACCCCTCTGCCAAGCTGCACATCGGCCACACCTACTGCACCGTGGCAACCGATGCAATGGCACGGTACAAGCGGCTGCAGGGCTACAATGTTTGCTTCCTCACCGGCACTGACGAGCACGGTCAGAAGATTGAGGACAAGGCAAAGGAAGCAGGCGTGACCCCCCAGCAGTACGTTGACGACATCGTGCTGGGCGAAGGCGGCGTGCTGGATCTGTGGAAGCTGATGAACATCAGTAACGACCGTTTTATCCGCACCACCGACGATTACCACGTGGCTGCCATTCAGAAAATCTTCAAGAAAATGTACGAAAACGGGGATATTTACAAGGGTAAATACACCGGAAAGTACTGCAAGCCCTGCGAA
>SVKL01000020.1 GCA_015068495.1 Oscillospiraceae bacterium | reverse complement strand
AAGATGCTGGACTATCTGGCAAAGAAGGACATCAACCGTTACCGTGCTCTGATTGCCAAGCTGGGTATCCGTAAGTAAGACAACAAAAGCAAGGGGCGACGGGTACGTCGCCCCTGTTTTTGCAGAAACACTCGGGAGCGCATTTAGCAGTTGAAAGAGCTGTGGAAGATTCGACAGTTGTTTCAAGTGCTAAACCTCCCGAACACCCACAATTGACAATGGACAATGGACAATGGACAATTTTTGAACCGTCGGCGCAGCCGACACCACAATTGTCAACTGTCAATTTTCAATTGTCAATTCCAAAACTAAGGAGGTTATACTATGATTACCAAAAAGCAGTTCCCCAATCACAAGGTTTTCGAGATGGAAATCGGCGGCCGCCCCTTTACCGTAGAGACCGGTAAGGTAGCTGAGCTGGCCAACGCAGAGTGCATCTGCCGCTACGGTGACACCGTGGTGCTGACCACCTGCACCTGCAACCCCATCCCCAAGTCCGGCATCGACTACTTCCCTCTGACCATCGAGTTTGAGGAGAGAATGTACGCTGTAGGCCGTATCCCCGGCTCCTTCAACCGCCGCGAGGGCAAGCCCTCTGACCGCGGCATCCTCAACAGCCGTATCATTGACCGTCCTATGAGACCTCTGTTTGACGAAGAGCTGCGTAACGACACCGTTGTTACCTGCACCGTCTTCGCCAACGACTACGAGAACCCCGTGGAAATCGTAGCTTCTCTGGGCGCTTCCATTGCCATCGCATCTTCCGATGTGCCTTGGAACGGACCTGTGGCTACCACCAACGTGGCCCATATGGCTGACGGCCGCTATATCGTCAACCCCTCCGCTGAGGAGCGTGATGCTTGCGACTGCTTCGTGTGCATCGCTTCCACCTTCGAGAAGGTGGTTATGATTGAGACCGAGGCAAATGAGGCTCCCGAGGCCATCGTGCTGGAGTCCATCCGCATCGCTCACGAGACCAATATGGAGATTGTAAAGTTCATCAACTCCATCGTTGCTGAAATCGGCAAGCCCAAGTTCACCTTCGAGAAGGCTGCTGTAAACCACGACCTGCTGGACGACCTGATGGAGTACGGTCTGGGTCAGATCGAGTACGCTTTGGACACCGACGACAAGAACGTCCGTGAGGAGCGTCTGACCGCTGCCCGTCTGGACTTCGCTGACAAGTTCGCAGAAAAGTACGAGGACTTCGAGGAGCATATTGAGGTCTGCCTGTACAAGATGCAGAAGAAGGTTGTTAAGAAGTGGCTGCTGGCCGGCAAGCGTGTGGACGGCCGTGGTATGGACGATATCCGTCCTCTGGGCGCTGAGGTAGGTCTGCTGCCCCGTGTACACGGCAGCGGTCTGTTCTCCCGCGGTCAGACACAGGTGCTGTCTATCTGCACCCTGAACACCCTGTCCGCTGCGCAGAAGATGGACACCATCTACCCCGAGGAGACTCGCCGGTATATCCACCACTACAACTTCCCCGCTTACTCCACCGGCGAAGCAAGAGCTGCCCGCTCCACCTCCCGTCGTGAAATCGGTCACGGCGCTTTGGCTGAGAAGGCTCTGCTGCCTGTGATTCCCTCTGTTGAAGAATTCCCCTACGCAATCCGCGTGGTTTCCGAGGTGCTGTCCTCCAACGGCTCTACCTCTCAGGGCTCTATCTGCGGCTCTACGCTGGCTCTGATGGATGCCGGCGTGCCCATCAAGCGCCCCGTTGCAGGTATTTCCTGCGGTCTGATCTCCGATCAGGAGACCGGCGAGTGGAGAACCTTCACCGACATTCAGGGTGTTGAGGACTTCCACGGCGAAATGGACTTCAAGGTTGCCGGTACTACCGAGGGTATTACCGCAATTCAGATGGACCTGAAGAACAAGGGTCTGACCATGGAAATCATCGCTGACGCTTTGGAGCGCTGCCGCGTTGCCCGTCTTACCATTTTGGACGAGGTTATGCTGCCCTGTATCCCCGAGCCTCGGGCTGAGGTTTCCGAGTACGCTCCCAAGATGCTGTCTCTTAAGATTCCCGTAGACAAGATCCGCGAGGTCATCGGCTCCGGCGGCAAGACCATTCAGAAGATCTGCGCTGACACCGGCGCCAAGGTGGACATCGATGACGACGGCTCCGTCTTCATCTCCGCTGTGGACTCCGCTGCCGCATACGCTGCCAAGAAGATGGTGGACGATATCTGCTTCGTTCCCGAAGAGGGCAAGCTGTACTACGGTAAGGTTGTTCGCATCCTGCCCATCGGCGCATTCGTGGAAATTGCTCCCGGTCACGACGGTATGGTGCACATCTCCAAGCTGGAGAACCGCCGCGTTGAGAAGGTCGAGGACGTTCTGAACTTGGGCGATATGACTTGGGTGAAGTTTATGGGCTTCGACGAGAAGGGCCGCGCAAACTTCAGCCGCAAGGACGCGCTGAAGGAAATGGAAGGCCAACAGTAATTTAACAAGAATAACCCCTCCGGTTTTGCCGGAGGGGTCTTTTCATTCTTTCGGTATCCTGTAGTTGCCGGAGGGTGTCCTGCCCATAACCGAGCGAAAAGTGCGGGTAAAATAGGACAGATTATCAAAGCCGCAGGCAGCGGCGGCAGCGCTGACGGAGATTCCCTTTTCCATCAGGCGCTGCGCCTCTGTGCACCGCAGCACCTGCACCATACGGATGACGGTGGTGCCGGTGAAGCGCTTAAACAGTCTGCACAGATGGAATTTGCTGATACCCACATGCCGGGCTACTGCATCCAGCGTAATGGTGTGAGCCAAATGGGTGCGGATATATTCCACGGCGCTTCGCACATAAGCCCCGGTATTTTCCGCGTCCACGGTGTGGGTAATGTGATGCCGGCACAGATGCAGAATCACTGCCAGCACACAGCTGCGAATGGCGGCGGCACGCAAGGTGCCTGTTCCCTCGTAGGCCTGCGCCACCGCCTCTAACAGCTGATAGAGCTGTGGGTCTTGGGGCCGGGGTGTAAACCGCAGGGTGTCCACCGGGATGCCGTTTTGGGTGAAGAAGCTGTTGTCAATAATCAAGCACCGGTAATGCACGCAGGTTTCGGAATAGATGCCGTGGGGTGTGTTGGCATTGACCACAATCACATCTCCGGGGAAAAAGGGATAATCCTGCACGCCGCTGCGCTGGATACCGCTTCCGTCAGTACCCCAAAGCAGTTCGATATTTTCGTGCCAGTTCAGCCGCGGATTCTGATGGGTGACCTGAAAGTCCCTGTAATAAATAAATGGCAGCAGCGGATCGGGCAGCACGTGGGTTTCGTAAATGTAGTCGTACATAGCGCAAGCTCCTGAATATAGCAAGATTGTGTCAAAACATATCAATATTCTTTCTTGAAAACCGCTATTATCAGTATATGATAAAAGAAAGAAAAAAGCAATAGGGCAATTTTGTACAAAGGAGTGTGTTCTATGAAGCAACTGAGCGTCATTATCATCGGCGCCGGCATCCGGGGCGGCAGCTATGCCCGCCTTATGAAGCAGATGCCGGACAAATATCGCATCGTAGGTGTTGCCGAGCCTCACCCCACAGACCGCGCCTACTTCCGCGACGAATATGACATCCCCGCAGAAAACTGCTTTGAAAGCTGGGAGCAAATTCTGGACCGTCCCAAAATGGCAGACATCGCCGTAATCGCCACAGTGGATGATATGCACTACGCGCCGGCAATGAAAGCCATCTCCCTGGGGTATGACCTGCTTTTGGAAAAGCCGGTTTCCATCACCGCGCAGGAATGCGCCGACATTGCCATAGCAGCCAAGAATAAGGGTGTGCGGGTGCTGGTGTGCCACGTGCTGCGGTATACCAATTTTTACGGCACCATAAAAAAGCTGCTGATGGACGGCGTCATCGGAGAGGTGGTTTCTGCCGAGCTGACAGAGCCCATCGGACACACCCATTTTGCCCACAGTTATGTGCGAGGCAACTGGCACAGCCTGAAAAATTCCGCGCCTATGCTCCTTGCCAAGAGCTGTCACGATTTGGACATCGCCCAGTGGCTGCTGGATAAGCCCTGTGTAAGAGTCCATTCCTTCGGCAGCCTGACCCATTTCTGCGAGAAAAATGCCCCTGCCGGCGCCCCCCACAGATGCGTAGACGGGGATTGCCCTGTGCGGGAGACCTGCCCCTACGACTGCTTGCGCTTTTACGCAAATCTGCCTGCCGGAAACGTTTGGCGGAACACAGTGGCAAGCGGCATCACTGCCAACCGCACCAATCCCCCTTGGGAAGACATTCTGGAAGGTCTGCGCACCAAAAACTACGGCCAGTGTGTGTACCACAGCGACAACGATGTGGTGGACCATCAGGTGGTATCTATGGAATTTGAAGGCGGCGTTACTGCCACGCTGACGGTAAACGCCTTTAACCGGGGCGGTCGGTATATCCGCATTTACGGCACCAAGGGCGAGCTGTACGCCTTTGCCATCGACCACGAAATCACCTTGTTCACCTTCGATACGGAGAAGATCACCAAGGTCTCTACCGAACAGGTAGACCAAAGCATTACCGGAGGGCACGGCGGCGGTGATTACGGGATTATTTCCGAGATGTACGCGTATTTCTCCGGCAATTACACCGGCTTCCGGGCAGCAGATATTCAGGTGTCTGTGCAAAACCATCTGATTGGCTTCGCAGCAGAGCAGGCCCGGCTCACCGGCACTGTGGTGGAGATAAAAGATTATATGCGTTCCTGCGGCATTGAAGCGCTGTAAACATTTACAGGGTCTGTTTCAAAAGAAACAGACCCTGCTTTTTTATTTATTTTGTTCCAAGTAAATCAGCAGCACTGCAATATCTGCCGGGCTGACGCCGGAAATACGGCCAGCCTGTCCAATGGACACCGGGCGGATTTCCGCCAGCTTATCCCGGGCTTCCAAACGGAGACCGGCGATGGCGTTGTAGTCAATGTCCTTGGGGAGCAGACGCTCCTCCTCTTTTTTGAACTCCTCCACCTGCTTTTCCTGCCGGGCCAGATAGCCGGCGTACTTCACCTGAATTTCCACTTCCTCTGTCACCGCCGCCGGCAGCTCCGGACGGTTCACATCAAAGGGGGCAATGTCGGCATAGCTCACCTGCGGACGGCGCAAAAGGTCCGCCAATCGGGCAGAATTTTCCACCGGGGTGGATTCCCGGATAGCAAGCATTTCATTCAGTTCCTTGCTTGCCGGCACGCCGCTACCTTCCAGCCGCTGGATTTCCCTTGCAACGGCGGCGTACTTTTCCTCCACCTGCTGCAGCCGCTCCTTGGGTACCAATCCCACGGCAGCGCCGATGTGGGTCAGCCGCTGGTCGGCATTGTCCTGCCGGTGAAGCAGACGGTACTCACTGCGGCTGGTCATAATCCGGTAGGGCTCTTCCGTGCCCTTGGTGACCAAATCGTCAATAAGCGTGCCGATATAGCTGGTGTCCCGGGTGAGAATTAAGGGGTCTTTTCCCTGAATTTTCAAAGCCGCGTTGATGCCGGCAACCAGCCCCTGCACCGCCGCCTCCTCGTAGCCCGACGAGCCGTTGAACTGCCCCGCGCCGTAAAGCCCCGCAATTTTCTTGTATTCTAGCGTGGGCTGCAATGTGGTGGGGTCAATGCACTCATACTCAATGGCATAGGCAGGCCGCATCATTTCGGCATTTTCCAAGCCGGCAATGGTGCGCAGCATTCTAATCTGCACATCCTCCGGCAGGCTGGAGGAGAAGCCTTGAATATACATCTCCTCTGTGTCCAAGCCGCAGGGCTCTATGAACAGCTGGTGGCGTTTTTTGTCCGCAAAACGGACGATTTTCGTTTCAATACTGGGGCAGTATCGGGGGCCCACACCGGAAATGGTGCCGTCATACATGGGGCTGCGGTGCAGATTCTCCCGGATTACCCGATGGGTTTCCTCGTTGGTGTAGGTCAGATAGCACACCGCTTGATTGTTCAGCTTGTGGGTGGTGCGGAAGGAGAAGGGCTCGGGGTCATCATCCCCCGGCTGCAGCTCCATTTTTGAAAAATCGATACTCCGGCGATTCACCCGGGGCGGCGTGCCGGTCTTGAAGCAGCGCAACGGCAGACCCAATGCCCGCAGGTTGTCCGCCAAGCCCACAGAGGCGTGCATTCCGTCAGGACCTGCCGACTCCACGCTCTCACCGGTGACCACCGTGCTGTCCAAATACGTACCTGTGGCGATAATCACCGCCTTGGCGTGATACACGGCCCCCAGCTTGGTTTTCACACCGGTAACTGCGCCGTTTTCCGTGAAAATCTCCACAATTTGCCCTTGCTTTAGCTGCAGATTCTCCTGCAATTCCAGCGCGTGCTTCATATATTCCTGATACCGCCGCCGGTCACCTTGGGCCCGGAGCGAGTGCACCGCCGGGCCTTTGCCCTTGTTCAGCATCCGGTACTGGATGCAGGCCGCATCTGCCGCCACACCCATTTCGCCCCCCAGCGCGTCCAATTCCCGCACCAAATGGCCCTTGCCGGTGCCGCCGATGGCAGGATTGCAGGGCATATTGCCCACTGCATCCAAATTGATGGTAAACAGAATCGTAGACAGCCCCAAGCGGGCAGAGGCAAGGGCTGCCTCAATGCCGGCGTGGCCTGCGCCGATTACAACAACTTCGCAGTCACCTGCGTGATAAGTGTTCATAAAAGCTCCTTTTTAATTGACAATTGAAAATGGACAATTGACAATTGTCAATTGTCAACTGTCAATTCCTTTTTCTCCTCAGGGAGGAGAAAAGGCTTGCATACCACTTCACAGCGGTTAATGGGCGTGCCCAGCGCGTGGAATTTTTCCTCATAGCCGGTCATAATGCCCACAATGCCGTTTTCGTGCAAGTTCCGGGTCAAGTTATTCACCTGCAGGCCGCATAACGCAAATTCCTCCAAGGAGTATTCAAACAGAGGGGCATTGTCGGTCTTGAAATGAATCTCGCCGCCGGTTTTCACGGTACGGCAGTACTTGTCCAAAAAGCTCCGGTGGGTCAGTCTGCGCTTGGCGTTCTTCTTCCGGGGCCACGGGTCGGGGAAATTGATAAACAGGCGGTCAATTTCAAATGCGTCAAAAATTTCCTCTATGTTTGCCACGTCCATATCAATGAAGAACACGTTCTTAAGGCCCATATTCTGCGCCTTTTCCATGGCAACCACCATTGCCTCCCGGCAACGCTCCACCGCAATCAGAAGAACGTCGGGGTTTGCCGCAGCGGTTTCTGCGGTGAATTTGCCCTTGCCGCAGCCAACCTCCACCCAAAGGGCGGTGCAGCCTGCTTTCAAAGAGCGCCACTTTCCTTTATACTCCGCCGGAACGGCAATGCGGTAGGCGCTGGTTGCCTCCATCCGGCTGTCTAAATTTTTCATTCTTCTCATTCGCATAGGGATAACCTCGAATCCATAATATTGCAGAATATAGTATAGCAGAAACAGGCTTTTTCGTCAAACAGGTTTGTTGATGATATGTAAAAAAGAAAAACCACACCGAATGGTGTGGTTTTCTTTTTGGTGACCCGTACGGGAATCGAACCCATGTTACCGCCGTGAAAGGGCGGTGTCTTAACCGCTTGACCAACGGGCCTGGTAGCGGCGACCTGATTCGAACAGGTGACATACCGGGTATGAACCGGGTACTCTACCAACTGAGTTACGCCGCCGTATAAGGCTTGTGATTTCGCTGTCGCTGAAATCAGCTTTGTTATTATATACAGGGTTTGTCGTTTTGTCAAGAATAATTTCTGTATTTGCGTGGTATTTTTTGGGAATGCTAGCTTTGAGGTGAAAATTGTGGGAATTAAGAAACCAATTCTTTTCTTTTTGCTCGGCGGCACGGGATATATAGTCTTGGAGCTTCTGTGGCGGGGGTGGAGTCATTTCAGTATGTTTTTGGCCGGGGGCAGCTGTTTTTTGCTGCTGGGAAAGCTCCATACCGTCCGCCCAAGATTGCCGCTGCCCCTACGGGGGATCGTAGGGGCAGGGATTATCACTATGGTTGAGCTGCTTTCAGGGCTTGTGTTTAACCGCTCTTACAGCGTTTGGGATTACCGCAGTCTGCCCGGAAATTTCCACGGGCAGATTTGCCTGCCCTTTTTCCTTTTGTGGATTCCCCTGAGCTTGGCTGCTATGTTCCTTTACGGCTGGCTGGACAAGAAAATCAATTCTTATCCTGAATCACCAAAAGGTCGGAAATAATGCTGTTGGACAGCAAAAAGCCATTGGGGGTCAAATGCCAGCGTCCGTCAAAGGTCTTGGTGGCAAGCCCCCGTTCCTTACATTCCTGCAAGCACTTTTCCAGCGGCCCGAAGGGAAGCAAAAACTGCCGCTCATAGGCCTTGGGGTCAATGCCCGAGGCAGTACGCAGCCGCAGGGACAGGTACTCGCCTGCCCGTTCCCGGGTGGCGATGGTCTGCACCTCCTGCAGGACCTGTCCGCCGTGACGGATGCCTTCGATATACTTTTTCAGGTCTCTGACAATGGTAAACCGTCTGCCGCCGAAATCCGAGCTGGCATTGGGGCCAAAGCCCAGATAGGGCTCGCCGTTCCAGTATTTCAGATTGTGGCGGGATACATTTCCCTTTTTGCAGAAATTGGAGATTTCATACTGCCGGTAGCCGTGCTGCCGCAGAATCTCCACCGCCGACAGGTACATATCCGCCTGAGTATCCTCATCTGCCAAATTGCAGTACTCCCGGTATTCGTACAGGGGAGTGCCCTCCTCAACGGTTAGCCCATAGCAGCTGATGTGCTCCGGCTGCAGCTTCAGCACATTTTTCAAGGTCTTTTCCCAGTCCTGCAGGCTCTGTCCCGGCAAGCCGAACATCAAATCCACGGAAAGATTCTTAAACTTAAACTTCCGGATTCGCTGCACTGCGGATACGGCTTGGGCGTAGTTATGGGGTCTGCCCAGCTTCTTGAGAATCTCATCGTTATCGCATTGGATGCCCAAGCTCACCCGGTTGAAGCCCTCGCTCCGCAGCCGGCGCAGCAGCCGGTCAGATACGGAATCCGGATTTGCCTCAAAGGTGATTTCCGCGGTAGAGGACACCTTAAAGGACTTCCGGATGGTATTCAAAATTGCCGCCATTCCGTCAGCGCCGAAAAAGCTGGGTGTGCCGCCGCCGAAATAGATGGTGTCCACCACGTAGTCCGGCGCCAAGGGGCCTGTTTCCTTAATGTGGGCGCAGACCGCATCCTGATACCGGTCCAGCACCTTATCCTCCTTGGTTGTCAGGGAGTAAAAGTCGCAGTACTGGCATTTGCTCCGGCAAAAGGGCACGTGAATATAAATCCCCAACGGGGTTCTGTTTTTGTTGTTGAAAAAAAGGGGCATATAAACCTCCAAATTGACCGACAACAGCCAACGAAACACATTCATTGTCAATTGTCAATTGTCAATTCTCAATTGGATTTAGTCGTCGTCTAATTTCAGCACTGCCATAAAGGCTTCCGACGGCACGGAAACCGTACCGAAGGTACGCATCCGCTTTTTACCCTCTTTCTGCTTCTCCAGCAGCTTCTTCTTACGGGTAATATCACCGCCGTAGCACTTGGCAAGCACGTCCTTGCGCAGGGCCTTGATGGTCTCACGGGCGATGATTTTTCCGCCGATTGCCGCCTGCACGGGAATCTCAAACTGCGCGCGGGGAATGTTCTCCTTCAGCCGCTCACAGATTTTCCGTGCGCGGGGATAGGCATTGTCCGCAAAGAGGATAAAGCTCAGGGCGTCCACAATATCGCCGTTGAGGAGAATATCCAGCTTCACCAGCTTGCTGGGCCGGTAGCCAATGAGCTCATAGTCCAAGCTGCCGTAGCCCCGGGTACGGGATTTCAGCGCATCGAAAAAGTCGTAGATAATCTCGTTCAGCGGCATATCGTAGTGGAGCTCCACCCGGTTGGCATCCAAATATACCATATCCTTAAATTCGCCCCGGCGGGAGGTGGCCAAATCCATAATATTGCCCACATACTCCTGAGGTGCCATCAGATTCACCTTTACAAAGGGCTCTTCTGCCAGCTGAATTTCCATAGGGTCGGGGTAATCCAAGGGGTTATCCACCATTTTCACCGTGCCGTCCAAGGTGGTCACCCGGTAGGAAACGTTGGGGGCGGTGGTAATCAAATCCAAATTGTATTCCCGCTCCAGCCGCTCCTGAATAATCTCCATATGCAGCAGCCCCAAAAAGCCGCAGCGGAAGCCGAAGCCCAGCGCGATGGAGCTTTCCAGCTCATAGACAAAGGACGCATCGTTCAGCTTCAGCTTTTCCAGCGCCTCCCGCAAATCCTGATACTTTGCGCCGTCGGCAGGGTATACGCCGGAATACACCATAGGCTGCACCTGCCGGTAGCCGGGCAGAGGCTCTGCAGCAGGATTCTCCACACCGGTGATGGTGTCACCCACTTGGGTGTCGGAGACGGTCTTGATGGAGGCGGTAATATAGCCTACCTCGCCGGCGCCCAGCGCATCCCGGGGAGTTAGTCCCTTGGGGCTCATCGTTCCCACCTCTACCACCTTATAGGTGGCACCGGTGGCCATCATTTTAATGTCCATACCCGCCTGCACAATGCCCTCTTTGATACGGGTGTAGACAATGACACCCCGGTAGGCATCGTACTGGCTGTCGAAAATCAGCGCCTGCAGCGGGGCGTTTCTGTCGCCCTTGGGGGCAGGCACATCCCGGACGATCATCTCCAAAACGGAATGGATGTTGATGCCGTTTTTGGCGGAAATCTCCGGCGCATCCTCGGCAGGCACGCAGATAATATCCTCAATTTCCCGCTTCACCTCCGCCGGGCGGGCAGAGGGCAGGTCGATTTTGTTAATGACCGGCAAAACCTCCAAGCCGGCATCGGTTGCCAAAAAGGTGTTGGCAAGGGTCTGGGCCTCCACACCTTGCGAGGCGTCCACCACCAGCACAGCGCCTTCACAGGCGGCAAGGGAGCGGGACACCTCGTAGTTAAAGTCCACGTGACCGGGAGTGTCAATCAGATTCAGGGCATAGGTTTCCCCGTCGTCTGCCTGATAATTCAGCTGCACCGCAGTTGCCTTAATGGTAATGCCCCGTTCCCGCTCTAGGTCCATAGAGTCGAGAATCTGGTCCTCCATTTCCCGCTTGTCAATGGCGGAGCACTCCTCCAGCAGCCGGTCTGCCAAGGTAGACTTACCGTGGTCAATATGGGCAATAATGGAAAAATTGCGAATTTTGGAAAGGTCAGTCATAGGTTTATACCTCAAAATGAAATATGCGCACAGAGCGCCATTTTCGTTTTACATTTTATTATTATAACGTTTTTTCTCCCAATTGTAAACAGCCGATTGGGAAACTTGCCGAGAAATTTCCGTTTCCGGAAGCGCCGGAGGTCTTTGCAATTATTGTCCTTGACTGTTGACAAAATATATTGTAGAATCGTATGTGGAAAAACTTGATTTTTACGCAATTTCATTGCCCTATGGAGGAATTTTATGGATATTGATTTAACCCTATCCGGCTTTTGGAGTGCAATGACCCAAAGCCCCCTGCTGTTTATGGCGGTTGCCCTGACGCTGGGTGTTATTTTGGTCAACGGCTGGACCGATGCCCCCAATGCCATCGCCACCTGCGTGGTGACCCGCTGTATGTCTGCCCGGGCGGCAATCGTAATGGCTGCCATCTTCAACTTCCTCGGCGTGTATGTGATGACAATGCTCAGCCCGCAGGTTGCCCAGACCATCACCAAGATGGTGGACTTCGGCACCAACGCCAACGATGCCATTATTGCCCTGAGCGCAGCGATGTTTGCCATCGTCACTTGGGCTACCGCAGCCTTTGTCTTCGGTATCCCCACCAGTGAGAGCCACGCGCTGATTGCCGGTCTTACCGGCTCTGCCATCGCCCTCAACGGCAGCTTTTCCGCTGTCAACGGCGCAGAGTGGGTAAAGGTGCTCTACGGAATCGTGATTTCCGTGACTTTGGGCTTCGGCCTAGGCTGGCTGGTGTGCAAGCTGGTGACCGTTGCTTTCCGAAACGTGGAGCGGCGGAAGACCGAGCCGGTGTTCAAATATGCCCAGATTGCCGGCGCAGCCTACTCCGCCTTTATGCACGGCGCCCAGGACGGTCAGAAGTTTATGGGCATCATCATTCTGTGCCTGTTTATGTCCAACGGCCACCTGGATTTTGACGGTGTGCAGCCCCAGACCTGGATTATGCTGCTGTGCGCCATCATTATGGGCCTTGGCACCGCCATCGGCGGCAAGAAGATTATCAAGTCCGTGGGTATGGATATGGTCAAGCTAGAGAAGTACCAAGGCTTCTCTGCGGATATCGCTGCATCTACAGCCCTGCTGCTGTGCTCCACCTTCGGTCTGCCTGTTTCCACCACCCACGCAAAGACCACCTCGATTATGGGTGTGGGCGCTGTGAAGAACGTAAAAGCCATCAACTTCGGCGTGGTTAAAGAAATGTGCCTGACTTGGGTGCTGACCTTCCCCGGCTGCGGCTTGATTGGTTTTCTGATGACGAAGCTGTTTCTTGCAATTTTCTGATACATAAGATACATAAGAAAGGAATACTACATTATGGCTAAATCCGACCGTTTTTACTTTGACAACTTCACCGCCGCCGCTGATTGCTGTGGCAAGGCCGCTGCATATCTGCAGGAATGTCTCACCAACTATGACTACGCAAACATCCAGACTATGCTGGAGGAGATGCACGCTTTGGAGCACGCCGCCGACGGTGTAAAGCACGAGATGAACGCCGCCTTGGCAAAGGCCTTTGTCACCCCCATCGAGCGGGAAGATATGGCGCAAATCAGCGCCAATATTGACGAAGTGGCAGACTTCATTGAAGAGGTTTTGCAGAGAATTTATGTAAACCGCATTCAGACCATTATGCCCGAGGCAATTGAATTCGCCGGCAAGATTGTCGAGTGCTGCGAAATGATGAAGGAAATGCTCTCTGAGCTGGTAAACTTCAAGAAGCCCAAGAAGCTTCACGAAATGATCATCGCCCTGAGCCAAAAGGAAGAAGAGTGCGACCGGCTGTATCTGGAAGCCACCCTTAAGTGCGCAGACTTCACCTCCGATGTGCTGACGGTTATTTACTGGCGTGAAATTTTCGACAAGCTGGAAAAATGCGCCGATGCCTGCGAGCACGTGGGCGACAGCATCGAAACCATCGTTATGAAAAACACCTAATTACAAAAACAGCCCCCAAGCTTACTGCTTGGGGGTTTTTATTGCAAAAAACGCCGTCTGCCGCCCTGTTTGACGGAAAAATTTGCAATTAGTATGTTTTTTATAAAAATGGGGAAACTTCGTAACAGAGCGACAAAAACCGCCGAAAGCTGATTTTTTAGAGAAATTTTTGCAAAACCCTTGTCAAAATCTAAGAATCAAGGTATAGTCTAACGGCATAGAAAACGCGAAAAGGAAGAAAAAGAGGGGATTGCACAATGAGCACTACGAAAAAACCCGCAAAGACGCCGGAAGAGCTGCAGGCTGTGCTGCAAAAGCTTATGGCGCAGGGCCGCAAGGACGGTATGATTCGGGATTCCGAGCTGCGCAGCCATTTGGAAGAAATGGACTTGTCGCCCGAAAGAATTGAAGAGATTTACGACAGCTTTGAGGCCGTAAACATCCAAATTGTCAGTGAGGATTTGGATTTGGATTTAGGTGACGGGCTGGACTTGGGTGACGGCTTGGACGATGATATCGACCTGTCCGATGTGGATGAGGAGGATTTGGTCGACCCGGTGGATTTGGCAGCGGAATACAATCTGGACGACCCGGTGCGTATGTATCTGAAGGAAATCGGTCAGATTAAATTGCTCAGCGCCGAAGAGGAAGTGGAGCTGGCAAAAATGGTGTCCGAGGGCAGCCAATACGCCAAAAACAAGCTCACCGAGGCAAACCTCCGACTGGTGGTTTCCATCGCCAAAAAATATTCCGGACGGGGTTTGCACATTTTGGACTTGATTCAAGAGGGCAACACCGGCCTTATCCGCGCCGTGGACAAATTCGACTGGACAAAGGGAAACAAATTCTCTACATATGCTACTTGGTGGATTCGGCAGGCCATTACCCGCGCCATTGCCGACCAAGCCCGTACCATTCGGGTGCCGGTGCATATGGTTGAAGTGATTAACAAAGCCACCCGCTGCAACCGGAAGCTGGTGCAGGAGCTGGGCAGAGAGCCCACTGTGGAGGAAATCGCCGCCGAGCTGAATCTGCCGGTGGAAAAGATTATTGAGGCAAACCGTACCGCCGCAGATACCCTTTCTCTTGACACCCCTGTGGGCGACGAAGAGGACACCTCCATCGGCTCCTTCGTGGAAGACGAGCGCACCCCCGGTCCTGCCGATGCTACCTCCAACGCCCTGCTTGCCGAAGCGCTGAAGGAAATTCTGGACACCCTGACCGAGCGGGAAGCCGATGTGCTGCGGATGCGGTTTGGTATGTACGACGGCCGTACCCACACGCTGGAAGAAGTCGGTCAGATTTTTGGCGTGACCCGTGAGCGAATCCGCCAAATTGAGAACAAGGCCATTCGCAAGCTCCGTCATCCCAGCCGCGCCAAGAAAATCAAGGATTTTTACTGCTAACAAAATAAGGGCGTGTAAAACACGCCCTTATTTTTATTGTTCACACCAAAATACCTGCTTACATTCTGCGCATTCTGCTCTGGTTTTCATCTGCAGCTCCTGACTCTTGATGGAAACCGTGGTGCAGGGGGCTACGGATTTGGTAATAAAGGCGTTGGAGCCAATTACACAGCCCTGCCCGATTACCGTATCGCCGCCCAGTACAGAAGCGCCGGCATAAATGGTCACATTGTCCTCAATGGTGGGATGGCGGCGCTTGCCCCGAAGGCTCTGGCCGCCACGGGTGGACAACGCGCCAAGGGTCACACCCTGATAGATTTTCACATTTTCACCAATCACGGTGGTTTCACCCACAACGATGCCTGTGCCGTGGTCAATAAAGAAGAATTTGCCGATGGTTGCGCCGGGGTGAATGTCGATACCGGTGATGCTGTGGGCATGCTCAGTCATCATTCTGGGAAGAATCGGCACATTCAGCGTGTATAAAACGTGGGCAAGGCGGTATACCATAATAGCAAACAGTCCGGGATAGGCGAAAATGATTTCTGCCATACCGGTAGCGGCAGGGTCACCCTCGTAGGCTGCCTGCAGGTCTGTCTGCACCATTGCTCTCACCTGAGGAATCTGATTGAAAAACTCCACACACACGTCCTGCGCGTGGGCTTGGGCTGCTTCCTCGGATTCGCCGCGGTTTTGGAACACCAGCGCAACCTGCCGGTTCAGATTGAACATCACATCCTCGATGAGCATAGACAAATTGTGCTTTGCATTGTAGATTTGATAGTTCTTATCCTTAAAATAGCCGGGAAAAACAATTCTGCGAAGCTTTTCGATAATGTCAATCATCGCGTCCCTATCCGGCTTTCGGTGCAGCTCCAGCTTGTCGATATCCCGATTGCACTGATAGTCCTGCAAAATGCTGTCTACAACAGCTTCAATTTTCGATTCATACGGTGTCATCCCGCACCCTCCCCTTGCTTTTTACCTATTTATACCATAGGTTGAAAACCTTGTCAACGTTCCTATTGACAACAAATATTTTTCGGGGGTATAATTAACTAATCAATCTCGGAGGTAGAGATATGGCAATTTACAAATCTGCAAGTGAACTGGTAGGCAAAACGCCCCTATTGGAGCTGACCGCAATCCAAAAAGCCAAGGGTCTGCAGGCGCGGCTTTTGGGAAAGCTGGAATTTATGAACCCGGCAGGCTCGATCAAAGACCGGGTGGCGCTGGCAATGATTGCCGACGCGGAAAACAAGGGTCTGCTGAAAGAGGGCGCTGTTATCATTGAGCCCACCTCCGGAAATACGGGAATCGGCCTTGCCTGCGTGGGCGCCACCCGCGGATACCGGACGATTATTGTGATGCCGGACTCTATGAGTGTTGAACGGCAAAGGGCGATGGCTGCCTACGGCGCTGAAGTGGTGCTGACTCCGGGGGCCCTTGGGATGCAAGGGGCTATCCACAAGGCAGAGCAACTGGCAAAGGAAATCCCCAACAGCTTTATTCCCGACCAGTTTTGCAATCCCGCCAACGCAGAAGCCCACCGCGCCACCACCGGTCCGGAAATTTGGCAGGACACGGACGGCGATGTGGACATTTTCGTTGCCGGTGTAGGTACCGGCGGCACCATCACCGGCGTGGGAGAATACTTGAAAGAGAAAAATCCCAACGTTCAGGTGGTTGCCGTAGAGCCGGCTGGCTCTCCCTTGCTGTCCGGCGGAAAAGCCGGTCCTCACGGCCTGCAAGGTATTGGCGCCAATTTTGTTCCGAAGGTGCTCAACACCGAAATTTACGACAAAGTCATCTGCGTTACGGAGCAGGAGGCCTTCGCCGCTGCCCGTCAGCTGGGAAGGTTAGAAGGAATCCTGGTTGGCATTTCCTCCGGCGCAGCACTCCACGCCGCCTGCCTTGTGGCTGCAGAAAATCCGGGCAAGACCGTTGTGGTCATCCTGCCGGACACCGGCTCGCGATATTTATCTACCCAATTATTTGAAGGAGAAACAGTATGACAGAGAAAATCCGCATTGCCATTTTGGGCTATGGAAATTTAGGACGGGGCGTGGAGCTTGCCGTCCGGCAGAATCCGGATATGACCTTGGTGGGCGTATTTACCCGGCGCGACCCCAAAAACATCGCCTGCACGGCGCAGGCGTACTCTACAGACGCCCTTTTGGAGAAGAAGGACGATATTGACGTGCTGATTCTCTGCGGCGGCAGCGCCACCGACCTGCCGGAGCAAAGCCCTCTGTATGCAAAGCATTTTCACATTGTGGACAGCTTTGACAACCACAGCCAGATTCCCAAGCATTTTGCCGCCTGCGACGAAAGCGCAAAGCAGTCTCAGCACGTGGCGCTGATCAGCACCGGCTGGGACCCGGGTATGTTCAGCCTGCAGCGACTGCTTGCCGGCTGTATTCTTCCCCAAGGGCAAAGCTATACCTTTTGGGGCAAGGGCGTCAGCCAAGGCCACTCCGATGCCATCCGCAGAGTTGCGGGAGTGCGGGACGCCCGGCAGTACACCGTTCCGGTGGAGGCGGCTCTCCAGCGGGTACGGACAGGGGAGAATCCGGATTTGACCGCCAGAGAAAAGCACATAAGAGACTGCTTTGTGGTGGCGGAAGACGGGGCAGACACGGCGCGGATTGCCGATGAAATCAAGAATATGCCCGGCTATTTTGCCGATTACGATACTTTTGTGCACTTCATTTCCCAAGAGGAGATGGACCGTGACCACAGCCGGCTTCCCCACGGCGGCTTTGTGATTCACACGGCCACCACAGGGCAAGCCAACCGGCAGCGGATTGAATATTCTCTTCAGCTGGATTCCAATCCGGAATTTACCGCCAGTGTTTTGGTGGCCTGCGCCAGAGCGGCGCACCGCTTGGCAAAAGAGGGGCAGTACGGCGCCAAGACCGTCTTGGATATTCCCCCCGCCTATCTCTCTGCCAAATCTGCCGAAGAATTGCGGAAAACCCTGTTATAAAACGAACCCCCCGATGGCTTCATCGGGGGGTATTTTTTATAGAATTTGGCAGAACTCAACCTGCTCGCCGGTGGGGGAAACCAGCTTAAAGTATCGGCAGCCCTTTTCCCAGAAGGTGGGGATTGCCTCAATGCCGTTGGTGGCAATTACGTAGCCCTGCTCCTTACAGTAGGCATAATCTGCCTCGATGTCGGTGGAAACAAAGCTGATGTGGTCAACCTTTCCCTGCAGGGTCTCCGGCAGGTCTTCCTGATACATTTCGTACACCGTATCACCGTTTTTCAGAAAATATGCCGGTGTGTCATCCGCATAAAAATGGCCGATTACCTCAAAGCCCAGCACATCGCAATACCACGCTTTGCTTGCCTCCAAATCGGTAACGGCAAGGCCGATATGGTCCAGTTTTCTTCCTTTAATCATTGCAAAACACTCCTTTTCCGTTTTTATCGCAGAAAGCCCCGTAGTAGGGCAATCAACTGCTGGCGATAACTGTTTTGGGTCTTTGTGTTCATACCGCTCATCACCCGTCGCATCAGCTTTGCCCACTCCTTGGCACGCATTGTGCTGTCTGTGCCGGTGACAATATAGGGGCATTGGCCTATGGCAAGCTTGCCGAACTGTCTGGCAAAGCGGCTGTCTACCCCCAGCGCAATGGCATAGGGCGCCATATGGTGAAAATATTCGGGGTTATTCTGAAAAATCATCCGCAGCTGCTGGTTGGAAACGGTCTTTAAGTAGCGGCGCAGACCCAGCGCCTCGCCCATCGCCTGCCGACCTGCCAAGGTGCGGCGGCCGCCCAAGGCAAGAAGCAAGCCGGCAAACAGCTGCCCCAGCGCCATACCAAGTCCCAAGGGGAACAAGCCTGCCACAGCGCCAAGAATCAGCCAAACGCCGCAAAGCCCCAAGGCAATCCACAAGGGCTTTCTGTCCGGAACGAACAGGTTTATCGCCCAAAGCTGTATATACCAGCTGCTGAAGTATGCCGCGATGCCCAGCACAACCACCAAAAACCATTGCAGCGCCGCGCCGGAGCCTAAGCTGATGGCAATGGCAACGCCGCAGAACAACCCTGCCACCGCCGCAAGGCCGTGGAACAGATTTGTATTTCCCGACTTTTGGTGAACGAAGGTGGCGAGGTTGGGCTTCATTTTCCCGATGGTTTGATAAAGCTCGCCGTAACGGTAGGTGCTTGCATCCACCACATCCCGTCTGCCGAACAAAAGCTTAAAGCAACGCTGCTCAAAGGCGCTGCGCTCGTTGCCCATATCCATCTGCCGGGACAGAAGCACCCGGCCTCTAGGCTCCAAATGGATCCGCACATAGCCAAGCTCTGCCCACGAGAACACCATCATATTCAGGTTGCCACCCTGCAAATGCAGGATGCTGCCCAGCTCTCCGGCATTGTAGCCCTCAGGGGGCGTAGAACGGATAGCCGGCCAAGTGGGAAGATTCCGCAGAAAAATCACCCAGTACGCCACCGCCAGCAGAGAAAAAACCGTAATCAAGGTGTTTACCGTTTGAAAATTGGGGGGTGTGATACGCTTTTGGGGGAACATCTCCTCAGAAACCAGCAGCGTCATCGCCAGGGTTTCGTGGTCCTTCAGTTCCACCTGCGAGGTGCCGGTGACGGTCGCGCCGGCGGTGGTGGTATAGATATCCTTTTCGATGTTTGCCTGATGGTATCCGCTGGAAAAAGCAGGTTTCGCCTCCACCGCGCCGGGCAGAGTCACGGAAAATTCCAGCGCCTGCACAGGATAGGCAAAGCCGGCAAGCAGCGGCAGCTGCAACTCCAGCAGGCCCGCCTCATTGGTGACAATCAAATTGGGCAGGCTGTAAGTGAAATTCAAGGTAAAATCCCCCACGGCTTTTCCCACAATACGGGACAGATTCACCTGCCGCAAGCCGTTTTCCACGTGGCTTCTGGCCCGGGCGCCGTTGACGGTGATGTTGCCGGCTTTCTCCGGCAGGGGGAATTGCAGATTCTCCGTCTGCTGATCCAAGTGAATGGTGGCAGTTAAGGTAACCTGACAGGTACCGTCATTGGAGACACTGGCGTAGGTGCTGACGCTTTGGGCGTAAGTTGCGGCATTCACGCCAAGGGTCAAAGAGCAAAGGATGCAGACAAGGGTTGCAATCAGCAGGATTCTGCGCACAGTATCACCTCCAAAAATTTTGTTTTCGAGCTATTTTACCATAAAAAACCGGGAAAAGCAAGGCATTTGCTTATACGTCCATTGTAGAAGTTATCTCTATCCGGCAGCCGGTTATGGGATGGGAAAACGCAATGCCCTTTGCGCAAAGGGCTTGGGTGGAAAGCCCCAGTTTTTGGGAATACGCCAGCACTTCCGGCGTTGCATACTGGGGATCACCCAGTATGGGAAAGCCCATATATGCGCAGTGCACCCGCAGCTGGTGGGTGCGGCCTGTAATGGGCTGCAGCGCCAATTTGCAAGTCTTTTCTCCTCTTTCCAGCACGGTATATTCCGTAAGTGACGGCTTACCCTCCGGATGCACCTGCCGCAGCAGGCTGGGTAGGGGCAACCGGGCGATAGGCGCGTCGATGGTGCCGGAAGCCTCCTCCGGGCCGCCCCACACAAGGGCGTGATAGGTCTTCACAAAGCCGCCTTGCGCCATAAGCAGGCTGTGGATATGGGAATTTTTGGCCAGTAGCACCACCCCAAAGGTATCCCGATCCAGCCGGGTTAAGGGATGAAAGGCGCTGTTTTGCCCGGTTTTTCCGTAATATCCCAGCACGTAATTTGCCAGCGTGCCGGTGTTTCGTGAACGGGAGGGGTGAATCAGCATTCCGGCAGGCTTATCCACCGCCAGCAGGTGCTCGTCCTCATAAAGAACGGTCAGTTCCCCCTGCTGCGCAGGATAGTCCGGCGCAGGCTCGTCCAAGGGAACGGTGATCACATCCCCTATTTGCACCGTGTAATCCGTGTGAACAGGGTTTCCGTTGACGAAAAGCCCCTCTTTCCACTTCAGCCGGTTCATCAGCCCCGAGGACATCTGCAGTTCCTCCCTTAAAAAGGAGGACAGCCGCCCGGAACGGGCGGCGATGTGTTTTAACTCCATATTACTTTTCCAAAATCAGCGGGCCGTTTGCATCAGAAAGCCCCTGCAAAATATGATTTGCAGCCTCCTCCGGTGTGCATTTCACCTGCTCACCGGTTGCCATATTCTTCACAGAGCATTTGCCCTCGGCAATTTCATCCTCACCCAGCAAAATGGTGTAGGGAACGCCGATTTTGTCGCCGTAGCTCATCTTCTGCTTGAATTTCTTTTGCTCGCTGTACAGCTGGACGCGGACGCCTGCAGACCGCAGAGTCTCCGCCAGTGCAACCGCCTTGGATACATCCTCTGTCATTGGCAGCACCAGCGCATCGCAGGGAGCGCTGGGAAGCTTGTCGTTGAGAAGCCCCTGCTCATCCAGTACGTAAAACAGACGGGTCAGGCCAATGGAGATGCCTACGCCGGGCAGCGGTCTGTCGGTGTAGAACTCCGCCAGATTGTCATACCGGCCGCCGGAGCAGACAGAGCCGATTTCCGGATGATCCAGCAGGGTGGTTTCGTACACCGTGCCGGTGTAATAGTCCAAGCCTCTTGCAATGGTCAAGTCCACGGCAAAATTCTCTTCCGGCACACCGAAAGCGGACAGATTCTTGGTAACTGCCTGCAGCTCTGCAAGACCCAAATCAAAGATTTCATTGCGGCCAGCATAGCCTTCCAAGGCGGACAAAACCTCTGCATTTGTGCCCCGGATGGCAATAAACTTCAGAATTTCCCCAGCCTGCTGGTCAGTTAAGCCGCAATCGTCCACCAAAATGGCAGAAACCTTCTCAGCGCCGATTTTATCCAGCTTGTCCACGGTGCGCATAATGTCGCCGCTCTTCTCCGACAGACCCAGCATTCCGTAGAAGCCACTGAGAATCTTCCGGTTATTCACCCGGATTTGGAAACGGGTCAAGCCGAAGCCCCGGAACACCCGATAGATAATGGCAGGAATTTCCGCCTCGTTCATAATATCCAGCTTGCCGTCGCCGATGATATCGATATCCGCCTGATAGAACTCCCGGAAGCGGCCTCTTTGCGCCCGTTCTCCCCGATAGACCTTGCCGATTTGGTAACGGCGGAAGGGGAATGCCAGCTCGTTGTAGTGCAGCGCCACATACTTTGCAAGGGGTACGGTCAAATCAAACCGCAGCGCCAAGTCGCTGTCACCCTTCTGGAAGCGGTAAATCTGCTTCTCGGTCTCTCCGCCGCCCTTGGCAAGGAGGATTTTCGCATCCTCAATCACCGGGGTATCCAGCGCAGAAAAGCCGTAAAGGGAATAGGTATCCCGCAGCACCTGCATCATTTTTTCCATCTTTGCCTGCTTGGCAGGGAGCAATTCCATAAAACCGGACAATGTCCGGGGGGTAATTCTTTCCATAGTCTTCTTCCTTTCAAATATAAAGCAAATTGCCACAAAAATAAATTGTCATTGCGAACCGGTGACCGTGTCACTGGTGTGGCAATCTCCAGCAGCTTCCTTGAGATTCCCACGCCTGCTGTGCAGGCTCGGAATGACAATCATTATTCAGCGCATCAGAACTTCGGCTTGTTGTGGTACATTTCACGCCAATCCAAATCGCCCCGCTGCAGACCCATAATAAACATCTCCGCGCTGCCTAAGTTGGAGGCGAAGGGGATGTTGTGCTTGTCGCAATGGCGGATGGTTTCCAACATTTGTCCGTCGTCCCAAGGGTCAATGGTGTTGGGGTCGGAAAACAGGATAACCAAGTCAATTTCGTTATAGGCGATTCTTGCGTTGATTTGCTGATGTCCGCCCTGCTTATGAGACAGCAGCAGTGTAACCGGCAGACCGGTATTGTCCGCAATCAAACGGCCGGTAGATGCCGTGGCATACAGCTCGTGCTTTGCCAAAACACTTTTATATGCGGTACAAAATTGCACCATCAATTCTTTTTTCTTATCGTGGGCTAAGAATGCAATATTCATAGTGGCACTCCTTTTCTATAGCTTCACAGGAACGCTGTGGCCCTGAATTCGTTTTGCAATGCGTCGGCAGGCGGCCGCTGCGCCCTTTTTGCTGTAGCCCAAAAGGGGCTGACGGAAGGCGGCAGAGAGAATCACGTTTTCATCCTCCGGCACTAACCCCAACAGGGGCAGACCGGACTGGTCCATAATATCATCCACCGTGACGCCCATAGCGGCAATCATCTTGGGTTGGATGCGGTTGATAACCATACGTACATTGGTTTTGCCCATAACTTCCAGCACATCGGCAGCCCGGGAGGCATCCCGGATAGATGCCGGGTCTGCGCCGGTGACAACAATCACCCGGTCGGCAAACTGCGCCGCCAGCTTAAAGCCGGCTTCAATGCCTGCAGGCGCATCCAGCAGGATATAGTTAAAACGGCTGCGGGCAAGCTCCAGCATTTGGGAAAAGGATGCAGGGTCAACGGTCTCTGCAGGGCAGTTGACAGGGGCTGTCAGAAAGGAAAGGCCTGCATACACAGGGTGCCGGGTCGCCATATCCAAGCTATAGCCGCCACTGCACACATCCAGAAAGGACAGGCCGCCGATTTGGCTGATTCCCAAGGCAATATCCAGATTCCGCAGACCCACATCGCAGTCGATACACAGAACCTTTTCGCCCGTCAGCGCCAACGCCTGCGCGATGCCGGCGCATACAGAGGTCTTTCCCGTTCCGCCCTTACCGGACAAAACAGCAATCAATTCTCCCAAATCCTTCGCCTCCTTTCCCATTATACAGCAATTATAAATCAATATTGCACAAAAAGCAAGGTTTTTTAGCCCCAAAAAACTGGCAGATGTATTTAATTTCCATAAAAAAACGGCAACTTTTGCAAATTGGGGATTTACATTTGCTATCCCGTGTAGTATGATAGACCCGAACAGAGTAGGAGACCTCGCGTGAAGTGCTGCCAAAATGGGGAGTTGAGTGGCAGACGAAGGGCATTGCCCGCGATGAGGCTTCCGCACCCGCTGCCCATATAAGAAAACTCCTTATATGTAAGCAACGATACTCGGTTGGGCAAAACGCCCAATGGGTCGTCATCTATGCTCCCCGTACGCGATGCGTATGGGTTTTTTTCGTAGGGATACCCTTGGGGCTTGCTCGCATATTAAGGAGGTATTTTTATGCAAAAAAAACGCTCTTCCACATTAAAAGCACTGGTATACAGCGCAATGCTGGCTGCCCTTTCCGTAGTGATGGCACGGGTATTTTGCTTTGCCACCCCGGACGGTGTCCGCTGGTCGCTGGACAAGTTCCCGCTGTTTTTGGCGGGTATGTTCTTTGGCCCTGTGATGGGCGCCCTCACCGGTTTTGTGGCAGATTTCATCGGCAGCCTGATGCAGTTCGGGTTTAACCCGCTGCTGTGCCTGCCCGCAATCCTCTACGGCTTGTGCGGCGGTCTGCTCCGCCGGTACATTCAGAAAAAAACCACTCTGATCCGGCTGGGTGTCAGCTACCTTGTGCCCATTGTGGTGGGCTCTATTCTCTACCAAAGCAGTATGCTGGCGTTTTTGTACTTTGACGGTGTCTATGCAGAGGGTCTTGTCTATTACCTTAGCACCCGCAGCATCCAGTTTGCCATTATGCTGGTGGCAGAGACCCTGATTATTTACACCCTGATGAAAACGGGCATCTTCACCCGGCTGGGTGTTTGGCCGCCCAAAAAGGCAAAAAGCAAAATCAAGATAACCTCTCCGGAGACCGCCATCGAATATATCCACTCCGTGTTCTGGAAGGGCAGCGTGCCCGGCTTAAGCCGCACCAACACCCTCCTTGCCAAAATGGGTGACCCCCACAAGCAGCTGAAATACGTCCATATTGCCGGCACCAACGGCAAGGGCTCTACCGCCGCGATGACCGCCTCTATTTTGCAGAAGGCAGGCTACCGGGTAGGCCTTTACACCTCCCCTTACATCTACCGCTTCCACGAGCGGATGCAGGTAAACGGGGAGATGATCTCCGACGAGGAGCTGGTGGAAATTACCAAGTGGGTGAAGCCCTTTGCCGATTCTATGGAGGATTCCCCCACAGAATTTGAGCTGGTCAGCTGCATCGCTTTTGAATTTTTCAAGCGGCAGAAGTGCGATATTGTGGTGCTGGAGGTTGGTATGGGCGGCCTGCTGGACTCCACCAACGTGATTCCCTGTCCGGAGGTTGCGGTCATCACCAACATCGGCCTTGACCACACCGACGTTTTAGGCAACACCTTGGAAGAAATCGCTATGAACAAAGCCGGTATTATGAAAGAAAACGGCCACGCGGTCATCTACCGGGGCACACCCGGCGTGGAAGCTGTGTTTGAGGACACCTGCCGCGAGAAGAACATCCAGCTGAAAAAAGCCAACTTTGACGGCTTGACGCTGAAATCCCACGATTTGTGCGAGCAGGTCTTTGACTGCGGCGATTACAAGGACATTCACCTGCCCCTGCTGGGTGACCATCAGCTGCACAACGCCGCGGTTGTGCTGGCGGTGGCAGAGTCGCTGCAGGAAATCGGCTGGAACATTACCAAAGAGAATATTTACGACGGTATTCGGGACGTATCCTGGCCCGGCCGGTTCGATATTGTGTGCCGCGACCCGCTGTTTATCATTGACGGCGGCCACAACCCCCAGTGCCTGGAGGCGCTGGTGAAGAACATTCAGGACTATCTCCAGGGTCGCCGCATCATCGCCCTCACCGGCGTGCTGGCGGATAAGGACTACGGGGATATGTACAAGCCTGTAATGCCTTATATTGAACAGTTTGTCTGCGTCACACCCCCCAACCCCCGCCGGCTGATGGCAGAAGAGCTGTCTTCCCATCTGCAAAACGCAGGCGCAAAGGCTACCCCCTGCCAGAGCATTGCCGAGGGTGTAAAGCAGGCGGTTGCCTTGGCTGGCACAGACGGCGTGGTGCTGTGCTTCGGCTCGCTGTATACCATCGGCGATATCCGCAACGCTTTGCTGGAAGAAAAATCTCTTTGACAGGGAAGAATTCTTGCTTTACAATAGAAGAAAACCGGAAAGGAGTATTCCTATGCATATTCATCACGACCACGTGGGAGGTCACTCTCACGATCATTCCCACGAGCACACCCACGACCACAGCTGTGAGGGCAGCTGCGCAGGCTGTGCTTCCAAATGCGAGCACACTCCTATGGAAGAGCTGATGGCGCTGATGCAGTATATGGTGAATCACAACGCCGCCCACGCAAAGGAGCTGGCAGATCTTGCCGCCCAGCTGGAAAAGGCCGGCAACCACGCCGCTTTCGAGCAGGTGATGGCTGCGGTATCCGATTTTGAAAAGGGCAATATGCGCCTGTCTATGGTGCTGGCCGGGCTGAAATAAGAGGTAGCGCTATGTGTCTTTCAACTGTTTACAAAAACAGCCGGACTGAGGAAAATGTGGTGCTCCGCAACGTAATGCGGATTGACTGCAAGGATGGCTGTGTGATTTTAACGGATTTAATGGAACGCACCGTCGCCATTGAGGGCACGCTGGAAAGCGCCAATTTGGTAGACGGCTACGTGGTTGTAAAAGAAACCAAAGAAAACTAAGCGTTTACCCCGGACAGTTTTGTCCGGGGTATGTTTTATCACGTGTCCGACGGCAGCAACAGCAGCATGGGGTACAGCAGTGTCGCCCGGGAGGAGTCGATATACTCCCATCCGCCCTCGTCACGGCGAATATACCGGTTTCCCAGCTGATAGTACACCCTGTCCGAGCCGTCAGAATACTGCAAGGTGATTTCACAGGTGGTGTCGTAGGTGTCCTTGGGTACCGCCGGACCGTGGGGCTGCAAGATCCGAAGATAGGTCAAAACCGATTGCATATTTGCCGGCTGGGTGTAAACGCGGCGAATGGTATCCTCCTGCCGGCTGTACTGCACCTGCACCCGGGTAACCACCCGATGCACCGGCGTTTCCTCTTTCCTGCAGCCGCTTAGCAAGCACACAAAAACCAGTAAAAATGCAATTCGTTTCATACCGTCACCTCTTTTCTTCAGTATGACACAAAATTGCAAAAAATATAAAACTTCCGTTTCAAAACAACCTACTTGATTTTCTTGGAAAAATGAATAAAATAGAGGATATATGCTATCCGTGAAAGGATGATACTTCTATGAACAAAATTTACATACCCGAAGGCTACAAGCCACCGTTGGATGCCTACGAAACCCAGCGGGCAATTGCCTACATCAAGCAGGCATTTCAGGAGGAATTCTCCGGCGCGCTGAATCTAAAGCGCGTTTCCGCGCCGCTTTTTGTCACCGACGCATCGGGATTGAATGATAACTTAAACGGCTTTGAACGTCCGGTAAGCTTTGATATCCCCGCCGTAGGCGCAGATGCAGAGGTGGTACATTCTCTGGCTAAGTGGAAGCGGCTTGCTCTGAAGCGGTATGGCTTCGGTATGGGTCAGGGTCTGTATACCGATATGAACGCCATCCGTCGGGATGAGGAGCTGGACAACATCCACTCCATCTACGTGGATCAGTGGGACTGGGAGAAGGTTATTTCCGCAGAAAACCGGAATTTGGACTACTTAAAGCTCATCGTCAGAGCCATTGTCAAGGCCATTTGCGACACCAACGACCGCTTGCACGTGCGTTTTCCCCAAATTCCCACCCGGCTCAGCCGGGAAGTCAGCTTTGTGACCACACAGGAGCTGGAGGATATGTTCCCCGACCTGGACGGCAACGCAAGAGAAACCGCCTATGTCAAGGAGCACCACACCGCCTGCATTATGCAGATTGGCGGCAAGCTCCGTTCCGGCAAGCCCCACGGCGGCAGAGCACCGGACTATGACGACTGGGACCTTAACTGTGACATCTTCTTCTGGGATGAGACGCTGCAGAGAGCCTTGGAAATCTCCTCTATGGGTATCCGTGTGGATGCAGAGGCTATGGATCGCCAGCTGAATTTGGCCGGCTGCAACGACCGCAGAGAGCTGCCTTTCCACAAAATGCTGCTGTCTAATGAGCTGCCCCTGACCATCGGCGGCGGTATCGGTCAAAGCCGGTTGGCAATGCTGATGCTGGGCTGCGCCCACATTGGTGAAGTCCAATCCAGCGTTTGGGACAAGGAAACCGTGGACGCCTGCGCCAAGGCAGGTATTCCGCTGCTGTAATATAATAAAGCGCCGTCATTCCGAGGCTTGCAAAGCAAGCCGTGGGAATCCGCATCTCCGTTATTTACGGATTGCCACGTCGACTTCGTCTCCTCGCAATGACGTTGTTGTTAAAAGCAAAAAGAGGACTGCTTAGGCTCCTTCTCATAAGGAAGATTACAATTTGTAGGGACCGGCGTCCTCGACGGTCCGTGACACATAAATTTCGGCAGAGAACTTGTTTTCTCTGCCGATTTGTGGTATAATGGGGTTAACGAAAAGCCTCTCCCTTTGGGAGAGGTGGCGGTGTAGCCGACGGAGAGGGCAAATTGTTGCAACGACTACCCTCTCACCCGCTACCGCGGGAGCTCTCCCTAAGGGAGAGCCTAAAGATACGTGCATCTTTAGGGGTATGGGCTTTGCCCGATGCATTTGTAAAACAAATGCGAAACTGGCGATAAAGCGGAATGATTAATTAAAAGAATTTGATGGAGGTGTCTATTATGCTTTTCAAACATCCATTTTTGAATCTTAATATAGGTCTTGTTAAAGAGAATTTTGTGATAGCAAAAAAAGATGACAAAAATTTTTGGAAAGCAAGAGGTTTCAAAAAAATTCGTAAATATCCCATATTCAGATACAAGCCTAATTCTTCTGAAATTATTATGTTGGGCGTTCCGTTGAGTAT
>SVKL01000004.1 GCA_015068495.1 Oscillospiraceae bacterium | reverse complement strand
TCTTCCAGCTTCTTAACGGTCTTCTGCAGGTCAATGATGTAGATACCGTTACGCTCGGTGTAGATGTAGGTGGCCATCTTGGGGTTCCACCGACGGGTCTGGTGACCGAAGTGTACGCCTGCTTCCAGCAAGCTCTTCATAGATACGACTGACATAGTTTTTTCTCCTTTTGTTTTGTCCTCCACCCCGTTCATTCCTTGCCGCCCCTTCTTGCGAAGACGAGAGCGACAGGTCCCCGGGTGTGTGGTTTGTAATACTACGGAAAATTTCCGTGCCGAATTATTATATAAGAAGTGTGCCCATTTTGCAAGTGTTTTTTTCGTATTTTTCATTATTTTTCCAATGTTTTTTGCAAAAACAGGATGTTGTTGTTTTCGGCTGTTTTTGACCCAATATGTAGGGCGGGGCCTTGGTCCCGCCGCCTATATCCAAATAAGAAAAAACGGCGGGAGCAAGCCCCCGCCCTACAGTATCAAAACATCAATTTCGGTTTTCCCCGCAGGACGCGGCAGTCATCGGGCTTGATGTCCACCAGCACAATGTCCGGCCCAATGCGGCAAATGCAGCTCCACGGGATGACAAAATCGTCTCTGGGGGGTCCCAGCCCACCCAGCTTACACCGTCCCGGCACCACAATGGCATTCACTTCCCCTTGGGGAAGCTGGATAATCACATCCTCAATAAACCCCAGCCGCCGGCCGTCACTGATGCAGATCACCTCTTTGCAGTGCAAATCCGTAAACCTTGCAGACATACAAATACCCCCTCTGCCTTTTTATATCCTATGGGGCAGAGGGGGAGAATATGCAATTACCGCAGAATTTCAAACTGCTGCTCGGGAGTCAGGTCTACCACGGTGCAGTCGTTGGCGTAGGTGCACTCCGGCAGGATAATCATTGCGGCCAGCTCCTCAGCGTTGGCAGGCAGGGGCGCCAGATGCCAAATAGCCGCATTCATCTTCACCAGCGTGTGCTTCGGCACAAGGAATGCCTTAGCCTGTTCGGTGACGGGTGTTCCGGCAGAGGCGGGGGCAACGTGGAGAATCATATCATCGTTCATAGGCAGAATCATCTCCCACGTGGTGGTGTGATACTCCTGCTGGGTGATGACCATTTTTGCGGGCTTTTTCACCAAAATGGGGGAGTAGCCCACCCGGTGGGTGCTGTCGGCATTGATTCTGTCCGGGAAGAAGCGGTGGAGTTCGCCGCACAGGGCGTGACCCTGAGGCTGCTCCATCGCATAGAACTGACCGAAGGGAGCAAAGGCTTCGTGGGTAAGGGGCTCAATATGAATTTGACGCATAGCGTATTCCTCCTGTTTTATTCGTATAGAACTATTTTAACTTGACCGGCAGGCGCTGTCAACCTGTGGGGGAGGAAAAATGTAAAAAAGCGCCGCGCTTATTTAAGCGCAGCGCTTCGGTTAACTGGTTAAGCTGAAGGATTTCCGCATAGATTTGATTGCCCCTTTTTCCAAGCGGGATACCTGCGCCTGAGAGATTCCCAGCAGATTTGCCACCTCCATTTGGGTTTTTCCGTCGTAAAACCGCAGAGAGAGAATCTGCTTTTCCCGGGCGCCAAGGCTGCGGAAGGCAGATTGCAGACAGATTTGGTCAATCCACGCCCCCTCGGTGTTGCGGGTGTCCTTCACCTGATCCAAAATGGTCAGCGGGTCGCCGCCCTCGGCGTATACCGGATCGTACAGGCTGATGGGTGCGCATACGGCATCCAGCGCCTCTGCCACATCCCCCTCCGGCAGGTCCAGCTCCTTGGCAACCTCCCCGTTGGTGGGCTCTCTGCCCAGACGCAGCAAAAGGGCTTCCTTGCATTGCAGCACGCGGTAGGCAATATCCCGCAGGGAGCGGGATACCCGAATGGTGGAATTGTCCCGCAGGTACCGCCGCACCTCCCCGGCAATCATAGGCACGCCGTAGGTGGAAAACCGTACCCCCTTGGTGGGGTCAAAGTTGGCAATTGCCTTCATCAGACCAATGCAGCCTACCTGAAACAAATCGTCGGGACTCTCTCCCCGTTTCTCAAAACGTTGGATTACCGACAGCACCAAACGGAGATTGCCTTCAATCAAGGCCTGTCGGGCGTGGGCATCGCCGTTTTTTGCCTGCAACAGCAGGCAATCCATTTGGCTTTGGGACAGTACCTTGAGCTGCGCGGTGTTCACACCGCAGATTTCTACTTTCCCCTGCATAGCATCCTCCTGAAAATGAAGATGTATCCAGTATTTCCTGTGGGGCGGTTTTCATACCAAAAATGCTTTTTGTGAAAAATCACCAAAAATTTTTGTCGCAACGAAAGCGGAGGCGGCGTTTTTTGAATTTCAAAAAATTTTGGCAACTTTTTCGCGAAATTTAGGCGGGAAAAACCAGTGGTTAAAACGGAGACATAATACCGCAAAACCTGTGAATTTTTTCGATTATGCAACCGGATATGCAGGCGCTGCATTTGGCTGCCGACCCCGAAAAAAACGGAAAAAGGATGTGCAGGCCGTGAGTTTTCCACACTTTCCACAGTCTTTTCCACAGGGGTGCAAAAAATAAGGGCATATACATTTTGGTTGACATAAGTGTTTTTGACAACCCTTGACAATTTTGTGATTTTTTTGCATTTAACATTTTGACAACAGGCAGTTTGCAAGGTGAAAATATTCCTCTTGACAAACCTTTGGTTTTGTGCATAGCTCTGGCAGCCAAAACCCGTCTCCTATATGTAGTAGGGAAAAGCAGGTGCAACCACAACTTATGTAAATTTTCAAAAAATGCGGAAAATATTCGGAAAAATTTTGAAAAAGGTATTGATTTTATGGAAAAGCTCCGCTATAATTGGACAGTGCACGAGCAAAATTATGTAACGGGAGGTGTAACAATGCCCAACATTAAGTCCTCTAAGAAGGATGTCGTTTCTTCCAAGATTGCATTCGAGAAGAATAAGGCCAACAAGACTGCTCTGAAGACTGTCCTGAAGAAGTTTGATGCTGCTCTGGAGTCCGGCGACAAGGCCGCTGCCGAGGCTGCATACAAGCTGGCTGTTAAGGCCGTTGATCAGGGTATCAACAAGGGTATCGTCAACAAGAACGCTGCCGCTCGCAAGAAGAGCAGCCTGACCCTGAAGCTGAACAAGCTGGCCTAATAGAGTAACTTCTCTGAAAATATCGCCTTCCGTATTTCTCGGAAGGCGTTTTTTCATACCCTGACAGCGGATCTTTTTCCGCAACTGTGCGCGGCCGTTGCCCTCGAAGTACACAAAGTACATCTTCGGGCAGGCCGCTTCATTTGCGCAAAAATCTCTCGCTGTCAGAAACAAAATCTCTCGGTGAATCAAAAGGGTGTTTGTTTTGTAGGGACCGGCCTCCCGGACGGTCCTTTTTTGATTCTCCGCAACTGTACATTTATGAATGTAGGGGAGGCGTTTCGCCTCCCGCAAAACGGGACGGGAGACCCGTCCCCTACAAAGAATTGTCAATTGTCAATTTCTGTGGTATACTTTATAGTAATAAACCGAAACAAGGGAGGTGACACACCGTGGCGAGACTTTCAGACCCCATTACCGTCTTAAAGGGCATCGGCCCTACCAAGGCCAAGCAGTTTGCGGCATTGAATATTTTTACGCTGGAGGATTTGATTTGCCATTTCCCCAGAGGCTATGAGGACAGAACCAAGCTGATTCCCATTGAAAAGCTGCAGCCGGACGAGCCTGCCTGCTTTAAGGCCATGGTGATGAACACCCCCAGAACAAGCCATATCCGCAAGGGCTTGGACATTACCAAGGTGCAGGTTGCGGATCATACGGCGCGGCTGTCGCTGACCTTTTTCAATCAGAAATTCACTGCCGACCAGCTCCAATACGGAAAAGAATATATTTTTTACGGCGCTGTGTCCGGGGATTTTATCGGCTATAATATGACCTCTCCCGTGTTTGAGCCGCTGGATAGCCCGCCCCTTACCACCCGGCGGGTGCTGCCCATTTACCCGCTGACGGCGGGACTGTCCAACGCATCTGTGTTGAAGGCGGTGCGGCAGGCGCTGGCCATTTGCAATCCGCCGGAGGAGATTATCCCCCGGCAGGTGCGGGAAAACTATGGGATTCTGCCGGCAGAACGGGCATACTATGCCATCCACGAGCCTGCCTCTATGGAGGAGGCGGAGCTGGCGAAAAAACGGCTCATATTTGAGGAGTTTTTTGTGTTCTCTGCAGGACTCTCCCTTATGCGGGCAAAGCGGGCTGCCAAGCAGGTGCCGCCCTATGAAAACTGCGATTTAACCGCCTTCCAAAAGGCGCTGCCCTTTACCCTTACAGGCGCCCAAAGCCGGGCAATCGGGGAGATTGCTGCCGATTTGCGGCGGGGCGCACCGATGAATCGGCTGGTGCAGGGCGATGTGGGCAGCGGCAAAACCATGGTAGCCGCCGCGGCAGCCTATTTGGCAATCCAAAACGGTTATCAGGCGGCAATGATGGCGCCTACGGAAATTCTGGCAGAGCAGCACTTTGCATCCCTGTCCAAGCTGCTGACGCCCTTGGGAATCTCCGTTTGCCTGCTCACCGGCTCTCTTACCGCCAAGCAAAAGAGCTTGGTGCGGGAGGATATTGCATCCGGACGGGCCCGGCTGACGGTAGGCACCCACGCGCTGGTGTCGGAGGCTACGGTTTTCCAAAAGCTGGGCTTGGTGATTACCGACGAGCAGCACCGCTTCGGCGTTTCTCAGCGCTCGGCGCTGACGGGCAAGGGGGTAGATCCCCACGTTTTGGTGATGTCGGCAACCCCCATTCCCAGAACCTTGGCGCTGTTGATGTACGGCGATTTGGAGGTTTCCATACTGGACGAGCTCCCCCCCGGCAGAGAGAAGGTTGACACATTCTTGGTGAACGAAAGCTACCGCTCCCGTATCAACGCCTTTATCCGCAAGCACGTGTCGGAAGGACACCAGTGCTTTGTGGTGTGCCCTGCGGTGGAAGAGACTGAGGGAATGAACATCAAATCCGCGGAAATCTGGGCGGAAACCCTGCAAAAGACCGTGTTCCCCGACCTGCGGGTGGCGCTGCTTCACGGGCAGATGAAAGGCGCGGAAAAAGAGGCGATTATGGCGTCCTTTGCGCAGGGAAACGCAGATATTCTGGTGGCTACCACGGTGATAGAGGTGGGTGTGGATGTGCCCAACGCCACGCTTATGGTGGTGGAGGATGCAGACCGCTTCGGCCTTTCCCAGCTCCACCAGCTTCGGGGCAGAGTGGGCAGAGGCAAGGCCAAGAGCCACTGCATTCTGTTCTCTCAAAACAAAAACAGCGAAACCCTGCAGCGGCTGAAAGCTCTGTGCAAGACCAATGACGGCTTCCAAATTGCCGAGGAGGATTTGCGCCTGCGGGGCCCCGGCGACTTCTTCGGGGCAAGGCAGTCGGGCTTGCCTGTGTTTCGGATTGCCAATTTAAGCTGCGATTTGCAGACCTTGAAATCCGCCCAGCAGGCGTCTGCCCACTGGATTGACACCGAGGGTACGGCAGATACGCCGGAAGCCAAGGCTCTCCGCAGCCGGATTGCCCAGCTGTTTGCCCGCAGCGAAGGAACGATGAACTAGTATTTTTAATGTAGGGACCGGCGTCCTCGACGGTCCTTTCTCACGTTTTTCCAAATGGACCGTCCGGGAGGCCGGTCCCTACATAAAGTTTGGCGGTGGTTTTATGAAAAAATCTGTAATCTATATCATTTGGGCGGTGCTTTACTGCATCTGCGTGGGGCTGGGCTTTGTAGCAAGCCCTCAAGGGGCAGGAAAGGCGCTGCTGGTGGTGACAAGTATGATTTTCTTCCTGCCGCCCTATTATTTGATGTATCGGGCGAAAAAAGAAAACAGCCGCAAAACCGTTGTGGCTCTGCGGCTGATAAGCGGTAGCGTTTTGGCGCTTTCCGTGGCGCTGCTGATACTCAATGTAATGTCCGTGAATTTTTCGTCCCATACAGGCTTGGTGCTTTATGTATTGCTGGTGATGGTTTCTGCCCCTATGGTTTGCGGGCAGTACTGGTTTATCAGTCTGTTTTTGTGGGCGTGTTTATTGATGCTCAGTCTCCAAAGAAAGTCCCCTTGTCAAAGGTGATAACCAAATAATAAGTGGTGCTCTGGTGGGTTTCTGCCAGAGCATTTTCCAATGCTTTTTTAATAGCCTTTTCCTGTCCCGACAAATCGTGGGGTAGGGCGATATCGAAAATCAAATTGGTGTGACCGGTGCCTTTGACCATCCGCAGGTCGTGGAAGCTGAGCCGGCTGTCAATGCCAGATAGAAGCGCGCCGATGGTTGCCCGCAGCTGCTCCAGCTCTTCATCGCCGGTGACCACCGGGTCGTAGTGAATGACCAGATGCACCCCCAGCGCCTGCAGGCATTGGCGCTCTAAATCGTCAATCAGCTCGTGACACCACAGTGGGTCAAGGGCTTGATCCATTTCCACGTGAAGGCTGCCGAAGCGCTGCCCCGGGCCATAGTCGTGGACCATCAAATCGTGGTAGCCCAGCACAGCCTCCTGCTGTTTCATCAAGTCTACAATTTGCTTTTGCAGCTCGGGGCTGGCAGATTCGCCCAGCAAGGGGCTGATGGTGTCTTTTGCCAGGCAGTAACCGCTGTAAAGAATGAAAGCCGCAACCAAAAGACCCACGTAGCCGTCAATTTTCAAGCCGGACAGCCGCTCAATCACCACTGCCAGCAGCACAGCGCCGGTGGAAATCACATCGTTGCGGCTGTCGGCGGCGGTGGCCAAAATGGTGGTGGAATCAATGTGCTTGCCCAATTTGGTATTAAACAGCGACAGCCACAGCTTCACCAAAATAGAGCCAATCAGCACCGCAAGCAGGGGAACGGAAAAGGCAACAGAGGTGGGGTGCAGAATCTTCCCCACAGAGGTCTTTGCCAGCTCAAAGCCGATGACCACAATCAGCGCAGCCACTGCCAAGCCCGACAGATATTCAAAACGGGCGTGGCCGTAAGGGTGGTCCTCGTCGGCAGGCTTTTCCGCCAGCTTAAAGCCCACGAGGGTTACCACAGAGCTGGTGGCATCGGTCAGGTTGTTCATTGCGTCGGCGGTAATGGATACCGAGCCGGAAAGAGAGCCGATAATGAATTTTGCCACAAACAGCAGGGCGTTGCATACGATTCCCACCACACCGGACAGCCGTCCGGCGCAGGAGCGTACACGCGGGTCTGTGGTAGGCTTATCCTTTGGCAGGCAAGTTTTAATCAGTAAATTTGTCATAAAAACCTCCGATTTCGGTGTTTTTCAAAGTTTTTTGGAAATTCTACTGGGAGTAGAGCCGCAAATTCTACCACGGGGAGTTGAAAAAAGCCCAATTCCAATGCCAGTGGCTTTGCAAAAAGATGGAACCTGTGTAAAATATCGGCAGTATCTATTATACCTGCGATGCCTCTGTGTGTCCAGTATTTTTAAGGAGTTTTTCGTATGGCATATCGTATTGTAACGGACACCTGCTGCGACTTTCCGGAGCAGATGTATGAAGAATTAAACTTAGCGGTTGTTCCTCTGACTGTGAATTATATGGGCGAGTCATTCAACGCCTACACCGAGGACTGGCTGAAAGAATGCTATGACGGCCTGCGCGCCGGCGAGGTGGCAACCACAGCAGCTGCCAACCCTCAGGACTGGCAGGATGTGATTGAGCCCATCATTCGCTCTGGCGAGGATGCGCTGGTGCTGGCCTTTTCCTCCGGCCTTTCCACCACATATCAGTCTGCGGTGATTGCCGCAAACGAGCTGATGGAGAAATATCCGGACAGAAAAATCAACGTTGTGGATACCCTGTGCGCATCTTTGGGACAGGGACTTTTCGTGTACTACGCCTGCAAAAAGCGGGATGCAGGCTTTTCGCTGGAGGATTTGACCCTGTGGTGTGACACCAACAAATATCATCTGTGCCACTGGTTTACCGTGGATGATTTGATGTACCTCAAGCGTGGCGGCCGTGTCAGCGCGGCAACGGCAGTTGTAGGCACGATGCTGAAGATTAAGCCTGTGCTGCATCTGGATGACGAGGGACACCTTATCAATATGGCCAAAGCCCGGGGCAGAAAGGCTTCTATTGAAGCCCTTGCCAAGAAAATGGGTGAGCTGGGTCTTCCCGGAGCAAATGACACGGTGTTCATTTGCCACGGAGACTGTATCGAGGATGCCCAGTATCTGGAAAGCCTTGTAAAAGAGCAGTACGGCGTGAAAAACGTGCTGATTTACTATACAGGCGCGGTAATCGGCTCCCACTCCGGACCCGGCACACTGGCGCTGTTCTTTATGGGCGAGCATAGATAAATGAAAACGGGGATGTCCGGCAAGGACATCCCCGTTACTGTTATTTTACCTGCTTTAGAACGATGGCGGTGCGAGGGGGCAAATACAGCAAAATCCCTGCTTGGCCGTTTTGTTCTGTGGTTGTATAAACTTGATGATACACCCGTCCGAAGCCGCCGAAGCAGAAATCGTCGGTTGACATAACAACACGATAATCCCCGGGCTGGGGCACAGGAATAAAAGACCCTTCGTAGGCATTTTCCGGGTGGAAATTAAAGACGAAAATCAGGTCTTTCTTCCCGTATGCCAATACTTTTTTGGAATTATCCACCGCCAGCTGCCTGTCCGGACTGCCCAAAAGCCGCGTTTGTTTACATAACTTTACGGCGGCCTGCTCGAAGTCCCGCAAATAGTGGTATTTCAGACGCTTGTCATCTGCCAAATGCCACTGCCGGCGGCAGTAGTGATAGCTCCAGCCGTTACCCTCCCGGGGGAAGTCGATCCACTCCGGGTGGCCGAATTCATTGCCCATAAAGGTCAAATATCCGTCGCCGCCGAGCGTCATAGTGATCAGCCGGAGCAATTTGTGCAGCGCCAGCCCCCGGTCAATCACAAGGCTTTCTCTGTCTTTTGCCATTGACCAATACATTTCCTGGTCGCACAGGCGGAACATAAGGGTTTTGTCACCCACCAAGGCTTGGTCGTGGGATTCACAGTAGCCAATGACCTTTTCCTTGGGTCTGCGGCAGGTCAGTTCATAGTAAATATGGTGCAAATCCCAGTGCTCATCGGGCACTTCCTTCAGCAGGCGAATCCACATATCCGGCTGACCCATAGCAAGCCGGTAGTCAAAGCCCACGCCGCCGTCGGCAATGGGTACGCACAAGCCGGGCAGGGCAGACATATCCTCCGCAATCAAAATGGCGTTGGGATTCACCTGCCGGCACAGGGTGGTTGCCAGCTGCAGGTAGGTGACCGCCTCCACATCGGTGTTCATAGAAAAGTATTTGCTGTAATCCGTGAACGCAACGCCCAAGCCGTGGTCGTGGTAAAGCATAGAGGTGACGCCGTCAAAGCGGAAGCCGTCAAAATGAAATTCTGTCAGATAGTATTTCAGGTTGGACAAAAGGAAATGAATAACCTCGTCCTTGCCGTAGTTAAAGCATTTTGTGTTCCACGCCGGATGGTTACCACGGTCGCCTGCGTGGAAGAACTGATAATCCGTGCCGTCAAATTCGTTGATACCCTCCCGGGTGTTCAGACAGGCGTGGGAATGCACCACATCCAAAAGCACGGCGATGCCCATTTTGTGGGCTGTATCAATCAGCTTTTTCAATTCCTCGGGTCTACCGAAGCGGGAAGAGGTAGCAAAGAAATTGGTTACCTGATAGCCAAAGCTGGCGTAATAGGGATGCTCCATAATCGCCATAATTTGGATGGTGTTATACCCCAGTTTTTTGATTCTGGGCAGGATATTTACCCGAAATTCCTCGTAGGAGCCGACCTTTCCCTCCTCCTGCGCCATACCGATATGACATTCGTAAATAAACAGCTTCTTTTGGGGCTTAAAGCCTGCATCCGTCCAAGCAAAGGGGGGAGCGTCGTAGATTCTGGCGTTCCAAACGCCGGTTTCCGGATTCTGCACCACATAATTGGCATACAGCGGAATCCGCTCCAGCTCCTGTCCGTTATTTACCACAATACACATAACCTCTGCGCCGTCACGCAGGCTGTCCTGCCCCGGCAAAAACAGCTCAAAAACGCCGTTTTCCTTCTTTTGCAAGGGGTAAGCATACCGATTCCAATTACAAAAGTCGCCGGTTAAATACAGCTTGTCCGCCTCCGGTGCCCACTCCCGGTAGTACCATCCGCTTTCTGTTTTGTGAAAGCCGAAGTATTGGTGTCCGTTGGCAAACTCCTGCAGATCGCCCAACCGGGCAAGGGCATCCTGATAGCGGGACATTCGCAGGTCAAAATCCTCCCGGTAGGGAGACAGATAAGGGTCATATTTCAGAATCTTGTGCTTCATAAGCAACACATCCTTCGTCGGTATATATCCATAGTATCGGCATTTTAGCGGGATGTCAACAAAAATCACCCGACAGATAGTTTTGAAATTTGCAAAAAAGGGGCTGTTACATACCGTAACAGCCCTAAATATTATTCTTTTTCGTGGACGCCCTTGTAAACATTTACCACAAAATCCTGGGCGTTGGTGACAATGCTCTTTGCCAAAAGGCTGCCCCGGTCGCTGAGCTTATTCACAGCAAACTCGGAGATATCCACGCAGTAGAAGTGGACCGGACGCACAGTGCCATCTGCCGTTACCCGGTAGGTGGGGGTCATATTGCCGGTGGCAATGGTGTGCAGCACGCTTGCCATACAAATCACGGTGGTTGCCTTGGAAACCTGCTGGCGCATAGCGTTTTGGGCGGCGTAAACGTCACCCAGCACCTCCGGCATCGGGCCGTCATCCCGAATAGAGCCGGCCAGCACAAAGGGAATATTGTGCTTTACACAGCTGTAAATAATGCCGTTATCCACCTTTTCTTCTTCGATGAATTTCTCAATAGAGCCGTGGAGGCGGACACGGTTCAAGGTGTCCAAGTGGTTGTAGTGGCCCATAGGCTGACTTTTTTGTGTATAAATATTCTGTCCCAAAGCGGTATTCAGATACGCGCCTTCCAAATCGTGGGTAGCCAGCGCGTTGCCGGCCAGCAGGGCGTGAACGTAGCCCTCTGCAATCAGATTCTGAAATGCCATTCTGGAGTCGGAATCAAAGGCGCAGGCGGGGCCCATAACCCACACAATATAGCCGTGCTCCTTTTCATATTTTAACAGCTCATACAGCTCGTCATAGTCTCGGGAGAAAGCGGTTTCCCGGGAGCGGCCCTGCCGGAAGGCAAACAAATCCTGCTGCTCTTCCTCGGTGCGGAAGCCGTGGGGATATACATAGATACCCTCGCTGGCGTCCTCGGTTCTGCCAAGGATGACCAAATCTCCGGCGCGAATATTCCGGAACTCCACCACGCGGATGGCGCTGCCGTCCCAAACGGCGACACAGTCCATCCGGCTCTCTTGGGCAAACTGCCACTGCCCGTCAATTTTGAAGTACTCGGGGAAGATGGAGGTGGCGTGATAATTCTCCGGCACAACCCCGTCTTTGGGGGCTTTTTCCATCTTGACGTCCGGTGCGTTTTGCAAAAAATCCCGGGTAAAATCCGGCGCAGTATATTCTCTCAGCTGAAAAAGCACGAAAGCATCTCCTTTTTTCTGTCATCGAGGTGATTCTACCATTTTTGCGGAAAAATGGCAACCACTTTCAAAAGGAAAACCCGCTGCCCTTTATGCAGTATACAAAATATACACTGTATGCAGTGAAAAATATTCATTTTTTCAAGACGGAAAGGCGAATATGGACGCAAAAATGCCGACAATTGTGCACTATATATAAAAGAACAGAAAAAATACGGAAATTTTTTGTAGGGGAAAACGGCAGAAATCGATGAATAAAGACTTGCATATTTATTCAAACTGTGCTACAATCTGGTTACATTCAAAAATCACCTGCGCGTTTAGGAGGAAAAAATATGAGCAAGAAGATTGAAAAAATTGTATTGGCCTATTCCGGTGGCTTGGATACATCCATTATCATCCCTTGGCTGAAGGAGAATTACGACAATCCTTACATCATTGCCGTTGCCGGCAATGTGGGTCAGATGGATGAGCTGGAGGGCTTGGAGGAAAAGGCCTATAAGACCGGCGCTGATAAGTACTACGCACTGGACTTGAGCGATGAGATGGTGAATGACGTTATCGTTCCCTCTATTCAGGCCGGCGCTATTTACGAGGAGTACCTGATGGGTACTGCCTTTGCCCGTCCCATCATTGCCAAGGGCTTGGTGGAGATTGCCAAGAAGGAAGGCGCAGACGCCATTGCCCACGGCTGTACCGGCAAGGGCAACGATCAGGTTCGTTTCGAGCTGGCCATTAAGCACTTCGCTCCCGATATGAAGATTATCGCACCTTGGCGTGAATGGGATATTAAGTCCCGTGAAGAGGAAATCGACTACGCCGAGGCACACAACGTACCTCTGAAGATCAACAGAGAGACCAACTACTCCAAGGATAAGAACCTGTGGCACCTGAGCCACGAGGGTCTGGATCTGGAAGATCCGTGGAATGAGCCCCAGTATGAGAAGCCCGGCTTCTTGGAAATGGGCGTTTCTCCCTTGCAGGCTCCCGACGAGCCCACCTACATAACCATCGATTTTGAAAAGGGCGTTCCCGTGGCGCTGAACGGCGAGAAGATGACCGCCACCGATATAATTTGGAAGCTGAATGAAATCGGCGGCAAGAACGGCATCGGCCTATTAGACATCGTGGAGAACAGACTGGTGGGTATGAAGTGCAGAGGCGTGTACGAAACCCCCGGCGGCACAATTCTCTACAAGGCCCACAGCGTTTTGGAAACCCTGTGTCTGGACAAGATGACTGCCCACAAGAAGCAGGAGCTGTCCGTTTGCTTTGCAGAGCTGCTGTATAACGGTCTGTGGTTCTCCCCCTTGCGCAAGGCCCTGTCTGCCTTTGTCACCGAAACCCAAAAGACCGTCACCGGCACTGTCCGGCTGAAGCTGTACAAGGGCAATATGATTAACGCCGGCGTGAAGAGCCCCTACTCTCTGTACTCCGAGGACATCTGCACCTTTGGTGAGAGTGATTACGATCAGTCCAACGCCACCGGCTTTATCAACCTTTGGGGTCTGCCCACACAGGTGCAGGCACTTCTGGAGCAGGGGAAACTGAACAATGGCTAAGATGTGGGAGGGACGGTTTGCCAAAGCGCTGGATCAGCAAGCCGACGATTTCAACTCCTCCATTCATTTCGACAGCCGTATGTTCCGGCAGGATATTCAAGGCTCTATGGCTCACGCGGCGATGCTGGCGGCCAAGGGCATCATCGCGCAAGCAGATGCCGATGCCATTATCTCGGAGCTGGAAAACATTCGGCAGGATATTGAATCCGGCGCACTTCCCATTGATATGACAGCGGAAGATGTGCATATGTTTGTGGAAGCAGAGCTGACTCGCCGGCTGGGTGATGTGGGCAAACGCCTGCATACCGCCCGCAGCCGAAACGATCAGGTGGCAGTGGATATCCGATTGTACCTGCGCCAAGAGGCAAAGGAAATTGTGGAAATGCTGCAAAGCCTGCTGGAAGCCATTTTGTTCCAAGCCAAGCAGCACACCACCACCATTATGCCCGGCTACACCCACCTGCAGCGTGCCCAGCCCGTGACCTTTGCCCACCATTTGCTGGCATACGGGATGATGTTCACCCGGGATATCGGCAGAATTCAGGATGCCGTGAAGCGGATGAACTACAACCCCCTTGGCTCTTGCGCCTTGGCAGGCACGACCTACAATACCGACCGGTATATGACCGCCGAAAAGCTGGGCTTTGACGGTATCACCTTAAACAGCATCGACGGCGTGTCCGACAGAGATTTCTGTGTGGAGCTGCTTTCCGCCTTTGCCACGGTGATGATGCACCTGTCCCGTTTCTCCGAGGAAGTGATCCTCTGGGCAAGCTGGGAGTTTAAGTTCATCGAGCTGGACGACAGCTACACCACAGGCTCCAGTATTATGCCCCAAAAGAAGAATCCGGATATTGCGGAGCTTGTCCGGGGCAAGACCGGCAGAGTCTACGGCGATTTGATGGCAATGCTCACGGTGCTCAAGGGCATCCCCCTTGCCTATAACAAGGATATGCAGGAGGATAAGGAGAGCATTTTCGATGCCATCGACACGGTAAAGCAGTGCCTGACAGTGTTCCCGCCTATGCTGAAAACCTTAAAAGCATTGCCGGAGAATATGCTGAAGGCCGCACAGAAGGGCTTTATCAACGCCACCGACTTGGCAGATTATCTGACCAAGAAGGACGTTCCCTTCCGCACCGCCTATAAGCTGGTAGGTCAGATTGTTGCCTACTGTATTGAGAAAAACACAGTGCTGGAAGATTTGGATATTGCAGAATATCAAAGCTTCCATCCTCTGTTTGAAAAGGATGTCTTTGAGGCAATCAGTCTGCGACGATGTGTAGAAAGCCGCATTTCCGCAGGCGGTACCAATCAGGCATCCGCTGAAGAACAAATCAAATACATTGAAAACTTTATTTAGGAGGAAAACAAAATGAAAAAAATTATTGCAATCGCACTGGTGCTGGTTTTGGCACTGTCTCTGGTGGCTTGTGGCGCAAAGGGCGCTACCCTGGCAGACGTAAAGAAGGCCGGTAAGATTACCGTGGCAACCTCTCCCGACTTCCCCCCCTTCGAGAGCTTGGAGAACAACGAAGTTGTTGGTATCGAAGTGGAAATTATGAAGCTGATTGCCAAGGATCTGGGCGTTGAGATTGAGTTCGTACAGATGGACTTCGACTCCGTTCTGGCAGGTATCCAGTCCGCAAAGTATGACTGCGCAATGTCCGGCATCACTGTGACCCCCAAGCGTGAGAAGAATATGCTCTTCACCGACCCCTACTACAACGCAGCACAGGTGATCGTAGTCAAGGCTGACAGCGCTGTTAAGGGCAAGGCTGATTTGAAGGACAAGACCGTTTCTGTTCAGACCGGCACCACCGCAGAGTCCGGCTGTCAGGACGAGGGCATCGCTGTTCAGGCATTTGCTGCTAACGCAGACGCCAAGGCTGCTCTGACCACCGGCAAGGTAGACGCTTGGGTTGTTGACAACCTGACCGCTATGCAGATGGTTACCGAGGCTGACGGCCTTGTAGTTCTGGAAGAGAAGATGACCGAAGAGCCCTACGCTTTCGCTTTTGCCAAGGGTTCCGAGGATTTGGTTGCTGAAATCAACAAGAGCTTGACCAAGCTGGTGAATGACGGCACTGTAGAGAAGATCTTCTCCGACTTCGGCGAAGCTTACGCAAAGCCCTAACGGAATAAGCATTGATTGCGGCTCCGCGCTTTTTGCGCGGAGCCACCCTTTCTTTTTATTAACAAAAGCATAACCGCGTCATTGCCAGGAGCCGTAGGCGACGTGGCAATCTCCCGCGTAAAATGGGGATTCCCACGGGCAAAAAAACTGCCCTCGGAATGACCGCTGTTCTAAATTACTGATAAGGAAATAGTACCAATGAGTTGGATTGATCAAATAAAAGACACATTTCTAGAGGACAACCGCTATATGTGGATGGTGGAAGGTCTGGGAAATACCCTGCTGATTACCGTTGGCGCGCTTGTCATCGGTGTGATTATCGGCGCGCTGATTGCCATTGCCAAGTATTTCAGCGAGGGCAACAAGCGTCTGCGCTGGGTGAATTGGATTTGCGACTTCTATACCACCGTCATCCGCGGTATCCCGATGACCGTTCTGCTGCTGTTGTTCTTCTTCGTTATTTTTGTATCCGCTAAGGACGGCGTACCTGTGGCAATTGCCGCTTTCGGTATCAACTCCGGCGCGTATATGGCAGAGCTGATTCGCAGCGGCATCAACGCGGTGGATAAGGGACAGATGGAGGCGGCAAGAAGCCTTGGTATGTCCAAGGGTCAGGCAATGGCAAAAATTATCCTGCCCCAGGCTGTGAAGTACATCCTGCCTGCCATCGGCAACGAGCTGATTGCTCTGCTGAAGGAAACCTCCGTTGCCGGCTATGTGGCAGTTGTGGATGTGACCAAGGCAGCCACCAATATCCGGAACAAAACCTATGATGCAGTCAACCCCATTCTTCTGTTGGCGCTGGTGTATTTGGTGATGGTGGTTGTGCTGACCCAGCTTTTGGCAATCTTAGAAAGGAGGCTGCGGAAGAGCGATGGAAAATAATACAGTAATCCAAGTGCGAAATCTGCTGAAAGATTTCGGCAAGACACAGGTGCTCAAGGGTATTGATATGGATATCCATAAGGGCGATGTGGTGTGTGTTATCGGCGCTTCCGGCTCCGGCAAGTCCACCTTCCTGCGGTGCCTGAATATGCTGGAGGTGCCCACCGGGGGCAGCATCATTTTTGAGGATGCGGACTTGACCAACGACAAGGTGGATTTGAATCTCCACCGGCAGAAGATGGGTATGGTGTTCCAGCAGTTTAATCTGTTCCCCCATCTGACCATTTTGGACAATCTGACCCTTGCTCCCATTATGCTGAAAAAGCTGCCCAAGGCGGAGGCTGAGGAGAAGGCGCTGGCGCTGCTTGACCGAGTGGGGCTGGCTGACCGGGCAAAGGACTACCCCAATCAGCTCTCCGGTGGACAGAAGCAGCGTGTTGCCATTGTTCGCGCGCTGTGTATGGAGCCGGAAGTGATGCTCTTTGACGAGCCCACCTCTGCCCTTGACCCGGAAATGGTAGGCGAGGTACTGGAGGTTATGAAGGATTTGGCCCGGGGTGGAATGACAATGGTGGTTGTTACCCACGAGATGGGCTTTGCAAGGGAAGTATCCAACCGTGTGGTATTTTTGGATGACGGCGTGATTGCGGAAGAAGGCGCTCCTGCGGAGATTTTCGATGCTCCCAAGTGTGAACGTCTGCAGAATTTCTTATCTAAGGTGTTGTAATGATGAAGGGTAGAGACTTTTTGAAGCTGCTGGACTACACTCCCGAGGAAATTTTGGGGCTGATTGATTTGGCAGCGGAGCTGAAAGCAAAGAAAAAAGCAGGCATCCCCCACAAAATGCACGAGGGAAAGAACATTGTCCTGCTGTTTGAAAAGGACAGTACCCGTACCCGCTGCGCCTTTGAGGTAGCCGGCGCGGATTTGGGTATGTCTGTGACCTATTTGGGCCCCAGCGGTTCACAGATGGGCAAAAAGGAGTCCATTGCGGATACCGCCCGGGTTTTAAGTCGTATGTACGACGGCATTGAGTACCGGGGATTTGGTCAGGTGATTGTGGAGGAGCTGGCAAAGTATGCAGACGTTCCTGTGTGGAACGGGCTGACCAACGAGTTCCACCCCACGCAAATTCTGGCGGATATGCTCACCATTCGGGAGCGTTTCGGAAGTCTTAAGGGCTTGAACTTTGTATATATGGGCGATGCCCGCTACAATATGGGCAATTCTCTGATGGTGGGCTGCGCCAAGCTGGGTCTGAATTTCACCGCTTGCTGTCCTGCCAAGTATTTCCCCGACAAGGCGCTTATTGCCCAATGCGAGGCCATTGCCAAGGAAAGCGGCGCTGCGCTGCGGTTTGAGACCGATGCCAACGCTGCTGTGAAGAACGCAGACGTGATTTACACCGACGTTTGGGTGTCTATGGGCGAGCCGGCAGAGGTGTGGGAGGAGCGAATCAAGGAGCTGTCCCCCTACCAAGTCAACAGCCAGCTGATGGCGGCCACCGGCAAAAAGACCACGGTGTTTATGCACTGCCTGCCTGCTTTCCACGATTTGAATACCAAAATCGGCAAGGAAATCGGCGACAAGTTCCATATTACCGCAATGGAAGTTACGGATGAAGTGTTCGAGAGCGAACAGTCCATCGTCTTCGACGAAGCGGAAAACCGGATGCACACCATCAAGGCAGTGATGGCAGCCACGTTGTAAAATGAGTAATAAAAAGAGCGACTTAGAAAAATCTAAGTCGCTCTTTTTATTAGTTAGCAAACTGCTTTTTCTGTTTGCCGTAGAACAGAAGACCCAAGACAATCCACACAATCAGCAGCAGGTAGGATTCTTTGCCGAAGTGAACGCCGGACAAGCCGGGGATGGGGACTAACTGTAGCACAACAAAAGCAAGGGAGAAGCAAACACCGGTGACAGCCATCGTCTTGAGGAAGGGTGTGCCGTCGCCATCTCGCTTCATAGTGACAACGGTAGAAGCGCAGGTGAAGAAGTAACCCACGGAAGCGCCGATAGCGCACATATCCACGAACCAACCCAGCGCCTCACGGCCAAGGATAGGACCGGAGAGAGAAATGATGATACAGAAAATCATCGCGTTCTTGGGGGTACCGTGCTTCTTATCCACCGCGCTGAACCACTTGGGCAGGTAGCCGTCGCGGCTCATAGAGAACATCAGGCGGGAGGATGCCAGATAGAAGCCCATAATGCCGGAAAGCACGGCGCAGGAAACGCCGGTGCCGATAAGCACCTTGCCGAAGGTGCCCAGCATTTCTTCTGCTGCTACCAGCAGTACCCAATCACCGGCCATCACACGCTCAGGCCAGTTGGCCAGTACCAGTGCGGAAACAGTGTTGTTGGCGGTGTATACAAAGCAGCCGAACAGGATGGCTACCACCATAATGCCGCTGACCTTCTTGAAGGAGAAGTTAAACTCCTCGGCGGCCTGGGGAATGGCATCAAAACCAACATAGGCCCAAGGGGCAATGGCGAAGGTGGCAAGAATCGCAGAGATAATACCCTGTGTGCCCACGTGGGCAAATTCATTAACATTCTCGGTGGTGGCGTTTGCAGCCATAGCAGCAGCCTTATCAAAGCCCCAAATAGGCTCCAGATTTAGACCGTTTGCCTTTGCGCTGGTCAGACCTGCAATGGTCAGCGTTACAACACTGACAATCAGCAGACCGGACAGGATTGTCTGAATAAATCCGGCTTTTTGAACGCCGAGGATATTCAAATAGCCAAACAGCAACAGAATCGCCATAGCAAGGATCATTTCGCCCATATAGATCTCAAATCCGGCAATGGAATAGTGGAAACCGAATTTCAGAATGTCGGCGCTGCCGTCAATGCCGTCTACAATCAGACCGATGGCGGTGCTGTTCATAGGCACATTGGTCAGATAGGCGGCCACCAAAAACCAACCGCACAGATACGCGGGGCCCTTGCCGAAGCAAGCCTTGGCAAAGGTAAACTCACCGCCTGCCTTGGGGTGTTTCGGCACCATATAGGCATAGCTGGCAGCAATGATGATCATAACCAGCGCACCCAGCACCATAGCGATCGCCGTTCCGGCTACACCGGAGTTAGGCAAAAACTTTTTGCCGGGGTTAATGAAGGAGCCCCAGCCGATGACGCAGCCAAAGGCGATGGCCCAAACGTTTAAGGGTGAAAGCTGCCGTTTTAGGGTATTGCTTTCGCTTTCGTTATTACGCATTGTACGCACCTCTGTTCTTGTGTAAATCAAGTTGTTCTGTTTGCAAAACATAACTCAATTCTACAGGAAACGCCCCTGCTTGTCAAGGATTTTCGTTCAAATTCGGCAATAAAATACAAAAATCTGAACAGAAAACCCGAACAGGCAGGGGCGTTGCTTAAGATTTGCGTTCACGCAAACCCTTTATTTTGCATACAGAGGATCAATCTTCTTCAGCTCGCTAAAGGAGTCAATCTCCACGATGTCGCCGAAGGCGCATTCACGCACAGCCACAGCATAGTGCTCCTTCTTGTAAACAAGGGCGGTCTGCTCCCAGTAACGCTCCTTGCCGCCGGGGCTGGTGTAGACATCATTCAGGTCGTTGGCCAGCATTGCGCCGGCGTTTGCGTCCCAGTAGGAGATACCAACCATTTGATGGCAGTTACGGCCGCCAACGGCCTCTTCGATAATAATGCCGTTGCTGTCGGTGTGCAGGCACCAATCGTCGGTAACATCTACAGGAATCCCCAAGAAATTGGAGGAGTATTCGTATTTGCGAATCAGCTTGGGATTACTCAGCACCAAATCGGCCTCCAGCACATAGGCGTTCTGGAACAGATACCGGACACACATAGCGGAGGAGATGTTGTTGGCCTCGTTGTAAATGGGGTTTTCCACAAACTTGATTTGGGGGTATTTGTACAGCAGCTGGTCGAACTGCTCGCCCAAATAGCCGCGGACCACAACGATTTCCGGAATGCCTGCGGCAACCACGGCATCCAGCAGGGTGTCAATCATACGCACGCCGTTGACCCGCACCAAGGGCTTGGGGGTGTTGAAGGTGATGGGCACCATACGGGAGCCGAAGCCGGCAGCCAAAAAGATTGCCCGCTTGACCCGATAGGGCTCCAGCGCATCCACGCCCAGAGGGGTAATGCACCCGTCGGCAATGTAACCCGCTTCGCTAAGGGCTTTTACAGCTTTGTTTACGGTGCCGAGGGACAGCTTGGTTTGCTCAGCAATCTCCCGCTGGGTCAGAGCTTCTTCCTGCTGGGTTAGCAGCACCAGAATGTCAAATTCTTTCTTTTGCATAATATCTCTCCTATGTTAGGGAAGTCCGATTACGTCTTTCCCTAATGATTTCTAATTTATGATAGAATCAAAGTTTTATTGATAAATATACCAAATCAGTTCCATATCCGCGGGATAAGCGGACAAAATTTCGACAGGCACTTCTGTTATGCGGGTGTAGCCGTGCTTGTCGTAGAAGCGGACAGCCCGTGCATTTTTGGGGCTGACGCACCAGTAAATGGCAGAAAGCCCCAGTTCGCTGATGCCCATTTTCAGAATGCTGTCCATACCGAAATGGGAGAAGCCCTTGCCCATAGCGGCAGTCCGGACGGTAATGGCAAATTCCGCCGTACCTGCTGCCCGGTCAATATGCTTCAAGCTGACAGTACCCATATAGGTATCGTCCCCGTCAGCCACAGCTAAATGGAGATTCTCCTCGTCTTTTTGGCTGGCAGCAATGAAATTGCGGCAGTCATCAATGGTTTTGGCAGCAAAATTGGCAGCCAGCTTGGCAACGACGCTTTCATCGTGCATCCATTCCAGCATCAAAGGGGCGTCTTTGGTTTCCAGTTTTCGTAAATACATACGATTTCCTCATTTCAACAAGATATCAACGATTTTTTTGGCAGGCGTATCGCTGCGGTCGCCAAAAAGCTTTTGAATCAGCGCCTGACGGGTGGGCTGCAAGGGGTCTTCCCCCCGCTGCAGCATAGCAAGGACTTCTTCCAGCTGGGTTACGTTGTCTACCACATACCAGCCTTTCATCATTTGCTCCATAAAATCCGTGGGGGCAAGGGAGAAATTGCTGCGGCAGAAGATCAGCGGCTTTCCGGTGATGAAATACTCCGGCAGGATGCCCGAGTAGTCACTGATGAGCACATCGGATTGCCAGAAGGTGCTGCCGTATTCTTTGCGGGTGTCCATATCTGCATTGGCAATGGCGGCGCACTGGGCTTTGTAGTCTGCCACCTCTGCCGCGGTCATCTCGCCGGTGCGGATAAAATTATCGAAGGTCAGGGGGTGGGGGCGGAGCAGGCAGGCCACATTGTCGTTTTTCTTGGCGTAGTCCAAGATCCAGTCCTTGTATGTAAAGAAGTTGGAGCCGCCCAAGGCCTTGTCCGTAGTCCAGCGGGGCGTCCACAGAATCCGGAGCCGGTCGCCGGCAAAGTCCCACGCATCCGAGGGGGTGTCCTTGGCAGAAAGGATGGAATCCATAGCAGGAATACCGCAGCAGGGGCTTTTCCGCAGCCCCAGCAGGTGGGACAGGGGAAACAGCTTCCGGTTAAACCGGGCGGCATAGGGAATCTCCGCAAAATAGTAAGCTACATTGCGGAAAAACTGCGGCAAAATCAGCATATCTGCATCCTCTTGGGTGATGATAATGCCGTAGAGGATCACGCAGACCTTGGCGTAGCGGGACACCACGGAGCTTGCGTACTGGGCGGGCATATAAAAATCATAGGGCCGCAGGTAAAATACAAAATCCGGCTGCAAAGCCTGCAGGTCATACCATTGATCTTTTCTCACAAGGGCATTGATGGCGGGATAGCCTTGGTTTACATAATACTCGTAAATATCGTTTTCCAGATTTTCAGGGTCCCGCAGCTGCATATCGGTGATCCGGTCGGGCAGACACAGGAGATATGGCTCAAACCGGGGGTCAGCCACCATTTGGTCATAGACAGATTTTGCCTTGTTCCACGCGGGGATATACTGGCAGACAAAAACAACCCGCACCGGGCCCGGTGCCCGCTTGGCGCATTTCTGCAAAAACAGCTTGATGCCTGCCTTGGTATTATTCACAAAAGTTCCCATAGAATCACTTCCGTTTCACCATAGACTGGATTTTCGAGAACAGATAAGCAAATTCCTCTGTTTTCCGGAACAGCGCTACATTCACCACGGTGGTCACAATAAAGCAAATCACACCCTTGAGCAAAAATACCGGGACAGACCGTTCAAAGGGCAGTGCCTTCAGAAGCAGGTATATGCCTGCATACTCTGCGAAAAATACCAAAATATAGGTGAGGTAACGGGTCAAATACTGCCGGAAAAGGGTGCGGTAATTTTTGTAGACCACCGTAGACAGGCGGAAAGCGGTGGTGAAAATATCCACCACCAGCGTGCCGAAAATCGGTCCGATGATGCCAAAGGGGACCACAAGTCCCACAGACACCACAATGTTGGCAATCATAGAGAAAATCTCCTGCCGCTTCAGCGCCTTAAATTCACCCAGCACCTCCAAAATAGCGGACAGGGGCAGGTACATACTGTGCAGGAAGAAATCCACAGTGAGGATCACCACAAAGGCAAAAGGAACGATAAATTTTTCGCCGTAGAGAAGTCCCACGAAATCGTCCAGCAGGCATACCAGCGATACGGCGCAGAACGAGGAGAAGAAAAATTGCAGCAGCTGGTAGCTGCTCACCAAAAACAGCTGGCTGCGTTTGTCGTGATTCTCCTGAAACACGTTGCCGAAGGAGGCGCGGAGCACACCGGAGAGCATAGCGGCAAAGGAAAACAGCTGCAGCACAATGCTGTTGTAGTTGGTAAACAGGGTCACACTGGTCAGACCCAAAAAGGTGGACAGAATGGTGTTGTCCGTGTTGGAGAACACGTAAGCGCTGATTTTGTTGGGCAGCAGCTCCTTCAGATTGCCCAGCAGGGTCTTCATTTCCTGTTTTTGGTAGCCGCGAATGCCCTTAATTTGACTGTGGCGCTTGTCGCAGTAGTAGCCCACAAGGAAGTTGGATACCACTGCCTGCAAGGCGCTTAAAATCACAAAAGCATAGTAATTGCGGAACAGGGCGATGGCGACGATCCGCAGAATCGAGCCACCCACATTCACCAGAGAGTCTACGGTGTTTACCACGTGCAGATCTTCGCTGGCTTGCAGGTACAGCCGCTTGTGGACAAAGAAGTAGGTGGAGGCGTTGCTCACCACATTGATGAAAAATACCAGCCGCAGGAAGCTTAGCGGGTAGGGATTGTCCATAATCAGGTGCTGGATAAACAGGCTCAGCACCGCGCCGGCGGCAATGATGCCGATACCAACCACATTGTAGATCCGCTTGGTGGCATTCAGAATACTGCCGATTTTTTCATAGTTCTTATCGGCAATGGGTTTATACAGTTCAAACTGCACCGCAATGCCCAAGCCCATATCTGCCAGATTCAAAAGTCCCAGCAGGTCTGTAAACAGGGAGTTCAGACCCAGCAGCTCTTCGGTCAGAAAGACCAGAAACAGCTTCCGGGAGAAGAACGCCACGAAGATGGTCAGCAGCTTGTTGACCAAGGTAAAGGCGGTATTGCGTGCGATCTTATTACTGTGGGTCATAGGTGATTTCCTTTCCGGAACACAGGAGATTAGCGGGTAACGGCCTTTTTTACCGATTGCCGCAGGTTTACATAATACAGATGCAGGCGCTTCTTGACGGGCAGATCCTTCCAGCCGTCAAAGGCTTTCCAGCTGGCAGAAAGCTCAGCCTCCCAATCCCACAGGCGGTTGGCAATGGCAATGCAGCGTTCTTGGAAAATCCGCCGCAGTACGATTTCGGAAAAGTCTGCAGGGGCAAAGTAGGCGCGGTACTTGCGGAAGGTGGAAATTTCGGATTCGTGGAATACCTTTCTCCGCCTTGCAAGACCGGCGTTGCCTGCTGCCGAGGTCATAGAGTTGGCGTTGATCCGGTAGTACAGTAACTCTGCGTCCAAAAAGCCAAAGCGGCAAGCGCCGCCCGTGAGGCACCGGAGCCAAAATTCCAAATCTTCAATCTTCACCGTCTCATCGTACATACCGAACTGCTTGTAGACTTCCATACGCACCATAGCAGCCGGCGCAGAAATGGGATTGCACCGGGCTACACGCAGGAAAAATCCCTCCGGCGAGAAATCCGGCGGCGAATCATAGAGCCTGCCCTGTGGGGTAAAGTTGGGGTAGTGCTCACTTTCCAGTACACGAACACCGTTGGCAACCACCACGGAAATTTCCGGATGGCAATTGAGGTAATCCACCATACCGGAGATGGCGTTGGGTGCCATCGCGTCGTCGCTGGCAATGGTTTTGACATAGTCGCCCTTTGCCATTGACAGCATACGGTTGACGTTCTTGGTGACGCCGCAGTTGACCTCGTTTTTCAGAATCTCTACCCGGGAAAACCGTTGCCCCAGCCGCTGCTCATAGGATAAAATTTTTTCGTAGGAGTTGTCGGGAGAGCAATCGTCGCAGATCAGCAGCTCGATGTTCTCATAATCCTGCGCAAGAATGCTTCCCAGACAGTCATCCAAGAACTGTTCGTGATTGTAGCAGGGAATCAGAATAGATACCAGCTTATCGGTCATTTACTAATCTCCTCATAAAGTGCCATATACTGACGGCTTACGTGGTCGATTTCAAAATTTTCCTCTGCGTATGCGCGGATTGTCTTGGTATCAAAGTCCTTCAGACGTTGGGACATTTCCTTGATGCCATCCACCAGCGCCTGTGTGCTGCCCTTATCCACCACAATTGCCACATCGTCGGTGACCAAGGAGTTTGCGCCGCCGGAGCGGGTGACCAGCATAGGCTTGCCCAGCAGCAAAGCTTCCTCAACGGATACGCCGGAGCACTCAAACAGGCTGGCAGAGATGTTAAAGTCCATTTGGGATACAATAGAGTAAACCTTCGCCTTGGAGCAGTTGCCGTAGAAGATAACGCAATCTTCAATATCCAGCTCTTTTGCGAGGTTTACATAATATTCAAAATAGTCGCCGCCGCCGCAGATATGGAGCACCACAGGAATGCCCTCCGCTTTCAGCTTTGCAATGGCGGGCAGCAGGTACTGATAGCCCTTAATGTCCTTGCTGTAAAAGGCAGCCACGATGCAGCAGTTGATTTTGCCTTCCTTGGCGTAGGCTTCCTTCTCCAGCTCCATAGTCTCCGGCGCCAGAATACCGTTGTAAATCACTTGGAATTTGCAATCCGGGAAATGGGCTTGGAGTCTTTCCATAGAGTCCTTGGACACGCAAATGTTGGCAGCGCTGTTCCGGTAGGCATAGTGAAGCTTTTCTTTTCCCCGGGGATTATCCACCGGCAGCTGTTCCATAGGGCAATGCTCGGTGATTACCACAGGATAGCCGTGCTTCTCGGCAAAACGCACCGCAATCCGTCCGGCAGGAATGCCGCAGTGGGCGTGGATCACATCGGGCTTAAAGTCCGCACAGATCCGCTTCAGGTCGGACAGAATGTGCATTTGGTGGATCAGCGCAGATACCTTGGGGATGGAAATGCCGCCCATTTTCCGCCGATATGTGAGAAGTCCCCGTTCTTCTGTCTTTGCAAAATCTGTTTGCAAAGTGGTGTCATAGGGGAAGTACAGCGCGGTTTCGCAGTATTTTTTCAGCGCCATAGACTGCTCATAATGGAAAACCCCTGCCGTCATGACGGGGGCTTCCTTAGGGCTGTACCAGCTTGCGATCATTAAGACTTTCATAATGTTTCCTCAATCGGTTCTGCTTCCTTGGGGGAGAGCAGAACATCCAGTTTCGTAAGGGGCTTTGCCAGCAGGGAGAATAGCGGTCTGGTTACCCAGTCATACACCCGCCAAACTACCCAGGATATCAGAAAAATCAGGGGAACGGTAATCAGAATATGGGCAATCAAAACAGGAAGGCTTCCGTTTACCACTTTTTCAATCTTTATGTGCCACAGGCAGAAATCGTGGAACAAAAAGCAGGTGAATGCGCCTTTTGCCAAAGTGTTCACCAGCTTGTTGGAAAAATGCAGGTGGGTAAACAGCCGGAAGGCAAATACGGCCAGCAGAATCACAAAGGGATTGCAGTAAGCCCGGGCAATGGCAGGATAGAACATCTGCCAAACCACCAAAATTGCCAGTGAAACCGCAAAGCAGACCCCGTCCCAAAGGGCTTTGGTGCTGGGCTTGCGGTGCAAATATGCGCCCAGCAGATACATCAGCATAAAGTTCAGGAAGTTGTAGCCGTACTGGCTGCCGCCGGAACCGATGGGGTACATACCGTTAAAATTGTGCCCGGTGATGGCAAAAACCATATCCAAAACCGTGGGCCACACCGAAAACAGCGCTGCAGTCAGCCCGATCAGTACGGCAAACTGCTTATCCGACAGCTTTTTCAGTACGATATTCACGTAGGGGGACAGCAGGTATACAGCCAGATATAAGGTGACATAGTAGTTGTTGGGGATGGCAGAACCCACCAAAGAGCCCAGAGACAAGGGTGCGTGGAAGAAAATGACATTGATCAAATACTTTCCAATGCCAATCAACACAACCTGCGCCACCAGTTCCACGGCCTTGATTGCCTTGCGGGAGTTGGTGTTATACAGAAAGTAGCCGGAGATCAGCACAAACAGATTCACTGCGCAAATAAACAAAATCTCCAAAAACTGCAGAAGATAGTAGTTGGCAGTACCCTCTGTGACCAAGCCAAAGGCAATATTGCCGTTATAGTGGAGCATTACAACGCCGCAGATCGTAATAATCCGCAGAAGTTCAATGTTGGACTGTCTGGCTTTGTTACCCATATATTATGCCTCTTGATAGCTGTTCAGCGCGTCGATGACATACTGAATTTCTTCGTCGGTCATACCGTAGTACATGGGCAGGCTCAGCTGGGTGGCGGCGATTTCCTCTGCAATGGGCAGGTCGCCTTCCTTTAAGCCCAAATCCTTGTAGCAATCCTGCAGATGGATGGCGATGGGATAGTGCTTGTTAATGCCCAAGCCCTTTTCCTGCAGATAGCTTGCCAAGGCATCCCGGTTTTTACACCGCACAGCAAAAATATGCCATACAGGGTTTGCGTATTCCGGAATATAGGGCAGTGTCAAAGCGGGATTCTTGATGCCCTCCAAATATTTTTTGGCGGTCTCCCGACGGTTGTTGTTGACCTTGTCCATAATGGGCAGCTTGGCAGACAGGAAAGCGGCCTGCAGCTCGTCCAAACGGGAGTTGACGCCCTTGTAGATGTGGTGATATTTGTAGTCAGAGCCGTAGTTGCCCAAGGCGCGGACCTTCTTTGCAAGGTCTTCGCTGTTTGTGACCACTGCGCCGGCATCGCCCAATGCGCCTAAATTCTTGCCGGGGTAGAAGCTGAAGCCGGCGGCATCACCAAAGGAGCCGATGACTTTTCCCTTATAGGTTGCGCCGTGGGCCTGCGCGCAGTCCTCAATCACATACAGACCGTGCTTTTTGGCAATGGCCATAATGGGGTCCATATCACAGGGCTGGCCGTACAGGTGTACGGGCATAATCGCCTTGGTTTTGGCGGTAATTTTCTCTTCAATTTTGGCAGGGTCAATGTTGTAGGTGCGGATATCCGGCTCTACCAGAACGGGGGTTGCGCCTACATAGGTCACAGCCAATGCGGTGGCAATATAGGTGTTGGAGGGGACGATAACCTCGTCACCTGCGCCGATTTCCAAGGCTCTCAGCACCAGCATCAGGGCATCCAAGCCGTTGCCAACGCCCACGCAATACTCTGCATTGCAGAATTCGGCAAACGCCTTCTCAAAAGCCTCGTCCTCTTTGCCTTCAATATACCAGCTTCTGTCCAATACCCGCTCAAAGGCATTTCGCAAATCGGCATTCAGCTCTTTTTCCAGAGGCTTAAAGCTCACAAAGGGAATGTTCATACTGTTTCATCCTTTCCGCGTACCATTTCAATGAACGCATCGTAATTGCGGATATAATCCGCCTCGTCGTAATGCTGGGAGGCCAGCACCAAAAGCACCGCGCCTTCCGAAAAATCATACATTTCCCGCCACATATCGTTGCTGATGTACAGTCCCAGATCCGGCCGGTCCAGCAGCACCTCGGCGGTATCAAAGCCGTTGTCCAAATGAATCTTGCAGCTTCCGCTGACACAGATCAGAATCTGCTGCAGATTCCGATGGGCGTGGAAACCGCGACGCACACCGGGCAGCGTGTCGTAGATATAGTAAACCCGTTTCACATCAAAGGGCAGGTCTTTGCCGGCTTCGATGGCAATCAGTTGTCCACGGTCATCGCCGTGGGGAGGGAAATCATACAGTTTTACTTCCATTTGTATACCCTGAGTGGTGTGTCCACTCTTGACCTTTCACTTTCCGCCGTGGCATTGGCGGAAAAAATCGTCTTTATAATCGGTTATATGCAATGTTTTTCTTCTCAGCTTAACCCGCAGAGAAAAGAGCAGCTTATCCGGACGGAATTTTTTGATAAGCCCTCGCTTGCCCGCCTTCCGCAGTTCCCAAAGAGCGCAAGCCCGGCGTACATAGGGACTTTCCGGAAACAGCTTGGCCATATGGTAATAGAAATTGTAAAAATCCGTGTCGATACGGCCAAAGCTTTGGGCGGTTTTTTGGGTGGAGATACCGCTGCCGTGCTCGTACCACACAACATAACGGGACATAGCATAAATGGGGATATGCTTCAGCGCAAACAGCTGAAATACCGCATCCTCTGCAAAACGGACTGCAGGGGAGATGGTCTCCAGCGCCTGCGCAAAGGCTTCGGTTTCGTACACAGCGGAGGCGCCGCTGATAAAATCGTTGAATTCCACCTGCTGCTTGATGGCTTTTTTATAGGGATAGGGGGTGGTCCGGTAAATGTCATCCAGATAGGGATGCACCAGATTTTTGACCTGCAGGCCGCCGTCCCAGTAGTAGAATACCATTTTGCCAAATGCGGCTTTGGCATTCCGCTGCTCCATAAAGGAAACAGCATCCCGCAGCGTGCTGTCGTCATAGAGATAATCGCCGGGGGAGATGGGCTTGACATATTTGCCTTTTGCCTGCCCCAGTCCGTCAATGATGTTCCTGACAGTGCCTTGGTTTTCCCGATGTGCAACAATTTGGTAGCTGCACCCGTAACCGTCCAAAAACGCCCGAATCTCTTCTTCAAAGAAGTCACCGGAGCCGTCATCGGCCACGATTACCTCGTAGTCACAGTCCTTTTGCAGGACGATGGACCGCAGGGTGGAGAAAAGGGCTTGCTTTTGGGGATGATAGGTGAGCACCAGCACAGAGATGGAAGGTTGTGCCATAATACACTCCTTAAAAAGAGAAGGTGTCCTTCAGACCCAGCCATTTCTGGTCCTTTTCGCTTAACATCAGGGGGGTGCCGTCAGAAAGGGTATAGCCCTCTGCGCAGGCGCTGCCCTGATACTGCCCCACCAATTCCGGCCATTGGATGCCGATGGCAGGGTCGTTCCAAGCCAAACCGCCTTCGTCGCCCCCGTGATAGAAATCATCACATTTATAGCAGAACTCAGCGGTATCGGTGAGCACTAAGAATCCGTGGGCAAAGCCCTTGGGAATCAGAAACTGTTTCTTGTTTTCCTCGGTGAGCAGTACGCCGTACCACTTGCCGTAGGTTGCAGAGTCGGAACGCAGGTCAACAGCTACGTCGAAAACGCTGCCCTTAATGGCGCGAACCAGCTTGGTCTGGGGGTACTGCTTCTGAAAATGCAGTCCTCGCAGCACACCCTTGACAGACATACTCTGATTGTCCTGCACAAAGGGAATATCTAAACCGGCTTCCGCCATATCACGCTGGCTGTAGGTCTCCATAAAATAGCCACGGTTGTCGCCGTGGACAGCGGGCTGAATGACGCAAAGACCTTCAATCCCACCGACGTTTTTTTCTACTGTAATCTGTCCCATTATTCACTGATCTCCTTCAGATAGCGAGTTAAAGCGTCCTGCCAAGTGGGCAGGGGGGTAAAGCCGGCGTCAATCAGCTTGGACTTGTCCAGCCGGCTGTTAAAAGGACGGGCAGCTTTGCTCAGCCCATACTCCACGGTGGTGACCGGGGTTACCTTGGTGTCATAGCCTGCCTGACGGAAAATCTCACAGGCAAAGTCATACCAAGAGATGTAGCCGCCCTCGTTGGTGGCGTGGTAGTAGCCGTACTTGTCGGTTTCAATCATATCCACCAGCAGGCGGGATAAATCCAAAGTATAGGTGGGTGTGCCGATTTGGTCGCAGACAACCCGCAGCTCCGGATACTTTTTGCCGATGTTCAGCATTGTCTTGATAAAATTGTTGCCGTTAAGACCAAATACCCACGCAATTCGCACAATAAAGTATTTGTCCAACGTGTCCGCAACTGCCAGCTCACCCTCCAGCTTGGTTTGACCGTAGACGTTTAAGGGCTTGTAGTCCTTGCAGTCCGGCTGCCAAGGCGTTTGCCCCTGACCGTCAAACACATAGTCGGTGGAGATGTAAACCATCTTGCAGGAAAGCGCTTTGCAGGCATCGGCAATGTTTTGGGTGCCGCCGGCGTTGATGGCGCGAACTTTTTCCTGCTTGTCCTCGTCCTCTGCCAAGTCCACTGCTGTCCAAGCGGCGCAATGAACCACCACGTCGGGGGCGATTTCTGTCAAAACTTTAGAAACGGCTGCTTTGTCGGTAATGTCCAAAGCCACATATTCGCATTGGGTGACTGCAGAGCCGTCCTGCACACCTGCATATTCGGCTGCAATATCGCTGCCTACGGCAGTGTAACCGCGGCGGCAGACCTCGTTGACCACATCGTGGCCCAGCTGACCGGCAACGCCGGTGACAAATACTTTCATAAGGTTCATTCCTTTTCGCCTTGAAAAAGGCGTTCAAATTTTAAGTAGATGCTGCTTTTGAAAAAGGATTTCATCAGAACATCCAATGTTTTTGCAAACACAAGGCAGACCATAAGCGCCAGCAGCAGAACACCCAGTGAATGCAGCGTGCTGACTGTGTCAAAGCCATCCAGAATGGAAAGAATAATGCGATGATGGATCAAAAATATCGGGTAAGTAAGTCCGCTGATTTCTCGGGTTGCCCGATCAATCCATTTGTTTCGGCAAAGCAAATTGCCAAGGGAGTTCAATACGATTAAACTCCCGCAGCCGCCCAAAAGCAGGGGCGTGGTTGGGTTAGCAGGAAAGGGAACAGCAAAACACACCACGCAAAGAACGGCAGAAATTGCCACAACAAATTTCTTTTTTAAGAAATCTTGTTGTTCTGCGCCCAGCATACCCAAAAAGAAGGAAAGCAGGCAGGCAGCGGGGGTGGTGTCAGTAGGAAGGCCAAAGAAGCTTACCTTTAGAAAAATTCCATAAAAGGCGAGCAAAACAGCCAAACCGAAAAACCGCAACCACCGGTGGTTTGCCAAATATCGCAAAAGGGGATAGGTGGCATAGGCCACTAAAATAGCGCCAAGGAACCATTCTCCGGTGATAAAATAAGTGGGTGTTACCCAAGAAACGTAGCCGTCCATTCCGATAAAGGAAAGCAGCAGCCGCCATTTGGGAATATTCAGATAGAACAGCGTACCGGCCGAGGCCACGTTTTGGAAATAGGCAAAGAGGAAAACAGCTATATAAGCCGGCATAGTGGCCTTCCAACGCTTGTAATAGAAGGTGGTTAGGCAAAAACGCTCCTGTTTGCCGTATTTTTTGTGGAGAAGATACCCGGAAAGGGCAAAAAACAAATAATTAATTGCAGTGCCCCAACCGCCGTTTGCGTGAAGCAAAAAGAGCTTATGCGCGCTGCTGCTGTGGCAGTAAAAGTGAAATACAACGATTCCAATTGCGGCAAATGCCCGCGCAAAATCAAGACCTTTTTCTCTTTCCATTTTCAATGAAAAGGGTAGCATTTACCGGTTAGAGTACATCTTCTCGTAGTAGTTCTGATACTCGCCGGAGATGATGGTCTGCCACCACTCCTTGTTGTCCAGATACCACTGGATGGTCTTCTTGATGCCGTCTTCGAACTTGGTCTCCGGCAGCCAACCCAGCTCATTGTGAATCTTGGTGGGGTCGATAGCGTAGCGCATATCGTGGCCCTTCCGGTCGCCCACGTGGGTAATCAGACTCTCGGGCTTGCCCAATTCCTTGCAGATAATCTTTACGATTTCGATATTCTGCTTTTCGTTGTGGCCGCCAACATTATACACTTCGCCTACGCGGCCTTTGTGGATAATCAGGTCGATGGCCTTGCAGTGGTCCTCAACATACAGCCAGTCCCGGACGTTCAGACCCTCGCCGTAAACGGGCAGGGGCTTGTCAGCCAAAGCGTTGGCAATCATCAGCGGAATCAGCTTCTCGGGGAAGTGATAGGGGCCGTAGTTGTTGGAGCAGCGGCTGATGGTTACAGGCAGACCGTAGGTGCGGTGATACGCCATAACCAGCAGGTCAGCGCCTGCCTTGGAGGAAGAGTAGGGGGAGGAGGTGTGAATGGGGGTGTCCTCTGTGAAGAACAGGTCGGGACGGTCCAAAGGCAGGTCACCGTACACCTCGTCGGTGGAAACCTGATGATAACGGGTGATACCATACTTCCGGCAGGCGTCCATCAGCACCTGTGTGCCCAGAATGTTGGTCTGCAGGAAGATTTCGGGGTTCTCAATGGAGCGGTCCACGTGGCTTTCAGCGGCGAAGTTTACCACCACATCGGGCTTCTCTTCCTCGAACAGCTTGTAAACGCCCTCCCGGTCGCAGATGTCCAGCTTCACAAAGCGGAAGTTGGGGTTATCCATCACGGGAGCCAAGGTGGACAGGTTGCCGGCATAGGTCAGCTTGTCCAAGCAAATGATGCGGTAGTCGGGGTACTTGCCCAGCATATGGAATACGAAGTTAGAGCCGATAAAGCCGGCGCCACCGGTTACGATAATAGTCATAACGTTTCTCCTCTTTTTATTTCTTATCAATGTATTTGCCGTCCAGCACATCCTTCAGATACTGGCCGTATTGATTTTTCTTCATAACTTCATAGGTTTCCAGCACGTCTTCTCTGGTGATCCAGCCGTTCATATAGGCGATATCCTCAAGGCAAGCCAGCTTGCGGTGCTGATGCTTTTCCATAGTCATCACGAAATTGGTGGCTTCCACCAAGCTCTCGTGGGTGCCGGTGTCCAGCCAAGTAAAGCCTTGACCCAGCAGCTCCACGTTCAGTTCGCCCTGCTCCAGATAGATCCGGTTCAGGTCGGTGATTTCCAGCTCGCCACGGGCAGAGGGCTTCAGATTCTTGGCGTACTCCACCACGCGGTTGTCATAGAAGTACAGACCCGTGACGCAGTAGTTGCTCTTGGGCTTTGCAGGCTTTTCTTCAATGGAAACAGCCTTGCCGTCCTTGTCAAATTCCACAATGCCGAAGCGCTCGGGGTCGTCTACATAGTAGCCGAAGACGGTAGCGCCCTTGCCGGTTTCTGCGTTTTCCACAGCGGCGCGCAGGCGGTGCTTCAAACCGTGACCGGCGAAGATGTTGTCACCCAGCACCATTGCCACAGTGTCGTTGCCGATAAATTCTGCGCCCAAAATAAAGGCCTGCGCCAGACCGTCGGGGCTGGGCTGCTCCACATAGCTCAGGCTAAGGCCGAACTGATGACCGTCACCCAGCAGATCCTTAAAACGGGGCAGGTCCTGGGGGGTGGAAATAATCAAAATCTCCCGAATGCCGGCGCTCATCAGCACAGACATAGGGTAGTAAATCATAGGCTTATCATAAATAGGAAGAAGCTGCTTGGAAGTAACCTTCGTCAGGGGATACAGACGGGTGCCGGAGCCGCCGGCCAGAATGATACCTTTCATAGTGCATTACCTTCTTTCTGATGTTATCCGTTGAATGGCCTCCAGATACCCATACCCGTGGTCGGTATCAGGCTCCAGATAAGTGCCCTCGGCCCATTCATTCCAAGCGTTGATAAACACAAAACGCTTGTTTTCGCTGTTTTGGGATGCTTTTTTGTAGAGCTTCCGGAAGTTCTCTTCAAAAATTTCCGGTGTGCAGCCGTCGTAGATTGTGGCTTTGTTACGGTAACGGGCGGTGTTATCCCAACCCATAAAGCCCATATTGAAAACGTCTTTGTCTTTGTAACGGAATGTATCTGTGTGAATGATGTTCCAGATTTTTTGATACTGGTAAATCTTGCAGCTGGTGCGGTTTTTGGTCCGCAGTGTACGCAGCTTTTCCACCCACTTTTCCGGCAAATGGCGCAGGATGTTCTCTGCATAAATTTGCAGACCCTTGCCCTTTTTGGAGTTGGTGGCTGCGTGAGGCTGGAACAGCAAAACACCGTCAAATTCGTCGAGAATTGCATTATTGGGGAAGTCAAAAGACTTAATGGCCATAAAATACAGTTCGCCGATGCCTGCCTCCCGGGCAAGCTCCCGCCAGTAACGGAGCATATCGCCCACCTTATCAATCAAGTGCGGGCGGTAAATCTGAAACAGAATCTTGCCGTCAATGCGGATGGCACGGCTGTCTTGGAAATAGGGCAGTAGATACTCGAAGTGGGTTTTCCACTTTTCCTTGGTGGGGGTGTGGGTCTGCAGGAGAAGAACCTCCTTGTCGTTACCCTCCCAGCGGCGAGCCCAAGTTTCGTTTGCCCACGTCAAACAGAAAGGAATGTCGATTTCCTTGTGGGCAAGGATCATTTCCTTGGGCTTCTCCAAAATCTGTACGTGGTCATCAAACCAGTAGTGATAGATCGCCCAGCCGCCGATGCCGTATTGCTTGGCAAGCTCCGCCTGCCAACGGATGGTATCCAAATCGGTCAGGTCGTAGTAATTGTCGTTCAAGGGGACTCTCGGCTGGCGATGTCCTTCATATTGGGGTGTGCCCAGTTTTACATTGGTCCAATCTGTAAAACCCTCGCCCCACCAAGCGTCATTTTCCGTGGTTCTGTGGAATTGAGGGAAATACAATGCAATTACATTTGTATCCAAAATATTATCTCCTTATAAAAGCGGTCAGATAGAAGAAACCGTTTTGCAAACGGCCGCCTCTTGCAACAGCGTATTTTCTAAGGGTTTTGACAGCGGAAAAACCAGCAGTTTTGCCGGCTTTTGCCAGTTCAGCCAGTTGTGTGTGATACTGCGCAGGCAGTGCGCTGCCGTAGCGGTCAAGCAGTAGCTGCGCCTGATGCAGCCGCAGGGCGGTATTGGCAGATTGCTGCTTGAGTTGTCCGGTCACCCTGCGGATTCGGGAGGAGAGGGTGTTCATACCGGCTTTGCCGGTGGCATTATTGGTATGGAAACGGTGATAGATGGTAGGCGTGGATAGATAGCGCACCGTGCCAAAGACAGATGCAACCAGCGCAATCCAGCAGTCATACATCTCAATGCCCTCCGGAGGATTGGCAATCAAGTCCAAAAGCGCCTTGTTCAGCACGCTGGCGCATCCGAATATATAAGGCTGCGCCAAAAGCTTGGGAAAGAAATTTCCGTCCCGGGGAATCCGCAGCTGCGCCATATTGGCGTAGGAGTCGCCGGTGATATTTCCTTCGCCGTCAATCATGGAAAAATCGGAAAATACCAAAGCAGGACCGGAAGGACATTTTGCCAGCTCTGCCAATAAAAGCTCTATTTTTTGAGGCATCCAAATATCGTCCTGATCGCAGAAGAACACCTGATCAGCATCGAGCTTGCGAGCCTCCTCCAAAAGAGCGAAGAAGCTGCCGGACGGACCCAAATTTTCCCCGGCAAAAACCCTCACCCGAGGATCCTGACATTGCTGCAGAAGCTGCAGGGTATCGTCTTTGGAGCCGTCATCTCGAATCAACAGTGTAAAATCCCCAACGGTTTGCTGCAAAACACTTTCCAGCTGTTGGGAAAGGTATCGGCTACCGTTATAGGTGGACATCAGAATTACGTTCATTTGCTTTCTGTTTCCTCCCGTTGGTCCTCAATAAACAAAAGCAGATACAGCATCAGAGAAATGCCGGCAAAGGTGAACAGGAAGGGATTGGTTTGTACTGCCATTGCGTATGCAAGGGCGGTGCCAATCCAGCACCAGAATTTAACCGGTGTTTTCCACATAGCCTTTATGGCAAATACAACCAAGGCGATTACAAAAATGCCCCAGACCAACATTCCTGCAAGGCCCAGTTTCATAAGCATTGCCGGGATAAGACTTTCATACATATAAGGAACCTGCTGGTTGCGGACACAATCTTCTACATATGCGCCGTAGCCGAAACCAAACAGCTTGCTTTGGGACCACTTGTTCTGCAGGGCCGTGTTCTGGAGTGCCCGCTCAGCGTTGGCGGCAGCAGTGCCGGCAGCATCTTGGCGTTGCGTTTCCAGCTTCTCCAGCAAATCTTCCAGAGATTCTTTGTCTTTTTGGTTTTCGTGGGAGCCGGAGGGATCGGTAGCCTCTTCGGTTTCCTTTTGGCTGAGCTGCTGCTGCAGATCGCCGATTTGCGATTCAATGGAGGATAAGATATCGGGACGGGAGCTGTTTCGCGCTCTGGTTACAATCGTGTTGTCCAGAAAACCGTAATTGAAGATGCAGAACAGAACAACAAGAACCAAACCAAACGCAGCGGTACGTTTCCGCATAAGCGCATCTTTTGCAAAGATAAAAATACCTGCCATTGCCAAAAGAACACCGGCTAGAATGCCAAACCAAATGGATTTGGTGTAGGTAATCAGAATGGCAAAAAAGACCAGCGCCATCGGGGCAATAATAACGGGTTTGCCATGGGTGATGGCTTTGTCCAGAACCAATAAAAATGCAGGGATCAGCAGAACAGAGGTCACCTGAATGATCCGCGTGATTCCATAGCCCATAACAACATCGGTACGCACCGCGGTGCCAAAGGAAATGATATCAATCAGGTCATAATATCCCGCATAGAAACCGGGAGCGTGAATTTCGCCGATGTACATAACGCTATGCCACGCTGCCAACAGAAGCAAAAGAGGGAACAGCAGGCGACGAATTGCGTGGAAGGTCAGTCGACCGGTACGGATTAAAAAAACGCAAGGAAAATATAAAACCAAAACCAAGAGGGTTTTGAAATCGTTTATGGCATAGGAAAGACTGCCGCCTTTTACCAAAGGCACAACAGTGGCCCAAACAAAATTCAAGACAAGAAAACCGAGAACGAAACCGTCCAGTGGTCTGCAATGGTCCAAAAGATGCCGACAATCCGGCTTGCGTTTGCCGATGCAGATATTTTCGGCCCTTATAACAAAAAGGCAGTGAAGGCACATAGAGACTGTAGTAAGGGCAAACAGAATGATTCGGATACCTACGCCGAAAACCGAAAAATGGTATCCGTTTAGACCCAATACATTGTCTATTAAAAACCAAATCGGAAAAATCCAAAAAAGTTTCTTCATACATTCACCACCAAAAGATTAAAATACATAAAAGCTTTTCTCAAATGCCAGCAGAAAAGATATAAAAGATTGCCGTAGAAACCTTGCTTGCGCTACAGTAAACGCTGCAGAATCTGGCTGTACTGTTCCAAAACCACGCTTTTTTCAAAGCAGGTCCGGAACATTTCTTCTACCGTTTGCCGCATAGCCAGACAATCTTCCGTTGTCAGCGACAGGATTTTTTTCGCATCCTCCAGCTGCACGCCAATATGCTTTTCCTGCACCAAAAGCTTGGTGTCGCCGGGGATATTGTTGATGATAGGAAGGCCAAAGCGGAAATAATCTACAGACTTCATAGTCAGCCCTATGCAGACAGAGCTTTTCATAATGTTCAGGCCAAAACGGCAGCGGTTTATGATTTCCTGCTTTTTCTGCGCATCATAAACAGGGCCGTAATAGACAACCTCTGCGCCTGCGGCTTTGGCTTGCTGGATAAATTCCTCCTGCCGCTCACCCTTGCCGATGATGTGGAGGGTTACAGGCTTTTTTGAGGTTAATTCCTTAATAAGACTGCAAATATCGGGAATGCTGATGATATTGTTGATTGCGCCAAGATAGCACAGTTCCAGCTTTTCAGAACCCAATTGGGGTGCAGTTTTGGGGAGGTCCAACGGTTCAGCGCACAGCCAAACCGCTTTGGAGGTTGCATCCGGCAACCCCAGCTTTTGCCGGAACATTTCACATTCCGTCACCACGAAATCTGCCTTGTTCAGATTCCGGTCGCGAAGAGCTGCCCACACCTTGAAAACAGGGGCCAGCAGCGTTTTGATTTTGCCGCCGGGGAAGGTCTCCGGCCACAGGTCGAAAATGTCAAATATCAGCCTAACACCCGGGTGGCGCTTTTTGTATTTTGCCCCGTAATGCGCCAAAAAATTGGGCGGGAGCAAAACTACAAGCACGTCGGGCTGTTGAGGTTGACTTTCCAGATAGCGGAACACATCCCGGGCAAAATTCCGGTGGGACAGAATCCGGTCAAGGGAGAGATTTTTTTGATAGGGGCGGGCAGGAAGCTGCACACAACCGTCTACAGAACAGACGAAGTGTTCTTTTCGGGTGTGATCAAAGTCAGAGGTGATATAGGTGGTATCGTAGCCGTACTCCCGCAGACATTCGGCAGCAACGTGCAGCCGATGGTCATAATGGTCAGAACAGCTGATACAAACGGCTTTTTTCATAGCGTAACCTCGCTTATTTTCCTGCGCCGGGCACAGCCTCTTCTTTTTCCCGTTCCTCGTGCATCTGATGAAGCACTTCTTCCTTCATACGGTTGGCTTCTTCCACCTTGTCGAAGCCCTCGGTGCTGTCCTTGGAGAGCATAATCCGGATGGTCATCAAAATCAGCTTGATGTCCAGAACAAAGGAATAATTTTCAATATACATCAAATCCAGACGCAGCTTGTCGTAGGGAGAGGTGTTGTACTTGCCGTAAATTTGGGCAAAGCCTGTCAGGCCGCCTTTTACTTTGGTGCGGAAGTCAAATTCGGAAATTTCCGCGCCGTATTTTTCCATATGCTCCACACGCTCAGGACGGGGACCTACGATGCTCATATCGCCCCGGATAATGTTCAGCAGCTGGGGCAGCTCATCAATACGGGTGGCGCGGATAATGCGGCCGACCTTGGTGATTCTGGGGTCGTTGGAGGTGGCGCCGGCTTGGTTGCCGATCTTGTCTGCGTCCACGACCATACTGCGGAACTTGAGAATTTCGAAGGTGTTGTTGCCCAAGGTGGCGCGCGTTTGCTTGAAGAAAACAGGGCCGCCGTCCTCAAGCTTGATGGCCAGCGCGGCCAGCAGCATAAAGGGAAGGGCAATTATAGCAACGGGCACACAAATCACCAAATCCATAATCCGCTTAACAAGCTGCTGCGAGGGAGTCAGACCGTTGCCCTTTACCAGCAGCAGCGGCGTGTCGAACAGGGTAATGCTGGTGGCGCCCCGGACAATAATATCCGTCAGCTTGGGGGTGACATAGGTGCGGATGTGGTTCCGATAGCAGAACTTCAGAATGTCGTTACGGATTTGGGCAGGTACGTCGTTGATAATAACGGCGTCATAATTTACGATTTGCTGGCAAATACTCTCAAAGCCGTCTTCAATGGGAATCAGCTTGCCTACGTGGTATTTGTCGGGGCGGGTTTCCATCTTGAACTTCAAGGTAACCGCATCGTCGTTGCCCAGAATCATTGCCATATTCTTAGGCACGTAGATTTGGTGATACAGCCAAGTGTAAAAAACCACGCAAACCAAAGCCACAGCGGCGTTCACCACGGCCAGCATCAGCATGGGCACAGCGGAAACGATCTTGTTGGCGATCAGACACAGCTGCCAGTAGGTGATAAAGTTGGCAATAATCAGGGAAATCCACTGGCTGAGCAGGGCATCAAACCGCCGCAGATAGCCGAACTTAAAGCCGTCAAAGGCGAAAAACAGCACCAGCAACAGCAGGAAGTAAACGCCTGCCAGCACGTATTTGCCGTTTCCAAAATAGGCGGGGAAATCGTTGAATTCGTAACCCCGTCGCCAAGTAAAGTAATATAAAATTGACATAATGAAAATTTCGAGGAAGCCTTCTAAGCTGCGAATTAAGCTTTTGGCGCCGGAAATCTGTTTTCTTTTATTATGCATAGCAATATTCTCACTCTCTATATATTTTGAACAGTGACCGTCCGGTCGTTGACATACTACTAGCAATTATAATTGTTTGTATTATAACACAACTGCGCCGGATATGCAACCTTTTGTGGAAAAATGGCGAAAGGAAAAGAAAAGCAGACAAGGACGTTTTTTCTTTAGAAAATCAATCATATTTTTCCATTTGCATATGCCGCAGAAGACAAATACGCCGACAGGGGGCTGTAACGGAACAGTACAGCGCTCTGTCAGCGTAAAAGTATGATTTATTGGGAAATTTCGGCATTTTCCATAGTTTTGCCTAAGGAGTAATAAAATACGTTGTCCCGGGCCGGTGTCAGGTCAGATATAAGCCCCCGGTCTGCATAGATAGAATAGCTGCGGAACAAAATAGGACACAGCAGCCCCTGATCCATCACCAGCTTGTGGAGAGTGAAGAAGTTGCCGTGGTTTTCCAAGGCCTGCAGGCTTAGGGCATAGGCGCCCAAATCGTTTACGCCGCCCCAGCTAAGGTCTCCGTAGGTGGCGAAGAAAGCGGATAAATCCATATTGGGAGAGAGCCGGGTCTGACCCAGATACAGGTCAAAGTTCCGGCTTTTCAGCGCATCTGTATAGGCGCTGCCGCTGAGGGCTTTTATCTGGATATCCAGACCGCAATCGGTGAGCATTCTTCCAATCGCCCGGGCTACACGCAGACGCAGGCTGTCATCGTTGTTCACCAGCAGCACCGCGGTGCTGCCCTCCACCCCGGCATCCTTCACCGCTTGGGCAAATTTCACCCCGTCATATTTGTATTTATCAGCCAAGCTTTGACTGTAATAGGGAGACAGAGGGGAGGCAGGCAGGCTGGCGCTGCGGGCAAAGCCCCGGTAATGCTCCTTGGTCAGCGCATCCCGGTCAATGGCATAGGTGAGGGCAATGCGCAGCGCATCGTTTTTGAAAATCTCGCTGTTGCGGCTGGTGGTCAGATACAGGAAAATGCCGTTTTCGCAATCCCAAAGCTCATAGTCGCACCGATAATCCGCATAGTGGTCCGAGCCGGGGTCTGCGCAGACCAAGCTCAGGTCGGAAAATTCAAACTGGTCGCGAATGTGGATGGCAGAATTGGCGGCAAACAAAGGGATGGTTTCTGCGGTAATCGCCATATCGGCGCTGCACCACCAATCGCTGCGCCGCATCAAACTCTCTCCGCCGGTGGCGGAATACAGGGTGTAAGGCCCTGTGCCGATGGGGCGGTCTAAGGCAACCTCCGCTGCCTTAACAATGGGAATGTCCAAAAGCAGGGGCAGGCTCTCCATCGGTGTGTCCAGTGTGAAGGTGATGCCGCCGTCGGCAGTGGGGACGATTTCCGTTACGTGCAGGAAGCGGCCCTTGTAGTAATTGCTGTTACGGGCAGCCTGAAAGCTGGCAACCACATCCTCAACAGTAAGCGGCGCGCCATCGGAGAAGGTGGCCTGCTCCAAATAAAAGGTGTAGCTTTTCAAGTCCTTTGCCACAACAAAGCTTTTGCAAAGCTGAGGCTCTACGTTATAGTCCCGGTCTACGGTGAACAGACTTTGAAACAGCAGTGACAGTAATGTGCGGTTGGTAAAGTCCTCGCACAGATAGGGATTCAAGGAACGGTCCGGATAGTAGGGGAGGGACAGGGGCTGTTCTTTGTTGTCTTGCTGAGGCTTGTTTTGCGGGCCGGTGTAGTCTTCGTCATAGCTCAGGCCGTCTCCCGTGGGGGTATAGACGTCGCCTTTAGAAGCGCAGCCGCATAAAACAAGGCACAAGCACAGCACCAGCGCCAAGAGTCGGTTCATTTATTTCCCTCCTTACTTGCATACAACGATTGCACCTTGAGAGCCCCGCTTGCCTTGGGTCACGCGGTGAGACCAAAAGCGGTCGGGGGAACAGGCGGTACAGGCATTGGAAATTTCAATGTTGGTAATGCCGCTGAGCCGAAGCCACAGGGCGTTGAGACCTTTCAGATCTACGTGGTATTTTTCGCCCTTTTGATGAAGAAAAGGCATAGCCTTGGCGCCCAAGGCAGAAACCATAGCCGCCGGCACATCGGCGTCTGTTTCAAAGCAGCACACACCGATATTGGGGCCGATGGCAGCGCAAATGTCTGCCGGCTTGCAGCCGAATGCGGAGACCATTTTCTCTACAGTCTTGCGGGCAATACCCGAAGCCGTTCCCCGCCAGCCGGCGTGAATGGCGCCCACAGCGCCGGTAACCGGGTCGTGGAGCAAAATAGGGGTGCAGTCGGCGGTGAAAACCGTCAGGGCGATGCCCCTTGTGTTGGTCACAAGGGCGTCACATTCGGGATAATCCCGGTGAGAAAGGCTGCCCAGACAGTCTGCTTCCGTGACCACGCGGACAATGTCGGAGTGCACTTGATTGGCAAGCACCAGTTTTTCTGCAGAAAAGCCTATGGCTTCTCCCAAGCGGCGGTAATTTTCTGCCACGTTTTCGGGCTTGTCACCCCGGTGCATACCCAAATTCAAGCTTTCCAAATACCCCCGGCTCACACCGCCCAAACGGGTGGTAAAGCCGTGCGGCGCAGAGATATTTTCTGCTTGAATTGTCAATTGTCCCTTGTCCATTGTCAATTGAGTTTATCCTTCTGCATACAGCACTTTTTGTATTTTTTGCCGCTGCCGCAGGGGCAGGGGTCATTGGGGCCAACCTTGTTCGCCACCTTAACAGGCTGCTTTTTCACCACAGATTCGGCGGTGCCTACAGCGGCGGTCTCCTTGGCAACCTTTTCCCGCTTCACTTCCTGGGTGGGCCGCAGCTGCACTAAGAACATCCGCCGGACAGTCTCCTCACGGATGGCGGTGATCATCGCCTCAAACATCTGATAGCCCTCTTCTTTGTAGGCTATCACAGGGTCGTGCTGACCGTAGGCCCGCAGACCGATGCCCTGCTTCAAGTCGTCCATTGCATCGATGTTGTCCATCCAGTATTCGTCCACCACCCGGAGCATAACCACACGCTCCAGCTCCCGCATAGTGGCGTCGCCCAGCTGGGATTCCTTCTTTTCGTAGGTATCTACAGCCAGCGCGTAGGCATTATCTGCCAGCTCTTGGGTAGTTTCGCCCTGCAGCTTTGTGCCAGCGGGGAGATAGATGCCGCACAGAGCTTTTTCCAAGGCAGACAGAACGTTTTCGTCAATTTCTCCGCCGTTTTCAGCAGAAATATCCGCCACAGCGCTGTCTATAACCTGCCGGAGCATATGCAGCATATTCTCTTTCAGATTTTCACCGTCCAGCACCTTTTGCCGCTGGGCATAGATAACCTCACGCTGGGTGTTCATCACGTTATCGTATTCCAGCACGCTCTTTCTGGAACGGAAATTGCGGCTTTCCACACTCCGCTGGGCATTTTCCACAGCGCTGGAGAGAATTTTGGCATCAATGGGGGTGTCTTCGTCCAAGCCCAGAGAATCCATCATACCCATAATCCGGTCAGAGGAGAACAGACGCATCAAATCGTCTTCAAGGCTCAAATAGAATTTGCTCTCGCCCGGGTCACCCTGACGGCCGGAACGGCCCCGAAGCTGATTGTCAATTCGACGGGATTCGTGGCGCTCTGTGCCGATAATATAAAGACCGCCTGCGGCGCGGACCTTCTCCGCTTCCTCCGCCATTTCGGCTTTGTATTGGGCAAGCAGCTGGGCATACTGCCGGCGGATTTCCAAAATTTCAGGGTCGCTGGTCTCGGAGTAGGCATTGGCTTGGGCAATGAGCTCCTCATCAGCGCCGCTCTTGCGAAGCTGGTTCAGCGCCATAAATTCCGGATTGCCGCCCAGCATAATGTCAGTACCACGGCCTGCCATATTGGTGGCGATGGTAACGGCGCCGAATTTACCGGCTTGGGCAACAATTTGCGCCTCCTGCTCGTGGAATTTGGCGTTAAGGACGTTGTGGGGGATGCCCGTATGCTTGAGAAGCTTGCTCAAAAGCTCACTCTTTTCAATGGAAACCGTACCCACCAGCACAGGCTGACCCTTTTCGTGGCAGGCCTGCACCTGCTTAATGATGGCGCGGTATTTTCCCATTTCGGTTTTGTAAACCGCATCAGAGCCGTCAATTCGGGCAATGGGACGGTTGGTGGGAATCTCCACCACATCCAGCCGGTAAATGGCGGCAAATTCCTCCTCTTCTGTCAGAGCGGTGCCGGTCATACCCGACAGCTTTTCGTACAGACGGAAGAAGTTCTGGAAGGTGATGGTGGCAAGGGTTTTGCTTTCCCCGGCAACCGTTACCTTTTCCTTGGCTTCGATGGCTTGGTGCAGACCCTCGTTATACCGGCGGCCATACATCAGTCGGCCGGTAAACTCATCCACAATGATGATTTCCCCGTCCTTGATGACGTAATCAATGTCCCGTTTCATAATGCCCCGGGCCTTCATCGCCTGATTTACGTGGTGGGAGATGGTGGCGTTTTCCGGGTCGGCAAGGTTTTCAATGCCGAAAAACTTCTCCGCTTTTTCAATACCCTTGGCGGTGAGAGATACAGATTTGGCTTTTTCGTCTACAATATAGTCGCAGTCGTAATGGTCCTGCTCTTCTTTTTCGTCGGTCTTGGCAAAGACCAGCTTTTTCATACCCGCAACCAACATATCTGCCATTTCATACAGCTTGGAGGAATCCTCTCCCTTGCCGGAGATAATCAGCGGCGTACGGGCTTCGTCAATCAGAATGGAGTCCACCTCGTCCACAATGGCAAAGGCGTGTCCCCGCTGTACAAGCTCCTGCTTGTAAATAGCCATATTGTCACGGAGGTAGTCAAAGCCCAGCTCGTTGTTGGTGCAGTAGGTGATGTCAGCAGCGTAGGCAACCCGACGCTCGGCAGGACTCATTCCGGGGACAACCAGTCCTACGGAAAGACCCATAAACTTGTGAACCTTGCCCATCCATTGGGAGTCACGGGTGGCAAGGTAATCGTTCACAGTGACCACGTGAACGCCCTTACCTGTCAGGGCGTTGAGATAGCAGGGCAAAATGGCAACCAGCGTTTTTCCTTCGCCGGTACGCATCTCCGCGATACGTCCCTGATGCAGGACGATACCGCCAAGCAGCTGCACAGGGTACGGCTTCATACCCAGCACACGCCAAGCGGCTTCCCGCACAGCGGCAAAGGCTTCGGGAAGAATATCGTCAAGGGTTTCCCCCTGCGCCAGACGCTCCTTAAAAAGGGCAGTCTTTCCCTGCAGCTGTTCCTGCGAGAGGGCAGAATATTCTGCCTCCAAAGCTAAAATACTATCTACAATAGGTTGGATTTTCTTGATTTCCCGTTCTGAACGGGTGCCGAATAATTTTGTAATCAGTCCCATAACGCTCTCCTTTGAGCATAATTTTTATCATTATAGCATAACTGAATGAAAAAGAATAGAAAAATTTGTGAACATATGAGAAAATCCCAAAGGCGCTACTTGTGCGGATATGTGTTTTTTGATATAATTCCAATAAAATACACGAAGGAGAAGCAGTATGAGAACGGTGCAGTTACTCAATTCCGACTGGTCCTTTACGGATATGGACGGAAACAAAGCCCAAGTGAATATTCCCCATACTTGGAATGCCCTTGACGGGCAGGACGGGGGCAACGATTACCGGCGGGGCAAATGCACCTACGAGAAGCGCTTTGCTGCGCCGTCTTTTGACCCGGAAGCCCAGCGCGTCTATCTGGAATTTGACGGGGCAAACGCCTCGGCAGAGGTGGTGCTCAACGGGAAAAGGCTTACGACCCACCACGGGGGCTACGCCACCTTCCGCTGTGACATCACGGATGCTTTGCAAGGGGAAAACCTGCTTCGGGTGGAGGTGGACAATTCCGTCAATGACCGGGTGTATCCCCAAAAGGCGGACTTTACCTTTTACGGCGGCATCTACAGAGATGTGAAGCTGCTGATTGTGCACAAGGCCCATTTTGATTTGGATTATTACGGGGGAAACGGGCTGAAAATTACAGCCCAAACCCACGGCAGCGTGCAGGTGCGTTCCTGGCATACAGGGGAAAATGCACAGGTCAAAATCACCCTGCTGGACGCAGAAGAAAAGGAAGTTGCCACGGGCTACGGCGAGGATATTATGTTAACTGTTCAGAATCCCCACCTGTGGCACGGAACCGTTGACCCGTACCTGTATACCTGCAAAGCAGAGCTGCTGGTAGATGGGGATGTAGTAGATTATGTAAACCAAAAGTTTGGCATCCGTTCCATCCGCGTGGACAGCAAAAAAGGCTTCTTCCTCAACGGAAAAGCCTACCCGCTGCGGGGCGTGTGCCGGCATCAGGATTGGAAGGGAATCGGCAATGCCCTAAGCAAAACTCACCACGAAACGGATATGGCGCTGATTCGGGAAATCGGCGCAAACACCATCCGCCTTGCCCACTATCAGCACGACCAGTATTTTTACGATTTGTGCGACCGGTACGGCATGATTGTGTGGGCGGAAATTCCCTATATTTCAGAGCATATGGAGTCCGGGTGGGAGAACACCGTTAGCCAAATGAAGGAGCTGATTGTGCAAAACTACAACCACCCCAGTATCTGTGTCTGGGGCTTGTCCAATGAAATTACCATCTCCACAAAGAACAAAAAGGATATGCTGCGCAACCATCACGCGCTAAACGATTTGGCCCATAAAATGGATGCCACACGGCCCACCGCCCTTGCCTGCTACGCAGTGTGCGGCCCCTTTAACAAGGTTGCCCATATCACCGATTTGGTCAGCTGGAATCTGTACTTGGGCTGGTATGTGCCGGGGCTTTTCTTAAATGATTTGTGGGTGGATTTCTTCCACTTCTGCTTCCCCAACCGTCCCCTTGGCTATGCGGAGTACGGCTGCGAGGGAATGCCCAATCTCCACGCTGCCCGTCCCCGCCGGGGTGACCACAGCGAGGAATATCAGGCAAAATATCACGAATACTTGGTAAAATTCATCGAAAAAAGACCCTTTATGTGGGCAACCCACGTATGGAATATGTTCGACTTTGCGGCAGATGCCCGAAATCAGGGCGGCGAGCCGGGGATGAACCACAAGGGCTTGGTTACCTTTGACCGGCAGACCAAAAAGGACAGCTTTTATCTGTATAAAGCCTATTGGACAGACACACCCTTTGTCCACATCTGCGGAAAGCGGTATGCTGACCGCACGGAAAAGATCACCGCAGTGCGTGTCTATTCCAACTGCGATTCGGTTACCCTGTATGCCGACGGCAAAGAGATTGCCACAAAGCAGGCAGATAAGGTGTTTGTTTTCACTGTGCCCTTGGGAGAAACCACCCAAATCAAGGCGGTGGCAGGCGCCTGCGCTGACACGGCGACACTGCATTACACCCCGACCCCCAACCGTTCCTACCGCTTGGAAAAAGGAAAGGGCAACGGGCAGAACTGGACAAAATAAATTTGTTATTGTAATAATCTGACAGGAGATTTTTATGAATAATCCACCAAAAACCAACAGAGCCAAGCTTTATCAGCTGGCGCTGTTCCCTCTGAATAACGGCGCTACCAATGTGTATTTTGTGCTGATTCTCAGCTATATTGCCAACTTTGGCTCCAATGTTTTGGGTCTTGCCTTGACCTTTGCCACCTTGATGGTCACGGCGATGCGTGTCTTCGATGCCATTACCGACCCCCTTATCGGCGCGCTGATGGACCGGACTAACGGCCGCTTTGGCAAGTTCCGTCCGTTTATGGTGATTGGCAACGGCATTATGGCAGTGTCTGTATTTTTGCTGTATGTGTTTACCCCGATGGTCACCGCCACGTGGGCAAGATATGCCCTTTTCGTGATTCTCTACGGCGTTTGGGTCATCGGCTATACCTTCCAAACCTCTGTCACCCGGGCTGCCCAGCCGGTGCTCACAGATGACCCCAAGCAGAGACCGCTGTTTACCATTTTCAATACCGTAGGCTCTTTGGCGGGAATGGGTCTGATTCAAGGCATCGGCCCCATTTTGGCAGGCGACGGCTTTTTGGGGGACTACAACGGAAAGTGGTACGTGCTGATGACTGTTGTGGGCGTTGTGATTTCCTTTGTGCTGACAATTTTGGCAGTTATCGGCATTTGGGAAAAGGACAATGCAAAGTATTTCGGCTTGGGCGGCGGGCAAGAGCAGAAAATGAAGCTGTCTGAGTATGTGGCCATCATCCGGGGCAATCAGCCTCTGCAGCGGCTGATGATTGCAGGCGGCGGCTGTAAGCTGGCGCAATCCATTGCCAATAATATGACGGTGCTGATTATGCTGTACGCCTGTATGATGGGCAATTACGACGGGCTTTATCTGCCGCTGATGGTGGCGGGCTTTGTCTTTGCCGCGCCGTTTTTTGGGCTGACGGTCAAGACCGCTCAGAAGCACGGACAAAAGAAATCCTTGATGACCTATGTTGCGGTGGCGCTAATCAGCTATACGGTGGTGCTGATTCTGCTGCTTTTGTGGCGGCAGGGAAGCCCGGAATTTTCCCTGCGTCTGTATGAAATCACAGACGGCAATTTCCGGATTTCCACCAATTTGTATACGATTCTGTTTGTGATTTTTTACTCCATCGGCTACGGCGCTTATTATGCCACGGCGGATATGCCCATTCCGATGGTTGCAGACTGCGCCGACTACGAAACCTACAAGACCGGAAAATTTATCCCCGGCATTATGGGAACGCTCTTTAGCTTGGTGGATAAGCTGGTTTCTTCCTTGTCCGGCACGGTTGTGGGACTGGCAGTGGGCTTTATCGGTTTTCAGAATCTGCCCACCAAGGCGACCCCCTATGTGCCCGGAATGAACTATGTGGTGATTGTGCTGTTTTGCGTTATCCCCATGGTGTCTTGGGTGGCAACCTTGCTGGCAATGAGAAAATACGCGCTTACCGGCGAGCGGATGAAGACCATCCATAAGGTCAATACCGCCCGGCGGGCAGCCATTGCCGCCGGAATGTCACAGCAGGAGGCAATGACCGCCATTACCGACGAAACGGTGTAATCCTTCGGCGTGACTGTTGTGATATGATAAAGATTTGCTTATTATAGTGGAAAGGGGAATTGTTGATATGCTAGCAATGTCTGATGTAAACATTGACCTGTTTTTGCCCCTGTTTGCAAATACAGGTGTTCCTGTAGCCTTTCTTGTTCCAACCCCAACTGGTTATGAAAAATCTATTATGGATGCAACAGCACCTGTCCGTGAACTGTTATTAAATTCTAATGTTCATAATTATGGGGAGCAATTGCAAGGCCCGGCAAACAAAAGTAAGGTTAAGGCCTATTTTGTAGGGACGAGCGCACTAACCGAAACTGCTGCATCGCTATATCGGCCAGTTACGAAAAAAGGTGACCCGAGGATTTGGTTTGCAAACCTCAAACACTACTGCCGTCCGTGTAATTTGTTAGCAATAGTTGTTATCAACAGGGAACTATACGTTTTCAATCTTTCTGATTTGTCTATTGCGCATTCACTGATAAACAAAGGTTTTGCGTACGATATACTTGAAGAAGCTGCGTACAAAGATCGTGCAGTTGCTGAGGAGTTGTTGCAAAAGATTCGCATAATCCACGAACAAGGCTTTTTGCGTTCTGTTACACCGGGAGACCCGGGTGTTGGAGATACCCTTGAACACGCTCTCGGTATTAGCCGCAACAACTCGAAGGCGCCGGATTATTTTGGCATTGAATTAAAAACAACACGATTAACGCGTAATGGTAGCAGAAGAGCGGTGACACGCTCTACGCTGTTTACAAGAGTTCCTGATGAAGGAATGACTTACCGGGAAATTGTGGAAACATACGGCAAATGGCAAATCCCACGAGGAGAGGAACTTGCACGGCTGCAATTGTATGAAACATTCCGCTGTTCTCGAGCAAATGCTTATGATCTGATGTTAAGTGTTGATGTAAACGCTGATAAATTGTGCATTTTGCATCAAGAAGAAGAGCGGAGAAAATTCGTTTCTGCTTGGCAAATGAAAAATCTGCGTGCAGCATTGCTGACAAAACATCCTGAAACTTTTTGGGTCAAAGCTGTTTCTGAAAAGCGAAATGGTGTAGAGTATTTTCGTTACGACCGGGTTTTGCATACGAAGAACCCCAACATATCTCTTCTTTCACCGCTTATTGAATCTGACAAAATAACTGTTGATTTAGCGGCTCACTTTAAGCCGGACGGAAAATGGCGTGACCACGGTATTTTATTTAAGATGCTGCCTCGCGATTTGCCCCTTTTATTGGGAGAACCCAAAGAATACATCCTTTAATCAAAAACAGCGCATATTACTAAAAAAGTAATATGCGCTGTTTTTTATAGAACTTTCTTGATTTCTAATGCAACTGCTTTTGCAAGCAAGGGAGGCACAGCATTTCCAACTTGCGTATATTGTGGTATTTCCACCCGTCTTAGCAAACCTCCAGTTGTACGCTTTCCAAGAAATTCAAAGGAGTCATCAAAGGATTGACAGCGAGCCATTTCTCTGACACTAAAAGTCCTCGGTTCCCACGGACTAATATAGTCATCTGCGATAGTAACAATCGTGGCAGATGGAGCGTTGTGACTCCAACGTTGGCGAATGTTCTTTTTTGTGAGCAAAATCTCTGCTTGTTCCTTTGTGCAGCTACCGCTTTTGAACAATGCGACTACCTCGTTGTTACTCATTGATAGGGCTTTTGCGCATAGTGCAATCAGTGCAGGCTTATCAGAAATATCGATTCCCGCTTCCATTACGCGGCGCTTGAGATTCGTTCCTGTTTCTCCTGGCTCAAACAGTTCAAATCGTTCTTTTACAATTTCTGTTTGCTTTGAAAGCTCTTGATTCTTTGCTGTTGAGCAAGCAAGCGGCTTGCCGGTTATAGTAGGAGTTCGGCCGTTAATGCTGTCAAGTTGATACTGGGTGTACTTAGGATTTACTTTTTGACGGATAGTTTTATCGGTGATCAAATCACCAATGGCATCCAATAAGGTTAACTGTTGACTGGGAGTTACTGTAGGGGCAGGATATTGGGGTGGTGTAAGTCCATTCCTATAACCAATAAAGATAATTCTGTTCCTACGCTGTGGAACACCGTAATCTGCTGCATTAAGAATACGAGGTTCAAGCGTGTTGTATCCAATCTCCTGCAGTTCTCTTCTAAGAATATCAGGCGTTACAGAACCATCGGGGTATTCAATGCCGGTAATACCTTTATACCCCATAAATTGCATATCTACGAAGCCCTCTACATTTTCCAAAACAATATATTTGGGCTTAATTTCACTGACAACTCTGACATACTCTCCAAAAAGCGTATTTCGGGGGTCTGTTTTGTCACGCCGCCCGGCACGAGAAAAACCTTGACAACTTGGCCCGCCAATCATAAGATCTATTTCCGGCACAGGGGAGTTCTTAAAAATCTCAAGATTTGCAATATGTTGGCGTATTTCTGTACCTGTCAAATTGCGTATATCAGCACGCTGAAACCATGTGTTTTTTCCTTGAATCAAACCTAGTTGTTTGTGCCTATTTCTGTAAGTAACTTCAACCATTTCGCTGATATCAGAGCTAAACAATATATGAAAGCCGGCCTGAATTAGACCCTCTGAGCAACCACCTGCTCCGCAAAACAAATCTATTGCGTAAGGCATTAAATGTTCTCCTTATGTGTTTTGAATTATTATATCATATAAATATTCAAAAGTCCAGGGCGAGTTTTATAATATGTGATGTTTCTATTGTAACACAGATACGTAAAAATGTCCAGGCCTTAATAAAAACAGGACTTCGATTTGTATATATTGAAAAAGCACCGATAACAAAAGCAAGTCATCGGTGCTTATTACGGTGTCTACGAGTCTGCAGAGTTGTATTCGGAAATTTCTACATTACTTTACCAAATCCTTGATGACTTCTCCTGCTAAAATCATACCTGCCACTGCAGGTACAAAGCACACTGAGCCGGGGAGGGCGTTTCGTCCCTCGGGCAGCTCTGCCCAGGCAGGGTCATCGGGGGAGAGGCTACATTCTATGGGCATTTCCGTGGAATAGACCACCTTCAGCCGGTCAATTCCCCGTTTTTTGCACTCCTTGCGGATAATCCGCGCCAAAGGACACACAGAGGTTTCGGAGATATCCCCAACCCGAAAGGCGGTGGGGTCTAACTTGTTGCCGGTGCCCATAGAGCTGATAATGGGGGTGTTTGCAGTCTTTGCCGCCTGCACCAGCATCAGCTTTCCTGTGACGGTGTCGATGGCATCTACCACATAATCAAATTGCCGGAAATCAAACCGGTCGGCAGTTTCGGGTAGGTAAAAGGTCTTCTTGGGAAACACCTGAATTTGGGGGTTGATTGCCAAAACCCGATCTGCGGCAACGGCAACCTTGTCCTTGCCTACCGTGTCCACGGTGGCAAAAAGCTGCCGGTTGATGTTGGTCTTGCTGATAGTATCGTGGTCAACCAACGTGAGAGCTCCTACGCCGCTTCGCGCCAGCGCCTCTACCACATAACTGCCCACACCGCCCATACCGAAAACGGCAACGTGGGCGTTTTGCAGTTTTTTCATCGCTTCTTCCCCCAGCAAAAACCGGGTACGGCTGTAGCGTTCCATAGGAATCTCCTTTCAATAAATGGAGTTCTTGGCTCTCCCTTTGGGAGAGCTGGCACGGCGAGAGCCGTGACTGAGAGGGTCCCTCTCCGCCCGGTATATACCGGGCACCTCCCCCAAAGGGGGAGGCAAGTGTTGAATTTTTGTTTATCCTACCATAATCCCATAAATGTGTCAAACAATGGTTGCAAAATCTGCCTGTTTGCGGTATTGTATGGGTATGTATTGAGAAAGGATTGTGTTTTTGTGAAGGGTCGTTATAAAGAATTGGGAAAGGTATTTCTTACCTTTTTGAAAATCGGCGCATTTACCTTTGGCGGCGGCTATGCTATGATTCCGCTGATTCAGAAGGAAGCGGTGGAAAACCACAAATGGATCACCGATGAGGATATTCTAGAGATTATTGCCATTGCAGAATCCACGCCGGGCCCCATTGCCATCAACTCCGCTACCTTTGTGGGCTACCGCACCTGCGGTGTGCTGGGCTCTTTGATGGCAACGCTGGGGGTTGTTTTGCCCAGTTTTGTAATTATTTATGCTATCAGCTTTGTGCTGCGTCAGTTTCAGAGCTTGACGGCGGTGCAGTACGCATTTCAGGGCATCCGGGCAGGCGTGCTGGCGCTGCTGTGCAAGGCCCTGTGGGGTATGTACAAGAAAAACCAGAAAAACTGGGCGTCCTACACCGTTATGGCAGGCGCGTTTATTCTGACAGCGCTGCTGGATGTGAGCGTTCTGCCGGTGCTGATCGGCTGCGCGGTCTTTGGCTTGGTGACCGCCAAGGCGATGGAGAGGAGGGCGCAGCAATGATTTACTTGGAGTTGTTTCTGACCTTCCTGATGATTGGCGCGTTTACCTTCGGCGGCGGCTACGCTATGCTGCCGCTGATGCAGGAGCAGGTAAGCCAGCGCTGGGGTGACATTATCTCCCAAGAGACAATTACCAACTTTATTGCGGTCAGCGAGTCCACCCCCGGTCCCTTTGCCATCAACATGGCAACCTATGTAGGCTCTGAGGTGGGCGGTTTGCTGGGCTCTGCCTGCGCCACCTTGGGTGTGGTGCTGCCGTCTTTTGTGATTATTTTGATTGTTGCCAAATGCTATGACAAGTTCCGCAACTCCTCCGTGGTGAAGGGCTGTATGTCCGGCTTAAAGCCTGCGGTGGTGGGACTCATTGCCGGCGCAATTCTGTCTGTTCTGGCGGATGTGTTTTTCCCTGCCGGGCTACAATGGAGCGTGCTGCAGACACCGGCTTTCTATCTGTCCGCGGGAATTTTTGCCGTGATGCTGGTGCTGGCTATGAAAAAAGTGCATCCGATTATTATCGTTGTGCTGTCAGCAGCGTTGGGCATCGGCATTGGCTATTTGAATTTGTGGTAACAAAAAAACCACTGCCAAAAAGGCAGTGGTTTTTTTGCCAAAGGGGTAAAAAGAAGAGAGGTAGAAAAGATAGGAGAAGCGCTACGGCATTGCGCCTTTCCTGCTTACACAATACCTGCGGGGTTTGAACACACAATAACAAAAATTAAAACAAATTGCGACAATTTTATGAACAAAAAAGGCAGCACCGAAAGGTGCTGCCTTTGCTTGTTTGCTTTTATTAGCCTTCTGTGCGCATCTGAGCGAAGCACTCGCTGCAGAATACGGGACGGTCGGACTTGGGCTCGAAGGGAACCTTTGCCTCACCACCGCAACGTGCGCAAGTAGCAGTGAAGAACTCACGGGGACCACGGGCAGCGTTCTTACGGGCGTCACGGCATGCCTTGCAGCGCTGGGGCTCATTCTGGAAGCCACGCTCTGCGTAGAATTCCTGCTCACCGGCGGTGAAAACGAATTCGTTGCCGCACTCTTTGCAAACTAAAGTCTTGTCTTCGTACATTGATTTTACCTCTCTTCGGTTGTTTGTGCCCCGTGAAAGCCTGCCGGAATTGACTGGTGTAACGCAGGGTCATAGTAATATTGTGACGTATACCGCCACAAGTCGGATTATACACAAAGGAAAAACTTTTGTCAATCCTTTATAAGAATATTTCTGCTTGTTTTTTCTGTTTTATGCAATTTTTACATTAAATCGAAACTTGCCTGCCCGTCAAAGGGGATGTGCAGATGCTGATAGGCCAAAGGGGTGACGCACCGTCCCCGGGGGGTGCGGGTCAAAAAGCCCAGCTGCATCAAATAAGGCTCGTAGACGTCCTCCAAGGTGATGGCCTCTTCGCCGATGGTGGCGGCTAAGGTTTCCAAGCCCACAGGGCCGCCGCCGTAATTCTTGATGATGGCGGTGAGCATCCGGCGGTCGATGTTGTCAAGACCCAGCTCGTCCACCTCCAGCCGCTTCAGCGCCAAATCTGCCGCTTCCCGGGTGATGACGCCGTCGCAGCATATCTGGGCGAAGTCCCGTACCCGCCGCAGAAAACGGTTGGCAATTCGGGGTGTGCCCCGGCTGCGGGAGGCAATCTCCAGCGCACCCTCCGGCGCGATGTCCATTCCCAAAATGGTGGCGCTGCGGGTGACGATTCTGGCCAGCTCCTCGGTGGTGTACAGCTCCAGCCGCAGATTCACGCCAAAACGGTCACGCAAAGGGGCAGACAGCTGACCTGCCCGGGTGGTGGCGCCCACCAAGGTGAACTTGGGCAAATCCAGCCGGATAGAGTTGGCGGACGGACCCTTGCCCACGATGATGTCAATGGCAAAGTCCTCCATAGCCGGGTAGAGGATTTCCTCCACCACCCGATTAAGCCGGTGGATTTCGTCAATGAACAGAATGTCGCCGGGGTTTAAGTTGGTCAGCAAAGCTGCCAAATCACCGGGCTTTTCGATGGCAGGGCCGGAGGTGATGCGGATGTTTACCCCCATCTCGTTGGCGATAACGCCGGCCAAGGTAGTTTTGCCCAGACCGGGAGGGCCGTAGAGCAGCGTGTGGTCCAGCGGCTCGTTGCGCAGCCTTGCAGCTTCAATATATACAGACAGATTCCCCTTGGCTTTTTCCTGTCCGGTGTAGTCGGACAGCAGGCGGGGGCGCAAACCGATTTCCCCTGCGTCCTGAGGCGCAAAGGTAGGGGAAATAATTGGGGAAGCATCCAGCTCTTCAGAAAATTCTAAACTCATAAAAGATCCTCCAAAAGGATATTGTAGGGGCGAGCATTGCTCGTCCGTTATTCACAGTTTTCGTAAAAACAATCTTCTTCCCATTTTGCGGGATTGTTTTCAATGTACTCCCGTATTTTCAGATAATCTGTTTCCGATCTGATAATATGGTCGTGAAAAAGTTTTTGCCAAACGGATTGACCGATTTGCTTTGTGATAACGCCTTTTAGTTGCTACACAACGTGGGAAACTGTAGGGGCGAGCATTGCTCGTCCGTCTGTGTCGGTATTGATTTGCAATAACAAGTGAATGTGATTGGGCATAACCACGTAGTGGTCTACGGAGACTGCAGGATAGTGCTTGGGAATATCACAAATGCTTTTAGCTGCAATATCTCCCCACAGCGTCAATTGCGGACGAGCAATGCTCGCCCCTACATCTGTCCAAAACAGATTTCGTCTGTCTTTGGTGCAAATTGTGATGAAATACGCACCGGGTGCGCTGTAATCAAAATTCGGCAGACGGTTTGGCTTTCTTTTTGGGGTCTCCATACTATCCCTTCATTACCATTGCCCGTAATGCGTGGCGAATCATTTCCTCGGTGGAGGCGTTGGGGTCAACACCCTTCAAGGCGGTGGCGATTTCCGCAGGGGAGTAGCCCAGCTCCTTCAGCGCCTGGGTTGCCAAAGCGGTATGGCTTTCTGCCACGGGAGCGGAAGCTACGGGGGAGGAGAAGTCAATCTCTGTGTTTGCGCCGCCCATTTTGTCCTTTAGCTCCAAAATGATTCTCTGGGCAATCTTTTTGCCCACGCCTTGGGCGGCGGTGAGGAGCTTTTCATCTCCGGTCATCACAGCCAAGGTGAAATTCTGCGGACCTGCCGACAGAATTGCCAGCGCCGCCTTAGGCCCTACACCGTTGACAGAGGTGAGCAGGTCATAGCACCGCTGCTCCTCCCGGTCGATAAAGCCGTAGATATCGTAGGCATCCTCCCGGATAGCCTCGGTGATATAGAGCTTTGCCGGCTGATTCAATTTCAGCTGGGCGGCGGTATAGGCGGTGACACGGCAGCCGTAGCCCACGCCACCACAGTCAATGACCGCAAGGCCCGGCTCTAAAACAGCGACCTGTCCGGAAACGTAATATAGCATAACAATACTCCTTTAGAAAAGCTTCTTTAGAAGAAAAATCCTGCGCCATCGCGGATACAGCCACCGTCTAAATAGCGCTGTTTCACGGCGCGCTGCAGACCGGTATCCTCCGGCAGGGCGGAAAAACTTGCGTTGTCTGTGGGACAACCGGGGAAAACAAAGGGGAAAATCCCTTGCCCGGTGCTTTGGGTGGGTGTCTTTGTAAAGAAAGACTGAAAAGCCAAAATATTGGAATCGGGCTTCAAAATGCTGTGCAAATCCTCTGACAGCAGCCAAGAGCAGCAGCGAAATGCCCCGAAGGGCTCATCGGGATAGCAGGCGGCAAACACCTCTCTGGCTTGCTGAAAGGATTGCAAAACGGTTTGCTTGTCAAAAGCCCCGGCTCTGGGGATATGAATGTTTACCAGCTTGTCGTCGGGGCCTAGCCGCTGATGCCAGCAAGCTTTGGGCAGGGTGACGGTTTTTTCTTGCACAAGGCCGTTTACACAGGGGTGTCCAAAGAAGGCTTCATCAGTTTCCCGGATCTGCAGGTCATCTGCCAAAAGGGCAATTTCGCCGTCGCAGCTTTCGTAAACCCGCACGCCCAGCGGGTGTTTGGCGGGCAAATCGAAATTGAATCTGCCGATATGCAGGTAGCGGTTGTGGATTAACCGCTGCAGCCAATTGAGCCGGTCGACGGTGAAGCAAGGCTTGCCGGTTGCCAGCAAACGCATCTGCACAGAGGCATCGTATTCCTGCATTGTGGCGATAATCACGCTTTCCGGCACATTCCGCTGATGCAGGTACGCGACTGTTTCCGGCATCGTGGGGATGGCGGGGAATAAGTGGAGAAAATCAATCCCCTCAGGTGGGGTATAAGAACTGTCGTTCAGATTGCCGCCTATGCGCACCCATTGCTCCAGCAGGCACACCAAAAGCCGCAAAGCGGGGCTTTTCCGCACCAGCCGGGCATTCCTGAGAATTTGCTCACGGTAGGGGGTCAGCGCGTGACAGGCATCCAGCGTTTGGGTGATGTATTCGTCAGAAAGAATCTTATCGGTATGCGCCTGCCACAGATGGGCAATTTTGGGATAGAAACTTTCAAAAACAGGGGGAAGCTGCGCCATAGACAGACGTTTCTTCATTGTATCCAAAGTCATAAGCGGCTCCTCATATTATTTAAGCCGGGAGAGCAGACTGGTGGCAGACCGGGCGTGGCACAGGGCAATGGCAATGGCATCGGCAGCATCGTCGGGCTTTGGCATTTGGGGGAGATTCAGAATCCGCTTGGTCATATCCATAACCTGATGCTTGGTGGCATTTCCGTAGCCAACCACCGCCTGCTTGACCTGCATAGGCTTGTACTGGGAGACCTCTAAGCCTGCCTGCCGGATGGCAAGCAAAATCACGCCCCGGCTTTGGGCAACACCGATACCGGTGGTCACATTCTGCCCGAAAAACAGCTCTTCAATGGCAACGGCATCCGGTTTTGCTACTCTTAACAGCTCGGTCATATCGTTGTAAATAATCTCCAGCCGGGCGGAAAAATCCATACCCGCAGGGGTGGTAATTGCGCCGCAGCGAAGCAGACTGAATTGGTTTCGCTGTGCCTCAATGAGGCCAAAGCCGGTAATCCCGTAACCCGGGTCAATGCCCAAAATCCGCATAACGCCACCTCTTTCCCTGCAGTTCGCTTTTTCTCTTGCCGGAGCAATAAGCTGAAATTTGTTCACAGTTACCTATATAATAGCACATTTGTTTTTATTTGCCTACTGTTTTTTATAAAAAAACCGCCTCGGGAATTCCCGAAGCGGCGGTATCAGCTTTGCAAAGCCAACGCATCCTGCTGAAAGGATTTGAATTCATCTGCAGAACAATTCACGTAGACGTTCACGGGGCGGGAATAGTCCAAACAGAACATTCCCATCAGGTCTTTGCCGTTGATGGTCTGCCGTTCATTGCCCACTTGGACATCAAAGGGCTGCCGGGCAGCCAGCGCAACAAACGTCTTTACTTGTTCAAAAGAGGTTAAACGAATGTGAAAACTCATAGAAAATAGCCTCCGGTGCTATACAAACGGTTTTTTTTCGAGTATAATGGCAACGGTATGTATTATACGGAAAAAAGACGTATATATCAATTGGGAAAACAATAAGAAAAACATTCTGCACAGAAAGCGATAATTGGTAAATTAGACGATGAAATTTGGATTTTACACCCTCGGTTGCAAGGTAAATCAGTACGAAACACAGGCAATGGAGCAACTTTTGGCGGCGCAAGGCCACGAAATTGGCGCTTTTCACGAGCCTTGTGATGTGTATATTATCAACACCTGCTCGGTAACGGCTGTTGCGGACAAGAAAAACCGCGCGGTCATTCGCCGCTGCCGTCGGGAAAACCCGCAGGCGGTGATTGCCGTGTGCGGCTGCTATCCCCAGCACGCAGCAGACAGCTTGGAAAAACTGGATGTGGACGTGATTGGCGGCAGCGGGGACAGGGCAGAATTCTTGCAGCAGGTGATTGCCACCGCCCATACAAAGGTCAAGGCAAGGGTGCTGGATGAGGCGCTGAAGCGCCGCAGCTTTGAGGTATTGCCTGCAGGGGGGCTGGAAGGACGCACCAGAGCGATGCTGAAGGTGCAGGACGGCTGCGTGAACTTCTGCAGCTACTGCATCATCCCCTATACCCGGGGACCTGTCAGGTCTGCGCCCATTTCCTTGGCGGTGCAGCAGACCCGGGAACTGGCAGCGCAGGGTTATCGGGAAATTGTGATTACAGGTATCGAAATCGCCTCTTGGGGCGTAGACCTGCCGGGAAAGCCGAAGCTTGCAGACCTGATAGAGGCAATTTGCCGGGAGGTTCCCGATTTGCGGATACGGCTGGGCTCTTTGGAGCCGCGGATTGTAACAGAGGAATTCTGCAGCCGCTTGCAAAAGCTGCCGAATCTGTGTCCCCAGTTTCATTTGTCTATGCAATCCGGCTGCGATACGGTGCTGAAGCGAATGAAGCGGAAGTACGACACATCCCGGTATTTGGAAAGCGTGCAGCTGCTGGGTCGCTATTTCCCCGGCTGCGCCGTTACCACGGATATGATTGTGGCGTTCCCCGGCGAAACAGAGGAGGAATTTGCCCAGTCGCTTGTCTTCATCCGGAAATGCGGCTTTGCGGATATGCACATTTTCCCCTATTCCCGCCGGCCGGGCACACCGGCAGACAAAATGGACGGGCAGCTGGGTAACGCCGTGAAGGAGGCAAGAAGCCGCAAGGCCATTGCCGTGGCAGAAGAAATGTCCCGGGATTACCGGCAAAAAATGGTGGGCAGCGTTGTTTCGGTGCTTTTCGAGGAGGAAGATGGGGCATACTATATAGGACACACCCCGAATTATGTGAAAGTATATGTGCGTGGCAAGGATTTACACAATCAAATCCGGCAGGTTACGGTGACAGAACTGTATAAAGATGGGGTGTTGGGAATACTGGACAATTGCGGAATAATGTGATATACTAAATGTTCCCAATGAACGGAAAAGGAGGCGTTGTCCTTTGAAATATTGGCGAGGGTATTTGACGGCAGCAATCCTGCTGGCCTGCACTTGGGCACTGCGGGAATTTGCCAAGGCCCATACCGCGTTGGTGGATATGATTTACCCTTACGTGACCCGAATGGCGCAAGTGTTTCTTTCGGGGTGGAGCAGCGGCGTGGATTTCTGCGTTTGGCAGACGCTTTTGCTGCTGCTGATTGCGTTAGGAATTTTAACTGTCGTTTTGATGATTATACTCAAATGGAACCCCATCCGCTGGGGCGGCTGGATTTGCGCGGCTGTGGCGGCGCTGATTTTCCTCAATACAGGGCTGTATAGCCTCAATCAGTATTCCGGTCCCTTGTCGGAGGATATCCGCTTGGAGGAGACCGATAATACCATTACGGAAATGGAAAATGCGGCGGTCTACTATCGGGATTTGGCCAACGCGCTGGCAGACCAGATGCAGCGGGATGCAAAGGGCGATGTGGTATTTGCCGATTTTGACACTTTGGCAGCGCAGGCGGCAAAGGGCTATGAAGAGCTGGTGTATGAGCAGTCCTTGTCCGTGTTCGCAGGGCCGATGGAGCCGGTGAAAAAGCTGGGCTGGGCAGACCGCTATACTGCCCGGGGTATAACCGGCGTGACGGTCGGCCTTACCGGTGAAGCCTGCGTGAATCCGCAAACACCGCCGGTTATGCTGCCCTTTGCCATGTGCAGAGAGATGGCCCGCCGCGCCAGTATTGCCATTGAGCAGGATGCCAGCTTCGCAGCCACAATGGCTTGCAAGAATAATGAAGACACCCAATTCCAGTATTCCGGCGCGTTGCTGAGCTACCGCTATTGTCTGAAGGCGCTGCAGGAACTGGATGCGGTGACCAACGCAGGCGCTGCTGCCCGGGTATCTGCCGGGGAAAACAGCAACCTAAAGCACGATTTGAAAATCTGTGATGACTTCTACGGCGACGGGAAAATGAAGGATGCGAAAGCCTGTGACCTGCTGACAAGCTGGTATATTCAGGAGATTGTCCTTCCCTCTCAAATTGAGGAGGAAGAGAGCTTTAACCCCTTGGATAAATCGCAGGTGGACTTAAGCGACCATCCCAACGCATAGGAGGCAGGTATGAGAAAGACACTGGCAAGCGGATTGCCTCAGCTTGGATTGTCTCTTGAAGAGCAGACACAGCAGATGCTGTGCGCCTTTGGGGAAGCGGTGGTGGAGCAGAACAAGGTGATGAACCTGACTGCCATTACAGAACCGACAGCCGTGGCAAAGCTCCATCTGCTGGACAGTCTTTCCTTGCTTACGCTGGAAGACTTGTCTGACAAACGGATGATTGATGTGGGCTGCGGCGCCGGATTTCCCGGCGTGCCTGTAAAAATTGCCTGCCCGTCGGTGCAGCTGACGCTGCTGGATTCTTTGGGTAAGCGGATGCAGTGGCTGGAATCGGTGCTGCCGGGCTTGGGCGTGGATGCGGAATGTATCACCGCCCGGGCAGAGGAAGCGGTGGCAGAGCGTCGGGAAACCTATGACATTGCCACCAGCCGGGCGGTTGCCCGTCTGAACATCCTGCTGGAGCTGACAGCCCCTTATGTAAAGGTAGGCGGCAAGGTGCTGGCGATGAAGGGCACCGCTGCCAAACAGGAACTGGATGAAGCAAAAAACGCCATTGCCAAGCTGGGGCTGGTGGTGGAGCATATGGCGGAATTCCCCGTTGACGGTACAGCCCATACGGTAATCGTGCTGAAAAAGGTAGCGCCTACCCCCAAGCAGTACCCCCGTCGCTATGCGAAAATCAAGGCAAATCCCCTGTAACAATGTTATTTTTTCGAGGGAACACAAAAACCGTCGATGAAATATAGAAAATGAAGAAAGAGATTGCTATTCTAGGAGGAAACGGAAAATGAAAATCACGAAGCTACTGGCTTTGCTGTTGGCACTTGTTATGGTGCTGTCCTGCTTAGCAGGCTGCAAGCCCGCAAAGGAACCGGATAATACAGAAGGCAGCAAGCCTGCCGAAGAGGGCGTGGCAACATACACCTACCGGGATTACATCACCCAGCCGGCAACGGTTTGGAATCCGCTTAACTACAAAACTGCGCAGGACAGCGCAATTTTGCAGTATCTGGTTACGCCCTTGGTAACAAAGAGTGTGAAGGATACGGAAAAGGGCGAATTCCAGTGGGTTTACAAGGGCGCAACCGCCATTACCGACGTGACAAAGAGCAGCAAGACCGATTTGGCAAAGTACAGTGTCACGGCGCAAGCTGACGAGGGCCACGTCTTTGAGATTAAGCTCAATGCCGATATGAAGTGGCAGGACGGCACCGCCATCACTGCAGACACCTATGTAGAGTCTATGAAGGCGCTGCTGGACCCCGCTGCGAAAAACAGCCAAGCCAGCCTGTACTGCACCGGCGCAGCCGCTATTGCCGGCGCCAACAGCTATTATACCGGCAGCAAGGAAGGCTACGACCAGACAGTTGGCTTCTACAAGGTGGACGATACCACAATCCATTATGTTTGCCAGTCTCAGATTGACCTGAATGACTTTATGTCCTTCTGCAGCAATATCCGTCTGGTGAACAAGGACCTGTATGAAAAGGGCAAGGATACCTATGGCACAAGCGTGGATACCACGATGTCCTACGGCCCCTACAAGCTTTCCTCTCAGGATGACAAGCAGTTCGTGCTGGAGCAGAATGAAAACTACTTCGAGTACGAAAAGAAGGAAGACGGCACGCTGTACGCCGAAACCGATTATACCGTTGACGGCGAAAACGTGCAGGCTTACCAGACCACCAAAATCATCATCGACGTGATGACCGATGCTGCTGCCGAGGAAGCATTCCTGAAGGGTGAGCTGTCCCGCTGGACTCCCGGCGCAGACAAAATCGGCGACTATCTGGAATCCAGCCAGCTGCGCAAGGAAGCAAAGGCAGAGACCTACGCCTTCTTCTTTAACACCAATGCAACAACGCTGAAGAAGCTGGACAGCAAGGGCGATAAGAATGCTGCTGTTGTGTCCAATATCAACTTCCGTCAGGCCTTCTCCAGAGCGATGGACCGTAAGGATTTTGTAACCGCAACTGCCGGCCTTGAGCCCGCTTGGTATTTGCTGAACGAGCAGTTCTACTACGATGCCTACAAGGATGCCGCGTCTGTTTACCGTGACAGCAATCAGGCAATGCAGGCGATTGTGGATTTGTACGGTCTGTACTATATTGACGGCGCAGAGTTCGAGACCTTGGAAGCAGCTTACGGCTCTATCGGCGCGAAGGCAGGCTTCTATCCGGAAGACGCCAAGGAGCTGATGCTGAAGGCTTGCACAGAGCTGGTTTCCGCCAACTTGTATCAGAAGGGCAATCCCATCGAGATTCGCGTTGCTTATGCAGGCGAATTCGGCGATGCAGAGAAAGCGCAGCTGGACAAGGTAAATGCGTACTTGAATACGGCTGCCGCAGGCTCCGGCTTCGGTCAGATTACCTTGGTGGGCGAGGGCAATGTTGACAGCAGCAAGGTTGCCGACGGCGAGTATGCCATTGGCTACGGCGCTAAGGGCGGCGACGTATTTGCAGCCTTTACCAATATGCAGCTTTACTACGACGCAGACCTGAACGCTGTTGACGAGCTGGGCTGCTGGAATCCTGCCAAGGAGGAAATGACCGTTGAAATCACCGGTAAGAAGGTGACCAAGACCCTGAAGGAATGGTCTCACTGCCTGGTGGGTGAGGGCGAGTACGCCAGCGCACCTATCGGCATCAAGCTGGACATTGCCGCCGCTATGGAATTGGCGCTTTTGTCAAAGTACTACCGGATTCCTATGGCTGCTGACTGCAACACATATCTGCAGTCCTATCAGGTCAGAGACGTTGCAGAGGAGTACAATGCAATGTACGGCTTCGGCGGCTTTGAGCTGATGAGCTATGACTATACAGATGCTCAGTGGGCAGAGTATGTCAGCAAGTCCAACGGCGAGCTCAGCTACGAGTAAGCGGTATTATTTGAAATCGAAGTCGGGAGAGGATTTTCCTCTCCCGACTTTTTGGCAAATTGACGGCTGAGCCGATTTGTGGTATGATAAAAGAAAAAGGGGTTGAGCCAATGACTCTGCAAGATAAAATTACCGCTGCGGCGGAATATCTTTTGAATAAGGTTTCTCTGCGTCCTAGGGTGGCGCTGGTATTGGGAAGCGGCTTAGGTGACTATGCAGACACCTTGGAAAACAGTGTGAAAATTCCCTATTCGGAGATTCCCAATTTCCCCCAGCCTACGGTTGAGGGTCACACCGGCGCATTCGTGTTCGGTATGAAAGAGGGCAAGCCCGTGGTGGTGGCGCAAGGCCGCGTCCACTATTATGAGGGGCTTGCAATGCAGGAAATCACCCTGCCTATCCGTGTTTTGGCGGCCATCGGCGTGAAAATACTGGTGCTGACCAATGCTGCCGGCGGTGTGAACTTAAGCTATAAGCCCGGAACGCTGATGCTGATTTCCGACCATATCAACTTTTCCGGCGCAAATCCGCTGATTGGCAAGAATCTGGAGAAATTCGGACCCCGTTTCCCGGATGTGAGCGACTTGTATGCCGCCTCTTTGCGGACAGAAATCAAGAAAAACGCCGCCGCGGAAAACATCCCCTTGGAAGAGGGCGTATACCTGATGTGCTCCGGTCCGAACTACGAAACCCCTGCGGAAATTCGCGCGTTCCGCACCTTGGGCGCAGATGCGGTGGGTATGTCTACCGTGCCGGAGGCGCTGGTTGCCGGCCACAGTGGCTTGCAGGTGGTGGGCGTGTCCTGTATCACCAATATGGCAGCAGGGGTTCTGCCCCAAAAGCTGGACCACAGCGAGGTGGTGGAGACCGCCGCCAAAGTTCACGATTTGTTCCACAAGCTGGTGGATGTGATTCTGCGCAGCTGTTAAAAAGCAGCTGCAACACATAAAAAGGAGAGATTGTTATGTATCATCGTATGAATATTGCCGGCCTTGACCGGGATTTGCCCATCTGCAAGGTAACGGACGAACTGTATATTGCAGGCTTTGTGATTTTTGGCGATCAGGAGCTGACGGTGGCTTGCGCCAAGGCGTTGCTGGAGAAAGCGCCGGAGTACGATTACCTGATTACCGCCGAGGCAAAGGGTATTCCCCTTGCCCACGAAATGGCGCGGCAAAGCGGCGCAAAGAAGTATTTCCTTGCCAGAAAAGCGCCAAAGCTGTATATGACCGGTGTGTTTGAGGTTACGGTAAATTCCATTACCACCGCCAAGGAGCAAAGGCTGTATCTGGACACAGCGGACGCCCGGCTTATGAAGGGGAAGCGAATTCTGCTGGTGGACGACGTAATTTCCACCGGCGAGAGCCTGCATGCGCTGGAAACGCTGGTGGAAAAGGCCGGTGGTGAGATTGTGGGCCGTATGGCAATTCTTGCCGAGGGCGATGCTCAGGAAAGACCTGACCTGATTTACTTAGAGAAGCTGCCGCTGTTCAACCCCGACGGTACGGTCAAGGCATAAAAAGCTTGGCAAAGTGCGGAGTGAGAAAATGAAGACAAACAACAGCTATGCCATCGTGGATTTGGATGCCCTTCGGGAGAATTTCCAAAACATTCAAAAGAAAGCCGGTGTGCCGGTGATGGCAATTATCAAGGCAGATGCCTACGGTCACGGGGCGGTGCCTGTGGCCCGATGCCTGTCGGAATACTGTACCTTTTTCGGTGTCGCTACCTTAGCGGAGGCGGTGGAATTGCGTACTTCCGGCATTACCCAACCCATTATGCTGTTGGGACCCACCCATCGGGACGGCTATGCCACCGCAGTGCGGCTGGGAATTCGCCCCACGGTTTTCTGCTATGAGGATGGTCTTGCCCTGTCAAAGGCGGCGGAAGAATTGGGTGTGGATGCACCGTTTCACATTGCGGTGGATACGGGTATGAGCCGGATTGGCTTTCAGGTTACCCCGGAGGATGCCGATGTGTGCGAAAGAATCTGCCGGCTGCCCCGACTGGTGGCAGAGGGTCTGTTCAGCCATTTTGCCACGGCAGACAGTGAGGATTTGACCCGCACCGAAAAGCAAGCGGCGCGGTTTGCCCAATTTGATGAGATGCTCCGTCAGCGGGGCGTGGCGGTAAAAATCCGCCATTTGGACAATTCTGCCGGCATTATGAACTACGGCCACCACTATGAAATGGTCCGCTCCGGCATCATTACCTACGGCTTGTATCCCAGCGACGAAGTAGACCCCAAAAAGCTGCCGCTGAAGCCGGTGCTCAGCTGGCACAGCCGCATTACCCACGTAAAGACGCTGGAGCCCTGCAGGGAAATCGGCTACGGCGGCACCTATGTGACCACCAAGCCCACGGTGGTGGCAACCGTCCCGGTGGGCTATGCAGACGGCTACAAAAGAACGCTGAGCAACCGCTTTTATGTGCTGATTCGGGGGAAGAAGGCGCCTGTTTTGGGCAGAGTCTGTATGGACCAGATGATGGTGGATGTAACAGAGATTCCCGGGGCCTGCGTGGATGATGATGTGGTGCTCATCGGTAGGGATGCAGACCAAGTGATCTCTATGGAGGAAATCGGCGCAACGGCCCAGTCCTTTAACTACGAATTCGCCTGCAGCATTGGCAGACGGGTCCCCAGATACTATTTGGAAAAGGGAAAGATAACGAAAGCGGTCAATTATCTGACCGATAATCTTGCATAATAAAACCGGGAGGTTCGTACCTCCCGGTTTTTGTTGTTTTATTCCTCGTAGCCGGGCTTACCCAACAGACGGAACATATTCCGCTTGTAGAATTCCACACCGGGCTGATTGAAGGGGTTGACCCCCAGCAGATAGGCAGAAACGCCGCAGGACAGCTCGAAGAAATAGAACAATTCGCCCAGCTTCTTCGGGTTCAGTTCTCCCATATCCACGGTGATGACCGGCACGTTGCCGTCTACGTGGGCAGCCAGCGTACCTTGGAATGCCTGCTCGTCCACGAAGTCCAAGGTCTTACCCTCTAAGTAGTTCAAACCGTCCAAGTTCTTGTAATCGCCGCCGATGGTCAGCTTTTGGGCAGGGGCATCGAAACGGACCATTGTTTCGAAAATGTTTCGCTCACCCTGCTGAATCATCTGTCCCAAAGAATGCAGGTCGGGGGTGAACTCGGCGTATACCGGGAAAATACCCTTGCCGTCCTTGCCCTCGGACTCACCGAACAGCTGCTGCCACCAGCCGCCCATCATCCGGAAGCCCGGCTCAAAGGACTCCAGAATCTCAATTGCCTTGCCCTTGCGGTATAAAAGATTCCGGGCAGCGGCGTAGAGCCAAACGGGATTCTCAAAGGAGCGGATATCGTACTCCTGCTTTGCCGCATATGCGCCGGCCATAACCTCCATAGGATCAATGCCTGCAACCGCCATAGGAAGCAGACCCACAGCGGTGAGCACGCTGTACCGACCGCCCACATCGGGGGGAATCACAAAGCTCTCCCAGCCCTCCTCGGTGGACATCTGCCGCAGAGCGCCGTTTACCGGATCGGTGATGGCGTAGGTACGCTTGCGAGCGCCTTCCGTGCCGTATTTCCGCTCCAAAAGCCAGCGCAGCGCCCGGGTGGCGATGGCAGGCTCGGTGGTGGTGCCGGATTTCGAGATAATGGCGATGGAGAAATCCTTGCCCTCCAAAAGCCGGGTCAGCTCATTCCAGCCCCGGGTGGACAGGGTGTTGCCGGCATAATAAATCTGCGGGTTGCCTTTGCCCTTGCCCATATTGTGGTTGCAGCCCTGCATCAGCTCAATGGCTGCCCGGGGGCCTAAGTAAGAGCCGCCGATACCGATGACCACAAATACATCGGAATTCTCCCGAATTTCCTTTGCGGCAGCGCGGATGCGCCGAATCTCATCGGTCTCTGCTTCCACAGGCAGGTTCAGCCAGCCCAAAAAATCGTTGCCTGCGCCGTTGCCCTCAGTCAGGAGCATATGGGCGGCAAAAACGTCTTTTTCTGTTGCCAGCAGGTCCGGCAGGGAGATTTGTCCCCACACGTTGGAAATATCAACTTTAATCATAAAGGGTACTCCGTCCTTTCGTTGTTATATCTATATGTTACTATAAAATTCGTCATCTTGCAAGTGTGACGAAAAAGTTTTGCTTTCCCGTTTATTTTATCAGCTTTCCTCTAGCTTTTTTTGCTGAATCTCAGTATAATGAAAAAAAGAAGATGGGAGGAAACACTATGAAATACGGATTTGGTGTGGATTTGGGCGGAACTACTGTGAAGCTGGCCTTTTTTGACCGGCAGGGGCAGATGCTGGACAAGTGGGAGATTCCCACCCGTAAGGAGAATAACGGCGAAAATATCCTGCCGGACATTGCCGCGTCGGCGCTGGGGTATTTGCAGGAAAAGAACATTCCCCGTGAGGATGTTTTGGGCATCGGTATCGGTGTGCCCGGCGTGGTGCGGGAGGACGGCGTTGTCAACCGCTGCGTGAATCTGGGCTGGGGCGTGTTCAACGTCAAGGAAGTTTTGGGCAGTCTCACCGGAATGAACATCGCGGTGGGCAACGATGCCTCTGTGGCGGCCTTGGGCGAGTGCTGGAAAGGCGGCGGGCAGGGCTGCAAGGATATGGTAATGGTCACCTTGGGTACCGGCGTTGGCGGCGGCATTGTGGCCAACGGCAAGGTGCTCTTCGGCGCTCACGGCGCAGGCGGTGAGATTGGACATATGGTCATCAACCGGCAGGAGATGGAGGTCTGCGGCTGCGGCAAGCGGGGCTGCGTGGAGCAGTACTGCTCTGCCACCGGTATTGTGCGGCTGGTGAAGAAAATGCAGAAGGAAACCCGGATATCCTGCTGCCTGCGAGACCGGGAATTCACCTGCAAGGATGTTTTTGACGCAGCAGCCCAAGGGGATATGGTGTGTATGTTTGTGCTGGAAAAGGTCTACAAGTACTTAGGCGAATTTTTGGCAAACCTGTGCTGCGCCACTGACCCGGAGCGGTTTGTCTTCGGCGGCGGAGTGAGCAGGGCGGGAAAACCCTTGCTGGATGGCGTGCGGAACTATTTTACCCAGTATGCGTTCCACGCCCATCAGGATGTGGAGTTCACCCTCGCAACCTTAGGCAATGACGCCGGCGCTTACGGCGCGTTCAAGCTCCTTTTGGACGCAGAATAAAAGAAGCCCCCGGCCGATTGGCCGGGGGCTTTATGTTGCAATCTTAAATTACAGCAGAGTGGAGAAGTGCTTGATGGTGCGAACCATCTGAGAAACGTAGGAGTTCTCGTTGTCGTACCAAGAAACAACCTGTACCTGAGTCATACCGCCGGGCAGCTTGTTAACCATGGTCTGAGTAGCGTCGAACAGAGAACCGAAGGTCATGCCGATGATGTCGGAGGAAACGATCTCGTCCTCGGTGTAGCCGTAGGACTCGGTGGTAGCAGCCTTCATAGCAGCGTTGATCTCTTCCTTGGTCACTTCCTTAGCAACAACAGCATTCAGAATGGTGGTGGAGCCGGTGGGAGTGGGGATACGCTGTGCAGCGCCGATCAGCTTGCCGTTCAGCTCGGGGATAACCAGGCCGATAGCCTTAGCAGCACCGGTGGAGTTGGGAACGATGTTGATAGCGCCGGCGCGGCTACGACGCAGGTCGCCCTTTCTCTGAGGACCGTCCAGAATCATCTGGTCGCCGGTGTAAGCGTGGATGGTGCACATAATGCCGGACTCGATGGGAGCCAGGTCGTTCAGAGCCTTAGCCATAGGAGCCAAGCAGTTGGTGGTGCAGGAAGCAGCAGAGATGATGTTGTCTTCCTTGGTCAGGGTGTTGTGGTTTACGTTGTAAACGATGGTGGGCAGGTCGTTGCCGGCAGGAGCAGAGATAACAACCTTCTTAGCGCCGGCGGTGATGTGAGCCTGAGCCTTCTCCTTAGAGGTGTAGAAGCCGGTGCACTCCAGAACAACGTCTACGTCCAGCTCGCCCCAAGGCAGCTCAGCAGCGTTAGCCTTAGCGTAGATGGTGATCTTCTTGCCGTCAACAACGATGTTGTCCTCGCCAGCCTCGACAGTGTGAGTACCGAAGGGAGCAGCGTAAGCGCCCTGAGTGGAGTCATACTTCAGCAGGTGAGCCAGCATCTTGGGAGAGGTCAAGTCGTTGATAGCAACAACTTCGAAGCCCTCAGCACCGAACATCTGACGGAAAGCCAGACGGCCGATACGACCGAAACCGTTAATCGCAACTTTTACAGACATGGTAATTTCCTCCAATTTTTAGTTGCTGCATTTCGCAGCAAAAATAGATTATGTTTTTGGGTGTAATTGACCCCATACGACATCATTATACTATAATGAAAACGCCTTGTAAAGTAGCCAAATTGTAAAAATCCTACACTTTTTTGCAAAAAGTTTTGACACAGAGCACAAAAACCCGTTAAAGAAGGCGGAAACGGGAGCCTTCCGTTTCCAAAACGCCCTTTGCCCGCAGCTTGCTGAGCTCTGCGGACATAGCGCTGCGCTCCACCCCCAAAAAATCCGCCAGACCCTGCCGGTCCAAGGGGATGGTGAACTCTGCCGTACCGGCTTCCTTTGCCTGATCCAGCAGGTATGCCATCAGCTTATCCTGGGTGGTCTTTTCCGACATAAACCGGATTTTTCGGCTCAGGTGCAAGCTTTTTTGGGATACCAGCTGCAAAAGGTTCTGCACCAAGGTGTTGTGAAAGCCGCAGGCGTTGGTGCACACCGTGAGCATCCTTTTGCAGGCCAGCCACAATACGCGGCAGTCGCTGAGAGCATAGCCGCTGACCGGAAGCTGCTCCACCCCTGCGCAGGCAAATACCTCTCCGAAGGGCTCGCCGGTTTGGGCCAGCATCAGCAGATTCCGTTTGCCGTAAAAATCATCCTGCACGATTTGCACCGTTCCCTCCAGCACAAAGCCCACGTTTCCTGCCGGGTCACCCTCTAAAAACACAGGCTCACCCTTGGCATATTGCTGACTCCGGGCGGACAAACAGCTCATCAGATTCCCCAGTCCCACCCCGTCGATGCCGGCAAACAGGGGACTTTTCAGCAGCAGAGGAAAATATTTTTCCATAGACCCTCCTTTTTGTTGGAAATCCAACATACATTTTTTTCTAAGTGTACTATAATGAAGCCACAAAGTCAAGGAGGTGCTTGCAAATGATCTTACACGGATGTCAGGCGAAGCCCAAAACGCCTACCATTATTGAAAAGATTTGCCCCCAGTGCGGATATGAAATCGAGATGTTTTCCATCGACACCCAGATGCCCTGTGAGCACTGCGGTTTTGTGGCGTATAACGACACGCTAAGCTGTGTTCAGTGGTGCGCTCACGCCAAGGAATGTGTGGGCGAGGAGATGTACGAGAAAATGATGCAGATAGTGGAAAATCAGAAGAAACGGGGTGCGTGATATGGTGCGCAGAATCATTCGCATCGATGAAGAAAAGTGCAACGGCTGCGGCGCTTGCGCAAATGCCTGCCACGAAGGCGCCATCGGAATGGTGGATGGGAAAGCGAAGCTGCTGCGGGAGGATTATTGCGACGGCTTGGGCGATTGCCTGCCCGCCTGCCCCACCGGTGCCATTACCTTTGAAATGCGGGAGGCGCCTGCTTATGATGAGGCGGCAGTCCTTGCGGCTAAGAAGAAAGCGCCCTGCGCCGGAGGCTGCCCCGGTACGGCAGCGAAGCGCCTGACCCCGCAAGGGGAGACAGCGCCTGCTGAAAGCGTTTCCCAGCTGCGGAACTGGCCGGTGCAGATTAAGCTTGCGCCTATGACAGCGCCTTATTTTGATGGCTGCAGACTGCTGATTGCGGCAGACTGCACCGCTTACGCTTACGCCAATTTCCACAACGATTTCATCCGGGACCACATTACCTTGGTGGGCTGTCCCAAGCTGGACGGAATCGACTATTCAATGAAGCTGACACATATCTTAAGAAATAATGATATCCGCTCTGTGACTGTGGCGCGGATGGAAGTGCCCTGCTGCGGCGGTATGGAATATGCGGTAAAGCAGGCGCTGGAAAGCAGCGGGAAGGACATTCCCTGCCGGGTTATAACAATCGGTATCAATGGACAAATTATAGAGTAAAGGAGAAGAAACTATGGGATATTTTACTGGAAAAACCGTAATCATTACCGGCGGTGGCCGGGCTGTTCTGAAAGACGGGCGCTGCGGCTCTATCGGCTATGGAATCGCCACTGCCTTCGCCAAGGAGGGCGCTAATTTGGTGCTCACCGGTCGCAATATGCAAAAACTCAGCGATGCTAAGGAAGAGCTGGAGCGGCTTTATGGGGTGCAGGTACTGCCGGTGCAGGCAGATGTGGCAGCCGGCAGCGACAATGAGGCTGTGGTGCGCTCTGTGGTAAAAAAAGCCGTGGATACCTTCGGTGAGATTCACGTGCTGATCAACAACGCCCAAGCGTCGGCTTCCGGTGTGACCCTTGCAGACCACACAACGGAGCAGTTTGATTTGGCGATGTATTCCGGCCTTTATGCAACCTTCTATTATATGAAGGCCTGCTATCCCTATCTTGCCAAGACCAAAGGCAGTGTGATCAATTTTGCCTCCGGCGCCGGTCTTTCCGGCAATTTCGGACAAAGCGCCTATGCCGCGGCAAAGGAGGGCATCCGTGGACTGACCCGGGTGGCAGCCACAGAATGGGGCAAGGACGGAATCAATGTGAATGTGATTTGTCCGCTGGCGTGGACAGCGCAGCTGGAGGGCTGGGCAAGCGCCTATCCCGACGCCTTTGCGGCCAATGTAAAAATGCCCCCTATGGGACATTTCGGTGATGCGGAAACGGAAATCGGCAGAGCCTGCGTAGCCCTTGCCGGTCCGGATATGAAATATATGAGCGGCGAAACGCTGACGCTGGAAGGCGGCTTGGGTCTTCGCCCATAAAAAAGCAGGGAGGTATAGGGCAATGCCCTATACCTCCCGGTTATTTTTTTATTGGGGCTGCGCTTGGGGCGGGGAGAGAGTATCATACACCACAGCATAGCTGGTGAGCACCTGCCCCTGAAACTGCCATAGAATGAGAATCTGCAAGGCAGTTCCCAAGCCGAAAAACAGGAAATATGCAGCTTCCTTGCCCATTGGCAGGGAGATTCCCAGCAGCGGAAGCAGCAGATTGCCGTTGGCGATGAGGTTGCACAGCACCTGCAGAACATAAAACCACCAAAAATGCAGATCCAGCTTCACAAGATGCCGCCAGCTTCCCTTGGTGATACGAAGACTGTGCAGCAAAGCGCCGCCGCTGCCCAAGCCGTCCATCACAGCAAACTCCCCCAGCCGCAGTCGGTAAAATACGGGGATGGCAGCAATGAGAAATATGATGCCAAAGACAACAAACAGAGGGATTGCAGCATCCAGCATACCGGATAGCTTCTCCGGGGAGAAAAGCGCCTCGATTTGTTCTGCGGTGGCAGATGGGTCCATCATAGGGGACAGCGCATCTACAAGAGCCTCGGAAAAGGGTGTCATCAGAATGATGACAGAGGCAAGATGTATCGCGGCGAAGCCTAAGGCAAGAAACACAAAGCCATATAAAAGCCGGAATGCAAACACCGGGCCAAACCGGCGGAAGCCCTGCAGCAGGTGGCCGGTTTGTACGCTATCGTTCCGTGCCCAGCGGAGAGCAAGAAAGGTAAGGCCTATTTGCCAAAAGGGCAGCGCCATCATTACTACCGTTTCCATCAATGTTTGGGCGGTGGAAAGCAGGGAGCGGGTGCCCATTCCGGAGAGCCCTCCGGTGTCGTCAATCAGCAGGCTGAACAGAAAGTTCAGCACCGCCAGCAGCAGGGTGCTACCAAGAGCAATGGATGCATGAATCAGCACCAGACGCTTTGGCGCGGTTGCTTGCTGCAGCTGCTGCCGGGCTTGCCGGTGCAGGTCAGATGCCTTGAAAGAAATCATAAGCGCACCTCCTGAAATTTTACTATATTTATACGATAAAACAGCTTTAATAGCAAATGAATTTTTTGTGACAGTAGTTTTTTTGCCCTATTTGTGCTACAATGCGGACAAAGAAGGTGAAAAAATGGATTACCGGGAATGTAAATTATGCCCCCGGCAGTGCGGGGTGGACAGGTCTGCAGGGGAAACCGGCTTCTGCGGCTGTCCGGATACTGCCTTGGTGGCAAAGACAATGCTCCATAAGTGGGAAGAGCCTGTTTTGGCAGGCAGCGGAGGCAGCGGCGCTGTGTTTTTCGGCGGCTGCAGCTTGGGCTGCGCCTATTGCCAAAATCGGGAAATTTCCGCAAAGCCCACCGGCACAGCAATGGATTCAGCCCAGCTGCGGCAGGCGATGGAAGAGCTGATTTCCCAAGGGGCAGAGAACATTGATTTGGTGACACCCACACAGTTTTTGCCCACCGTAATACCTGCGCTGCAGCCGAAACTGCCTGTGCCTGTGGTGTATAACTGCGGCGGCTACGAGGCGGTGGATACCCTCCGTCAGCTGGATGGCTTGGTGGATATTTATCTGCCGGATATGAAGTATGCAGACGGCTCTTTGGCATTGCAGCTGTCCGGCGCGGAAGATTATTTTTCCGTAGCGTCGCAGGCTATTTGGAAGATGTTCCGGCAGGTGGGTCCTGTGCAGTGGCAGGGGAAAAAGCTGGCAAAAGGGGTGCTGATTCGCCATTTGATTTTGCCGGGGCAGGTGGAAAATTCTCTGAAGGTGCTGGATTGGATCGGCGAAACCTTCTCGCCCGGAGATGTGCTGGTGAGTCTGATGCGCCAGTATACGCCTATAGGCGCATTGCCGGCGCCTTTTGACCGGAAAATCACGGATGAGGAATATGACGCAGTATTAAGCTGGATGTACCTCAATGATTTACAGGGCTTCACCCAAGAGGCATCCGCCAGCGACACAGCATTTATTCCGGCGTTTTAGTGTTTGCATATCTACCGGCTATGTGATATGATTAGGGCAAGAACAGAAAACTACGAGGTTTCAAAAGTATGAACTATATCGTTTTGGATATGGAATGGAATCAGCCGTGGCCCGGCTCTCCCTCCTCTAAAAAGGTGCTTCCTGTGCAGATTCGGGGAGAGATTATCCAAATTGGCGCTGTCCGCGTGACAGAGGATCAGCAGGTGACGGATGAGTTTCAGGTGCTGATTAAGCCCAAGTATTACCGGCGGTTAAATCGCCGGGTCAGTAAGCTCACCGGCATTAAAGAGGCGCAGCTGCGGGAAAACGGGATTCCTATGGTGGAGGCTATGACCCGTTTTCGGAATTGGTGCGGGGAGGATGTGATTTTCCTCACCTGGGGCTTTGACGACATCACCATTTTAAGGGAGAATCTGCGGCTGTTCGGGCTGGATGAAAGCTGGGTAGAGAAGTGGTACAATGTCCAGATGATTTTCAACGCCCAGACCGACGGCTCCTCTTCCCAAAAGGCGCTGAAGACCGCTATGGAGATATTTGGAATTGAAGCCACCCGTCCTGCCCACGATGCCTTGGGGGATGCCTACCATACGGCGCTGATTTGCGCAAAGCTGGATCTGAAAAAGGGTACGCAGGAGTACGGCAAAGCCCTGAAAAGCCACGAAGACGGCTTCCACGGCGCGGAGCTTCCCGGCTGTATCAGCCGCAAGGTGTTCTATGATTATGCCGATAAGCAGGCGGCGATGGACGCAATGTCCGGCGCGGAGAACAAGTGCCCCACCTGCGGAAAGCGGATGACAGGCACCCGGTGGTTTGCCCAACCGGGACACCGGTATATGGATTTGGCAAATTGCCCTGTCTGCGGAAAATTTTTGATTCGCGTGCGGCTGTCGGAGCAGCCGGATGGGACCATTCGCGTCAGCAGGCTGACCTATGAGGCAACCTCGGAGGCAGCTGCTGCTTATGCCCGCCGGGCGGAGAAGGCAGAGCCGGAAAAGAGCAGACCCTCCTCCGGTCAGCGCCGCCGTCGGCGCAGCAAACTTCCCGTAAAAAAAGAGGGTGTCTAGACACCCTCTTTTAATTTAATAACACATCGAATACCAGCATCAGACAGAATCCCACCAAAAGCGCGTAGGTAGCGCCTCGCTCACAGCCGTGGGCGTGGGTTTCGGGAATCATCTCGTCGCTGATGACGTATAACATCGTGCCACCTGCAAAGGCTAAGGCAAAGGGCAAAATAGCTGCAGAAACGGTAACGGCAAAGTAGCCGAACAAGGTGCCTATGATTTCTACCACACCGGTAGCCGCAGCAACCAGAAAGGTGCGGGCGGGCTTGAAGCCTGCCGCCAGCATAGGTCCGATAATCACCATACCCTCGGGGATGTTCTGCAGCGCGATACCGCCGGCAACGGTGAGCGCCTCAGAGGTGTCTCCGGCGCCGAAGCCAACGCCGGCCGCAATGCCCTCGGGCAGATTGTGAATGGCAATGGCGGTGACAAAGAGCAAAACCTTGTTAAGCTTGTTGGTATCCCCGGGGTGGCTTTCCTGATCTGCGCCACTGAGCCGATGCAGATGGGGAACCAATTTGTCAAACAGGTTTACACACAATGCGCCGGCAAACACACCGGTGACGGTATAAAGCAGGCCCCAGTCCCCGCCGTATTCCAAAGAGGGAAGCACAAGGCCGATTACCGCCGCTGCCAGCATAACACCTGCAGCGAAGGACAGGACGATGTCACTGAATTTGTGGGAGATGTTCTTAAAAAGAAAACCCAATACTGTGCCGAATATGGTTGCGCCGCCTACGCCTAGGGCAGTCAGTAGTACCAATTTCATAACGGTCACTCCTTTACCCTTTCATTCTATACAGCGCCGGAGATTTTGTCAATGATTTTTTTGAGAATAAGAATTATTCTTATTGACAAAATGGAAAATATATGTTATTGTTTACACATAAGAAAATGGGTGAGCAGGGCTACCCAAAAACAGGAGGATGCACAATGCTGAAAAAAGTTACCGATACAATTTTGTATGTAGGCGCAAATGACCACGAAGTGGATTTGTTTGAGGGGCAGTATGTTGTCCCCAACGGAATGGCCTATAACTCCTACGTGATTCTGGACGAGAAGGTGGCAGTTATGGACACCATCGATGCCAGCAAGACGGATGAATGGCTGAAGAATATCGAAAAGACCCTATCTGGCCGTCAGCCGGATTATCTGGTTGTGCAGCATATGGAGCCGGACCACGCCGCATCCATCGAGGCTTTTGTAAACACCTACCCGCAGGTTACGGTGGTTGCCAACAAGAAGACCTTTGTGATGATTGGCCAGTTCTTCCCCAAGCTGGAAATGCAAAACACCCTGTGTGTGGAGAATTTCGGCACATTGTCCTTGGGTAAGCACACGCTGACCTTTGCCTTTGCGCCTATGGTCCACTGGCCTGAGGTTATGATGACCTACGATTCCTACGATAAGGTTTTGTTCTCTGCCGACGGCTTCGGTAAATTCGGCGCATTGGATGCCAAGGAGGACTGGGATGACGAAGCCCGCCGTTATTTCATCGGCATTGTGGGCAAGTACGGCAAGCAGGTGCAGAATATTCTGAAGGTTGCCGCAACCTTGGATATCCAAATCATCTGCCCCCTCCACGGACCTGTGCTCACAGAAAATCTGGGTCACTATATTAAGCTGTATGACCTGTGGTCCAGCTATACCCCTGAGACTGACGGCATCGTGATTGCCTATACCTCCATTTACGGCCATACCAAGGAAGCGGCGGAGCTGCTGGCATTGGAGCTGCGCAAAAGGGATGTGCCCAATGTGGTGGTCCACGATTTGGCAAGATGCGATATGGCGCAGGCGGTTGCCGATGCCTTCCGCTACGAAAAGCTGGTGCTGGCAACCACTACCTACAATGCAGATGTATTCCCCTTTATGCGCACCTACTTGGATAAGCTCACCGAGCGGAATTTCCAAAACCGCACCGTTGCAATGATTGAAAACGGCTCTTGGGCGCCTACCGCCATTAAGGTGATGAAGGAAAAGCTGGCAGCTTCCAAGAAAATCACCTACGCAGAAAACAATGTGACCATATTCTCCGCAATGAACGAGGAGAACGTAAAGCAAATCGGCCGTCTGGCAGATGAGCTGTCTGCCTCTTATACCGCCGCTGACGTGCAGGACGATTTTGTAGACCCCACCGCATTGTTCCATATCGGCTACGGCCTGTATGTGGTTACCAGCAACGACGGCACCAAGGACAACGGTCTGATTGTGAACACGGTCACACAGGTGACCAATACCCCCAACCGTGTGGCGGTGACCATCAACAAGGTGAACTATTCCTGCGATGTGATTGCCAAGACAGGCAAGCTGAACATCTCCACCCTTTCCAAGGATGCGCCTTTTGGAATTTTTGAGCGGTTTGGCTTCCACACCGGTCGGGATACAGATAAATTCGCCGACTTTGAGCACGCACAGCGCTCTGCCAACGGACTGCTGTTCTTGGACAAGTACGTCAATGCCTTTATTTCCTGTAAGGTAATCAATCAGATTGATTTGGGCACACACGTTATGTTCATTTGCGACGTGACCCAGTGCGCAAACCTGAGCAATGTAGAGACAATGTCCTACACCTACTATCTGGAAAACGTCAAGCCCAAGCCCGACGCAGGCAAAAAGGGCTTTGTATGTAAAGTCTGCGGCTGGGTATACGAGGGTGAGGAATTGCCCGAGGATATCATTTGCCCCCTGTGTAAGCACGGCGCAGCAGATTTCGAGCCATTAGGTTAATAAAAAGAAAGGGAACGGCCTATGTGCCGTTCCCTTTTTGATTATGGGTTGTAGGGGCGAGCATTGCTCGTCCGCAAAAAGGGGACGGAAAACCCGTCCCCTATATTTAGGTTTCTTCGCTGTCTTCTGCAGCTTCGGCTTCTTCCGCGGCAGCGGCCTCAGCAGCAAGCCGGGCGGCGACCCGGTTGGCATACAGATCCTCCGGCTTGTGGGTGCGGAAAGACTGCCATACCAAAATGGCGACAGCGGCAAAGCAGCTCACAGCAGCCAGCATTTGGCTGACCCGGAAGGGCCCCCAATACAGGCTGTCTGTCCGCAGACCCTCAATGAAGGTGCGGCCCAAGCCGTACCAAGCGGCATAGCCCAAAGCGATTTGTCCGTCAAACTTCCGCTTCTTGGACAGGAAATGCAGCAGCACAAAGCCTGCCAGATTCCACAAGGACTCATACAGGAAGGTGGGGTGGTAGTAATACATCTGCGCAGCTGCCCGGCCATCTTCCGTCAGCTTCAGTCCCATCCGCAGGAAGCTTTCTGTTTTTGCGCCAAAGGCCTCCCGGTTGAAGAAGTTACCCCAGCGACCAATGGCCTGTCCAATCAAAAAGCCCAGGGATGTAATATCCAAGCAGGTGCCAATGGGAATCTTCTTAACCCGGCAGTACACCACAATGCCGATTGCCGCGCCGATGACACCGCCGTAGATAGCCAGTCCGCCGTTCCAAATGTACAGCACGGAAATGGGGTTTGCCGCGTACTCATCCCAAGCGAAAATGCAGTAGTAGGCTCTGGCGCAGATAATGGCAAAGGGGATAATGCACAACGCGCCGTCGATGATTTCGTCCTCGGTCAGCCCAAACGCCTTTTTCCGCCGCAGACCGTAGACTGCTGCCAGCAACAGACCCAGCGCAATCAAAAGACCGTAAAAACGGATTTCAAAAGCATCGGTGCCGAAGCCTAAGGGGGGATTGATTTCAATTCCCAGCGACGGGAAAGAAATGGGGGAAGCGTCTGTGATCCATTTCATAGGTTATACCTCCTCTTTCGGGGTAATCACCGCCATACACATTCGTGCCTCGGTGACCACTGTCTGTATAAATTTTAGGATTTCCGCTTGTGTGATTTCCCCGTAAAGGTGGGGGATGCGGAAATAGTCAAATTTGGAAAAATGATAGGCGCACAGCCGGAAGCAGGTGGCTTCAAAGCTGTCAAGGGAGCGGATACGCCGTCCCATAGCGCTGCGCTTCATCCTCAGAAAATCCTCCTGAGAGATGCCTTCCTCCACAAGGCGCTTGGCCTCCTGCAAAATGGCGTCTTTAACGGCAGAGGGGTCTTCGCTGTCACCGGAGGCAATCAGCATAGACATCCCCTCAATGGTCTCATAGCCGCCGCCAAAGGAGGCGTCAATCAAGCCGGCATCGTAAAGCTTCAGATACAAGCCGGAGGATTCTCCAAACAGGGCTTCGGCTGCCAAATCGCCGATGATTTCCTGCCGCACTCCGTCCTCCCCGTTGGGAAGCGCCGCGCTTTTGAAGCCCAGCTGGAACATAGGCATCGCCACCTCCATTTGGCAGGTGACAAAGTGCTGCTTTGCCTCCATTGGCTCATCCCAGCTGCGGATGGCGGTGACGGTGGGGCGGGGGAGGTTCTGCAACTGCGCTTCCGCAAGCTGCGCCACCTCTTGAGGGTCTACATCTCCCACCACGCACAGGAACATATTGTCCGGCCGGTAAAATGCCCTGTGGCAATCTGCCAAAACCTGAGGCGTGATTTGCCCGATGCTCTCCCGGGTGCCCAAAATCGGCGTGTGAATGGGGTGCTTTTCATACATAGCCTCCGCCAGCATTTCAAAGAGCTTGCTGTCGGGATTGTCGGCGTTCATATCAATTTCCTGACCGATAATGCCCTGCTCCTTGGCAACACTCTCGTCGGTAAAATAGGGGGTGGTGACAAATTCCAGCAGCAGAGCCAGATTCTCCTTGAAATTTTCTGTGCAGGAGAAGTAATAGGCGGTCATATCAAAGCTGGTGAATGCGTTGGGAATGCCGCCCAGCGCGGCAAACTCTCCGGTAACATCCCGGCCCGGCATATCAAACAGCTTATGCTCCAAATAGTGAGCAACACCGGCAGGGGCAAGGTAATCTGCGCCGTCCATGGTAAAGGCACGGTGAATAGCGCCGTAATCCGTGACGAAATAGCACAGCTTTTTGGTAAAGCCCGGCCGGGGCAAAACCACCACCTGCAAGCCGTTGGACAGGGTGGTTTTGTAGAGGGTTTCCCCTACCTCGGGGTAGTCGTATTTTTTCATAATACTGGCCCCCTTAAAAAGTAAACGGTGTGCAGGCGCAGGGTCTTTGCGGCGTTTGCCACGTCGGCAGCTGTGGTATCTTCCACAGCGCGAATGTAGTCTGCCGGCGAAAGGGTAAGGCCGCTGAGGGCAGCGGTGGCATAGTAGCCCTCGATAGCGCCGGGGGAATCGTGGGTGCTTTGCAGCTGGGTCAGCAGCGCCTGCTTGGCAGCTGTCAGCTCATCGTCGGTGAAATCTCCCGCCTGACAGGCTTGCAGCTGGGCAAGAATCTCTTCCTGCACAGCGCTGTCCATATGGTTGTCAATGCCGGCGGAAACCGTGACAATGCCCTTGCTTCCGTGATAGGTGGAAGAGATGTCATAGCACAGAGACAACGTTTCCCGGATTCGCATAAACAGCTTGGACATCATACCGCCGCCGAAAACAGTGTTAAAAATCTGCATAGCCACGAAGTCTTTATCCCGCAAGGTAACAGGCGTGACAAAGCCTAGGCAAAGCTTGCCCTGCGCCACATCCATTTCCTCTGTTTCCGTGCATCCGCCGCAGTCGTGAAAAGGGGTCTGGGCAGGAAGCGCCACAGGATTTCGCTCCAAACCGGCGAACATAGGCCGGAGCAGCTTTGCAATTTTCTCCGGCGCGGTAGCGCCTACATAGAACAGATGCACAGGGCTTTCCCGGAGCACCTTTTGATAGTGGGCATAAAGACCGGCAGGTGTGATGGCTTCCACGTCCTCTTTTTCTCCCAAGCGGGGGATGCCGAAGGAGTCGCCCTTGCACATCCGCTTGACCATTTGCCCGTTGGCGTAAATCCGCTTATCATTCCGCTGGGCGGCGATGGCAGAGAGCAGATTTCGTTTTTCGCCCTCCACAAATTCTTCGGAGAACACGCCCCCAACCAGCAGCGGGCGGAACATCAGCTCCTGCAGGAAAGCCATCATAGGCGCAAAGACGGCGTCATTATCCAAGGCGTAAGCCTCCTGCATAAAGCTGCAGCTCAGGCCGGTGGTCTGATAGTCACCCACGCGGCGCAGCTGCGCCCCGACGGAAGCGCCGTACAAATCGTCCAACCGCTGGGTGATAGCCCGCAGGTCGGCTGCGGTTTCGCAGCCCCGGAGCAATACCGCAGGCAGCAATGCGTTGAGGGAGGCCTCCTCCTTGCGCATAGGGCGTATAAATTGCAGGCTTAAGGTTTCCTGCTTAAAACGGTTGTCCGAAAAGCACCGCAGGGTAATTTCGGGCAACAGATGAAAGGTTTGAATCATATATCCTCCGCAAACTGCAAGGTATCCTATTGCAATTTCTCATTTTACAGCAGTCATTATATACCAAAATCAACCAAATGGAAAGTGGTATATAAAAATTTTACATATTACAGGTTGTTATTTTGCCCGTTTTACGATAAAATAATGAAAAACGACACAGAGGTTTGCTTTATGGCCTATTTGGAAATTTCCGTAACCACCACCTCCGATACCATCGAGGAGGTTGCCGCGAAGCTGACAGCCCACGGCTACAGCGAGCTGGTGCTGGAGGATCAGGGAGAATTTGAGCAGTTTTTAGATGAGAATCGGGCTTATTGGGATTACATTGACGAGGATCTGCAGCAGAAGCTGCAGGGGCTTAGCTGCATTAAGCTGTACTTAGAGGATGGGAATCAGGCAGGTCTTGCCCGGCTGGAGCAGCTGATTTCCCAAATGGATTTGCAGATGTCCGTTACCCCCTTGGCAGAGGAAAACTGGGAAGAAAGCTGGAAGGATAACTATCCGCCCCAGCCCGTGGGACAAAGGCTTGTGGTGCTGCCCTACTGGCTGGCAGATACCGATACAGAGGGGCGCTTGCCGATTATATTGGATCCCGGCCTTACCTTCGGTACAGGCGCCCATCCATCCACCCAAATGGTGCTGGAAACCATGGAGGACGCGGTGCAGGAGGGGGCGAGCTGCCTTGATTTGGGCAGCGGCAGCGGTATCCTTTCTATTGCTGCATTGCGCTTGGGGGCGAAAACCGCCGTTGGCGTGGACATCGACCCGAAAGCAGAGGACATTGCCCGGGAGAATGCCGCCTACAATGGCTACGCTTTGCCGCAGTTTGCCGCCTATACGGGCAATGTGATTGCAGACAAGGGCTTTATGGATACGCTGTCCCAAGGGCAATATGATGTGGTGCTGGTGAACATTGTGGCGGATGTGATTATCGGCCTTGCTCCCGTGCTGCCCCGATTTATGACGGAAAAAACCCTGCTGATTTGCTCCGGTATTTTAGATACCCGACTAACCGATGTGGTGGCCGCCTTGGAGCAGGCAGGTCTTGTGATTACCCGGACAAAGGCGAAAGAGGACTGGCGCTGCGTCAGCGCAAAAAGGAGAACGCTATGACCATACCCTACCGCACCCAACGGGTGCTCAAGCGCATATTGCTGACACTTTTGGTGATTGCTGCGGTGCTGGCGATTGCGTATGCCTGCTGGTTTGTTTGGATTCAGCGGTACATCGTCTATACAGCCGAGGGCAAAATCAAGCTGGATTTTGACCTGCCGCCTATGCAAGCAGGCCAGCTGGCGGTTCCTCCGGAAAAAGAGGATATCCCTATAAAATTTGACCAAAACGATGAGATGATCGGTGGCAAAACAGAGCTGACCCAGCTGGACGGCTACTATGTGGAGCTCAGCGATTTGCAGGATATTGCTGCAGTCAAGTCCCAAATCCAAGCCCTGCCTGCCGGAACGGCGGTAATGGTGGATGTAAAGGGCATCAAGGGTGACTTTTTCTACTCCTCCGCGGTGGGCAGCAAGCGCAGCAGCAGCATCGACACAGCCCAAATGGATGAGCTGATTGACTACCTAAACCGCAGCAGTATGTATGCCATTGCCAAATTGCCGGCGCTGCGGGATTGGGATTACGGCTTAAACCACGTGCCCGACGGCGTGCACCACTCCTCCGGCGGCTATCTGTATATGGATGATGACGGCTGCTACTGGCTGCATCCCGGCAGTCAGGGAACGCTGTCCTACCTGACCCAAATCATTATGGAGTTGAAGGGCTTGGGCTTTGATGAGGTGGTGTTGGAGGATTTCTGCTTCCCGGAAACCACGTCGATTTTGGTAAACGGAGATAAGGCGGAGCTTTTGAGCCGGGCGGCAAGTGTGCTGCTGTCTGCCTGCGCCACAGACCGCTTTGCGGTGTCCTTTGTAAAGACCGCAGATTTTACAATGCCCAGCGGCCGTACCCGGATGTATGTTAAGGGAATGGATGCTCTGCAGGCGGCAGATTTTGCGCCCAACAGCGGCGTTGCCGATACGGCGGTAAATCTGGTGTTCTTAACAGAGCTGCACGATACCCGATTTGATGTTTTCGGTGCGATGCGTCCTCTGTCCGGCGCTCACTAACAGAAACGAAAAAGCCTGTCGCAGGTGTTCTGCGGCAGGCTTTTCTCTGCTTTACCGCCCAAAAGCCGTCAGCCGACAATCTTGCGATTTTTGGGATTTAGTTTTTTGTTTTCTTAAAGGTTTCACAAATACTACAAAATTGAGTTTTATTATTTGTACATTCATCCTATTGAAATAAAAACTTCCATTTTGTAAAATAAAAAAAGGTGAACAGGCGCACAGGACAAAAAGATTCTGTTGCGCTACTGCACGTAATAAAAATACAATAATAATTTTTTGGAGGTAATCATTATGGCAGGCGGTCCCGGATCTTATGTATTTGGCGCAGAAGAAAAGAAAGAATTGATGGATGTTATCGAGGCAGGTGCACTGTTCCGTTACGGCACACTCGGCGTAGATGGCTTCCAGGGTAAGGTTGCTACCTTTGAGAAGGAAATCGCTGCTCAGCTGGGTCACAACCACGTGGTTGCTACCAGCTCCGGCACTGGCTCTCTGCTGTGCTGCTTGGCAGCTCTGGGTATCGGTATGGGTGACGAGGTTATCGTTCCCGGCTACACCTTTATCGCTTCTATTTCCACCATCGCAATGATGAACGCAGTTCCCGTTCTGGCTGAGATCGACGATTCTTTGACCATCGACCCCACCAAGATCGAGGCACTGATCACCCCCCGCACAAAGGCTATTATGCCTGTCCATATGCTGGGTAACCCCTGTAAGATGGACGAGATTATGGCTATCGCTAAGAAGCACAACCTGTACGTTATTGAGGACTGCTGTCAGGCAGTCGGCGCTTCCTACAAGGGCAAGTGCTGCGGCACCATCGGCAATATGGGCGCATACTCTCTGAACGTATTTAAGACCATCACCACCGGTGACGGCGGCTTCGTTGGTACTTCCGATCAGGATCTGTACGAGCGTGCATTCGGCTTCCACGATCAGGGCCACAAGCCCTCCCGTATGGGCGTTGAGGTTGGCAACCGTTCCATCGTTGGCGTGAATATGCGTATGAACGAGCTGTCTGGCGCCGTTGCTGTTGTTCAGGGCCGTAAGCTGCCCACCATCCTGAAGACCCTCCGTGAGAAGAAGGCACTTCTGAAGGCTCAGCTGCAGGATCTGCCCGGTGTTGGCTTCCGTACCATCAACGACGAGGGCGAGTGCGCTACTCTGCTGACTCTGCTGTTCGACACCAAGGAGCTGGCTGCTAAGTTCTGCGAGAAGGCCGGCACCTCCGTGATTGCCCGTTCCGGCTGGCACGTATACAACAATATGGAGCAGATTCTGGACAAGAAGACTTGGACCGATGCTCACCCCTTCCATCAGGACGATCGTAAGTACGAGAAGCATATGCTGCCCGCTACCGACGATATCCTGGAGCGTGCTGTGAACATTTCCGTTGGCGTTGTGGATAAGGGTCTGGGCTCCGGCACCGGCATCAACATCAACTCCACCGTTGAGGAAATCAATCAGGTTGCTGCTAACATTCGTGAGATCGTGCTGTCCCTGTAATTATTTGGAGGGAAGGCATTATGGATAAAATCAGAGTTGCCGTGATTGGCTGCGGCTCTATCAGCGATATTTATATGAGCAATATTACCGCCGGCAAGTTCCAGATTCTGGAGCTGGTGGCTTGCTCTGACCTGTATCCTGCCGCCGCACAGGCAAAGGCTGAGAAGTATGGCTGCAAGGTAATGACCACCGAGGAAATCTGCGCAGATCCTTCCATCGATATGGTCATCAACCTGACCATCCCCGCTGCCCACTATCCGGTTATCAAGCAGTGCCTGGAGGCCGGCAAGCACGTCTTTTCCGAAAAGATGATCGCTGTTGAGCTGTGGCAGGGCAAGGAGCTTGTGGAGCTGGCAAACGAGAAGGGTCTGTATCTGGGCGTAGCGCCGGATACCTTCTTGGGCGCTTCCGTGCAGACTGCGAAGTACATTGTGGAGTCCGGCTTGATCGGTAAGCCCGTTTCCTGCCGCGCCTCCATCAGCCGTAACTACGGTATTTACGGTGAGTTCCTGACTCACCTGTGCAAGCGCGGCGGTGGTATCGGCTTTGATATGGGCGGCTACTACCTGACTGCGCTGGCAGCCATTTTGGGACCGGTAAAGGCAGTAAGCGCATTTACCGCCATCAACGAGCCGGATCGGGTGAACACCCGTATCGGCGCTCCCAACTACGGACAGGAATACAAGCTGGAGGATGCCAACGTCATTACTGCTACTATGCAGTACGAAAGCGGCGTGCTGGGCACCCTGCATATGAATTCCGACTGTATTTTGGACGAAACCTACGGTTTGGAAATCTACGGTACAGAGGGCATCCTGTATATGGGTAACCCCAACGAGTTTGGCAATCCCGTCTACATCAAGAAGACCCTGTCCGACAAGGTGGAGTTCCCCTTGACCCACGGCTACGCCGAAAACTCCCGTGGTGTTGGCGCAGCAGAGATGGCTTGGTCCATCGTCAAGGGTCGCAAGAACCGCGCCAGCAAAGAGATGGCGTTCCACGTGTTCGAGCTGATGCACTCCATCATTACCAGCGCCGAGACCGGCAAGGTTGTGAAGCTGGAGTCCTCCTTCGAGACCCCCAAGGCGCTGCCTGCCGGCTATATGGGCGACGGCGGCTGGACCCGTAAGGAAGAAAGTGCGTTGGCATAACGCATAAAGTAAGCAGGTCGGAGGGCCGGTCTATGGCCGGCCCTCTGTTCGTTTAATAAGGAGATTGTAGTGGGAAATCATCAAAATGCCTATCGGGAAGAATACGAGGTATTGGCCTATCCCAGATTGCAGCACGTCAATGGCAATATCGTCCACATCATCAACCGCAATGCCCACGTCCACAGAGCCTTGGAGTTAGGCTTGGTGCTGGAGGGCGAGGGAGTGGTCCATTTGGATGAGCGGGATTTTTCCATCAGCAAAGGCTCGCTGTTCTTCTTTAATTCCAATGAACCCCACCAAATTCTTGCCACCAATCAAAGTGGCATTAAGGTTGCATATTTGCAGATGGCAAGCTCCTTCTGCAGCGAGTATTTATCCTGTTTCCGGAATTTGGAAATTCTGGAAAATGACCTGACCGGCATCCTGACACCTGCCCAGCGCAAGGAGCTGACCGGGCTGATGGTGCAGGCAGTGGACAACTATATGGCAGAGGATTCCGACTTGTACGGTCTGCACTGCATTTGCAGCATTTGCCAGCTGTACAGCCGGCTGCTGAGCATTGTCCCCTACCGGCAGATGACCGAGGCGGCATACTTGGCGCGGAACAAAAAGATGGCGCGTCTGGGCCGTATCACGGAGTATATTGACCAAAACTACAGCGAGAAAATCACCCTGACCCAGCTGGCAGAGCTGGAGGGTGTTACCACCACCTATCTGTCTCATTTTATCCACGATAATCTGCATATGACCTTTCAGGAGTATGTGAGCTCCGTGCGTTTTGAACGGGCACTGAAGCTGCTGAGAGATACCTCTATGTGTATGACGGACGTGAGTGTGGTCAGCGGCTTTTCCGATGTAAAGTATCTGTCCCGTATGTTGGAAACCTACTTTGGTATGTCTGCGCAGGAGTCCTGCAAGCAGCTGCGTAGAGAGACCTTGGTGCTGCAAAAGAGCGAGCAGGAGCAGGTGCAGACCTTTGCCTCCGACGAGCAGGGACGGAGCTGGCTGGAAGATTTTTGGAAGGAATATTCTACCCTAAGAAAGGAAGAAACCTATGAATAAAAAAGGCATTGCCGTAGCAGGCAATATGATTGTGGATATGCTGTATCCCATCGCCGGAATTCCCAAGCCGGGCGAGTTGACCACCATCACTGCAGACGCATCCAAGTCCATCGGCGGATGCTTGTGCAATGACATTGTGGATTTGGCAAAGCTGGACCCTCAGCTGCCCTTGGTGGCGCTGGGCCGCACCGGTGACGATGCCGCCGGCGCGTTTATTATGGAGCAGCTGAAGGCCCATAAGAATATCGATATGCAGCACGTAAAAATCACCGGCACAACCTCGTTTACCTTGGTGATGGCCGATGAAATCACCAAGCAGCGCACCTTCTACCATTGCCGGGGCGGTAACGCTGGCTTCTGCGAAGACGATATCCCTTGGGATAAGCTGGATGTGGATATGCTCCACGTGGGCTATATTCTTCTGCTGGACGCCTTGGACGAGGAAGATGACCAGTACGGCACCAAAATGGCAAAGCTGCTGCATAACGCACAGCAGCGGGGCATTAAGACCTCCATTGACGTGGTAAGTGAGGCAGGAGACCGTTTCCGCAAGCTGGTGTGTCCTGCACTGAAGTATACCGATTACTGTGTTATCAACGAGGTAGAGGCAAGCGCCACCACCGGCGTAGAGCTGCGTACCGAGGACGGCAAGCTGCTGAAGGAAAATATGCCTGCTGCGCTGAAGAAAATGAAGGAGTTGGGCGTTTCCACTTGGGCTGTGATTCACTGTCCCGAGGTGGGCTACGGCTTGGACGAAAACGACAATTTGGTAGAGGTTCCCAGCCTGAAATTGCCCGAGGGCTGGATTGCCGGCACCGTGGGCGCAGGCGATGCCTTCTGCTCCGGCGTGCTTTATGGCGCGTGGAAGGGAATGGATCTGAAGTCTGCCATTGAGCTGGGCACAGCGTCTGCTGTCTGCTCTCTGTCGGAAGCCGGCGCTACCGAGGGTATGCGTACTGTTGAAGAGGCTATGAAGGTCTACAAGGACCTGAGATAAGAAAGAAGGATGTAGTATGAATGCAGTAATGTATGGCGGCGGCAATATCGGCCGTGGCTTTATCGGCGCACTTTTGAGCCAGTCCGGCTATCGGGTCACCTTTATCGATGTGGCAGAGCCGGTGGTGAAGCACCTGCAGGAAAAGGGCTGTTACCCCATTCGTTATGTGGAAAGCACCGGCTATGAGGATGTGCTGGTGGAAAATGTCACCGCGGTCAACGGCAACGATGTGGAGGCCGCTTCCGACGTGATTGCCAATTGTGATATTATGGCGACCGCTGTGGGTGCACGAATTCTGAAATTCATCGTGCCCAACATTGTGGCAGGTCTGCGGAAGCGCTGGGCAATGGGGGATAAGCCTCTGAATATCATTGTCTGCGAGAACTTAATGGATGCCAACTTGGTAGTTGAGGGCATGATTAAGGAGCAGCTCACCGAGGAAGAAAAAGTAAAATTCGATGCCACCGTGGGTTTGGTGGAGGCGTCCATCGGCCGTATGGTGCCTGTTCAGACCGAGGAGATGAAGGACGGAGAGCCTATGCGGGTGTGCGTGGAGCGCTACGGCTTCCTGCCCACCGACAAGGCTGCCTTTAAGGGCGGCGTTCCCGAAATCAAAAATATGGTTCCTTTTGAGCCCTTTGATTTCTATCTGAAGAGAAAGCTGTACATCCACAATATGGGCCACGCCACCTGCGCCTACTTGGGCGACTTGCTGGGCTTGGAGTATATTTATCAGTCCATTGACGTGGCAGATGTACGGATTTTGGTGCAGAACGCTATGCTGGAAAGCGCCAAGGCATTGTCTGAAAAGTACGGCGTGGAGCTGGGCAGCATTGTGATGCACATTACGGATTTGCTCAACCGCTTTACCAATGCAGCATTGCAGGATACCTGCGCACGGGTAGGCGGTGACCCGGGCAGAAAGCTCAGCCCCGATGACCGTCTGATCGGCTCGTCTTCTCTGGCGATGGCACAGGGCACAACCCCTGCCTACATCGCCGTAGGCGCTGCCGCCGGTGTGCACCGCTATATCAAAGAGGCAGAGGGTATGGAGCAAGGTATGGACAGCGCCAAGCAGGTGCTGTTAGACGTTGCCAAGCTGGATGCTGAGGGAGATTTGGCAAAGCTGATTCTCTCTATGTACGAGAAGATTTTGGCAGGCGCAACAGTTGCTGACCTGCGCCGCGCAGCGGATGCTGTGAAGGCAAAGAGCCTGAAAGCCATTATTTAACCGGTATTTTCGTGTTTTTTGGGTAGGCAATTTTAACAGAACAAAGGCAAGGCTTTTGTGATAGTTGTATAAAATTCAAAAAGCGCAAAATTGTCGCCTATAAAACGCAAAATAAACTTGATTGCAGTCGCCGACTATGGCATATTGACAGTAATCAGGATGTCCCTGAAAACGAAAATTAAAAACGAAAGGATGCAAATACTATGTCTAGATTTAAGTTTACCGCAGGCCCCTGGAACGTAAACGAAGGCGTTGAGGCTTTTGGCCCCGGCGTACGTGCCACCGTTGATATTGAGGAAAAGTTTAAGAAGTTTGCCGAGATCGGTATGTCCGGCGTTCAGTTCCACGATGACGACGCAGTGCCCGATATGAACAACATGACCGAGAAGCAGATCATTGATTATGCTAAGGACATGAAGGCTACCTTGGACAAGTACGGTCTGGTTGCTGAGTTCGTGGCTCCCCGTCTGTGGATGGACCCCCACACCACCGATGGCGGCTTCACCTCCAACTCCAAGGAGGACTATGACTTCGCTATGTGGCGTGCAAAGCGCTCCATCGACATCGCTAACGCTATGGGCGCTAAGAACATCGTTCTGTGGCTGGCTCGTGAAGGCACTCTGTGCGCAGAGTCCAAGGATCCCGTTCAGAAGATTGGCCAGCTGATCGACTCCATCGATGAGATGCTGACCTACGACGACAAGATCAAGGTTCTGATCGAGTCCAAGCCCAACGAGCCCATCGACCGTTCCTACTGCGGCACCATCGGCCACGTTATGGCTGTTTCCGCTGCTTCTAAGGATCCCAAGCGTGTTGGCGCTGTTCTGGAGTCCGCTCACGCTATTCTGGCTGGCTTGGATCCCGCTCACGAAATGGCCTTCGCTCTGAAGTTCGGCAAGCTGGGCTCTGTCCACCTGAACGACCAGAACGGCTGCCGTTACGATCAGGACAAGTCCTTCGGTGTTGAGTCCCTCCGTGGCGCATTCAACCAGATCAAGGTCTTGGTTGACAACAACTACGGCGCAAACGGCGAAATGGTTGGTATCGACGTTAAGGCTATGCGTACTCAGAAGCCCGAGGATCAGTACCGTCATCTGGAGAACTCCATCAAGATCGCTAAGGAACTGGAGAAGAAGGTTGAGCGCTTCGACAAGGAGTTCCAGGCAAAGTGCATCGCAGAGCGCAACTACGAGAAGCTGGAGATGTACGTTATGGAGCTGTTGATGGGTCTGGTATAATTCCAAATCCTGTCCATAAGAATCAAAAGGGAGCGGCTTGCCGCTCCCTTTTTTCTTGTCAATTGGGGAAAAATAGGGTATGATAAAGAAAAGAAAGGGGAGAACGTGATGTTTAACGGCTTTACACCGGAGACGGTGGATTTTCTGTGGGGAATCCGGATGAACAATAACCGGGAGTGGTTTTTGGAGCATAAAAAAGATTATGTAAACTACTTGTATGAACCTATGAAGGCGCTGGGGCAGGATTTGTTTCAGCCCTTTTTGGAAAAAACCGGCAATCTGCTGAAGGTGAGCCGCATCTATCGGGATGCTCGTATGCATCATCCCGTTCCCTATAAGGAGAGCCTGTGGATTTGCATCCGGCAGGATGTGGAGTGGTGGGCAGAAAACCCCTGTTTGTACTTTGAAATCTGCCCCGAGGGTGTCAGCTACGGTCTCATCTGGTGGCATCCCAGACCCTCTGTGCTGGAGGATTTCCGCAAGGCAATTGCCGCAAAGCCCAAGGAATTTTGCAAGCTCATTGCCGATACCCAGAAGGCTACCGGCATCCCTCTCTCCGTAGAAACCTACAAGCGCCCCAAGGAAGCGCCTACACCTGCGCTGGCGCCTTTCTATGCTTGGAAGGGCAAGATTTCCTGTGTGGTCAACGAGCCGGTCAGCCAGGAGATGTTTGGCCCGGAGCTGGGACTGCGGGCAAGAGAATTCTTGGAAAAGCTCATCCCCTTGTATGAATATCTTAACCGGTTTAAGGTATAACAAAAAGCGAGTGCAATGCACTCGCTTTTTTATGCTTATCAACAGAAGAAGCAGTGACCGCCGCAGCAAAACAGCTGGAAAAGGTAGCACAGACACAGGGAAGCCACGGAAGAGCCGCCCCAAGTAAAGCCGCGGAAATTGCCCGCCTGCTGCCGGTAGGTTTGTCCGCCGTTTTCTATGGCGGAGAGGGCTTGCAAATAAGTGTAGTTGTCCGGCTCCATAGACACCGCCCGCCGGATGTGCTCCAGCGCAGTGACCTGATTGCCCAAGCCGTTGTGAGCCAAGGCGGACAGATAGTACCACTGGGCGTTGCGATTGCTGTCGGATTGCAGTACGTTCAGCGCCTCTTGATACCGGTGAAAACGGATATAGTTAAAAGCAGCCTGTTGGTACTGTCCGGTGGATTGCTGTCTGCCGTAACCGCCAAATGGGTCGCCGGGCCGGGCTTTTTCCGGATTCTTGATCTGCTCGTAGGCGGCGTTCACTTCCTGCATTTTCTTTGCTGCCACCGGATCGCCGGGGTTCACATCCGGGTGATATTTCCGGGCAAGACGCCGATACGCCTGCTTAATTTCCGCATCCGTGGCATCCCGGCTGACGCCTAAAATTTTATAGGGATCGTCAATCATCTTGCTTACTCCTTACTCGTTTCCGGTATTCTACCCATATACCGCTGTATAGGATGTTGTCCAAAATTCCTTTGTCCTGCACTAAGGGCAGGCGCTCATAATAGTCGGTGCATCGCCCTATGGTCATCACCAGATACTGTTCCCATTGGGGGTAGTTTTCCCCTTTGCCCATAGCCACAAAGGGGTTATACTGCTTCTTTTTCACATCCCGCCGGTAGTCCATTACCGCATCGGCTAAGTAGATATACCTGCCCAGCGCTTCGCCGGTCTGCCGCAGGGTGTCTGCCCACATATCCTCCCGGTAGACAAACAGCTCCCCCAGCAATCTGCCAAAGCAACCGGCAGGCAGGTCGGGGTTGTCGCAGTTGTCTTTTTCCAATTGCCGTAACTGTTTCATACAGGCTTCTATCGCGGCGCATTGGCGGGGATAGAGGGTGTGAATCGTTTCCAAATTCTTTCCCAAAATATTTCCCATCAGCTTGGCGCTGAGATGGGCTTCGTCCTGATAATCGTCTGTGGCATTGTAGTAGCCCAAAACCACATTCATATAGGCGCAGTAGCGGATGTATTCGCTGTCCACCCAGCGGTGAGGCTTGATGGGATGCAAATTACAGGCGCGATTGCCTGTAGATTCCTCCGGCTCATACAGACTCATCAGGAGGATGGCCAAAAAAGCCAAATCATAGCTCAACGCCAGACGGGCAGCAGAGGAGCAGTGCAGCCGGATATCTCTGCAAATGCCGCAGTAGACAGCATTGTAGCGGGCTGCCTCCTCTTTGGAAAGCTCTTGCATATTGGCAGAAACAAAGCCGAACATAGCCGCACCCCCCTATTTTTTCCAGTATACACCTATGTTGTGAACAAGATGTAACATTTTGGGAAAATTATTTTTTCTGCTTGAGCATCAAGTAGTGATTCAACGCGCCGCCGTAAAAGACAATGCTGATGCAGAAGTACAGCCACAGCATACTTAAGGCAACCGCGTAAACAGAGCCGTAAATGTTGGCATATCCGGAGAAATTCTCCACATAAATGGAATACAGGTCGGAAAACACCAGCCAGCCGATGGAAGCCAGCAACGCGCCGGGCAGACTCTGCCGGAAGCTGTTGCGCTTGTTGGGCAGCGCCATAAACATAGCGGAAAAAAGACCGGTTTGCAGCAGCAGCATCAGAACAAACCGCCAATCCACAATATCCCAAAGGAATTGCAGCAGCGCCAGATTTTCAAAGTGAAAGGCCTGCAGCAGTGTAGTGCCGAACACGTTCAGCACCAGCGTGGCCAGCAGCATCAGCAAAAACAGGAAGGTGTAAAGGATGCTGATACCCCGGGTGTAAAGATAGCCCCGGTCTTCGGAAACCTCATAGATAGCGTTCAACCCGGCAAGCAGCCCGTAAATGCCGCGGCTGGCAGACCACAGACCGGTGAGGGCCGAAAGGGAAACCACGGCGCCGGAGGTGTTCCGGTAAGTGCTGATAATCAGCCGCTTGGCAGCCGGCAGCAGCGCTTCCGGCAGGAAGCCTGCCACCAAATCCGTCAGTGTTTCGATTTGGATGCCGGTGTACCGAAGCAGCGCCAGCACCAGCACCAGCAAGGGGAAAAAGGACAGCACAAGGAAATAGCCGGCGCCGGCGGCGTGATGGCCGATTTTTTGGCGGGACAGATGGTCAATCGCGGCGACGAATTTGCTCCCAAAGCTGCTTTTTGGCATATCCATAAAAACCGTCCTTTCTGTCATAGAGAACACCGGCAGCGGCGTTTTTTGAAAAAGGGTGTGTTTTGCAACACACCCTTTTCTCTGTTATTCTGCTGAAATCAAGTAATAATATACGGGCTGACCGCCATTGAGCAGGGTGATATCTGCATCGGGGCAGATGCCGGTAAACAGCGCAGCAGCGGTTTGCGCCTGCTGCTCGGTAATGTCCTCGCCATAGTAAATGGTAATGAACTCTTTGCCGGTGTCCCGGACCTTTTCTGCCAGCGCGGTAAGCAGGACATCAACATTCTGATTGGTGTCAAACAGAGCGCTTCCGTAAATAGCCAAATAGTCACCCTCGTGGATATCGTGGCCGTCAAAGTCGGAATTCCGGGCAGCATAGGTAATCTGCATAGTATCCACAGTATCCAAAGCCTCGGTCAGCGCATCCACATTTTCCTGTACCTCACCCTCGGGGTTGAAGTTCAGCATAGCGGTGATGCCCTGAGGCACGGTCTTGCTGGGGATTACAATGACATTTTTCGGTGTCAGCGCGTCTACCTGCTGGGCAGCCATAATGATGTTTTTGTTGTTGGGCAAAACATACACGGTTTCTGCAGGCACCTTGTTAACAGCCTCCAGAATGTCCTGCGTGCTGGGATTCATGGTCTGACCGCCGGAGATGATGCCGTCTACGCCCAGATTCCGGAACACATCTGCAAGACCGTCACCGGCGCAAACAGACACTACGCCCAGCGCCTTTTCCGGCTCGGCGATCTTAGGAGCGGCTTCTGTCTCATTCATCACCTTTTCGGTGTGCTGCAGACGCATATTTTCAATTTTAACCGTGACAAAAGAGCCGTAGTCAATGGCCTCGTGCAGAGCCTTGCCGGGGTCGTTGGTATGCACGTGAACCTTGATGATTTCCTCATCGTCCACCAGCACCAAGCTGTCACCCAAGCTGCTCAAAAAGTCCCGGAGCTTTTCCGGATCGTTGTTGTTCTCACGGGAGATAATGAACTCTGTGCAGTAGGTGAAGGTGATGTCTTCGGTGTCGAAGTCAGCAAAATTTGCCTGCTCGGCGGCTGCCTGCGCAGTGCCTTCCGGGGCAACAATATCCTCACCCCGAAGTGCGCAGAGCATAGCCTCTAAAGCCACAACCCAACCCTTACCGCCGGCATCCACAACGCCGGCCTTTTTCAGCACAGGGTTTTGATTCACGGTGTTGGCAAGGGCAATCTTAGCTTCCTCAAGGGCAGCTTCGTGAACGACCTCCATGTCCTTGTTCTTTTTGGCTGCTTCCATAGCTTTGCCGGCAGCCAAGCGGGCGACAGTCAGAATTGTGCCCTCGGCAGGCTTCATAACTGCCTTGTAGGCGGCATCCACACCCTCTTGGAGGGCTTGCGCCCACAGCGCGCCGTCACATTCCTCGGCGCCCTTGAGCTTGCGGGAAATGCCCCGCAACAGCAGGGACAGAATCACGCCGGAGTTACCTCTTGCGCCCCGCAGCATAGCATTGGCAGCGATGGCGGCAGCTTTCTCCAGTGTGGGAGCATCCGCTTTCCGCAAATCGGCGGCAGCGGCGTTGATGGTCATAGACATATTGGTGCCCGTATCGCCGTCCGGCACAGGGAACACATTCAATTCGTTGAGCTTTTGCTTGTTTATCTCAATAGAAGCGGCCGCGCTGATCATCAGTCTGCAAAAATCGGCGCCGTTAATTGTCTGCTTCAATGGTAGTACCTCCTAAGCAGAGGGGAGCGGAACACCACTAGCCCCTCAGCAGTTCTTTCTATGATTTTTGCCTTATCATCCTTGCCTTGCGTCAGCAAGGCTGCGTCTTCTGCACCAAAAATCCCAAAGAAATTTCGGGCTGAGGGGTGCAGAGCAGTTTTGTGTCGGCTGTTTGCTGTCAAAACAAGCAAAATCCCGAAGGGAATACCTGCTGGTATTTTCAAGGGATTTTGTGAAGTGTTGGCGGCAAGAAGCCACACAAAACCTAGTGGGGATCCGCGCCCCTCTGCTTGTTTATCCAATGGTAATGGAATCTATATATACATTCACGGCGCGGACTTCGGTGCCGGTGCAGCTTTGAACCATATAACGCACTTCGTCAATGATAGCTTTGCCTACGGCATTCAGATTCACACCGTCGCCTACCATAATGTGCAGGTCAATGGAGATGGTGTTGTCATCGTGGAACTCCACCTTCACGCCCTTGCCCATAGATTCTTTCCGCAGCAGGTGATACACACCGTCGGAGACAGAACGTGCCACCATACCCTTAACACTCATACAGTTGATGGCGGCGGTGCCGGCAATGTCTGTATAAACATTGGCGCTGACATTTACAGAACCGTTTTCGGTATTTTGTCGAGTCATAATCAGTACCTCCTAAGCCTGAAAAAGTTGCCGATATTCATCGGATTGCTTGCGAAATTACAAACTGCTTACACCATGCTGTCTTCCCAGCAATCGGGAGCAGTGAGCCCCATCATCTTCACAACGGTGGGCGCTACATTGGCAAGACCGAAGGAGCCTTCCTTTACAGTCCAATTGTTGTCCTTATCGTAGATAATAAAGGGAACGGGATTTAAGCTGTGGGCAGTACGCACGGAAGTTTTGCCCTTCTTGGTTTCGGTCATCTGGTCGGCATTGCCGTGGTCGGCGGTGATGAGAACGGTGTAGCCGTACTTGTCGGCTGCCTCCAAAATCGCCTTCAGGCCGCTGTCCACACACTCCATAGCGTATACAACAGCATCCATCACGCCGGTGTGGCCAACCATATCGCCGTTGGGGTAGTTGCAGCGGAGGAATTGGAACTGCTTGCTCTCCATTGCCTCCACCATTTTCTCGGTGATTTCCTTAGATTTCATAGCAGGCGCCTGCTCAAAGGGAATCACATCGGAGGGGATTTCCACATAGGTCTCCAGCTCCTCGGACACCTTGCCGGAGCGGTTGCCGTTCCAGAAGTAGGTGACGTGACCGTATTTTTGGGTCTCGGAGCAGGCAAATTCATTGATGCCGGCAGCCACCATCACCTCAGTGAGGGTGTTCTGAATCACAGGAGGCTGCACCAGATAGTTTTCGGGGATGTTCAGGTCGCCGTCATACTGGAGCATACCGGCAAACTTCACGCCGGTGTAGTCGCCCCGGTCAAACTTGTCAAAGTCCTTGCGGTCGAAGGCAAGGGAAATCTCCTGCGCACGGTCGCCGCGGAAGTTGAACAAAACAACAGAGTCGCCGTTGGCAATTTTGGCAACAGGCGCGCCGTCTCTTGCAATCACGAAAGCGGGCAAATCCTGATCGATCACGCCGGTCTCTGCGCGATAGGTTTCAATGGCTTCCTTGGCAGAGGCGAACTGACGGCCAATGCCCTGTACGTGGGTTCTCCAGCCGTTTTCCACCATTGCCCAGTTGGCCTCGTACCGGTCCATAGTCACCTGCATACGGCCGCCGCCGGAGGCGATGGCGTAGTCGCAGCCCTCGGTGTTCAGCTCCGCCAGAACGTTTTCCAGCATCTCCACATACTCCAGCGCGGAGGTGGCGGGAACATCACGGCCGTCCAGCAGAATGTGGCAGTAAGCCTTCTTCACACCGGCAGAGTGGGCAGCCTTCAAAAGGGCAATCAGGTGATGGATGTTGGAGTGGACGTTGCCGTCGGACAGCAGGCCCATAAAGTGCATCGCCTTGTTCTGCTTTGCGTTCTCCACCAAATCTGTCCAAGTGGCGGATGCAAACAGTGCTCCGTTTTCGATGGACTCGCCAACCAGCTTGGCGCCCTGAGAATATACCTGACCGCAGCCGAGGGCATTGTGGCCAACCTCGGAGTTGCCCATATCCTCATCGGAGGGGAGTCCCACGGCAGTGCCGTGGGCTTTCAGGTATGTATGGGGACAGGTGGCCAGCAGCTTATCCAGCGTGGGGGTCTTGGCAACCACAACGGCATCGCCGCTGCCGCCGTCACCCTTGCCGACACCGTCCATAATCACTAAAACAATGGGTTTTTCATAAAAGAAAATCCTCCTATATCTATATGCACATACTATCACATTTTATTTGTCATACTATTTTACATCATTTTTGGGAAAATTACAACCGGTTTTTCAAAAAAATGCGGCAAAACCGGTTCTTGACGGGCAGGTAAAAATGTGCTACTATATCAAAGCTAAATATATGCCGCTGTGGCCGCGTTGCTCTGCGCTACCGGTGGCAGATAAAGCAGAGCATAAGCGTGTGCCGGGGTCGATAGCTGACGCAGCCGCTTGTCGGCAAGGAAGATATCGGGTACCCCAAACGGGGGAATAGGTAGACACAACCTGATTAAGAGCAACGAAAAGAATATACGCCGCTGTGGTGGAATAGGTAGACACAAGGGACTTAAAATCCCTCGGACTAAACATCCGTACCGGTTCGATTCCGGTCAGCGGCACCAAAAACCGGGATACCCCAGCGGGGCATCCCGGTTTTTGCTATGCCGCGGAATCGAACCGCAGGTGAGAATCTGGGGAGCGAGGGGAGCGCCGCCGGTGGCGGGAGGAGCGACCCGAGCGAGTGGCCGCGGTCGACGAGGGACGAAGGCTTTTGAAAGCCGAGGACATTCGTCGGGCACCGCAACAGGGGAGCGAGCCGACCGCTGCCTGTGGCAGGGGGAGCGAGCCGAGCGCTGCTGTAGTACGCGAGAAAAATACCCATTGGCAATGATATCCGTCTTGCATTTTCTGCCCCCGTCTGTTATAATGCTTTCATCCCTATGAGATAAAGGAAGGATGACGATTATGAAACGGACACTTGCGTTGCTTTTGGCAATCTGTTTGCTGATGGGACTTACGCTCTGTGGCTGCAAAAAGAAAAAACCGGTCGCTGAGCCTACCGTAACCACGCAGGAAACCACCGAAGAGCCCACACAGGCAACTACTGTGGAGACAAAGCCCAAGGAAGTGCTGTATCGCCATCCTTTGACAGGCGCACCCTTGGAAAGCCCGTGGAGCGGTCAGGTTGTGGCTGTTATGATCAACAACCTGAAGAAGGCAATGCCCCAAAAGGGTATCAGCAATGCGGATATTTTTTACGAAATTGAAGTAGAAGGCGACATTACCCGCTGCTTGGCGGTATTTTCCGATTTGTCCAAGGTGGACGATATCGGCCCTGTCCGCAGCGCCAGAACGGCATTTAACAGCGTAGCTGTTTCCTATGATGCGCCTTTGGTGCACTGTGGCGGCAGCCCCGGATTGGCGTTGGCAGGTCGCTATGGCTCAACCGCAGACAAAATCGACAATTGGGAGCATATTGACCAAGGCTCCAACGGCAAGTATTTCTACCGGGATCAAGACCGTATCAATAGCGGCTATGCTTATGAACATACGCTGTTCACCACCGGCGAGAAGCTGCAGCAGGTAGTGGATGCAAAGGGCTACAACACACCCACAGAAGCTACCTACGGTCTGCAGTTCAAAGACGGCGCTACCGTGAGCGGCGAAAAGGCGGAAGAGATTACCATTAAGTTCAAGGGCGGAAAGTCTACAATCTTGAAATACGACGCTGCCACCGGTCGGTACAATTTGAATATGCACGGCACAGAGCATATCGACGGCAACACCGGCGAGGCTGTGACCTTCAAGAATGTGATTGCGATTTACACCAAGCAGTGGTACCACTCCGACGGAATGCACAAGTTCTATGACACCATCGGCTCCGGTGAGGGCTACGCGGCAATGAACGGCCAAATCGTTCCCATTAAGTGGAGCAGAGAGAGCCTGCGCAGCCCCTACATCTATACCTTGGCAGACGGCACACCCCTTAACCTGGATGTTGGCACCAGCTACATTGCGCTGGTTGGCATCAAGAATCCCATCGCTTACAAGTAATCCATATCCCCGGCGGTTTCCCGCCGGGGAATTTTTGAAACAGAGAAAATTTAGAGAAGAGAGAGAAAAGAAAAATGCGTTTACAGCTGACGAAACTGGAGAAAAGCTGGATTCTGTACGATATTGCAAATTCTGCATTTATCCTGCTGGTATCCACTTTGCTTCCCATCTATTTTGACTATTTGGCAGAAAAGGGCGGACTAAGCCAATCGGATTATTTGGCCTACTGGGGCTATGCCGGCTCGGTGGCAACCATACTGGTTGCGGTGCTGGGCCCGATATGCGGAACGCTGGCAGACCAGCGGGGGTTTAAGAAACCCATGTTTGTGCTGAGTATGCTGCTGGGCGTTGCAGGCTGCGCAATGCTGGGTGTGGCGTGGAACTGGCTGTCCTTTTTGGTGATTTTTGTCATTGCCAGAGTGGGCTATAACGCCAGTATCGTGTTTTACGATGCTATGCTGCCGGAAATTACTACCTATGATAAAATGGACAGAGTGTCTACCTTGGGCTATGCGCTGGGCTATATCGGCTCGGTGATTCCCTTTGTGGTATGCTTAGTGGTGGTGCTGGGACATACGATTTTTGGCATTGACCAGATTACGGCGCTGATTGTATCCTTTATTATTACAGCCCTGTGGTGGCTGGTGTGCAGCCTGCCCCTTACCAAAAGGTATCGACAGAGCGCCTATCAGGAGGGTGTGGGCAACCCGGTTTCCGCCACCTTCCGGCGGCTGGGAAAAACCTTCCGGGAGGCAAGAAAGCAGAAGCATATTTTTATGTACTTGCTGGCATTTTTCTTCTTTATTGACGGCGTGTACACCATCATCGATATGGCAACCGCCTACGGAAAATCCTTGGGCCTGGACACCACAGGACTACTGATTGCGCTGCTGGTGACCCAAATTGTAGCATTCCCTTGCTCTATTATTTTTGGACGCTTCTCTGCAAAGTTCGATACGGGCCTGCTTATTAAAATCTGCATCCTCTGCTATACAGGTATTGCGCTGTTTGCGGTATTTCTGGCGCAGCAGTGGCAGTTCTGGGTGCTTGCGGTTTTGGTGGGTATGTTCCAAGGGGGCATACAGGCGCTGAGCCGGTCTTACCTAGGCAAAATGATTCCTGCCGAGCAAAGCGGCGAGTACTTTGGGCTGATGGATATTTGCGGCAAGGGCGCTTCCTTTGTGGGCACAACCTTGGTTGCGGTGGTCAGCCAGCTGACAGAGGGTATGGAATTTGCGATTATGGGGCTGCCCATTGCCAACACAGGCGTGGCGGTTGGCTCGATTGCGGTGATGTTTGTGATTGGCTTTGTGCTGTTCTGCTATGCAGATAAGCTGAATAAAGCCAAAACAAAAATAGCAGTGTAAAAAAGCAGGAGGGGGACACCCTCCTGCTTTTCTTGTGAAAATTACTGCTGAATTCTAAAGACGGCCATACCGGGGGCTTCGGGCGCCAGCAGGCTCACCTGATAGAGCACTTCTGCCACATCGGCGCGGGTCAGCGGCGCATTGGCATCCAGCAGCACGCCGTTTTCCGCCATTACCGCAAGACTTGCCGTTGCCCAAGAGGGAACCTCCTCCTGCTGAGCAGAGGTTTGTTCTGCGCCCAAAAGCTCGCTGCTGACGGTCAAATCCAAGGCGTTTTGCAGCATAACCGCGGCTTCTGCGCCGGTGATGGGGTCGCTCATTGCGCTTACATCCTTAAGGTTTGCCAGCAGACCGCTGCGTTGGGCAGCCGTCATATAGGGCTTCAGCCACTGGGGTGTGGAGACCGGCAGCTGCGTGTTTTCTTCATTCTGCAAGGGAATGTCCAAAACCTTTACAGCCATAGCAAGGAACTCCTCCCGGCTGACGGTCTTGTCGGGATAGAAACAGGCGTTGCCTCCTACCTGCTCGCCCACAAACAGACCGGTGTTTCGCATCCATTCTGCCTCAAACCGGCAGGGAAGCCCCACGGTGTCCGTATACTGCCGGGCGTCGGTGGGCTTGAGAATCTGCACAGTGACCGTGGCTGTGCGGGAAACATTTCCCGCAGGGTCAGTGGCGGTGTAGGTGAAGGAGTCTATGCCCACTTTGTTTTTCTTCGGGGTGTAGATGAATGTGCCGTCTTCCTTTAATTCTACAGCCCCGCGTTTCGGCTTGCGCACTACCGTAAAGGTAAGGCTTTGCTGTTCAGGGTCAGAGGCCTTCAAGGCACCGTCCACGGGGAGATTTTTATAGGTTTCGATTGCAAAATCCTCCGCAACGGGGATTTTGTCCTCTTTGCCGCGGATGCCAATGGTCATTGCGACGGTTTGCTCCACCCGATTTTCATAGATGGGCAGATAGCGGATTACAGCTTGGGTGTCCTGTTGGGTGCGCAGGGGATGAAAGGTCAGCTTGCTCAGCTGCTGAGCGGTGAGAATGTCGCCGGAGCGAATCACCCGGTTGCCCAGCAAAACAGTGCCGGCAGCAGGCTCGGGCAAGCCGGTAACGCAGATGCCGGCCACCGCTTCGTCTGCCTGCTGAGAAAAATCCTCGTCGGAGAAGCAGTACACGGTGTCACAGTCCACTTGGGCTGCAAAAGCGCCGATGTTCAACCCCAGCAGACACAATGCGGCCAAAACAAGGCTGATAATACGAACTCGTTTCATGGAAAAACCTCCTGTATTTGTGTTCGCAGGTAGTGTTTGCCAAGACCGCAAAAAATATACAGCAAGGAGGGCAAACTCCTTGCTGTTTTTTGTGATTTGTCCGGCAATCAAAAACCCTCTTGCCGTCTTTGCTTTCGCAATGCCTTGCGCTTGGCGGCAGCCTCATATTCCTGCTGCTGGGCCGGCGACTCAATGCGCAAATCCGGCACTTCCACAGGCTGCCCCTTGCAGTTGATGGCAACCATTTCCACATAGGCGCGGTTGATCATCTCCCGGGTGCCGTCCATAGCTTCCGCATAGGTATCCACGCGAATTTCCATAGAGGAACGCCCCACATAGGTCACCGAACCCTGCAAAACAATCATCTGTCCGGCATAGGCTGGGGCTTTGAACTGCAAATTGTCGATGGCAGCGGTGGTGACGGTTTCGCCGCTGTGGCGGATGGCTACAATGCCGGCAAGCTCGTCAATCCACTTCAGCAGCTGCCCGCCGAAGAGTCTGCCGTAGTGATTGATGTGGGTGGGGCGGATGAGATACTGCTGCTCAGTGAAGGATTCGCTGACTTTTTTGCTTTCTCGCATATAGGCGCTCCTTTCTCTTTATGGATGTATCATAGCAGATTTTGCGGTTGTTTGCAAATTGTTTTTGAAAAGGGGATTGTTTATTGACAGGGGGGTTGTTTGATGCTACAATGCGAAGGAAGTCAAGAAAAAACTTGACGCCAATATCAGTCATTACGGGAGGAAGGAAAAATGAGAAAATTCCCCAAAAAGCCGTTGATTCGTAAATTAGGCACCATTGCAACCCACGTTGTGGAAACCACGCCGCTGGTTTTTCACGATCGGCTGTACCGGTTTGAGGTCATTCGCCGCAGAGAGCTGGTAGACCCGGAATGTAACTTTGCAGGCAACTGGCACGATTTAGAGGAAAAACCCTGCCTGCGCTTTATGGATGTGCGTACCAACACCCCCACCCCCTTCTTTGCGGACGGTCACAGCTTCGGCTTTGCCTATCCCGAGGGAGATATGATGTATGTGGTCACCGGCTCGAAGCCCCATTGGGGCAGTGACGGACTGGTCTTTTACCGTTCCACCGATTTAGTGAACTGGGAGCAGTACGCCGCCATCGACCTGCCCGGCTGGAAGACCTACAATATGAACATTGCCAAAATGGGCGATACCTATACGCTGATGGTGGAAATCAGCGCGCCGGTGGAGGAAGCAGGTGCGTATCCTTTCACCTTCCGTTTCTTCCAGTCCAAGGATATGACCAACTGGACAAAGCTTCCCTCTGAATATGTGTTCCAAAAGGACCGCTATTGCGGCAGCCCCTCTATCTACACCGTAGAAGGCGACCCCCATTACTATGTGGGGTATTTGGAGGGCTATCCCGAGTATCGCTTCGGTAACTCCCTTGCCCGTTCCAAGGATTTGCTCCATTGGGAGTACAGCCCCATCAACCCGGTGCTGATGTATGACGAGGTAGAGGATAAGAAAATTGCATCTCCCTTCCTGACACCGGAGGAACGGAAGCGGATTGACGAGGCGCTGGATATCAATAACTCCGATATGGAGCTGTGCGAATTCTTGGGCAGAACCATTATTTACTACAGCTGGGGTGACCAAAGAGGTACAGAATTCTTGGCAGAGGCCTGCTACGAGGGTAGTATGAAGGACTTCCTGCAGGGCTTTTTTGAGGTAAAGGAATAAAGCAATACATAACAAAAACCAGCCGCCGACAATCCTGTCAGCGGCTGGTTTTCACCTGTTCGACATATTGGAATTTGTTCACTTCTTTTTCCAAAATAATTTAATCCCTATCGCAAAAAATACCGCAAAGCAAATCGCAAATGTAATTACCCATTCCATTGGCTTACCTCCTTTGTCAAATTCGAGTTTGTCTAACAGAATTATACTTCCATATTGCACAGAAAGCAAGATTTTCTGATTTCCCCATAAATTACCGCTGCCCGCCCTTATCTGCAAAGGCAGATGGGGCGTAGGGGACGGGTATCCCGTCCCGCGGGCGAACACAGTTCGCCCCTACAAGGGCGACGGAAGCAAGCCCCCCGCCTTACGTTTTTCTGCCAGTGGTTACCGTAGGGCGGGGGTTTACTCCCGCCGTAAATTATGTTACAATATCCCCATCCTGTAGGGGTCGGCGTCCTCGATGACAAACTTTTACAGGAGATTGCCACAGGCGCATAGCGCCTTCGCAATGACATCGTTAATTGGGAGTTTACTTATGACCAAAATTTTATTCGTCTGCCACGGGAATATTTGCCGCAGTCCGATGGCGGAGTTTGTTTTGAAGGATATGGTGAAAAAGGCCGGTGTGGCGGACAAATTCCAAATTGCCTCCGTGGCAGTGAGCCGGGAGGAGCTGGGCAACCCGGTTTATCCCCCTGCCCGTCGGGAGCTTGCCGCCCATGGCATTTCCTGCGGACATCACGCCGCCCGTCAGATTACCGCTGCGGATTTGGAGCACTACGATTATATTTACTATATGGACAGCGCCAACCGCCGCCGCTTGGAGAGTATGTTCCCCGAATACAAGGAATTCCGTCCGTTTCTGAGCCGGGACGTGGCTGACCCCTATTACTATGGCAATTTCAGCCAGACTTGGACGGATATTGAGGAAGGCTGCCGCCGGATACTGGAGGAACTGAAATGATAGATTTTGAGAAAATGGAACAGGCGCTGTCGGAGCTGCCCCTCTATTTTTATGGCCGCATTGACCCCAAAGGCTTGGAGTTTTCCGACAGAATCCGCTATATCTGCGGCGTAGAATGTCCTATGTACAACAAAACGTGGGCGTGTCCGCCGGCGGTGGGAGAGGTTCCCCAATGCAAAAACAAGTGCCTTGGTTATGAAAACTGCCTGATGATCGGCACGGTTGCTGAGGTGCAGGATATTGCCAATATCGAAGAGACCTTGGCGACGCGTCCTGCCCACGAGGAAGTGACCAATACGGTGCGGGATTTGTTCCGGGAGCAGGGGGTAGAGCCTTACGTATTGTCCACAGAGGCCTGCGATATTTGCCAGCGCTGCGCGTGGCTGGACGGGGAGCCCTGCCATCATCCCGACAGGATGCATCCTTGCGTGGAGAGCCACGGCATCAACCTGATTCCCACGCTGGAGGAAAACGGCTTGGAATTCCAATACGGGGAGAACATCGTCACTTGGTATTCTCTGCTGTTCTTTTAACAATAGCAGGTGAGGGGGCGGGTGTTGCCTCCGGCGGGTAACTTTCTTGTTCCGGCAAGAAAGTTACCAAAGAACCGGCTTAAGGGGATCACTCGAGCTCCCGCTCGAGACGCCGTGCCCCTTAAGAATCCCCCAGGCCCTTCTGTTGCGACCGCGGAAAAAAGCAGAAGATTCTAAGTTTTTAATTCTTAATTCTCAATTAAAAAGCAGGTGTGCCTTTGCACACCTGCTTTTTGTTAGCTGATTTGGTTCTCGAAGGAGTTTACTTCGCCCACTTCATCCACATCAAAGTACACATCCAGCATACTTCTTGCAATGGTGGCCAGCGAAGAGCCGTGACCGCCCTTTTCCACATAAATGGCAATGGCGATTTGGGGGTCTTCCAGCGGCGCGTAGCATACGAAAGCGCCGTTGGCGGAGGTGCCGTCGATGCCGGTTTCTGCAGTACCGGTTTTGGCGGCAATCTTGATGGGATAGTCGCCGAAGGTGCCGGCGGCAGTACCCCAGTCGCCGTTGTCCTGTGTTACCAGATACATACCCTCAGAGTAGGCCTCATAGGCTTCCTCGGAGATTTCCATATGGCTCAGCAGCTCCGGCTTGTTTTCTGCCAAAAGCTCCCGGTAATCGGAGGAAACCACCCGGTTCATAAAGGTTGCCTTGTATCGGTTACCCCGATTTGCCAAGGTGGCAACATAGGAGCAAAGCTGGATGGGGGTGAAGCGGTTTTCAGACTGACCGATGGCAGCCAGCACAGCGTCGCCTTGGTACCACACCCTGTCGTCGCCCACGTGGGTCTCTGCCTTGGTTTGGGCGTTGGCACGCTGGCCGATATACTCCGGCAGCTCCACACCGGTCCGTTCACCCAAGCCTAAGCTCTTGGCGGTGATGTCCATATAGTCGGTTTCGTATTTATACAGCTGATAGCCCAGCTCGTAGTAGTAATAGTTACAGGACACCTGCAGGGACTTGGGAGCAGCCACCATCTGGTGAGTGCCGCCGTAGTTGGTCCATTGCAGACAGGAAACTTCCCAGCCGGGGATTTTCCGGAACACACCAAGGTCCCGGATTTCCGTTTTTGAGTCGATGATTTTGGCATCCATTGCGGCAATCAGCGTGCACATTTTATAGGTAGAGCCGGGGGGATAGGTGGCAAGCAGCGCGCGGTTGTAAAGGGGCTTGAGCTCGTTTTTTGCCAGCTCCTCGTAGTTGTCAAAGAAGGTGGTCAAATCATAGGTGGGATAGCTTCCGCAGGCAAGCAGCTGACCGGTCCGTACGTCCATCGCCACAAAGGCGCCGCCTTCCACGTCGTGGCCGTCCTTGAGATTTCCTTTTTCATCGGGCTTTTGCAGGTCGGCAATCACCTGAGCCATAGTATCCTCGGCGGCACTTTGAATGCCCAAATCAATGGACACTTCCACGTTGGAGCCGGCTTTCGGCTCTTGCAGATATTTGGAGGATACCAGCGTACCGTCAGTGGTAACCGTGTCCTCACGCCAGCCGTCCACACCGTGGAGAAATTCCTCGTAGGCGGCTTCCAGACCGTCCTGACCCACTTGGGCATCCATATCATAGCCTTCAATGTTTTTGTAGTATTCCCATTGCTCAGCGCTCATTGCGCCTACGTAACCCAGAATATGGGAAGCGTACTTGGTGCTGTACTCCCGCACGGTGGAGGCTTCTACCTTCATACCGGGGATGTTCAGCTCCACAATGGCAGACAGCTCCTCGTCGCTGGCGTCGGAGATAAACACGTAGGTAGGCAGGCTGCCGATACATTTCCGCAGGGACATTTCATACAGTAGGCCAATGACCTTTCTTGCCTCGTCATCGGTCCATTCTGCGGGGATTTTGTACCGCTCCCGCAGCTTTTCCACCAGCAGCGGCGCGGTAATATCCGAGTCAAGCCCCTCCATCCACTCCAAGTACACCTGAAAACGGTCCTGCCAAATGGCGTTTTGCTGGTCCAGCGTGTAGGTGAAGGGCCGCTCCTGAGATATGGGGAAATGCTCGGTGTATTCGATTCCGGCTTCTTCGCACCGCTTCACCAAGCGCAGAAGATTGTCGTTGGTGCCGTTGGCGGTGAGAAGCACGTAGTGGTTAATAATCAAATCATAACTGGCGCGGTTACTCACCAAGGGGTTACCGTTGATGTCCAGAATATGTCCCCGGGAGGCCTTTACACGGGTGAGGGTGGTAAAGGTGGCTTGGTTGTTGGTGCTGCCGCCGGTTTCAATGATTTGCAAATCGTAAAGCTTGAAAGCAAAGAACCCTAAAATCGCCACAAAAAGCAGCAAAACAATGGTGGCGCGAAATTTACTTATTCTTTCCATGGATTGCCTCCAAACGTACGAATGGCCTTAATAACCGGGTAGAGAACCGGAACAAACAGCAAAGACAGCGCTGCGGTAATCAAAAAGCCGTGGATCCGGGAAAAACGCGTCAGCCCCAAAAACAGACCAAAGGCAAAATTCACCAGCACGTACAAAACCATAGCAATGGAAACGCACAGCATAGTGGAAGAGAAGCGCTCCTGCAGGTAGGCTTGCCGGAAAATGCAGACCCCTACAGCCAAAAAGGTGATTGCCACCATAGAGTAGGGCCCCGGCGCTGTGCCGGAAAACAGATACAGTGTGCCGGCCACAAGGGCAAAAACGCTGCCGTTTTGCGTGCCCTCCAAAATGCAAATCAGAAAGATTGCGCAGGGGACAGGCTCGGTGGTAGCGCCCAGCAGCCGCAGGTGGCTGAACATAGAGTCCTGCAGCACAGAGAGAATCACCAAAATCAGGGCGTAAGCGCTCCATTTCAGCACAGTTTTTTGCTGTTTTTTGGTTAAAATCAAATGGCTGAGCAAGGAGGTGCTTGGCTTATCCGGCCGAAATTCGTTCTTTTTCGCCATAGTGTTCACCCTGCGTTATACTCGGTGATGATGAAAACGTGCTCCAAGCTGCGGATATCCACCGCCGGCTGCAAAAGGGCGTATTTGGCAACGCCGGTATCGTCAAAGCCGGCATCCACCACGTGACCCAAAACCAAATTCCGGGGGTACACCGTAGAACCGGTGGTAACCACTTGGTCGTGGTTGCGGATGGTGGCAGAGGAGGGCAGGTAGTTCATACGCAGCAGCCCCTCCAAACCGGAGGCATAGCCGCCCTGCACCATACCGCTGTGACCGGAAGCGGCGATGGTGGCGCTGATTTCCAGAGAGGAGTCCAGCACAGACTTCACCACGGAATAGTTCACACCCACTTCGCTCACCAAGCCCACCAATTCGCCATAGGCGGTGACGGCGCACATACCTTCCTGAATGCCCACGTTAGTGCCGCGGTTGATGGTGAAGGTGCTGCTCCAGTCGGCAGAGCTGGTGGAGATGATATACGCGTCGGTCAGCTTATAGTCCTCGTTGGTGGATACCAAGCCCAGCATCGCCCGAAGCTCCTCGTTTTCCTGCTTAATGGCGTAGGCGTCCCGGGCTTCGTCTTCAATGGCGGCAATCTGCTCTTTCAGGGCGTGATTCTCCGCAAGCAGCGTTTCATAGCTGAAAATATAGTCGTACAGCTGCTGGGATTGGTCAGCAAGCTTGCTGACGCCGGCGCGGAAAGGGGTCAAAACACCCTGCACCAGCATTTGGGGTAATTTCAGACCGGTCAGTGAGCTGACCACCGCCAGCACAATGGCCAGCAGAACAGCCGTTACCAGTACAACCCGTACACGGCCAGTAAAAAAGTGTTTCATACACGTTCCTCCATCAGTTCCGGGGCAACAGCCGTCAGCAGCTGCCCCAGCCGGCAAACCGGCAAACCCATAACATTGTAATAATCGCCAACTAATTTCTCTGCAAAGAGGGCGGCGCCGCCTTGAATTCCGTATGCGCCCGCCTTATCCATAGGCTCACCGGTTTGGATGTAGGCGAGAATTTCCCGGTCGGTCAGTTCCCGAAAATGAATATCGGTCACCTCGGTGCAAACGGCAGCCTTGTCCCCACGCAAAACGGTCAGCCCGGTCATGACCTGATGGTCCTTGCCGGAGAGAAGCTTCAGCATACGGAAAGCATCCGCTTCATCCTTGGGCTTGCCGAGAATTTTGCCGTTGCACACCACAATGGTATCGGCGGCAACCACAACGTCACTTTTCCCGTGGGGGATTGCCTCGGCCTTCTGCCGGCTGACCCGCGCCACCTCGTCATAAGGGGGCAGGGCGGTGTTCATTGTCTCGTCAATATCTGCCACAAGAATGGAAAAGGGAATATGGAAAAGCTCCATAAGCGCTTTTCGTCTTGGGGATTGAGAAGCAAGAATCAGTTGCATAGTAACTCCTTGATTGCTTCGTGATTTGTAGGGGCGAGCATTGCTCGTCCGTTATCACAGAATAAAACTTACAAGCGGACGACCGATGGTCGCCCCTACGGTTATTCCACGCCTCTTAGATATAGCCCTCGGGTGCAGGCGCCGGGGTCAAAGGGAGTGGGGGCTTGGTAGGCGGCCAGAACCCGGTCTACCTCGCTGGGGTTTTCGGTAGTAAAGTACAGTCTGGTTGCCCACAGACCCAAACGGCTCAAATCCTCCTGCCGGTCCAGCCAGTAAAGCTTTTTGCCGTTAAGAAGAACGCTTCGGCAGGTATCTCCGTCTTTCATAATGGGGAATTCTGCGCCGGTTTTATCCGTCAGCTTGGCACTGGCAGTATTGCAGGAGCAGCTGCCGTGTTTTCCGTGAATCAGGCAGTTTTCTGTGAGCATAAGGGGAAGCCGCCCGTAAATGAGAAGCTCACAGGGCACTGCTTTGCTCACATCCCGAATTTGCGGCAATGTCATTTCAAAGCTCAGGCAGGCAGAGCGCAAAAGTAAATCTCTGGCGCAATTGACAGCCCGGGAGTTATAAAGGTTCAGACCGAAATCACCCCGTGCCCGCATACCGCATTCCCGCACAGGAAGAAGTAACCCCACGTTTCCAATGAGGACCTCTTGAATCCCTTGGGCTTTGATGGTCAGCAGACTCTCTTTCAGCTTATTAAGCTCACCGTCGTGCACCACCCGCGGCAGTACCGCGCAGACGGTGGTCTGGTCGGACAGGCGTTTGCAAAGGCCGGCATCTTGACAGAGAATGTGCAAAGGAACATACAGCACAGCAGGGTGCATAGCAATCAGCTTCGGGGTAATTTGCTCCTTGGCGGTTATTTGCACGGTCAGCTCCGGCGGCGTACGCAGTCCCTTATAATGGGGGACTTTGGCAGGCCGGCTCAAAGCCGGATTTTCCCGCCGGGCACGCTGGGCAGTGAGCATATTCAGCACATCCCGCCGCATAGCGTTGATGGTGGCGGCAGAGAGGGTCAGCCCCGGCGCAATGTCCGAGCGGACCCGGGTACACAGATAGGGTGTGCCGCCGGTTTTACTCAGACGGGATGCCAGCGCATCGTGATTCAGCTCCATCGTCCGGGCAGGCTCGGGGGCAGGCCCGTCCAGGGTGCAGGCGCGGCCGTCGGCGTCAATCACCTTCAAAGCAGACCGGCCTGTATGGACAACCATTTGAAATTCCACAGGAACAAGGGGAGCTTCCGCCGCTTCGTAGGTTTGACGCATTTCCTTGTACCAGCGCTCGCTGGCTGTAGCGTCTTCCCGGATGCCGAACATCCCGGGGCCAAGCTTGCCGGAATAGTAATCGGTGAAGCCTTGCCGGTTAAAGGCGGTGGAAAGCTGCTCCAGCATAGGGCCGGTCACATTACCGGAATCAATGGCCTGCCGGTATACCTGTGTCACAGCGGCCACATATTCCGGCCGCTTCATACGTCCCTCCAGCTTCAGGGAGGCAACGCCCATAGCTTCTAAATCCTTCACGTATTGCACCGTGCAATTGTCCTTCAGACTCAGCGGGTATTTGTTTTCCCAGCGGTTATAGCCGTAGCTTTGCCGGCAGGGCTGCGCGCAGCGACCCCGGTTGCCGGAACGGCCGCCGATGGCAGCGGACAGATAGCACTGTCCGGAGTAGCTCATACACAGCGCGCCGTGTCCGAACACTTCAATTTCAATGGGGGAATTGGCGCAAATATAGCGGATTTCCTCCCGGCTCAATTCCCGGCTGAGCACCACCCGGTCAATGCCCATACCTGCGCAGAACTGCACGCCGGGCAGGGAGTGAACGGTCATTTGGGTGGAGCCGTGCAGGGGGATGTGGGGTGCGATCTCCTTGCACAGGCGGATAACGCCTAAATCCTGCACAATAAACGCATCCACACCGGCAGAAGCGGCATGACGAATCAGCGCCGCAGCTTCCTCTGCCTCCTTGTCGGACACCAAGGTGTTCAAGGTCAGATGGACAGCCACACCGCGAATGTGACAGTATTTTACAGCCTCCACAAGGGACTGCGGCGTAAAATTCTTGGCGCTTTGCCGGGCGTTAAACTGCCCGCAGCCCAAATACACCGCATTGGCTCCGTTTTGTACCGCTGCCCGCAGAGCCTCCATAGACCCTGCCGGCGCCAAAAGTTCCAACATAATTTCTCTCTCCAAATGGTATACTTGCAAACATTATACCACAAAACATTCCTTACTTCTACCCTGTTTACAAGTTTTTTAAGAAAAATTAACAGGAAAATTTTCTGCCGGCGGCGGGGCAGCCGGAGGGCTGTGCAGGCAAGTAAAAAGGGGGGGGGACAGCTTTGCTTTTTATGCAATATGAACGGAAAGCGGCGCTTATTTTCGTTTATTTTGAATAGGGCGAGAGGCTCTTTGCAAAAATACCAAAAAAACCATTGAAATCAAATAATCTTTCGTGTATAATGTATGTGTTGCGGCGGTAAGCGCCGCTTTCCAAGAAAGGAGAATGAACATATGTACACAGCAAATGCAATTCGTAACATCTGCCTGCTCGGCCACAGTGGCAGCGGTAAGACCGCGCTGGCTGAAAGTCTGCTTTTTATGACCGGTGCCATTGACCGTATGGGCAAAAATGCCGACGGCAACACCGTTTGTGATTACGATCCGGAGGAAATCCGCCGTAATATTTCTATTTCTACCTCTTTGGTGCCTCTAGTTTATAAGAACACCAAGCTGAACATTCTGGACACCCCGGGCGGCTTCGACTTCTCCGGTGCTGCGATGGAAGCGCTGCGGGCTGCTGACGCAGCAATCATTGTCTGCGCTGCCAAGGACGGCATTACCGTTGGTATGGAGAAGGCTTGGAAGTACTGCCAAGAGCGGAATATGCCCTGTATGATCTACATCTCCAAGGTGGATGAGGACAACTCCGACTACAACGGCACCTTCAATGCCCTGCGTGAGAAGTACGGCAACCGGATTGCTCCGCTGGTGGTTCCCATTTGGGATGACAAGCGCAAGGTTACCGGCATTATCGATGTGCTGAATAAGCGTGCCTATGAGATGCAGAACCTGAAGCGTGTGGAAATCGCTGTTCCCGACGGTAAGGAAGACGTGATTACCGAGTTCAACGATGCACTGAAGGAAGCGGTTGCAGAAACCAGCGAAGAATTTATGGATAAGTTCTTCGGCGGCGAGGACTTTACCTACGCCGAAATGATCAAGGGTATGCACAAGGGCGTGTTGGACAGAACCCTGTTCCCCGTTCTGTGTGGCTCCGGCGTGAATTGTCTGGGCAGCCTGATGCTGATGGATCAGATTATCGACCTGTTCCCCAACCCCATCGAGGGCAACTATCACAAGGCAACCTTGGCTGACGGCACCACCGAGGAATTCGTTGTTTCTCCCGGCGGCGTGCCCTCCGCTTTCGTATTCAAGACAGTTTCCGACCAGTACGGCAAGTACTCCTACGTAAAGGTTCTCTCCGGCGAGATTACCTCCGATACCAGCTTGGTCAATGCCCGTACCGGCGAGACCGAAAAGCTGGGCAGACTCTATGCTATGTGCGGCAAGAAGGCATCCGAAGTCAAGGTGCTGTCCTGCGGCGATATCGGCGCCATCGGCAAGATGGACAAGGTAAAGACCGGCGATACCCTGTGTGACCCCCGTAAGGTGGTTTCCTTGAAGCAGATTCCTTACGCAAAGCCCTGCTATTCTCAGGCCATCAGCCCCAAGACCAAGGGTCAGGAAGAAAAGGTTGCTGCAGGCTTGGCAAGACTGAACGAGGAAGATCCCTCCTTCACCATCGTCAATAACGCGGAGACCCGTCAGATGGTGCTGTCCGGCGCCGGCGACCAGCATCTGGATGTGTTGGTTTCCAAGCTGAAGAGCCGTTTCGGTGTGGATGCAGAGCTAAGCCCCGCAAAGGTTGCTTTCCGTGAGAAGATTAAGAAGACCGTGGAAGCCCACGGCCGTCATAAGAAGCAGACCGGCGGCTCCGGTCAGTTCGGTGATGTTTGGATTCGTTTCTCTCCTCAGGACGAGACCGACGATCTGATTTTCGACGTAGAAGTGGTTGGCGGCGCTGTTCCCAAGAACTTCAACCCCGCTGTTGAAAAGGGCGTGCAGGAAGCTGTTCAGAAGGGCCCCTTGGCAGGCTACCCGATGGTTGGCCTGAAGGCTGTTCTGTATGATGGCTCTTACCACCCCGTTGACTCTAACGAAATGGCATTTAAGCTGGCAGCTATCTTGGCATTCAAGGAAGCTATGCCCAACGCAATGCCCACTCTGCTGGAGCCGGTTGGCGCATTGGCAGTTACCGTTCCCGAGTCCTACGTGGGCGATGTAATGGGCGATTTGTCTAAGCGCCGCGGCCGTCCTTTGGGTATGAATCCGGATGCTGACGGCAACACCGTGGTTGAGGCCGAAGTGCCTATGGCTGAGATGGGCAACTACGCCATTGACCTGCGTGCTATGACACAGGCTCGCGGCAGCTTCACTCTGGAATTTGTCCGGTACGAGGAAGTGCCCAAGGCAAGCCAGCAGAAGATTATCGACGAGGCTAAGAACGACGACTAATGAAAAAGTAGGGACTGGCCTCCGGACAGTCCAAAAGAAAACCGCCCCAATCGGGGCGGTTTTTTGCATATTTTGCAGGAAATTTGGACCGTCGGGGACGCCGGTCCCTACACAATCATTTATCCTGTGGCAAGCTGCCCAGCAGCTCTAAAATCTGCCGACAATGCTCCCGCTCCTGCTGGGCCATACGGGCAAAAATCTGCCCGTATTCCGGGTCGTTTGCTCTGGCCTCATACTGGGCAAGACATCGCATCTCCCGCCCATAACAGCGGCGCAGCATAACGCCCACGGGGGCTCTTTCCACAGGTGGGGGAGAGGGAATGTCCGGACGGCCGGTGCCCTGCAGGGTGTAAATCCCCTTCAAACAGGCCATATGCGCCTGCTCTTCCTGCCCTATTTTCTTCAGAATCATGCCTCCGTTGCCCGGTACCCGCCGGGAAAGCGCCAGATAAATTGCTGCGTCAGTCCATTCCTCCGCAATTAAGCCCGGTAACCCCTGCGTGGGGTTTGTAGCCACCGCTCCCTGCACCCGTTGCCAGACACGGGCAGCCTTTGCCTTGTCGTAGGTGTCCATACTATCCCTTCCTTTTTTCTTATTCATAATCAGTATATTGCGCAGCGCCTGCGAAATTTCGTAAAAATTGCCGGCAAAAAGCAAAAATTTTACTTCTCTTTTTCGGACATATGTGCTAGAATAAAGAAAAGACGAAAAGGAGGAACGGTTATGCCCAGAACCAGCAATAAGGCGCAACTGATTTTGGACTTTGTGAATCAATTTGTGCAGGAAAACGGCTTTGCTCCCTCGGTGCGGGAGATTGGCGCGGCTGTGGGGCTTCGTTCCACTGCTTCCGTCAGCTATCATTTGCAGCAGCTGCAGGAGAAGGGACTTTTGCTCTCCCCCGGCGCAAAGGGACGGAAACGTGCCATTGTCACTGCCCAACGCCCCGGCCAAATTCCCGTGGTGGGTGTGGTAACGGCAGGTATGCCGATTTTGGCATTGGAGAATCAGGAGGGGACCATTTCGTGGGACGGTGACCCCCAGTGCTTTGCTCTCCGGGTGCGGGGCGACAGTATGATAAACGCAGGCATTTTAGAGGGGGATATGGTGGTTGTGCGTCCCCAGCAGAGCGCAGATGACGGACAGATTGTGGTTGCCAGAATCGGCGACGAGGCTACGGTCAAGCGGCTGCGCCGGCGCAACGGAGAAATCTGGCTGATGCCGGAGAATGATGCCTACAGCCCCATTGACGGCGCAGAGGCAGAACTGATTGGCCTTGTAAAAGCCGTGGTAAGAGAATACTGAGAAAAAATCTGCCCGCTGAGGGCAGATTTTTTTATTGTTGCACAAAAAAGGGAAAAATTTGCATTTTTCGCTGAAAAAGGTTTACTTTTTATAAATATTGTGCTATACTATCTCGGCATAAATAGAAAATCTGCAAAAAATGAAGAAAAAGGCAATGGCATTGCCTACAAATGAAAGGAGAAATTCGATGTCTCACAAGTATGTTTATCTGTTTACCGAAGGCAATGGCTCTATGCGGGAGCTGTTGGGTGGTAAGGGCGCTAACCTGGCGGAAATGACCAATATCGGTCTGCCTGTTCCTCAGGGCTTTACAATTTCTACCGAGGCTTGTACCCAGTATTATGAGGACGGCCGTAAAATTAACGACAGCATTCAGGCTGAAATTATGGAGTACGTAAAGAAGCTGGAAGAAATCACCGGTAAGAAGTTCGGTGATAAGGAGAATCCTCTGCTGGTCTCCGTCCGTTCCGGCGCCCGTGCTTCTATGCCCGGTATGATGGACACCATTTTGAATCTGGGTCTGAACGAAGAGGTTGTTGAGGTGCTGGCTACCAAGTCCGGCAACCCCCGTTGGGCATACGACTGCTACCGCCGTTTCATTCAGATGTACTCCGACGTGGTTATGGAAGTCGGTAAGAAGTACTTTGAGGTGCTCATCGACGAAATGAAAGAAAAGAAGGGTGTTACTCAGGACGTTGAGCTGACCGCTGACGACCTGAAGGAGCTGGCAAATCAGTTCAAGGCCGAGTACAAGGCTAAGATCGGCAGCGACTTCCCCTCCGATCCTGTTGAGCAGCTGATGGGCGCAGTTAAGGCTGTGTTCCGTTCTTGGGACAACCCCCGTGCTAACGTTTACCGCCGTGAGAACGACATTCCCTACTCTTGGGGTACTGCCGTTAACGTCCAGTCTATGGCCTTTGGTAATATGGGCGACGACTGCGGCACCGGCGTTGCATTTACCCGTGACCCCGCCACCGGCGCTAAGGGTCTGATGGGCGAGTTCCTGACCAACGCACAGGGCGAAGACGTGGTTGCAGGTGTCCGTACACCTATGCCCATCTCCGAGATGGCTGACAAGTTCCCCGAGGCATTTGCTCAGTTCCAGAAGGTCTGCGCAATTTTGGAAGACCACTACCGCGATATGCAGGATATGGAGTTCACCGTGGAAAACGGCAAGCTGTATATGCTGCAGACCCGTAACGGTAAGCGTACCGCTCCCGCTGCGCTGAAGATCGCCTGCGATTTGGTTGACGAGGGTATGATCGACGAGAAGAAGGCTGTTGCTATGATCGATCCCCGTAATCTGGACACCCTGCTGCATCCCCAGTTCGACACCAAGGCTCTGAAGGCTGCTACCCCCGTGGGTAAGGCTCTGCCTGCTTCCCCCGGCGCAGCTGCCGGTAAGATCGTGTTCACCGCTGAGGACGCTAAGGAATGGGCTGCCCGCGGCGAGAAGGTTGTTCTGGTTCGTTTGGAAACTTCCCCCGAGGATATCGAGGGTATGATGGCCGCACAGGGCATTCTGACCGTCCGTGGCGGTATGACCTCCCACGCAGCGGTTGTTGCCCGCGGTATGGGTACCTGCTGTGTTTCCGGCTGCACCGAAATCAATATGGACGAGGAGAACAAGGTGTTCACCTTGGGCGGCAAGACCTTCCACGAGGGTGACGAGCTGAGCTTGGATGGCTCTACCGGTAACATCTACGCCGGCCTGATTGAGACCAAGGACGCTGAGATTGCCGGTGAGTTCGGCCGCATTATGGCTTGGGCTGACAAGTACCGCACCTTGAAGGTTCGTACCAACGCTGACTCCCCCCGTGATGCCAAGAAGGCTCGCGAGCTGGGCGCAGAAGGCATCGGCCTGTGCCGTACCGAGCATATGTTCTTCGAGGATGGCCGTATCGGACCCTTCCGTGAGATGATCTGCTCCGACACTGCCGAGGAGCGTGAGGCTGCACTTGCTAAGATTCTGCCTATGCAGCAGGCTGACTTCGAGGGCCTGTACGAGGCTATGGAGGGCAACCCTGTATGTATCCGTTTCTTGGATCCCCCTCTGCACGAGTTTGTTCCCACCACTGAGGAAGACATTGCTGCGCTGGCTGCCACCAAGGGCAAGACCGTTCAGCAGATTAAGGATATCATTGCATCCCTGCACGAGTTCAACCCCATGATGGGTCACCGTGGCTGCCGTCTGTCTGTTACCTACCCCGAAATCGCTGCAATGCAGACCAAGGCTGTTATCCGCGCTGCCATTACCACTAAGAAGAATCACCCCGAGTGGAATAACGTTCCCGAGATTATGATTCCTCTGGTTGGCGACGTAAAGGAACTGAAGTTCGTTAAGGACGTTGTGGTGAAGACCGCTGACGCTGAAATCGCCGCTGCCGGCGTGGAGCTGAAGTACGAGGTTGGTACTATGATCGAGATTCCCCGTGCCTGCCTGACCGCTGACGAGATTGCCAAGGAAGCTCAGTTCTTCTGCTTCGGTACTAACGACCTGACGCAGATGACCTTCGGCTTCTCCCGTGACGATGCCGGCAAGTTCCTGAACGCTTACTACGACACCAAGATCTACGAGAACGATCCCTTTGCAAAGCTGGATCAGACCGGTGTTGGTATGCTGATGGAGATGGCTGTTGCCAAGGCTAAGGCTACCGGCAACAAGCTGCACTACGGTATCTGCGGTGAGCACGGCGGCGACCCCAACTCTGTTGAGTTCTGCCACAAGGTTGGTCTGGACTACGTGTCCTGCAGCCCCTTCCGTGTTCCCATTGCCCGTCTGGCTGCCGCCCAGGCTGCCATCAAGGGCTAAGCGTTAAACCAAAAACCCCGCTTCTCGGAAAGAGGAGCGGGGTTTTCTGTAGGGCGGGGGTTTACTCCCGCCGGAAACGAAAGCAAAAGGACGCGGCGGGACCAAGGCCCCGCCCAACAAGCAGCCACCACGGTTTTGTAGGGGACGGGTTTCCCGTCCCGAGGGAGGCGAAACGCCTCCCCTACGATTGTTATTTAGGGTGTTGCATACCCCAGCGCAAGGCAGCGTTAAGGGCTTCACATTCCAAATCGTTTCGAGTGGTGATGTAGTCCTGCAAAAGCGCCTGATCCCCATAGGAAAGCCGGTCTAACATAGCATATACCTGCTCTTCCAGTATGGCGCATTGCTCAGACAAAGCCAGCAAATCCAAGTCTGTCACCTTATCAATATCCACCGCATTACACAGATCCTCTAAGTACCTTTTCATAAAGATATTCTCCTTGATGTAAGATTAAACTAAATATACCACATTGTGAACAACTCCACAATACTGTATTTCACTATTTTTGCCTATAATAATTATTAGGAAAGGGTGGTGAAGACTGTGCTGGATTATAGCCCAATGTGGGAAACAATGCAAAGAAAGGGAATATCCCAGTATAGTCT